>CAXHOW010000003.1:0-162768 GCA_964018205.1 uncultured Acetatifactor sp. | reverse complement strand
TTAAAATCATGCCCTCGGTTGTTAAAGACATATTGTGGCTTCTGCGGATAAAAAGCTTTTGCCCTAACTCCTCTTCCAAATCGCGGATCTGACGGGACAGCGTGGGCTGGGTCAAATGCAGGAAATTGGCTGCGTTCGTTATACTGCCTTCTCTTGCAATGGTCAGAAAATAGCGGAGTACCCTGATTTCCATAAAATTCCTCCTCGTGTGTAATATAATTTATTATACAATTTTATGATATGCCTATGAAGCAAAATATGACTTGCGATTTAGGTATTTGTTATTTTACTCTTTCAAACCTATAATTAGAACAGAAAGAGGAGGTGGTCAGGTGGGTGAAATTCCGGAAGAAGATCGTTTGATACGCAATCTGAAAGATGCCGGCTGTGATGAAACTACGATCAAAAAATATTTACGGCTGCAGAAAGAGGGCAGAAGACAGGAGCAGTACCGGCTTCTTTCCATGCAGAGGGCTTTGCTGCTGGATCAGGTTCATGCCAGCCAGCACATGATTGACTGTCTTGATTACCTGGTCTATTCCATGAAAAAAGCGCAAGTATAAAGAAACCAATCATATTGTAGGAGGCAATGATAATGGAGAACGAAAAATTAGCAATGACAAATGAGTGGGATAAGATATTCCCTAAAAGCGGGAAGGTGAATCACCGCAAGGTAACTTTTCACAATCGTTATGGCATAACGCTGGCGGCAGACCTTTACGAGCCAAAGGGAGTTTTCGGAAGACTGGCGGCTATCGCTGTCAGCGGACCGTTTGGAGCGGAAAAGAACAGGCGGCAGGCCTGTATGCGCAGACCATGGCAGAAAGAGGTTTCCTGACAATTGCATTTGATCCGTCTTTCACCGGTGAAAGCGGCGGCCAGCCTCGTTATGTGGCTTCACCTGACATTAACACAGAAGATTTTCAGGCAGCAGTTGATTTCCTTTCCGTACAGGAAAATGTTGATCCGGAAAGAATCGGCATTATCGGCATCTGCGGCTGGGGCGGTATGGCTCTGAATGCAGCGGCTATTGATACCAGAATCAAGGCGACAGTCGCTTCCACCATGTATGATATGACCCGTGTGAACGCAAAGGGATATTTTGATTCCGAGGACAGTGCAGATGCACGTTATGAGAAACGCAAGGCCATGAATGCACAAAGGGTCAGCGATTACAAAAATGGAGCCTATGCACTTGCCGGTGGTGTGACAGATCCCATGCCGGGGGATGCGCCGTTTTATTTTAAGGACTATCACAATTATTATAAGACTGACCGTGGGTATCATGCACGCTCCCTGAATTCCAACGGCGGCTGGAATGTAACGTCTTCTCTTTCATTTTTAAATATGCCGATTTTGCAGTATGCAGATGAAATCCGTAGCGCGGTTCTGTTAATCCACGGTGAGAAGGCACATTCCTGTTATTTCAGTAAAGATGCTTACAAGATGCTGAAAGGGGATAACAAGGAACTGCTCCTTATTCCGGATGCTGTTCATACGGACCTGTATGACAATATGGGTGTCATTCCGTTTGACAAGATGGAGGACTTTTTCAAGTCAAATCTGAGGTAACGGTTGTTAAGTAAAAAAGAAATAAATATATTTTGGACAAAGGAGATCATTTTATGAACACATTGATTACATATTTTCTTACACAAGACACACAAAGGGCATTGCCCAGTAAATCCAGGGAATGACGGGTGGCACATTGTTTGAAATCCGTCTCAGGCAGAGCTATTCCAGCGATTATGATACTACAGAAAAACAGGGGAGAAAAGAAACCAGTGAGGGATACCGTCCGGCTCTGGCAGAGCAGGCGGCGAATTTGGATTCTTATGATACGATTCTTCTTGGTATGCCCAACTGGTTCAATACAGTGGCGCCGCCGGTTGCGACTTTTCTTGCGGAAAATGATCTGGCAGGCATGAAGATTGCCCTGTTCTGCACAAACGGAGGCGGTGGTTTCGGGAATATCATAAATGATATCCGTACACTCAGCAAAGGCTCTGAAATTCTTGACAGTCTGAATCTGTATGAGGACGGCGGTGCAGGAGCGAAGGATAAAATCTCAGACTGGCTGAAAAAGAATGGCCTGATTCAATAAAATGAGGAAACTACAATGAAAGAAAGAGAGATCAGGCAGGAGTATCTTATAGGAGAAAGAGCATTGTTCCAGGGCTCTTATTTAGAAATTTATGACAGTATCTTCGCAGACGGGGAGTCACCGCTGAAGGAAAGCCATGACATTCAACTGGAGGGCTGTATGTTTAAATGGAAATACCCTTTCTGGTACGCAAAAAATATTATGGCCAGAAACTGTATCTGGTTTGAGATGGCCCGTGCAGGGGTATGGTATACAGACAATATCACGGTAGAAGATGCAGTGATCGAAGCTCCCAAGAATTTCAGACGCTGTAGAGGTGTAAACCTTCACAATGTAAATTTTCCCAATGCAGCTGAAACACTTTGGAATTGTGAGGATGTGACAATGGAATATGTGACGGCTAAAGGCGACTACTTTGCCATGAACAGCCAGAATATGGTGCTGCGGGATTTCCGGCTGGTGGGCAACTATTCCTTTGACAGGGTGAAGAATGTGGAGATCCACAATGCCCGGATGCTTTCCAAGGATGCTTTCTGGAACAGTGAGAATGTAACCGTGTATGATTCCTTTATTTCCGGCGAATATCTGGGCTGGAATGCAAAGAATCTGACTCTGGTAAATTGTACGATTGAGAGCCTTCAGGGTATGTGTTACATTGATAACCTGATCATGAAGAAATGTAAGCTTCTGAATACTACCCTTGCCTTTGAATACTCCACAGTAGATGCAGAAATCACAGGAAAGATTGACAGTGTGATGAATCCTTCCAGCGGTGTGATCCGGGCAGACAGCATTGATGAATTGATTGTTGAAAAGGATAAGGTAGATTCATCAAAGACAAAGATCATATGCAGAAGAGAACTGAAGGAGGCGGTATGAGCCTGTCTTTGAAGGGAATTCTGATCGGGCTGCTCTTTGGCGTACCTGTGGGGGCTGTCGGAGCCATGACCGTGCAGAGAACCTGGGAACATGGGATAAAAGCCGGACTTCTTACAGGAATGGGGTCTTCGGCAGCAGATTGCATATATGCGGGAATCGGGGCTTTTGGGCTGACCATAGTGTCAGATTTTCTTCTGGAATACCAGACGGTCATCCATTTAGCAGGAGGCATTGTCCTATTGATGGGAATACGTCTGCTTCTCCGAAAAGGAGGGGCGGCGGAAGTTCCGGCAGTGTCAGGAAGATTTAAGCTATTTTTGTCGTCCTTTACCGTAGTGATTATAAACCCGGCGGCAATATTAACTTTCCTGTTTGCTTTTTCCTGGTTTGGCATTGTGGGAGGCAGTACAGGAAAGAATGGGTGTCTGGTGGTTCTTGGGGTGTTTGTCGGAACCTATTTCTGGTGGGGAGGGCTGACCGCTGTGGTTGCTTTTGCCAGAAGAAAGAAAAGGACAGAAAGTTTCCAGAAGATGAACCGGATTTTTGGGGCAGTTTTAAGCCTGTTTGGAATCCTCGTTTTTATACGGGCAATTCCCAGATAAATTTCTTATCATCAAACAGAAAATGTTGATAGAGGAATGGTTGAATATGAGAAAAATATGGATTTTATTGTGGGCTATGATCATTTTGGTTTCTCTAACTGCATGCGGAGAGGACAACGGGCAGGCTGGTGCTTCAATCTCAGCACCGGAGACAGTTGGAACAGAAAGTATGCCACAGTCTGCCGTTCATCAGAGAGCGGAGAGTACCAATGCACAGGAAACGCAATCTGCAGATACAAATTCAACGGAATATGTGACAGAAAACATACAGGAGAGATTGGTTTCTGATTCAACAGGAAGCATGGCAGAATCAGCGGCAAATATAAGTGAAACAAAGCCTGTACAAGAAACAGAAATGAATGAAGCAGGTGGAATGGAAACAGATACCCAAAATGATGGAGAGGAGAATGCAGAGATGAATATGAAGGTACAGGTTGGTGATACGATATTTTCAGCCACATTGGAAGAGAACGTGGCAGTATCTGCTTTGGTGGATATGATGCGGGAAAGTCCGGTAGTGCTTCAAATGAGCGACTATTCCGGCTTTGAAAAGGTAGGCCCTCTGGGAACCAGTCTTCCTGCAAACAACAGTCAGACCACAACTCATGCCGGAGATATTGTCTTATATAACGGGAACCAGATTGTTATTTTTTACGGCTCTAATTCCTGGAGCTATACAAGGCTGGGACATATTGATGATCTGACGGGTTGGGAAGAGGCTCTTGGAAACGGGGATGTGACTGTGACATTTTCTTTGGAATAAATACGATAGAAAGGATACGGCAGTTTGTGCTGCAGGTGATGCGGGAGCAGGAGGGGCGGGAGATGCCGCACAGAGTAACGGCTATAGAGCCTGTCGAGCCGGATGCCACAGAGGATAAGGTTGGAAGGGCGTTTGGGTTTGACGAGGATGCACTGGACGGCATCATGTCGTCGCTGGAGGCTTTCAAGGGGTAAGAAAAAGGGAAGCCAGCAGGTTGGTTTATTCTTCTGGCTTCCCTTTTCCGAGCAGTTCGTCTGTGGATATGTTAAAATACTCGGCAAGGATGGCAACTTCATAGTCCGGGACGAAACGGCTGCCCTGTTCGATGCGCAGGATGGTCAGGTCGCTGCATTCCATGCCGAGGAGCTGGAGCCTGCCTGCGAGAGCGGCCTGGGAAAGCCCCTGGACTGTACGGAGCTGTTTCACTTTCGATCCTATGATGTTTTTGGAGGTTCCATTCCAATAAATTTTCATAAACCTGACCTCTTCTAAAGATGAAGTATAAGATTGATTTTACCGAAACAGAGTGATAATACACTTCTAAAGATGAAGCATAAAAAGAATAAGGAAAGATATTGTTAGAAATGGGAAACATTAGGCCACTTATCAATGATTTTTGATGCAAAATGGCAAAATTTCTGCGTAAGAAAAAATACTTATGCCAATGCTGGTATAAGCACAAGGTTTCTTATGGCCAAGCCCGCAGTGATGATTTCTTTACCATAGGCTGTTGCAAAGTATTTATAGGTGCCCTGTACCCGCTCAATGATCCCATGGAGGCGAAGTGGTTTAAAGATTCTGGACATAGCTGACGGACTGATATTTTCCAGATGCTTACGGATATCTTTCCCCTGCATTCCAAATGTCATGTATTCGCCACGACCGATCACTTCCAGTACTTTCAGGTCATTGTCTGCGAAAAAGTTGATGCCGCGGTAGGAGCGTTCCTTTTCTATGACTGGGCTGGTGGCTTTGGTTAAGTTTCCATTTCCATTGCTGTGGTCATCAAACGTTGAGATGAACTCCAGATACCGGTAGTTGGCCGCTTTCATGATTGTGAACAGCTGGTAAAGGCTGTAGATGCTTTTTTCAGAGGGGCTTTTTGCTCTGTGGAACTGCCGTCCCTGTGTTCTGCTTTCCGTTTTACACGGAAGGTTCCGATGTCATTGCAGGTGCTTTCTATCCGTAAGACGTGGCTAAACTTATCATACATTTTGATTGACACATCACCCATATGGTGTTTGATTCTCGTTCCGAGGATCCGCTGGTTATAGTTGGTGCCGACTTCTTTCTTACAGTTATAGGTAATACGCTGTCCCAGGAAGGTGGCGGTGTTGTCCGGCTTTACCGTAAAGATTGCTGTCCGGATGATCTCGTCATAAAGGGGTTCCAGGTCACCCGGCTGCTTGAACATGACGTCCGTTGCACACTCGATCTGCTGGACTGTCCATGTGTAGCCGAGGCCGAGCGTTTCAGGGACTGGACAGTAGCGTTTTGCGAAAGCATCCGGGACCTTATGGAGGTCTTCCGGATTGACCCTGTCAGAGAGCTTCTGGGCGGTTTCGACATCCGAGATTTCCAGGAAAGCATTATCATGCATGCGGTAAGTGATTCCCTTCTTCTGCAGTTTATGGGCGAGCAGGTTATGGCCGTTCATATAGAACTGCAGACGGAAAGGCGCCCAGGCAGGGACACGGAGGTAACAGAGCCCAAGTTCTTTGTCAATGAAACAGAAATAATAGTGGAGACATTTGCTCTGGTCAAACTTAAGGAATGTCTTGCCTGCCTGCTTGTCATGCCATGGCTTATAAGTATTGCACTGCTCCATGGCAGAAAAGATGTGGATCAGCCCTTCCGTCCTTCCGGTTTTATGGATGATTCCCTGAATCCGTTCATCCTTGCGGAAAGCCCGAAGCTTACGAATGAACTCGATTTCAATGCCATTTTCATCTGCGGTGCGTTGGGTGTTTGCGCGGATCTGTTCCGTAAGGGGCTGGGAGAAGTCTGAAAAATCAAAAATACGGATGCTGTTGGCGTTCAGATAGCCGGTCATGCCTTCGGCATGGCTCCATCCGGGGATATAGCTCTGGATGATCATTCGGTCATAACAAGTGATCGTACCATAAATTTTGTCAGCGTATTTATCCGTAAGTAACATGAACACAACCTCCAACATTTTTCTTTATTGTACTTGAAATGTGGAGGAATTGCAAAAAACTTTTCCGGTTTATCCGGGTTAGGGCATTACTGGCATCATTATGGTGATGAAAGATTTGAACGACCAGTAAAGAAAGCTTACCGCATATCTTTACATCACAGCTTCAGGAAAAACGGAAAAGTCCAAAAGAAACAGTTCGTATTATACACAGTGAATTATTACTCAAACTTCCCATAAGCTTTTGCGGTGCAAAGGCTTGTAATTACTGACAATAGCCCCTAAATTATGCAACTGTTGACATTTTGCTATCACCATGCATTGTTGATGCCAGCAATCCCGCATCAGCCAGCTGCTTTCCGCAGAGCAACTGTACAAAATTAGGCTGTGACGCATACCAGTTAAGGATTTCTCCCCTGACGGATTCATCCATCTGGACCGTGCCATTTGCCAGCCCGTCCACAATGATGGACACAAGCTTGTCCAGTGCATCAGAAAGTTCTATGTCACGGACATCATCGTAGCATAAAAAGAAGATTTCCCCCAGGGAATGGTAATCGCTGTTCTTCCTGCGTATCCATTCCAGTATGATGAACCTTGTGAACACCAATGCTGTACTTGATACCGTTGTGTCATAATTCACGGGCTGGAATTCCCTGCCAAGCTTCAGCAGGGACTTGCAGACCTTGAAGCAGCATTCTATCGACCACCTGTACCCGTACCGGCGGATGATCTCTGCGCTGGATAAAGAGCAGTCCGTGGAAAGGAGGACGATGTATTCGCCCCGGTTATTGCGGTTGCGTACAAACACAAGCTTTACGGGGATACATTCCTTTTTTGTCCTTACAAGGACAGAGCCGAGGATATCCCCAGGGGTATTCATCCGCGCAAAGTACGCCGCAAGGCTGTCAAGGTTATAAAGCCCTCCGTTAAAATGGTACATCTGCCGGTTGTTCTTGAGCATGCCGATGACATCAAGCCCACAGCCAAGTATCCTTTTGATGAACGGCTCATTGGTGAACCATGTGTCCATGAGGATATACTGTGCAGGGATGCCGGCAGCAAGCGCCTCCTGGATCATCGCGATGGCGGCGTCCGGCTTATGCATGGTTGCGGATACCCTTGCCTTGTAGCCATTTGTACGCCTGTCAATCTCAGGGTTGATTTCCTTGAAGCGCTTTTCCTGCTTTGCGGAGGAAAGCATGTTGAAGGCAACGGGGATAAAGCTGAAGCCGTCCGTCCATCCGAGCGTGAGCAGGTTGAACCCCCTGACGCTTTTGCCGATGACATGGTCAAATACAAATGCCAGCAGTTCCACGGCTTTGCTGCGTTTTCTGCCAATGACCGAGTCGTCAAGGACCAGCGCCCTGAAGCGGCTGCGCCTGGTCAGCGTATCGAAAAATACCGTCACCTTTGCGGCGAGCAGCGTTATAAAGCGTCTCCAGCTGTAATGCTCGTTGCCAAGGAAGCGGTGGTATGTGCTTTTTGAACAGGCAATATCCTGCTTCTTGGAGCCCAGATACCGATAAAGGTTACAGCCCTGGAAGACCATCAGCAGGAGGAA
The DNA here is from genome assembly GCA_964018205.1 of uncultured Acetatifactor sp. Classification (GTDB taxonomy): domain Bacteria; phylum Bacillota; class Clostridia; order Lachnospirales; family Lachnospiraceae; genus Acetatifactor. Next base: position 154,701 of record CAXHOW010000003.1, on the reverse strand, counting down.
CTGGAATATTTCAAACGCCGTGCGTTTTTCGCCGGAGGATTCCCCTTTAAGCTTGCGGCTGTCTTTACGGATACCACAGCGGAATAGCAGGCCGCTTATGTCAAGTTCCTTGATGGCAGCAATAAAACTTATGTTAAGTTCGTGATTGGGGTTTTCTTTTGCTCCGTTATGTTGTATCATAAGATTAGGCACTCTCCTTCGGTGTGATTTGGATTTTGGCCAATCTTATTATACCAAAGAGTGGTGCCTTTTTGTTGTCAATGTACCATTTTTATGGTTAAATTTTACAATATTTATAAGGATTTCCATTGGAAATCCTTATGGGAAGTTTGAGTTATTATGCTTTGGCAACGGATTTTTTCAGCTTGTATGATTGGTGCGATAGTAAAATAAATTTGGCAGCAGAGGGATTGTCTGCAAGCGTTGATGAAATCTATGAACTTGTTCAAAAGAAAATCGAACCGTTGATAGATAAAATCCAAAGTGAGTTTCATGAAACCGAAGAATATAAGACACATGAGAAACACGAAAAAATAACCACGATATATGCGGCTAAGAAAGCACAGTTTAATGAAAAATACGGCGTGTCCGGGGATGAATACGACAGAATTTATGATGTGTTTGGAACATGCCACAATTCAGCATATCTTGAAAAGATAAAGGCAGATTACAAGGCAAGAAAAGAATATGAGCGCAGGAGCCGGGGGCAAAGCAGTAGTTATTATGAAAAATTCTATGGTAACTACGGGGAATATAACAGCGGTAGTTATTGCGGCACTGCTGCCAGTAACTACAATGAAGCTGACAAGGTCATGTTAAAAAAGTTCTACCGCACATTATCAAAGGCATTCCACCCGGACAGCAATCCGGATAAGGACACAAGCGAGGAAATGAAGATGCTGAACCGCCTGAAAAGTGATTGGGGAGTATAGTTTTTTGTAACGGTTTTCCCGGATAGTTGGGAAAATGGATTGATAAAAAATGTTGAAGCTGCCCGGGTATGGGGAATTTGTAAACACTATATATGCGCATGGTGGATAGTTGCAATTAGTGGCATTTCCCCGGATGTGGGGAATTATGTTACACGGCTATATATAGGCACATGGCAGCAGTTTTTCCGTACTTTTTCAGACAAAAGGCGGCAGAGGGGGAAATATATAAAATGCGCAAAAGTGCGCACAAAAAAGAGTTTTATTCGCTGAATGTTGCGAAAAGTGGAATAAAAAAGAGTTTTGCAACACGATAATGCGCAGGAGGAAAGTTCGAGAAAATTCGAGCAAAAAAGAGTTTCTTTACACGACACACGCACGAGGGGAAAAGTGCAAAAATGCACAGAAATGCACACCAAAAAAAGAAATTAATGACACAGTATAGACGCAAGGGGAAAAGCCTTGATTTTCCGGGCAAAGCTGAATTAGTGGACACGATACGTGCGCAGGAGAAATCTTGCAAAAAAGGCATGAAAAAAGAATGTGCTTATCAGGTATGAAACAGATCTGCAGGAACCGGGGAGCATCTGGGGCAAGCTGCAGCAGTATCTTTCATTTTCTTAGTCCTTAAAAGATATTGCAGATTCCACAGCCCCTAAAGAGTATTCGGAGATTTTGGAGTCCATAAAAGGCATTTAGAGATTTTATAGCCCCTAAAAGAGTATGCCTCTTTGATAATAAAACTCTGTTTTTGCTTAGTTTATGGAAAAAGTTTGACAATTGTCTATTGGGAAATGAGTCACCTTGGATATATTGTTAAATCGCAGATAATATCAATTACAAATAGTTTGACAGTTTTTGAACCACTTTTATTAAAAACCGGCTTTTAAACCGACTCTTTACATTTTGCCTATTTATCTATAGTCAGGTAAACTGTCAAACTATTTGCTACTTTGGCAATCAATTAGTTATTATGTCAAACTTTTTTGTCGTTTAACAATAAGGTTTCTTTTTGGGAGATAACTATATATTCTGTTTAATTATCCTTGAGATTAGCCCCACGGCAACATTCCGTTCTGCGTCAATCCGCGTGACCACGAAGCTCACATCATCTTTTTTGCCGGGCATCCGATTGTCGTAGCAGCTGTGTGCGACGGCATTGACACCGATATGGAGGCGGACGAAGATGGTGCCTTTATGAACGTCCGTGACCGTCCCGGCGTACTTGCCCTGGATCTTGCACTTGCTCAGGCTGTCTTTGCTGGTGTTGCCGTTCACGCTCTTGACATCCGCCTTCACGGAGATGTCCTCCAGGGAGCGGATCTTCACAAGGATCTGCTCGCCCACATGGAAGCGCTCCGAGGCATCCCCCAGCCAGTCCCAGGATAGGTTGCGGGCCAGGATGGAACATTCCGCACCAAAGATCTCCACTCACACCACCTTTTCGGCCACGGCAATGACCCTCGCCTGCACGATGCGGTCCTCGCATACGCGGGAATTCCCGGCCGCATCTGGCATATAGAAGATCTGGCGCTTCTTGTACATGGCGTCCTTCCGGCTGGCCACCACGCTGTGGCTGGCATTCTCAAGCCCCTTTATGATGAAGTCGATCTCGCATCCCAGCATGTTGCCGAGGATCTTGCTCTGGCGCAGCGCCAGCTCTCCATAGTCATGGGCTTCGTCCTCCACAAGGTTTATCATCATCTCCGCAAGGGGGATCACCACGCGCAAGTAGATGACTGCGATGGTTCCACCGCCGTCCATCTTCTCTATGCCGCCCAGGATGCCGGTCAGGACTTTCCGGGTGCGGTAGGCGTTCTGTAGTTCATGCCAGATTGTGTCCTCCCGGCTCTTGGGTGTCTCTACTTCCGCATCGGCATTCAGGGTAAGGATGGTGGAAGGGGCGGCTTTCCTTGCTGGCGGCTCCGGTTTTGCTGCAGGTGTAGTCTTTGCCTTCCGTTTCCTGGGAGTGGCTGAAGCTTTAGGGGTGTCTTTCCCTGTGCTGCTTCCATTGTTATCCCTGTTCTCAGGGGGGATTTCCGGGGCAGATCCATCTGCGCTGGCTGCCGCATCTTCTCCGGTCTCAAGAGGGGCATTCCCTGCATCTTTTGACTGTGGTTCTGTTCCTCCGCCATTACCGGTTTCTGTTTCTTCTATGGAAAGATAGGTTTCAGCCGATTCATTCCCATCCACAAAGGCATTGCCGGAAGCGGAATCATCGCTTTCTGCAATTTCGTCAGAGTTGGGCAGTACCTCTTTTGCCTCCGCCTCGCCAGAGCCGGACAGTTCTTCTAATGCAGCTTCATCAGGATCAGGCAGTTCTTTATCCATAGCAGCTTCACCAGAATCAGGAAGCTCATCATCCATGAAAGCTTCGCCGGGGTCAGGAAGCCCATCGTCCATGGCAGCTTCGCCAGAGTCGGGCAGTTCCTCTTCGCCAGAACCAGACGGTTCTCCATCCATGGTCTCTTCACCATAACCAGGCAGTTCCTCATTCATGACATCTTTGCCAGAATTAGGCAGTTTTCCATCCATGGCGCTTTCGCTTTCTGTAGGGGAACCGCTTTCCAGGATTTCTCCGGTTTCTACAGGTGCATTTTCCAGGATGGCGCTTTCTTCCATTACAATAGCTTCTTCATTTTTTGCTTTTCTGGGCATAGTCTTGTCTCCTTTTCAAGTTTGTTCCGTCTGCCTGTAAGTTCAGGCAGGGTGTTTGGTCTGGCAGTGCAGTTCAGGACATGATGGATTTCTTGTCCGTCATGACGATTCCGCAGCTCCCGCCTGCAGGTGAATATTCTTGTGCGGTGAAACCGCATATCCGGGCTGGCGGAAACCGCCAGTCCGGCATATGGGAAACCGCTATTGCGAGTTTACTCGCGTAATGCTTTATCTAAGCCATATACCTCACGCATTGATTTGTCATTTTGGGGATCAATGCTGGTGATGTTGATTATATAGCTGTCATGAGCGATTCTGTCTATGATTGCATCGGCAAGAGGGCTGTCATTGCCTCCGAGCTGGTCATACCACTCAGAATACTCATACTGGGAGCAGAAGATGGTGGATGATTTCTTCCGTCTTCTGTGCAGGAGTTCGAAGATATCCCGTTGCTCCGTCTCCGTAGGCTTTAAGAGAAGCCATTCATCAATGATAAGTACCAAAGGATTGGCGTACTTTGCCATTACCTTTTTGTAGCCGCCGTCAGACCGCGCCATTTCCAGATCAATGAGCAGATCCGGCAGACGGACATACCTGGTGTTAAAATACTGCTTACATGCCTCCATGCCAAAGGCACAGGCCATGTAAGTCTTCCCACAGCCTGTAGCGCCGGTAATAAAAAGATTCCGGTGTTCGGAGATATATTCGCAGGTGGCAAGGCGTTTGATGAGTTCCCTGTTCAACTTGCGTCCGGATGTATAGTTGATATCCATGATACTGGCATCCGGCTGATCGAATCCGGCATTCTGGATGAGCCTTTTTAAACGGTTATTCTTGCGGCTGCTGAATTCGATATCTACCAGCATACCGAACCGGTCTTCAAAAGGAACTTCCTTAAGTCTCGGATCGTCTGTCTGGTTACGGAATGCATCCGCCATTGCAGTGAGACGCATTTCGATTAATTTATCAATTGTACTCTGGTTGGTCATATGCGTTTACCTCCGATAGTAATCGGCACCACGGGTGATGCCTTTTGCTTTCTGTTTCGTGTTTCCGGATCCATTTTCGGATGGACCTGTCTGGTCAGCACCGGTTGCAAGAATGTTGCTTATGCTCTTGTAACTGGGCGAAGCCGTAAAGGACAATGCCTTTTTGCAGGCGGCTTCCAGTCTGCTGTCTGAATACTTTTCAGCCAGCTTCAGAAGCCCCATACAGCTCCGGTAGGTCTGCTGTTCCACGGGTTTGGAGGCAAGTATTGCATTTACCACAGTGTACGTGTTTATGCCAATCCGCTCAGCCCATTTGCGGAAACGGTCGCCGTTCCATTCCAGATATCTCTGGTGATCCTGCGGCATATGCTCCGTGATGGTGCTGTACTGCCCGGGGCGCCCGGTAAGGCGGCGGTGGGAAGCGATGCGGTTATGGTTGTAGAAAATTTCAATTGTGTGTTCCGTTACCCGTACATCAACTTTCTTTTTGATGTATTCATACGGCACGGAGTATAGCATTTTTTCTATGCTTATGTGATAATCCCATCTTTAACACTTAAAGAAATGCAAAATGGCGCTATCCCTTGATTTTACTGGGTTTGCGCCATTTTTTTCATGATCATGGATGTTGTATGGAAAGCCTACCTGGAAATTTTTTTGATTTTTTTATTCAGTTCTTTGGGCTGGTAGTATTTTTTGTCCAGGCCAAGATCAAAAACAGCATTCAGGGCTGTACAGACCTGCGAGTTATTGTAAGTTGACATATAACACATATCCTCTATGTTTGCTACTTCCATGTTATTCAGTGTTTCAATGATATTTTCAATTGTAAAATGTGTCCCATACCGGTCCAGCTTTGCTTCCAGCAGCCGGTAGACCAGCAGTGCAGTGTAACAGATCATGAAGTGGGCAACAATACGTTGCGGCTTCTGATGGTATACCGGACGTGCGGAAAGGTTTGTTTTCATCACCCGGAAGCAGTCCTCGATCTTATACCTGTTGGAGCTGATTTCGATTATGGTTTTTGCAGGGTCATCAAGGTTTGTTGCCACGGCATAATAGCCGTCGTATTTTTCCTCTTCCTCTATAACGCTTCTGTCCAGTTCATACAGGTCTGTCACTTCTTCCCCGGATTTTGTGGAAGAAGTGCGTTTAATAAAACGGGTGACATCATGGGGGCCCTTTTTGTAGGTGTCCGGGTCAAGGGTGGCAAGCATCTTTTCCGCCCGCTTTACCTGGCGGTTACGGATACGGCGCTGGTATTCCATCATTTTTCTGGAAAAGGTAATTATGACTTTCTGCTTCACGGTGGCTTTTGACTTTACCATCTTTACCTTACCGTTTTTCAGTATTTTTTCCTCATAAAGCCCCAGGTCGAAAGCTTTGTCAGCCGGCAGGATTTTGTAAGCCCTGTCGTTATATAATTCCTTATTCCCTTTATCAAACCTGTCAAAAGCCTTCATGTCCTGAATGGTTACAGGCAGATCAGAGGAAAGGAGCCTGTAGCCGTAATCATTAAATACTGCTTCCTTTAAGGTGCCGGAAAGTTTTTTCACGGACTGGGTAACAATAAAGGCACGCCCGCCCATGGAATTGAAATTCCTTATGTTGAGGGATCCCAGCCCTGCATCCGCACAGTATATGAATTTTTTCCCCCTGAACATCTGCGTAAGCTTCTTCTCAAGCGGGATGGCGGTAGTCTGTTCGTTGTCGGAACCGGAAGTGATGCACATGGAAAGGGGGATGCCTTCCCTGTCCATGAACAGCCCCATCTCCACGATAGGGTTGGGGCGGTGCTCTTTGGACGGCCCATATTTGCGCAGGCCCCTGACCGTTTCCCCGGTCACCTCATCCACATAATCGTCATCTTCCGTTTCTGTTTCAAAATAATAGTTGCTGCAGTCATAGAAGCAGACGGAAGTGTCCCTTTTTACGATGTTTCTGCTCTTTTCAAACAGGTGGGTGATGTATTCGTCATAATGTTCCTCCATGATATCCATGGTCCGCATGATATGCATGTAATCAAACCGGGGCTGTTCGTAAAAGTCTGCCAGGTGCCGGTATGTACCGAGTTTGGAATCCGGATGGAGGATACGGGCACAGGTAAGGAACCTGTTTACCAGGTTTGGGTCAAATGTAATCTTCGAGTCGGCTGTCGCAGCATCAAAAAAGGAGCTGATCTCCAGGTCGTGGTAAAGCTGCTGGAGAAAGAAGTAGCCAATGTTAAGCTGCCTGCTGGAAGAGGCTGTGGCATTGTCGGCCTTAAGTTTTTCGGCAAAGTTAATTTTGAGTTCCAGAGAAACCTGGTTATTATTTTTAGCCTCCTCATTATATTTAGCGACCTGCTCCCTTGCATAGGAGAGAGGGTCGTCGGTTATTCCCAGAAGCTCTGAATGCCTGCCGATCCTTGCAATGTTTTTTGTAGTTGTCTTTTTGCCGTTCCTGATTCCCAGCTGGACGAAATAGGTCGGGTCTTTTGATTTTCTGTCATACCAAAGTTTCATACCCTTCATTATACCATGGTTTCACGTGAAACACAACACCATACAACATTGAAATTTTATAAACTTGACATAAAAAAAGCCGCAGTTATGCGGTTTTTGCCATAATATTCTATTTACAAGTGTTAAAAATCCGTCCTGCGGCATATGCTCCGTGATGGTGCTGTACTGCCCGGGGCGCCCGGTAAGGCGGCGGTGGGAAGCGATGCGGTTATGGTTGTAGAAAATTTCAATTGTGTGTTCCGTTACCCGTACATCAACTTTCTTTTTGATGTATTCATACGGCACGGAGTATAGCATTTTTTCTATGCTTATGTGATAATTGAACTGGACGGTAGCCTGTTTCCAGTCTGCCAGTTCAAAGCGGGTAGCAGGCAGCGGTGTCAGAAATGGCTTTTCTTCCTCAAGAAACAAGCTGATCCGGCTGCCCTCTTTCTTCTGAAAGAGTTTGTGGTTGAACAGTTCCAGCTTCTCTCTGATTGCCCGGTTCAATCCGGCAAGGGAAAAGAACTGTTCATCCCTGAGGGCTGCAGTGATCCATGTGGATATCATCCCTACAGTTCCTTCCGCATTGGGCTTGTCCTTTGGAGTCCTGACACGTGCCGGGATAATGGCTGTCCCATAATGCTCCGCCATTTCCTGGTAGGTCTCATTGATCTGCTGGTCTTTCCAGCCGCCATTGTGGACAACGGCAGTCTTGCAGTTATCCGGCACTAAGATCCTGGCAACGCCGCCGAAGTATTCATACATATGTACATGGGCAGAGATCCAGGATTTCTGCTTCATGTCCAGAAACGCTTCGACGTATGCATACTGGCTATAGGTCATGACGCCGACAAAGACATAGGCTTTCAGGGCCTCGCCTGTATCCGGGTCGATGACCGTGGCAGGGTCACCTGCCCAGTCAACCTCAACCTGTTCGCCGGGTTTCCGGCTGATATGCATGGTTGCACGGTGTTTCTGCTCATCCTGCTGGATGTGGTAGCAGAACTGGGAATACATGAGGGGTTCTTCGCCATTTGCACGGCAGTCCTCCATGTACTCAGTCCATAACAGCTTTTTGCTTACGCCATTACGCAGAAGTTCCTTACGGATGTAAGCAAAGTCGGGCATCCGTTTATTGGATGCAGTGGGTTTGTCAGCAGATGGGAACAGCTTTTCTGCAAGCACAGCATCGGTGTCGTTGGCATCAAGCGGCCAGGAAATGTTTATTTCTTTGGCTTTCTTGAGGACACGGTTAACTGTTTTCTTGGAGACACCGCAGCTGTCAGCGATGCTTTGCTGGCTGAGACCGAGATTTGATAATCTCAGAATCTCTCGATATTTGGTCATGATATTGACCCTCCCTTAGAATGTATTTACACCTTACGGTGCATGCTTACATTCTAAAGGATATGTGCTAATGGTTTCCAGCTCCGGAATGCCGGTTTCCTTAAAAACGGATTTGCGGTTTCCTATCACCGGACAGCAGGGACACAGAAGCCGGAATATTCACGTGAGAAGTCCGGTTCCGGTGTCTCAGGGAGGCTGCGCCACTCCGGGATGTGGTAGCTGGCCCGGCTTTCCTTCAGCTTGCGGCTCTCCGGGTGGAGGGTGTAGTCATATTTCCCTACTTTCAGCACCTTCTACCCCCGGAGGATGATCAGTGCCTCGTCCGGCGTCAGGAGCTTGCGCTTCCCGATGGAGTGCGTCTCCCGGTACTCCGGTGTATAGTCGGATACCCGCCAAGTGTTGAGCTGCTTCGCCTGACTGGACACTGCCACGCTGACCTCGCCGGTGCGGTTGGAGATGAACTCCGCCGTCAGCTCGTCAGTGCAGCCCAGAAAGAGTTGGCTGTCACAGTTGCCGATGATCTCCTGCCATTGGTTCAGCGGGTAGCGGTTCTGCATCTGGGGCAGGTTCTGGAAGATGCAGCTGATGGAGAGCTGGCGGGAGCGGATGGTGCTGATCTTCTTTGTCAGGTCTGCGATGGTGCAGCCGCCGTTGGCGAGCTCGTCCGCCAGGATATGCACCGGTACTGGGAGCCTCCCGCCCTCCCCGTACCTGTCCGCGTAGCGCACCAGCTTGATGAACACGAAGGACATGAACAGGGAGGAGAGGAAGTCGAAGGTGGAGTCCTGATCCGAGGTGATGCAGAAGTACGCGCACTTCTCATGGCCCGGCTGCGTCAGGCTGATCTCATTGTAGCTGGTGATCTGCCGGATCAGCCTGTTCTGGAACACCTGCAGCCTTGTCCCCAGCCCAATGATGACGCCGCTACGCACCGTGTCGGACGCCTGGCTGAAGATGTTGTAGGGCGCCTTTGCCGGGTGGGTGACCGGGAGCAGGTCGAAGAGGCTGTCCGGCTCCTTTTCACTGCTCATGGTCAGCAGCTTGTAGACCTGCCCGATGTTCTTCCCCTCCGGCGGGAACCCCTGGTCCACATACAGGACGAGGGCCTTCAAAAGGTTCATCTCCGAATTGTCCCAGAACCTATCACTTTTCGGGGAGCCTGTGTTCCTGATGATGACGTCGCAGAAGAGCTGCGCCATGATCTCCTGCCCTTCGATTTCCGCAAGGCAGTTCTAGCTGTCGGAATTCTCAGGGTTGATCAGGTTGAACACCTTTACGATGTAGCCGTTCTCCTCAAGGTAGAGGCACAGGTCTGCGTAGAGCTCGGATTTTGGGTCGGTGATGATGAGGCTCTCCCCCCGCTTCACGCACTGGAACACCACGTTCCTTGCATAGGCCCGGCTCTTCATACTGCCGCTGGCACCGAACACGGCCACGTTGCGGTTCATCCGCGTCTTCTCCGGTAGGCAGACCGCCTTCCCGTCCAGCTTCCCCAGGATGACGCCCCAGTTCCCCGTGATGTCGGGGACCAGCTCCAGCACCTGGCGCATCTCCGCATCTATCATGAAGCCGGAGGTGCCGTAGGTCCTCTGGTCCGAATAGGTCAGGTTCCGCTCCCGGTCATAGGTGCCCTTTCTGCCGAGCCCCATGCGCATCACCATGAATACCAGCAGGCCGGAGACGCCTGCGCACAGGGCGATCCCGTACAGGCTGTAAGGGAAGACGGCGAGCGCCTTGAAGCAGGCGGCCGGCGAGCCCTCCGGGAATGCGGGGGAGGTGCCGTCACCCGGTGTCCCTCCGGATGAAGCCCAGGTCTGGTAGTTGGCGAGGAACTGGGACACATAGCCGCCTGCATAGGCAAGGGCCAGGAGCAGGACGGGCAGCACGAGGAAGAGCGTCAGTGTTTTCCTTTTGTTCTCTGTCAGTTTCAGCGCAGGAACCTCCTTTCAAATTTGTACAGGTCAATGGTCTCGATGGCTGCTGCGTCCCCGAAGTATTGCCGCAGCACCGGCTCCTGGAAGTCGAAGCATATCAGGTTCCCGCTGAGCCCGTGGAAGGAAAGGGCCGTCCGGAACCGGGAGAGACGCAGTATGTCGAAGTCGAAGGCCAGAAGCACGGGCCTCCCATCGGATAATGCGTCATGCTCCAGCCCATGGCCGGAACGGGGCGGCTGCAGGTCGGACAGGAGCAGGCCCCGGAGCGTGTCCTGGGTTGCCGGGGAGCAGAGAAGCCGGAGCATCGCCTCCCCCTGGGCGCTTTCCGGTATGTAGTGGAAGTGCGCAAAGCTGGAGTCCAGGTAGAAGTAGCTCTTCTGGAAGCCACCTGTGCTCTCCATCAGCTTCAATGCCGTGCCCATGCCCTCCCCGATGAGCAGCGCCTTTATTGGGATGTCCGGGTGGTAGCAGGGCTCGATGCGCCCCCTGGAGAGGATGCCCCGGCTGGCATGGTAGGAGAGCAGGGCTTTCACCTTCAGCTCCGTCCGGTATTCCCATTTCATCGGCGCGCTGCCGGTGCAGAACAGGGCATAGATGCACTCTGGGGCGAACAGGATGCCCATGGCCCTGGAGTTGCCTATCTTCACTGCCTCCGCGCCCAGCTCCTTGACCTCCCTGGAATGGTAGAAGGCAGGGAGGGGCATGGGGCAGGGGACAGCCCGTGCGGCATCCCCTGCCTGGAACAGGAGGGGCTTCCGGTCCCTGAAGACATCCACGCCTGCATTGCAGAGCATGGCGTAGGCAATGGATGCCTGCTGGAGCCGCAGCCGCCTGGGGATGTCGCTCCGTGGGTGGTTGGTGTCGGAGCTGCCGGAGAGGTAGAACGAGAAGCGGCCTGGGTTCTCCTCCAGCAGGAGCTCCTTCCCCCTGCTTGTCAGCTTGTACACCCGCAGGCCGTCTTTGTAATGGGTCTTGATGAGGCCCTCCCCCTTGAGCCGGGTGACGAGCTTTTCGCTGTAGCTGGGGGCAAGGCCCAGTATGGGCAGTACATGGGTGCTGCACTCCCCGGAGATGGCGGCCAGCTCCATGAGCCGGTACGGGCCGGTTGAAGTGTTCATAGTAAGGGCTCCTTTCCATGTTTTTTACCATACACGCCTGCTGCTCCGGCAAAACCCGGTAGGCGCAGGGCTGCAGTTTTCCCAGTACCAGCGGGCATCCTGTGGTGTTCTTACCGCAGTCAGGCTCTTTTTGGGGAAAACGGCTAAAAATCCGATATGCTTTTTTCCCTCTCCCCGTGCTCTTTCAGCCATCCGGGGAAGCGGCTTTTTTCCATGACGGCGAGGATGGTGCAGTCCCTCTCACCGAACTCCGTGGTGTGGTAGGCATCGCAGAGCATACCGCTGTCATCGGTCATCAGGAATGCCGCCACGGTGTCCAGAAGCTGCTTGCATTCCAGGTTGTCGTAGTCCTGCACCCGCCTGGCGGGGAGGCTCCTGTCGAACACATGAGAGAAGCAGATCACGCACTGCGCGAAGTGGGGCAGGCTGTGCTCTTTTGTATACGATTCGAGGTATGCATACAGCGGATCGGTCAGAAAGGTGGTGTTGCCCCGTCTGTTCCTCTTCGGCATCAGGCCGGGCAGGGTGACCTCCACGCAGCCCTGTGTATGCCTTATGGAGATGCCGTGGGCCTGGGCGGCCGCCTCCATGAGGACGGGTCTGGGCACCAGGTCTGCCGCATAGATCAGGTTGCGCAGGGAGCAGGCGATGCGCTCTGCACGGCGGGCGGCATCCAGGCTCAGCTCCTCGTAGTTCTTCCCATAGCTGTCTGTGCTGACTGCCATGGCGTTCAGGGTGCCCGCAAGCATGGGGAGCTCGTTAGCAATCCTGGCAATTCGGGATGATAAGGTGTGTCTGTCCATCAGGTCTCTACTCCTTGTTTTCTGTAATACTGCACCTTCCCCTCCGGCGAGACCGTACAGAAGGCGGCAGTGCCGGGGATGTGGAGGAGGGGTATCTGCCCTGCGCTGTCCACGATGGCGATGCGACGGGGCAAGTCCTCTTTATAAGCGGAAAGGGCGTGGTTCATGAGCATCTCTTTCTCTTCCGGTATGTGGATGACGTCATAGGCATCCGACTGGGTACAGAAGGTCAGCGCCATTGGGAAGTCACTGGCCGTATGGTAGGTGACGTCCTCCCAGAAGTCCAGGAGGACCCAGAAGGCGGCAATGGTGGACGGATCCGGAGCACAGCCCTCTGTATACAGGACAAGCCCCCGGTCCGGAAGGAAGGCAAGCCGCCCTGCCTTTTCCAGCCTCCCCAGCAGGCGCAGGAGCCTGTTCTCCGGCAGTTCCGGATAGAGGCTCTGGAGCTGGGGAAAGCTGAGGGAATGGTACATGGAAAGCAGCCGGATTATCTTAGCTAAATGGCTTTCCTGCGGTTGGTTTCTGTGCTGCATGGTGCGTCCTCCTTTGCCCTGCGGTACGCAGCGGCATCCGTAAGGACATCGGGCAACGCCTGCCACAGGGAATCAAATTGTAATTATTTAGGCACTTAACAACTAAATCTTGCGCAAAGTGGCAAAATTTTGGTTCCAGCTTGTCCGGGTTAGGAAGTAACTCTACGTAAAGATTACATACGCTTTACATAAAGCGCCAGTTTGGAGCTGGAAGATACCGTGTGTTTGCGTAAGCTTTACATAAAATGTACTTACAGATGCCTCCGGCAGGGGAAATTTTCTCTCTTTGTGCGTAAACCGTATGTAAAGTCTACGCATCAGACGGCCTCTGCCACCTGCCTGTGCTGCCGCTCTTTTTCCAGCAGCGTCTTCAGCTCGCTGCGGTCCGTGGTGATCAGCTCCTTCTCCAGTTCGGAGGCCTTGAACTCCACGGTGACGTTATTGTTGTTGGTGGAGATCAGGCCGTTGCCCCGCTCGAAATGGGTGATGGCCATGGTCTCCGCCTCGGACAGGTGCAGGATGGACTGCACCCGCATGGCCTCCTCGTCCTTCAGGTTCAGGACGATTTTTGTCTTTGCATTGTTGATGATGCCTTTCCCGTATTTCCCGTCCTCCAGCGCAAAGAAGTCGTTCAGGTCCTGGGTGGCGCAGATGGCGGAGCCGCCGTAGCCCCGGATGATCTTGAAGATCTCCAGCACGAACTCCGCCGTCAGGCGGTTGGATGCCGCGCCGATGAGCTGCCAGATCTCGTCGATGAAGATAGCTTTCTCCACGGTGCGGCCCTCCTTCGCCTTGTCCCACACATAGTCCAGTGCGACGAACATGCCCACCGTCAGCAGGTCCCCGGTCAGCTCCGAGATGTCCAGCACCGTGTACTTGTTGTCCAGGTTCACGTTGGTCTGCTGGTTGAAGGTGGAGGCGGAGCCGTGCACCAGCCGGTTCATGATGTTGGCAAGGCGCCTGGTATCCGCATTCCTCTTCAGGATGTTGAAGACGTTCTCCAGCACCGGCATCTCCCGGGTCCGGATCAGGCAGGCTTTCGTTGCTGTGGGTGATGCCCTTCTGGTTGTAGGCCTGTATCAGCGCCTCGTCCAAAAGCTGCCGCTCCTCATGGGTCATGTCTGGGATCAGCAGGGAGAAGAAGATGTGGAGCCGCTGGATCTTTGCCGCCAGCTCCGATTTCTGCGTCTGCGGGCCATCTAAGATGTCATTGGCAGAGGAATCTACCTTCCTGATTTCCATGATGTTGATGCAGTTCCTGAAGGCTGGGGAGATCTGGATGAACTCCCCGTCGATGTTGCTGCAGGCCCGGTGGAATTCATGCCCTTTCAGTGGGGCGATGATGAACACCTGTATGTTCCTGCGGCGCATCCGCAGCGCCATGAGCTGCATGGTGAAGGTCTTGCCCGCCCCGGAGGTCCCCAGGATCGCCATGTTCGCGTTCTTGTAGACGCGGGAGTTGAAGATGTCCACGATGATCAGGGAGTTGTTGTGCTTGTTCACCCCTAAAAGGATGCCGCTGTCATCGCACATCTCAAAGGAAGTGAAGGGATAGCAGCTTGCCACGCTGGCCGTCAGGATGTTGCGTCTGGAGCGCTCGGACAGCTTCTTATCCAGCGACACCAGCGGCAGGGCGGAGAGCAGCGTCTGCTCCTCCCGGAAGTGGCAGGACACCGCCTCCATGTCCTGGGAGAGCATCAGCTTCTTCATCTCGTTTGTGCGCCACTCCAGCTCCTTCAGGCTGTCCGCAGTGATGATGATGAGGATGTTCATGTAATAGAAGTCCTCATTCCCCGCAAGCCCCTCTTTCAGGAAATAGCCGGAGCGGATGGCGCTGTCCAGGTCGTCGAAGTCCGAGTTGGTGTCGGAGGTGTCCTTGATTTTGGAGCGGTTGATTCTCAGCTGCTGTCCCAGCTTCTGCTGGATGCGGTCCTTGGGCTGGCGGTCAAAGAAGATGTCCACGTCGATCCCCTCGCCTGCGTTGACCAGCAGGGAGATCCACCCGGCGCACACCTGCTGGCGGTAGCCATTGGAGGGCACCAGGAGGTAGGTGTGGTAGGTGCCGTCCATGATGACGTAGCTGCCATGGGTGTAGTCGATGTGTTCCGGCGCGATGAACTCCATGGCGGGGATGTCCCCGATCTCGTCCCGCCTGCCCGCGTTGATGTACTGCCCGATGACCTCGTTGACGCGCACGCCCAGAGGCTTTGCCGCGCTGGTCTTACGGTTCAGGATGCTGTAGAACACCTCCGCCGCCATCTCGTCCTCGTTGTCAGGGGCCAGAAGTTCATTCCCGCATTGCTGCAGGTAGGTCTTAGCCGTCCGTACCGCAGTCGTAAGGGCGGAGACGGCGTCGCTTTCCTCATTCCCCCGGTTTGCGGAGAACGGCTCGTACTCGAAGATGATGAAGAAGCGCCTTGTGATGGCCTCCCTGGAGCCTATGCGCCGTATCAGACTCTCATAATCCTTCTGCAGGGCAAGGCATCTCCATCCGTCTCCTGCCGCATCTCCTCCCGCAGCGTCTTCAGGTGCTTATTGATGTCGGCACACCTGGTGAGGACCTTGAACTGGAGCTTCACGGGGCTGATCTTCAGGTAGCTGATGAAGGAGTAGATGATGCCTCGCTGCTCCCTTGCGCTCCGCAGCAGGAAGTTGATGGGGACGACCTCTATGGCCTTCACATAGCGGCGGTCTTTTGTGTAGACGATGCCGTTCTTGATCCTCCGGATAGGGAGGTAGGCTGCGGAGGGGTTCAGCAGCTCCGGTTCCTGCTCATCCCGTATACGCCCTTTGGCCTGGGGCACGCCCTGCTTCTTTTGCCTGTCTCCGTTTGCAGATCCATCGGAAGCCTGCCTTGTCCGCCTGCGTTCCTTGAACTGCCCGAATTCCTCGGCGAAGTCCTCTTTTTTGGGCTTCACCTTCTTTTCCGGCTTTGATTTTTTTGCTTTCCTTTGCTTCCCGGAAGCTTTCTCCTCTGTATGCGTTTCTCCTGCCTCCCCCTTTGCGCTTTCCGGAAGGCCTACAATCCTGCGGTTCTTCAGGTAGACAAAGAAGCCTATGGCAAAGGAGCTCAGGCTCTCCCCGTTGATGCCGATGACGGCAAAGAGGGCTGCTGGGAGCACGGTCAGGCAGGCGATGATGATCTTCGTGGTCAGGGTCACGGGCAGGTGGAACACAGGCAGGCCGATGAGGAGCGAGACCGCCAGCGCCTCCGCCGCGTTCCGCAGCTTGATGGTCCCGCCGAACACCGTTCCGGTATCGATGAAGTTCGGCGGGATGATGTATATGTCGTTTTCTTCCTGTCGCATGGACATTCTGGGATGCACCTCCTATTACTTATGGGCTGCCAGGCCTGCCATCAGTTCATGGAGCCTTCCGCTTATGGGGCGTGCGGCATGGCAGGCTTTGGTGGCCGCAGGTATCAATTCATGGTTGTGACGGATGGGCATGTGTCTGCCTGTTTCCGCAAATGGTCATTCTTATGGCTGTTCAATGTAGGGCCTGCCGCAGAGGACGATGTTGCCAGTGCTGTAGATGGGGCGGTATACCACTTTCTGCTTGGAATAGGAAGCGTCCACCACATAGCCGTCCCCGGCATAGATTGCCACATGGCCGATGTCCAGGTAGCGGTTGTTCACCTCAAAGGAGTAGAAGATCAGGTCACCGGGGGCAAGGCTGTCATAGGATACGGCCAGGTTGTTCTCCGTGATGTACCTTGCCTGTGAGGCCGCCGTGTTGGAGCCGCCGTGCTGCAGGGTGACTCCCAGCTGGCTGTATACCCAGTAGGTGAAGGAGCTGCAGTCGAAATAGCCCTCCTGGTTCCTGCGCTTCTGGCTGTATGGCGTGTCCAGCTTTGTCAGGGCAAGGTCCACGGCAGTGTTCCTGGTCTCGCCCGGTATCAGGTCGGGGTTGATTTCCACCTGATAGACCGTATTGAACAGAAATAGATGGAGGTTCTCAGCATAGTATCCTGCCGTCTGCATCTGTTCGTCTGTCAGGTGGAACATGTTCCGGGCAAAATAGCTGTCCCCGGCATACTGCACCGTGTACTGGTGATGGGATATGGTACGGCTCTCCCCGGTCTCTTCATCCATCTCCTTATATTCCGTGACCTCCACGGTATAGGTGAAGATGCCGTCCGCGTTGTCGCGGAGCAGCCTCTCCAGCTTTGCAAGACTGATCTCCTGGTAGTCCTCCTGAGAGGCGCAGAACTGGGAGATGACCAGGGCGCTCTCATAGATGATGCAGTCTGAGAAGTCGTCCGTGATCCCATATTCGGAATCGGACCCCAGGGCATCCGCTTCCCGCTGTATCTCCTCCAGCAGGGCGTCATGCTTCCCGCGTAGGATGGCCTCGATGGACGCTTCCGCTTCTGCGATGTTCTCCATGATGGCGCTGTTGTCATTCAGTGCGTCGCCGGAGGCATCGTCCAGCCCCAGACCGCCGAAAATCAGGGAGGGGAGCATCAGCAGGAACAGGACCGGGAGTATCAGCAGGGCGGCAAAGGCCGCCAGTATCTTTCCGATGGGCTTCCTGCTCTCCCACAGCCCTGCCGCAAGCATCCCGTAAGGGCCTGCCGCAGCGCCTTTTGCCGCCCCGGCCACAGCCCTGCCGGTCTTTATGGCTCCTTTTGCGGTCCCTGCCGCCGATGCCGCCCGGGAGAGGGCGGGCTGTTCTTTTCTGCTGCTTTCTTCAGGCATCTACACGCGGTCCTTTCTTTTGGGCATGTCGGGGAGTTTCTGCACGATGTCCTCATGGTAGGCTATCTTGCCTGCCCCGGTCATGTACGGGGTGCGCTCCACCGTGTCGGCGGTTGTGATTGTCTCATAGTCCCCGTCCGGTGCCATGTACTGCTCTGTATTGTACATGCCGAAGGCCGTGCCGTTGGGATGGTCAACCGATGTCTCCATCCCCATGATGCGCCCGCCTCCGATTTCCACGCCGGAATAGCTGGGGGCATCGGGGATGCCGGCCTGCCCCATGTAGGAGGTGAGCGCCTGGGCTGCCTGTGCCCCGGTCATGGAGCCGGTGTAGCTGATGCTCCCCTTTGCCACGGCCCCGGTGGGTACAACCTTGGCGAAGTCCCCGCCCTTCTTCGCGGAGGACTCGAAGGCCCTGCGGCTGATGGGGTTGCCGGAATGGCCGGTCATGGCCTGCACGGCGCTCTGGGTGAACTGCCTCCCGACGGCCCCGGCGAGCCCTCCGGAAAGGAAGGCGGACTGGCTGGAGCTGTTCGAGGTGCCTCCCATGCGGAAGGAGCCGCCCCGGAAGCTGGAGCCGCCTGCTACGTTCCTTGCGGTGGTGAGCCCCCTGGCGGCCACCATCAGCTCCGCCATCATGCTGCCGCCGGTGTGCCCCACGTTGATGCTCAGGCTGGACAGGAAGCTGTCTATCTTCTGGCTGATCTTCAGGAAGGCGATGGCGCACAGGAACCAGATGAACACGTTCCCGGCGGCGGTCTCCCTTCCGACCGCCTCCACGTCGCTCTCCGATACCGCAAGGACGGTCATGGACCGGGAGAGGAGCAGGGCTGCAGCTGGGATTATCATATAAAGTCTGTTTTTCATATATATCTCCAATTCTTGCTTAACCCGCGAATTTGGGCGTAAGCGCAATGTTGCCTGAAATTATATTCACAGCGACCTTCCTAAAGTGACAGCGGGTTTGAAAGGAAGCTGCCCACCATGGACGTGAACAGGCGCAGGCACCATGCGTTCATCATCAGCAGGAAGACCTGCCCGCCGAACATCCGGCACCACGACCTGAAGATGTTCGAGGTGGACTGGGATGCGCCGGTGGCAAAGGCCATGGGGGCCGTATAGACAATCACGCCCAGCGGGATGTAGCGTTCCGCCGCCTCTAAGAGCAGCTTGATGTAGTTCCATGTCAGGATCAGCAGGAGTATCAGCGCGATCAGGGCGACGGATCCGCTGGCGCATACGCTCAGGATGGTCAGCAGGACGGAGTTGAAGCTTGCGAAGTTCAGTGGCGGCAGGTCCGATGAGAGTATCCATGCATAAGGCGTGCCGCCGACGTCCAGCACCATGTCCGTGATCTGGTCGCAGTAGTAGATCAGGCCGATGAACAAGACGGAGCGGATGCTCAGCTTCAGCGGGTCTTCCGCCTCCACCCCGGCCACCAGACCGAAGTTCCGGAAGAGCTGCCATACCCAGTTCAAGAGGACCAGCCCTATGGCGGCCGCCACGAATATCTTGTACATGGTCTCCGTGGCGGGGAAGTAGCGCAGGAAGGTCCCCATGTCGCAGCCCAGGGCGCCCAGGACCGAGGTGGAGATCAGGTCAAGCCCGTTCATCACCTGCTCGGCGATCCATTCCACGATGCCGTCAAGTATCCCCATGGGTCATCCCCTCCTTCCCGTCATCCGTTCCACTGCCCGCCCGAGAAGAACGGGGTGACATAGGCAAGGATGAAGCCCAGCCCGTTGAGCACCACCCAGGAGATGACGATGCGCTTGAGCCATGCCCGGGACTCGTCCACGGTCTTGCCGGATTTGGAGAAGTTCATCAGGAGCAGGGCCACGGACGCAGTGACGATGGCCGCAATGGTGGAGATGCCCAGGATCTTGCCGTAGACGTCCTTCATGATGGTCTCCGCCTGGCCCCACATGTCCGCTGCAGGGGCCGCGTCGGCTGCCAGCGTCTGGATGGGCAGGAGCGTGAAGGAACAGACGAAGGCCGCTGCGCCCGTCAGGATGTCCTTGTAAGGGATGCGGGGCTTCTTTCTGCCGGGAAGCTGGTTCCCGGTTGGGTTGCTGTTTGCTTTTTTCAATGGTTTACCTCCTGTAAAATTTGGGATGGGAAAGGCCGGCAGTCCCATGGAGGGTGCCGGCCTTTCCTGCCATACGGGTGGCGCATGGCATCAACAGTGTAAAAATGGCACCTGCGGGATGCGGATGCCTGGAAAAGGGATGGCTGTATGGTTGTGCACACAACTTTGAGCATGACTATTATAACATGGGTGTTTTTCCCTGTAAATCGCAATGCTGTGCCAGTTTGCGCAATTTGTGCGCCAATTTGGTGCCAATGTGGAGATGCTGGATAATTATGGCAAAATCTGTTGAAATTAAGAAAAAAAATCGATATAATATAAAAGACAGATAAATAAAGGATAATTCTGGATTATCTATAATTAATATTCATAAGATAGCATGAAACTTAGTGTAAAAATATCTGGAGATATATCATGTCAGAAAAATTTAAAGCAATGACAAACAAATTTTTAGAAGAATTTGATTTGTCTTGGAATAAAATGATGGAAATAATTGCATATAATCAGATTCAACTATCAAATGGAAACAGACTGAGGCCACAAATTTGTTTATGGGGATTTTTAGCGGCAAAAACTGACTTTGACAATGTAATACCAGAACTGCCACATATAGCTTCTGTATCTGTGAGCTTGGAAATGATTCATAAAGCGTCCATATTAATAGATGACTGGCTTGACGAGGACGAAGTACGACATGGGGTGTCTGCTTTTCATACAGAATTCCCACTCCAAGATACCATATTGGTTGCTTTAAACATGATTGCATTATCAACAGTGCGGTTGAAAAACGAATTTGCTGAAACGTCTGTTAAATTACCTCACCACTACTTTACTTGTTTAGATACTGTGTTAGAGACCATATATGCAATGGCGAAAGGAGCTTTAAAAGAATTACGCCTTAATGAATTCGATTTCTATAATAGTGCTACAATCAAAGAAATCATACAATTGGAAACTGCTGAGATTATAGGAAGCTGTTTATTGGTGGGCTACTATACCGGCATCAAAGAAAACGAAAGAAATATCCACATAGAAAATACTTTAAAGCGAATTGGTGACCAATGCGGTTATCTGTTCCAAGCGATGAATGACCTTGAGGCATTTAGCAATCCCCAAAAACTGTTTTCCTATAAGGGAAATTTAAATTCGGATATAATGAAACAAAGAAAAAATATTGGAGTTGCAATGCTCTATGAGCTTGCTAATAAGCATGACAAAAAGCTGTTGGTTGATTCTTTAGAAGAGAATTTATTTCCGCTTATGCAAAAATATGATATAGTCTCCATTTTAAAAAGGCAACTAAATGCCTTATATGAAAATGTTTTGCATGAAATTGACGGAATCCAGGAATTTGGCATACCATTCGAATGGTGCATAGGATTTAAGGAATTCTGGGCATATGTCAAAAAATATGCCGAAAGTCGTCTGGAAGCATAGATAGTCCAGAGACTATTGTTACTATGGATGTAAAAACATTAAAAGCAGTTATGCATATTGAATAACTCGTGCTCAATAAAGATTTTATGGGATAATCTTGCGACCCCATGATTTGGATAGCATATATAGTTGTCATAATTTTCGGGCTGATGGTATCTGCCTTAAAATTTTTGTGCATACGTCTTTCTTCGTTGAATAAATCTTCTATATAACTACATTTTAACTGTTCAACAATTTTTTTAATCCATTTATATTCCAATAGTGAAATTATCGGAAATATTAAAATGACTGCTAGTGAAATTATACCCCATAAAATAAAAAACCATGGGCGGGATACATTAGCTTCCGTTTCGGGAAGCCAACAAAATATACTATATGCAAAGATATATGCCCCACCAACTGTAAAGAAAGCACTTCGATATGTATGATATAATTTCGTCAATTCTTGGAGCCATTTTAGTTGTATGGGGATACATTCAATACTAAATTTCGGGAGGCCCTTGTACATAAATTCACTTATAGCAAGTTTATGAATATAAAGAGCCAAAACAATATATTTTAAATATCCAATAATGCTAATATAAACAACAAAGGCAAACAAAGAAAGTATCCATATAAGAGTGGGTGTCATTTGTAATGCGCCAAATATTGAACATCCCCCATAACCAAATATACCGACAACGGTGAGGGGAACCAAAATATAAAATATAGATTTTTTCCCGTAAGAATAATATATAGCATTAGCGTTTTCAGCTGCTCTTTGGTTAGCTATGGATGAAGTAACAATTTGCATTTTCACTGAGAAGTAACTAATAAAGTATATTGCTGCTATACCAATTAAACAAAAACATGGAACAAACACAACAAAATATGGAAATGGCCAGTTGTGTTGGAACATATAGCCCACTATTATATACATAATAAATAAGCATATACTCTCTATTTTTTTATCTTTTATAAAAATATCTAGTAGCTCATCTGGTTTCATTAATAGTCGATAAGCATAACCTAGCTTAATGAAAGCTTTTTTTATCATTAACATTCCTTTCGCAGTGGGAATATAACCTTTATATCCTTACAAAAAATAATCCAGAATTATCCTTTATTGACATCCATCTGGTTTCTAGGATGCTTATGTACAAGGATATCTTTTTGCTTTGAATTTGACACATGCGTATAAATCTCTGTTGTACTGATAGAACTATGTCCGAGCATCCTCTGGATATACCTAATATCAACATCCTGCTCCAACAAAAGAGTAGCAAATGAATGTCTGAATATATGCGGAGTAATATGCTGGCTGATGCCGGCTAATTCGGCATAGTGGTTAATCATAAAACGCACAGACTGGTCAGACAGTTTATGCTGTAGCCTGTTTACAAAAAAATATCCACACGAATCTATATCATTCACGAACGTGTCCTTATACAGTTTTAAGGCGGCAATAACCTCCTGGTTACCAATCTGAATAACTCTTTCTTTTGCGCCTTTCCCATAAATCAGAATATTGTTGCTTTCCAGATCTATGTCTGATGGTTTCAGGGAACATAATTCTGAAATCCGCATTCCAGTAGCAAATAACAACTCAATGACAGCGATGTCCCTTATGCAGCACCTTTGCTGATATTCGGACGCAGCCTGCCCCTTTTGGGCATAAAGCGTACATAGGAATGCCTGTATGGAGTGAAAAGGTATTGTTTTTGGGAGCAGCTTGGCTTCCCGAAAACGGATGTCCAGTTTTACAAAGGGATTTTCTGCTAATATCTCTTTATATTCCATATAATGAAAGAATGCTTTTAAGCTTGCAATTTTACGTTTGACAGTTTTTGGTTTATAGCTTTTATGTAGGCTTGTGATAAATTTATCCACAATATCTTTGCAAAAACAGTCAGATAAATCAGAGCAATAATCCGTATACTGCTTTAAATCTATCCTATATGCCTTTAATGTTTTGGAGTCCAGACGCTTACGGTACTCACAGTATTCAATATATTCCGAGATATAGTCATTTAAAGTATTCATAAGCAGGCACTCTCCTTAGTTTTTTAGATAATTATGAGTGCCTGTTCATGGATTGTCTATCAACGATTTTGAGGAAAGAACTTGTCCAGCATCTCCAGGCACTCCTTCGAGGTGTATCCCCACAGGATGGAGCTGAGCGCCTGGATCGCCTCCGGGCGCTTCCGGTAATAGGTTCTGGGGGAGATGTTCGCCATGTGCGGGCGCAGGCTCTCGATGATCTCGTCCGTGTTCTGGAGCTGCTGGGGCGAGAGGTAGCTGTAGTAGAGGATCCAGTAATACTGCTCCCCGTGCTTGTGCTTGCTCCGCAGGATGTCCACCGCAGAGTTCAGGAGTGTGAGCATCTTGTTGCTCCGTTCGATGCTCTTTGCATAATCATCCAGCTTTGAGCCGCCGATGTCTGCCCCGGCAAGGTAGATGGAGTCAAGGAACTCCTCGATGCTGCTTCCGTATTCGATCTCGAAGGTGCTCCTTACCTGCTGGACGGCAAGCTCCAGGTTCCAGACGGCATCCCGGTAGTTTTTAAGCAGCTTCCATGTGTCGTGGAATAGGGGGTTCTCCTGCTCTGATGGAATGTTCCTGTTTGGTCTTGTATTTGGCATGATGGTTTACCTTCTTTCTTCATTTTTTGTATCGGTTTCTGCGCCAGTCTGGCTGGTTGGTGTGGGTGGGTCATCCTCCGGCGGGCTGGCAGGGGAAAGCGTCAGCTCAAACCGGTAGGGCATCTTCCCGTCCGGGCAGGCGATCTGCAGGGAATACTTAACTATAGTTTCCTTGCAGTCGGATAAGGGATATAACTTATATAGGGTCCGGGGGCATTCACAGCACGAAACCCCTTGTGCCGCAAGGATTTGCGCCACTTTTTGGACGACTTCTTTCATGTGCGTTTTTGAAACGCTGGGGGACTGCTCTGAAACACTGCTTTCTGCATCCATAATGGTGATCTGTTCCTCCCTGATTGGTTCTGCTTCGGGAAGGGACGAAGCCTCCGGGATATGTATGGGAATCTGGAATGTCATGGAAATCTCCTCCTTGTCGATCATTACGTCACTGATATAGAACATGGTGGACAGGTAGCTGCACAGGTAGATGACGCTGCCATGCCTGCCGGTGAATGATACCAGTGAAAGGTATTCTTTTTCCTGTAGCTTGTTTAAGATGCGGCTCACTGTAGCCTTTGAGATACCCCATCGCAGGGCGAGGTCACTGAAGTTCGTCAGTGGGCTGCCGGTGCAGTTGCGGAAATATACCATAGGCCCCAGCTCTGAACCTTGTACCTGCCCGTCGTTGTAGATGGCATGTACCCACAGGTCAAGCACGATGTCCATCTCCGAGCATTTCCCCATGCTGATCAGCTCATGGACGGCGGCAACCGGGAAAAAGAAAAAGCCCATATCCTTCAGACATGGGTAATTGTAGTCGAGCGCCGTGTTATGCTGCTTCCAGCCGTTGATGCTGAATTTGACCAGGTTGTTCCTGCCGAGCCTGGTATAGGTGATGTAGTTCTGTTCCTGCAGGTAGTCCAGGATGGAGAGCGCCTGGTGCTGGAAGCGTGTGCGGAACCATTCCGCCAGCTCCGAAGTCCTGCAGATCCACTCGCCCGGCCCCACCAGGTAGGATATGCCCTCTATCTGGCGGTAGGAGGAGCGGAAGTTGGCGTAGGAGCAGAGCGTCATGTAATAAAAAAGATAGGAGCTTCCGTTGGTACGGATGTCCCTATCTTCCATAAGGCTGCGGAGGAACTCACGGTAGATGCGGCACCGTGGGTAGTCCACGATTTGTTTGACTTCTAATTGATAATCCATGGTAATCTCCTCTGAAATTGTGTTTTGTCTTGTACTGTAAATCCTATTGTGTTATGATTTAGAAGGAACATTGAAAAAGCGTTGCGAGAGGAATGACCGCTCTTTCACCGTATATTGAGTCTGCTAATAAAAAGGCAGCTTCTCACCATACGAATCTCTTCCTTGCTAATAGCCTGCCAATTGGACTGGCAGGAACAAAACAATATTAGATGGAAAAAATAGTATTTGGTGGAAAGCTGCCCTCAAAAAAGTCCAAATTACACGGAAAATACAGAGAACTTGCTGGACTCAAAAAAATGGGCTGATTTAACTTCTAAGTGGTAGGTATTCGATTGCCGGAGCAACGTAAAATCAACAATTTCATAGCTGAATCACTTGCCTATTAGCAAGTTTTTCATATAAGTCCTTGTAGCTCAGTTGGATAGAGCGATCGCCTCCTAAGTGGAAGATCGTGTGTTCGAGTCACCTCACCAACGTTAAGATACCGCAGTTTCGACAGACTGCGGTATCTTCATAGTCGATTTTGCTCCGATAAAGGGCGGTAGGAATGGGAAAGAGAATAAAGGACGAAGAAAGCAGTCATGTTAGTTCTGACAAGAAGGTCATGGATCTGTGTGCCAGACTGAAGAAAGAGATTGTCCGGTGCAGGGCGGAATATGAGCTGAAGAAATCGGATTCATTTGAAGGGACTATTTTATGGGCAAGGCTGGAAATGCTCCAGACCCAATATGACTGTCTGGAAAAGGGAGAAAAACCAGAGGTATTGTCCGATAGGCTGCAGAAAATGCAGAGAGAGCTGAGGGAGGCCAGAGATGCAGAGGAATGGCACCCCACATTTGACTGGTATGACGAGCATTATTATTACAAGGTCTATACCGGACAGATAGAGGCCTGCAGGACTGTGACAGATCTGTTAAAGGAAGTTCTATAATGTCAAAAATTCAGTAAGAGAGAATACTTAAATGTACCAATTTGAGAAGATGAACAAGAGACTGCTGGCCTCACAGGTGGAAGAAGAGCTGATGAACTATATTCTGCATAAGCCGGTCAAAATAGGAGAGAAGATCCCTAACGAATTCGAACTGGCAGAGAAATTCGGAGTAGGAAGGAGCACGATCAGAGAGGCTGTGAAGGCTCTGGTGAGCAAGGGAGCTTTGGAGGTGCGCAGAGGAGCGGGGACTTATGTGGTCAGCACCTGTACTCTGGAGGAGGATCCGCTGGGCCTTACCAAGCTAGGGGACAAGTACAAGCTGGCGCTGGAGCTTTTGGATGTGCGCATGATGCTGGAACCGGAGATCGCGGTCATGGCATGTGAGCATATTATGCCGGAGGAAAAGGAACAGCTTAAAAGGCTTTGTGACGAGGTGGAGGAGCTGTACCTGAGCGGAAAGAACCATGCGAAGAAGGATGTGGAATTTCATACCTGCATTGCCCGGTGCAGCAGAAACAGGGTAGTGGAGACATTGATTCCCATTATAAATACGGCTGTGCTGACCTTTGTGAACCTGACCCACAGACAGCTGATGAAGGAGACGCTGGAAACCCACAGAGCCATCACCGATTCCATTTTAAAGGGGGATTCGGTAGGAGCAAAATGTGCCATGAATATGCATCTGACGTATAACAGACAGAGGATTATGCAGATGTATGAGGAACACTTGGAGGAGGAAAAGAGAAAGGGTGTGTCCGAATAAAGGAGACATCTGATGACTTAAGACGCTAATTGGATAAAATGACCAAAAAAGGCAGGATTGCAAAGGCAAAACTGCCCTCCTTTTTGTCAAAAATAGGGAAAATAATAAATAAACGTCAGATGTATTGACTAAAATTACCAATTATTGTAAAATGAAAGCAACAAACATAAGACGTCTGATGTATTGAGAGCAACGAGAAAGTAAACGAAAAGGAGATAATGTTATGCCAGCTGAAGCAGTTACATTGGATCCCGTCAGGCTGACAATTGCAGCCGTGCTGGGGTTGGTCATTCTATTGGTTCTGATCATCAAGTTTAAGATTCATGCAATGGTTTCCATTCTTTTGGGGGCATTGGCCATCGGTCTGATTGCGGGAATGCCTTTTGACAACATTATTCTGGCAGTGAATGACGGAATCGGCAATACATTAAAGGGCATTGCGCTACTGGTGGGGCTGGGCTCCATGTTCGGCGCCATACTGGAAGCCTCCGGCGGCGCCCAGTCCATAGCGGTCACGCTGGTCAACAAGTTCGGTGACAAGAGAGCGGCATGGGCGCTGGGTATCACAGGTCTGGTGATTGCAATGCCGGTGTTCTTTGACGCCGGGCTGATCATCCTTATCCCTCTTGCATTCTCTCTTGCAAAGAGAACAAAGCGTTCTTCCTTGTTCTATGTCATCCCGCTGCTGGCGGGGCTTGCGGTCGGGCATGCGTTCATCCCTCCTACGCCGGGACCGGTGCTGGTTGCAACCATGCTGAATGTGGAGCTGGGCTGGGTTATCTTGGTAGGCGTATTCTGCGGTATCTGTTCCATGATCGTGGCAGGGCCGATCTGGGGCGCCTTCTGCGGCAAAAAGTACAATGTTCCGGTGCCGGAGCATGTGGCGAATCAGGAGGACTTTGACGAGTCCAAGCTGCCAAGCTTCGGGTTGATCGTGGCTGTCATTTTGATTCCCCTTGTGCTGATCGTACTGGATTCCATTGCAGGCGTGATTCCTGCCCTCGCTCCGGTGCAGCCGATCTTAGGGTTTCTCGGGGAGCCCTTTGTGGCGCTGCTGATTGCGACTATCGTAGCGATGTTCGCGCTGGGAACCAGACATGGATATTCTCTGCCGGAACTGGAAAAGATTATGACAAAGTCGCTGGAGCCTACCGGACTGATCCTGCTGGTGACAGCCTGCGGTGGCGTGCTCCGCTATATGCTTCAGTATTCCGGGCTGGGCGATGTCATCGGAAATGCAGTTTCGTCGGCAAATCTCCCGCTGGTACTGGTGGCATTTATTGTGGCGGCGCTGGTGAGGATCTGTGTGGGCTCTGCAACGGTGGCAATGACTATGGCAGCAGGTATCGTGGCGGCAATGCCCGGCATCGCCGAGCTGTCTCCCTTGTATCTTGCTTGTGTCACTGCGGCAGTGGCAGGCGGCGCGACGGTCTGCTCCCATTTCAATGACTCCGGCTTCTGGCTGGTGAAATCGCTGGTGGGCCTTGATGAAAAAACCAATCTGAAGACATGGACGATCATGGAGACTCTGGTAGGCGCAACAGGATTCTTGGTGGCTCTGGTGATTTCCTTCTTTGCATAAAAGGACATAATGTATTGCCGGCGGCGCAGCCGGGAAGACTGTGGATCTGACAGAGCGGTGCGGCCGGCAGGACAATCTCGCCTGACATCATGATAGAAAAAGTGGGAGAAGTGTTTTCGTAATATGTCGGACATATTACATTTTGACGAGCTAAGCATGAAAGGAACGAATCGAATATGGACAATCAACAAAGTAATACAGAGCTGAAAAGTCAGGAAATGCGCAGGCTGGCTCCGGAACTGGATCCGCTGAGGATAGGGACCGGGTGGAAGCCGGAGGATCTGGAAAAGCCTCAGATACTCATTGAAAGTACCTTTGGTGACAGCCATCCGGGGAGCGGCCATCTGGATCTGCTGGTGGAAGAGGTAAATAAGGGAATCCGGCAGGCTGGCGGCAGAGGGGCGCGTTATTTCTGTACAGACATCTGCGACGGGGAAAGTCAGGGAACCGACGGGATCAATTTCAGTCTTGTCAGCCGGGAGATGATCACGAATATGATCGAGATCCATGCCAGTGCGACGCCCTTTGACGCGGGAGTATATCTGGCCAGCTGCGACAAGGGGATGCCTGCGAATCTGATGGGGCTGGCCCGGGTTAATATTCCGGCAGTGGTAGTGCCCGGCGGCACCATGAACGCAGGACCCGAGATGCTGACACTGGAGCAGCTGGGCATGTACAGCGCAAAATTCCAGCGCGGAGAGATTGATGAGGAAAAGCTGAACTGGGCGAAATGTAATGCATGTCCCAGCTGCGGCGCCTGCTCCTTTATCGGTACGGCGTCCACCATGCAGATCATGGCGGAGGCATTGGGGCTGGCCCTTCCGGGAAGCGCGCTGATGCCCGCCACCAGCCCGGATCTGCTTGATTACGCAAGAAAAGCCGGGGAGAGGGCAGTACAGCTGGCCACGGAACCCGGTATGCGCCCCAGCGATATCGTCACCGAGGCAAGCTTTGAAAATGCGATTCTGGTGCATGCGGCTATTTCGGGAAGCACTAACTGTCTCCTGCATATCCCTGCCATCGCCCATGAATTCGGCATCGAGATCACGGGGGATACCTTTGACCGGCTGCACCGGAATGCGCGCTATCTGCTGAACATCCGTCCGGCAGGGAAATGGCCTGCAGAGTGTTTCTATTATGCAGGCGGAGTGCCCGCCATCATGGAGGAGATCAAGGAGCATCTCCATCTGGATGTGATGACGGTGACTGGAAAGACGCTGGGAGAAAATCTGGAGGAGCTGAAAAACAACGGCTTCTATGAGCGGTGTGAGAAATGGCTGGAGGAGTTTAACAGACGCTACAATGTCAGCCTTGTCAGAACAGATATCATCCGCCCTTATGCAGATCCCATCGGCACCGACGGAAGCATTGCGATACTGAAGGGCAATCTGGCGCCGGAGGGGGCCGTGATCAAGCATACCGCCTGCCCCAGAGAGATGTTCAAGGCCGTGCTGCGGGCAAGGCCCTTTGACAGCGAGGAGGAATGTCTGGATGCGGTACTGAAGCATAAGGTGGAGAAGGGCGACGCAGTCTTTATCCGGTATGAAGGCCCCAAGGCAAGCGGTATGCCGGAGATGTTCTACACCTCGGAGGCTATCAGCAGCGACAAGGAGCTGGGCAGGAGCATAGCGCTGATCACGGACGGCAGATTCTCCGGCGCTTCCACGGGACCGGTGATCGGGCACTGCAGCCCCGAAGCCGCGGACGGCGGCCCCATCGCGCTGGTGGAGGAGGGAGATCTGATCGAGATCGATGTGATGGAGAGGAAGCTGAATATCATCGGTGTGGCCGGTGAGGAAAAGACACCGAAGGAAATCGAGGAAATCCTGACCAGACGCCGGGAAAGCTGGACCCCCAGACCGCATAAATACCAGAAGGGCGTCCTGCGGCTGTTCAGCGAGTATGCGGCCAGCCCGATGAAAGGCGCTTATCTGGAGTATTGAGGAAAGATACGGTGATGGCATAAATAAAAAATGGTGTTAGTTTAAAAATGGATCAGTAAGTAACTGACTATTACCACAGTGGCAGGGACGTTCGGGGCTGAGGCTGTTGGTGATTTAAACTGCCGCCCCATTTTTAACTAACACCTTATATTTTTGTATGCTGCAATATATATGGCAAGTTGGACTTCGGCTTTATCCTGCTTGCTTCGTATGGACAGTGCATCAATGCTCATTCAGATACACCTGAATCCGGTTCTGGATCTTCGACACGGTTGCGTCTAAGGTGGCATCTCCCGAGAAATACATTCCTGCCTCATCTGCTGCTATGTTCCGGATTGGGTTGGCTGATCAGGAGCATGGCTCTCCTCCTTTCCTCCCGGTGGCCATCTGTAAGGGTACCGGTCTTTTCCCGCAAGCTTTTTCTGCCAAATACAAGATACAATACAAAGCAGAATATTACGAGTAGGCAGAATGACTATAGCCATTTTCGGCCTGAAATCTCCCATCGCGCTTCCCCCGACAAAGCCTACACTCTTGTCGGCATTCCCAAAAATTGTCTGAAATTCAGCCTGGCCCTGTTTCCTTCCGTAGGCGAATAAGAGAGAAATATGTCGTATCCTGGCACATTTTCGCAGATGCGGAATATATTTATAGAAAAGAATATATGGGGACTGGATTTCGCCAGACGAAAGAACATACCCATACGGGAAACAGCCCCGGCACTTTCAGGAGGACATATGAGGAATCATTTGTTGTGGAATGAACAATATAACATAGGAGTATCCATAATCGACAAAGAACATAAAAAACTTCTCAACATTCTAAATAAGTTGTTCGATTTTGGACAGAAAGAAGAAAAAGGCCATTTTGCCTGTCAGGAGGCCATAAAGTATTTTAAAGACCATGCCATCCAGCATTTTGCGGATGAGGAAAGCTATATGGCTTCCATCGGTTACCCCGGACTGGAAAACCATCAGCGCATTCACAGGGATTTCCGGGAACGGATGCTCCCTGCCCTTGAAAAGGAGTTGGAACAGACAGACTACTCCGCCACCTCCATCCATCATTTTCTGGGCGTGTGTGCAGGATGGCTGATTGGGCATACCTTGATTGAAGACCATATGATTGTAAGCGGCGAGCCTATCAAACATTGGGAAAACCTGTTGCCTGAGGAGGAACAGGCCTTGATGGGACAGACCATCGCCAGCCTGTTGCACAGTATGTTCCAGCTGGATTCGCGTCTGATCAGCAATTGCTATGCCGGGGAGAAATTCGGAGACGGAATCTATTGCCATCTGGTCTATAGCGGCAAGGACAACCGGAAAGGGGACTTCTTCCTGCTTTTCGAGGAACCATTAATCGGAAGTACAATCGGCAATATCATGGAGACCAACTCGGAAGTCACGAACGCAATCTTGTCCAGTGTGGCAAAATACGCGTCGAAGCAGCTTGTGGAGCGCATCAGGCGGCGGTTTCCGTCATGGGAGATGTTTGAAATGACGGAAGAGCATCTGCTAACTTACGAGCAGTTCTATAAAATGTACAAGACACAGAGTCCGGAATTCAGCCTTCTGTTCGACACCGGCAAAGGGTACTTTGCCTGTTGTATGTCCATTTCGGAAGCGCCTCAGCGTAAGGGCGGCATTTCGGCGGTCACAGAGAATGCCGTGGCTGAAATCGAGAACCACTTGCGTCTTGACCCGCCCCCGGCCAGATCGGAAGGCAGTCTGCCTGCTGAGAGCACCGCGGAAACCGCGGACAGCCGGAAAAAGAGGATACTGGTGGTGGATGATTCGGACTTTATGCGCAAGGCAATGCTGCACTTGCTGAGCAGCGATTACGAGGTGCTGACGGCAGACTCCGGTATGTCTGCCATCAGGAGCATCACCCTTGCCAGACCGGATCTGGTGCTGCTGGATTATGAGATGCCGGTCTGCAGCGGTAGCCAGGTGCTGGAAATGATCCGCACCCAAAAGGACTTTTCAGATATCCCCGTGATTTTCCTGACCTGTAGGGTAGACAGGGAGAGCGTCAAAAAAGCCATTTCGCTCAAGCCTGAGGGCTATCTGTCCAAATCTCTTTCCGCGGAGTCTATCAAAAAAGAGATAGACCATTTCTTTGAAAAGAGGAGACGGATTCCCTATACTCACGAGCAATGAAATTTGCCACGATGTCCATAGGCTTTATCGCTCGTGAGTCTGGTTGCATGACAAGTTTTTGTGACTTTTCTATGGAGACCTGGCAGCAGACAACAGCAAACTTTCCAATGACAAATGGGGACATTTGCGCTATAATTAGACTATATCAGTGAATCTGCAACAAATTCAAGTGATAGTAAATGACTTTTAAGCCCTTACTCTGACGTACTATGCTGGTTGCTGTTGCCTTAACGTCTCATAAGCCAAAACAGACAGAAATCAGAATTTGGAGGAAACAAGACCCATGCTGAAAATACTCACAAGCGTAACGGAATACCTGGACTTTGTCAACGAAATGAACCGTGACCCAAACTTCAGCGACCCAATGCTCAGCAGCCAGGAAGAAATCCAGTGCAACCTATTGGACGCACCGCCCATGCTTCATTATAGAGTTTGTACTGGTAGAAATGAACGGGATCCAGAGCATTCTGGCTAGCACTTGTCTGGCATTGGATCCGCTGTCCGTTATCCGGCTTTACAGCTACCGGCCCTGGATCGAATGCACCTTCCGGGAACTGAAGCAGCAGGTCGGCGCGTTCTGCTACCACTTCTGGTCAAAGCATATGCCAAAGCTGAACCACTACCAGAAGAAAGGGGATCCGACACCCCCGAAGAGTGTGGAAGATGAAAAGTCCCAGAAAAAAGTACTGGAAGCAGTACGTGCCACCGAAATGCATATGGCGCTGTCCTGCAATCCACTCTGTCGGCTCTGTTATTCGGCTGGCAAATCTCTTCCACAATACATACAGCAATATATATTATCCAGTAGCATATGAACGTTCTGAAAGAGTCTCCTGACAAAGGAACCGGCGCAAGCCGTCCCCAAAAGCTTCCCGGCATTCCGTCAAGGATATTAAAACAGCAAGACAGCGGAATGAACAGTATGATCCATACATTGGGCAGCATGAAAAGCCGTTTTGCCTTGGCTTGTCTCCGGTGTCGATAAACTGCCCTATCAGGAATATTCCCGTTCCCAGCAGTATGACAGCAAGCCCTATGCCGACAGCATAAACCGTTTGCCGTTCTATCCATATGACTATGGAAGCAGCCAGTCCGATGGCGTTAAGAACAGTGCCGACGATAGAGAACACCGCTGCGCCGCATTTCTTCTCAAGCTCTTGCACTGGTTCGATTCCTTTTAGGAGGAAATCTGTTGTAGTCTCAAAATAATCACTCAATAGAATTATCTTCTCTATATCAGGAGTGCTCTGTTCGCTCTCCCATTTAGAAACTGCCTGTCTGGAGACACCAATTTTGTCTGCGAGCTCTTCTCGAGATATTCCTTTGGTTTTCCTTAAATGCTGTATCCTGTCTGATATGTTCATAAATGAAACCTCCTTGAGTCTGGTACCAGAACTATAGCAAAAACAAAGGTTGCAAAGCCGCCATTTTAGCCTTACATTCTGACAATCAGCAGTTGCGATGCTGTTTTTATTTGATTTAATCACATATTATTGCATACTGTATTGTGATCTATTAAAAATCTGAAAAATGTTTGACAAGCTGGGTGTTTGGTGATAAGATACTATAAAATTTCCATGAGGGAGTAGCAAGCGTATATCGTAACAAGTCAACATACTGGCCGTCTGGTCTGGCTTGTTTTAAATTGCGAGACTCATGTATAGCGGAAACTATACATGCAGTCTATATATTTTTAATAGATATCCAAGTATGGTTTTCGGGACTGTACTTGGTTTTTTCATATTTTATACTCGTGAGCGCATTCATTTATCGGTTGTTTGTTCTATGCTGCAGAAGCGCTCACTGGTTATACATTTACGTCAGCATATGATTTTAGTCGTGAGTATAAATTCCGGGAGGAACAAAAGATGGAGTGGAATGTATTGTTTTTCTTTAACAGTGTGCTGCTTGGTGCCGGACTGGCAATGGATGCTTTTTCGGTGTCCCTTGCCAACGGGCTGCATGAGCCGACCATGAGGAAGGAAAAGATGTGCGGCGTCGCAGGAGTGTTCGCCCTTTTTCAGGCCGTGATGCCAATGACGGGATGGCTGTGCGTACATACCATAATTCGGTATTTTGAGGCATTTCAAAAGTTTGTTCCTTGGATTGCGCTGATTTTACTGCTTTATATTGGCGGGAAAATGCTTCTCGAAGGAATCCGGAGCAAGGAAGAGGAAACCGAGAAGCCAGAGGTCGGTTTGGCCGCTCTTTTGGTGCAGGGTGTGGCAACCTCCATAGATGCATTATCGGTGGGATTCACCATAGCCGAATACGGCCTGATCATGGCTATTGTATGCGCCCTTATCATTGCCGCCGTTACCTTTGTGATCAGTATGGCCGGATTGGAAATCGGCAAGAAATTTGGAACAAGGTTTTCAGGCAGGGCAGCCATATTCGGCGGTGTGATACTGATAGCAATCGGTCTGGAGATATTTATTGCAGGGATATTTTAAGGAAGATTCTGCGGCCCGGAGATTCCGGGAGACTATAAAAGCAAAAGAGAGGGAACATGATGACGATCAGGAAAGCAGTGATAGAAGATGCGGGGACCGCCGCTTCTCTGGCGATACAGATGTGGAAAGCACATTCCGTAGAGGAATTGGAGAAAGAATTTGTTGAGATCATCGGGGCAAAGGACAGCGATGTGTTTTTTGCGGTTGTGGAGAACCGGCCTATAGGATTTGCCCAATGCGGACTGCGGCACGATTATGTGGAAGGGACCGACAGCAGTCCGGTAGGGTATCTGGAAGGCGTTTTCATAGAAGAGGCATATAGGCGAAGGGGATATGCGGGGAAATTACTGGAGGTATGTGAAAGCTGGGCAAAGGAGCAGGGGTGCAGCGAGTTTGCCAGCGACTGTGAGCTGGACAACGAGGACAGCCTGCGATTCCACTTAAAAATGGGATTTCAGGAGGAAAACCGGATTATATGCTTTGCAAAGCGGATATGAGCGGGTCTGTAGCTTCATGTATTTACCTTCGGAATAATTCCCATAAACCTTGTGCGGCGGGCCGGTTTGTGCTATGATAGAGAAAACTGCGTTTCCGGATTGGATCGAGAAGGGTTTGGCAGGCTTATGTGCCTGAATGATTGGGAGTGTGGGAGAGCATTGAAAATATAGGTTTTTCAATGCTTTTTTTCAAATTTGGGATGCCGTGCTTGATGCAGCCGGGAATACTGACGGGACATGGGCGCAGCGGCATGGAGACGTGACTACAATAGGAGGAGAGAGACTTGTCAGAGAAAAAAATACTGCTTGGAAACGAAGCCATAGCAAGAGGCGCTTATGAGGCAGGGGTAAAGGTGTCAGCGGCTTATCCCGGTACCCCCAGCACGGAGATCAGCGAGAGTATCGCAAAATATGACGAGATATATGCGGAATGGTCCCCTAATGAGAAGGTGGCTGCGGAGGTTGCTATCGGCGCATCCATCGCCGGGGCCAGAGCCATGTGCAGCATGAAGCATGTGGGTGTGAACGTAGCGTCGGATCCGCTTTTCACGGCAGCTTATTCGGGAGTGGGAGGCGGTCTGGTAGTGGTGGCGGCGGATGACCCCGGTATGTACAGCTCCCAGAATGAGCAGGACAGCCGGATGGTAGCCAGAGCGGCTATGATTCCCGTTCTGGAGCCGTCGGACAGCGCCGAGGCAAAGGAATTCATGAAGCTTGCTTTTGATCTGAGCGAAGGGTATGATACCCCGGTGATGGTGCGCTCCACCACGAGGCTTTCCCATTCTCAGGGTCTGGTGGAGCTGGGAGAGAGGGAGGAGAGGGAAATACTTCCCTATGAACGGAATATCGCTAAGTACGTGATGATGCCTGCCAACGCCATCCGCCGGCATATGATGGTGGAGGAGCGGATGAAGAAGCTGGCGGAGGATGCCTGCGGCATGGCTGTGAACCGAGCAGAATACCGGGATCTGTCCATAGGCTTCATCACCAGCGGGATTCCCTATCAGTATGTGCGGGAGGCTATGCCGGAGGCCAGTGTACTGAAGCTGGGGCTGGTGCATCCTCTTCCCAGAAAGCTGATTGAGGAATTTGCCGCTAAGGTAGACCGGCTGTACATATTTGAAGAGCTGGAGCCGGTGATCGAGGAGCAGGTAAGGTCATGGGGGATCCTTAAGGCCATGGGCAAGGAGCTCTTTACGGTGCAGGGCGAGTACAGCGCCAATATGCTGAGAGAACGGGTGATGGGGCAGAGCCCTGCGTCCGTCAAGGCGCCTGCAGCCGTCCCTGCCAGACCGCCGATCCTTTGTCCCGGCTGTCCCCACCGCAGCGTCTACTCGGTCTTAAACCGGCTGAAGATCCACGCTGCAGGGGACATAGGCTGTTATACGCTGGGAGCGCTGGCGCCGCTGAGCGTAGTGGACACTACCATCTGCATGGGTTCCAGCATCAGCACCCTCCACGGCATGGAAAAAGCCAGAGGGAAGGAGTACATCCATGACTGGGTAGCAGTGATCGGGGATTCCACGTTCATGCATACAGGGATCAATTCTTTGATGAACATGGTCTATAATCAGTCCTCTGGCACCGTAGTGATCCTGGATAATTCCACTACGGGCATGACGGGACATCAGGACCATGCCGCAACCGGCAAGACCCTGAAGGGAGAGACGGTCCCGGCTATCGATATCGCGGGCTTGTGCCGTTCGCTGGGAATCGAGCATGTGTTTGAGATCAGTGCATTCGATCTGGAGGGACTTGCGGAGGCTTTCCGGCGGGAGACGAAACGGGACGCAGTGTCCGTGATCATCACAAAGGCTCCCTGTGTGCTCTTAAAAGGCGTCACATTCCCGAATAAATGCGTCCCGGTTCCCGGGAAATGCAGGAAGTGCGGCGCATGCCTGCGTCCAGGCTGTCCGGCTCTGACGAAGAAAGAGGACGGGACAGTGGAAATTGACGAAACCATGTGCAACGGCTGCGGACTGTGTGCGCAGCTGTGCAGGTTTGATGCCATAGAGACGAAGTGAGAGAAGGCAGGAGGTTTATACAGCATGAGCGTGAAAAATATCATGATAGTAGGCGTAGGAGGACAAGGGACGCTCCTGACCAGCCGGATTCTGGGAAATCTGGCGATCCGTATAGGATATGACGTGAAGCTGTCGGAGGTTCACGGTATGGCCCAGAGGGGCGGGAGCGTGGTGACCTTTGTGCGGTACGGAGAACAGGTGGCGGAGCCGATCGTGGAGGAAGGGCAGGCGGACGTGCTGATCGCTTTTGAAAGGCTGGAGGCTCTGCGGTATCTGCATTTCCTTAAGGAGGATGGCGTGGTCATTGTTAACGACTGGAGGATCGACCCCGTCACAGTAGTGACCGGGGCTGCGCAATATCCGGAAGGCGTGATAGAAACATTGCAGGCGGCGGGAAAGACCGTCGTGGTGGAGGCTACGAAGACAGCTATAGAGATGGGTGCCCCCAAGGCGTTCAACATAATTGTTCTGGGAGCGGCCGCCCGGTATGTGGGCTTTGACAAGGAGGACTGGCTTGAGGTAATTGCGGCCACGGTTCCGCCCAAGACCGTGGAAGTGAACCGCATGGCCTTCGAGGCGGGATACGCCACGAGCAGTATTTGAGGAAGCGACAAGAAACAGTCTCGGAACAAAGATGCCCGGGAGCAATTGCGGGTGTATTGCGGCCGGAGTCTGGAGCTGTACGGCAATGAAGAGCTGTGCAGGTGAAAAGGAGAGACAAAACGGGAGGATCAACTATGATGAATGTAAAGAAATGGGCGCGGAATTTATGTCTGGCGGCATTGGCTCTGGGGCTGACAGGCTGCGGGGACAAGAGCCCTCTGGATCCCGGGGATCCGGTGTCCTTGACAGTATGGCATTATTATAACGGTTCTCAGCAGGCGGCATTTGATGCGCTGGTGGAAGAGTTCAATGATACTGTGGGCAGAGAGAAGGGTATATATGTGCAGAGCTACAGTCAGGGGTCCGTGTCCAATCTGGAATCGGCAGTGCGGGATTCCATCAACGGCAGGGTAGGGGCGAATTCTATGCCGGATATATTCTCTTCCTATGCGGATACGGCTTATGAAGTGGAACAGGCAGGGGCTCTGGCCAACCTGTCGGATTATCTTGACGAACAAGAATTAGAAAAATATGTGGACTCCTATATTCAGGAGGGCTGCATTGCTTCAGACGGCACACTGCGCATTTTTCCCACGGCAAAGTCTACGGAAATCATGATGATCAACAAGACAGACTGGGAGCTATTTGCGGCGGCTGTCAATGTATCGCTGGAAGATCTAAAGACTATGGAGGGTGTGACCGCTGTCGCTCAGGCATATTACGAATGGACGGATGCGCAGACGCCGGATGTACCGGGAGACGGCAGGGCATTCTATGGCAGGGACGCTGTAGCCAATTATTTTATCATCGGTATGCGTCAGCTGGGGGTGCAGATTTTTCAGGTGGACAACGGAGAGATGACCCTGAATGTGCCCAAAGAAGAGCTGAAGAGGCTCTGGGAGAATTATTATGTGCCTATGGTAAAGGGGTATTTTGGGGCATACGGCTCTTTCCGTTCCGATGATGTAAAGACGGGAGATATTCTGGCTTATACAGGATCTACCTCCTCCGCCATGTATTTTCCCAATCAGGTAGAGCTGGACCAGACCAGTTATCCGATTGAATATATTGTAATGACGGCACCGGTGTTTGCGGGCGGAGAGTCCTTTGCCGTGCAGCAGGGAGCCGGCATGGTGGTGAGCAGATCCGATGAGAAGCACGAATATGCCTCGGTAGAATTCTTGAAATGGTTCACGGAGGCGGAAAACAATCTGCGGTTCGGCTGTGTGTCGGGTTATCTGCCGGTTCTGAAGGAGGCTAACAACACCGAGATGCTGAATCAGGTAATTGCTGATCAGGAGCTGTCGGTGGCACCTAAGACTTATGATTGCCTGACCACCATTTTCAATGAGATGGACGGCATGACATTGTACACCAATAAGAGCTTTAAGAACGGCTCTCCCGCAAGAAAGGTGCTGGAGTATCATCTTGCTGACAAGGCTGCGGAGGATCGTGCCCTTGTGGAAGCGGAGATGGCTCGGGGAAAGAGTCTGGATGAGGCAGCAGCGCCTTATGTGACGGAAGCGGCCTTTGAAGAATGGTATAATGCGTTCTGCGGCGCCTTGAACGACGTAGTCAGCCAGTAGAAGGACACATTGCTGTTGCGCTGAATATCATTAGATAAGTAGGTTCAAAATGAAGCAAAAACGTCTAAAAAATAAAAAGGTAACGATATTCCAAATATTCCTGATTCCTCTGATCATCATCATGCTGATACAGAGTCTTATCACTATCGGCACAATGGTAGTCAGGAGAACCGCAGGAATGCTGGCGGAATATTCCGGCGGCATGATGAGCCGACTGGTGGAAAACAGAAAAGTGATCCTGCAGAATGACATGAATCAGCGCTGGGCGTCTGTTTATGAGCATGAGGCATCCCTGACAAGAATTCTCGATCAGTATCTGCAAAGCGAAAATGCGGAACTGGGGGAGTTTCTGGCCTCCGGCGAAATGAGAAGCGAACTTCTGGAGTTATTATTTCCGAAATGTCTGGATATGCTGCAGAATAATTCCGTCACAGGTATTTATGTCGTCCTGACTGGAAAGGACATACAAGAAGCAGGGGAATTTGACGGATTTTTCATCAGGGATTCTGATCCGTACACGAATCCCGCCCACTATACGGATCTGCTGTTGGAAAGAGGCAGCAAGAATCTGTCCAGAGAATGGAATATTCCTTTGGATACTGCATGGACCACCCGTTTTTATATGGACGGGCTGGGACAGAATCCCTCCGACAAGTACTTCTATGAGCCATGGAGAGCTGGTGAGGAGTACACTTATGCCGACACGGCAGATCTGGGCTATTGGAGCCTGCCCTTCTTTCTGGAGAAGGATTCAGTGGATTCCTATGAGATGATCACATATTCCATACCGCTTCGGTATGGGGAGAAGGTTTATGGTGTGCTGGGAGTAGAAATTTCCAGCAGAATGCTGTATGATTACTTCCCTATAGCGGAATTGAATGTCTCACAGCAGTCCGGGTATATGCTGGCTGTGAAGGAGGAGGACGGCAGTTATCTGCCGCTGGTGGGAAAGGGGGTTTTATATAATCTGGTACATTCCCAAAAAGCTTCCTTCGGCCTTCAGGAGACGAGGTATGACAATCTTTCTATAGTAAGCGGTGTAAAGCTTGACAAGCAGAAAGTTTATGCCGTGGCCTATCCTTTGAAGCTATACAGCAATAACGTGCCTTATGAGGACACAGAATGGGTGCTCCTTGGCCTGAATACGGAGGA
Organism: uncultured Acetatifactor sp.; assembly: GCA_964018205.1. GTDB lineage: Bacteria > Bacillota > Clostridia > Lachnospirales > Lachnospiraceae > Acetatifactor. Next base: position 114,158 of record CAXHOW010000003.1, on the reverse strand, counting down.
AGAACTCTTTGGAATAAGCCGCCAGCTTTATATCTGGATGGTGGCGGCTGTTCTGGTCGGACTGATTTTCGGCGTGTTTGGCATTTGCTTTCTGGTAAAACACCTGACCAGACCGGTTCAGCATCTGATGCAGTGCATCAGCGGTGGAAATGCAGGGCTCCAGAACTTTAAGCCTTCCAATATTCTGGAGATAGATGCATTGTATGGCGTGGTGAATGATCTGACGGAAAAGCAGAAGGAGGCGGAGAATATTCTTCTGGAGGAAAAGGAACGTTACAGGGTGGCGCTGGAATCCTCCAAGGATATCTTTTTCTCCTATGATCTGGACAGCCATCTTCTGGATATCGTGAATCACGAGACCATGAGCGGACAATGGAAGTGCAGTGGATATGAGAGCAGCTTTATTAATCCTGACTACATTTATGATGAGGACCGCGGGGCTGCAATTGAGGCGCTGCAGAGTGAGGGAGATAAGCTGTTTGCGGAATTCCGGATGAGATGGCCCAAGGATGCGGATTATATATGGGTGGCGCTGTCGGGCAAGGCGGTTTATGACACAGACGGCAGGCGGCGGAAGCTGGTTGGAAGCATCCGGGATATTCAGGAACAGAAAGAAAAGGAAGAGGAACAGCGCAGGAAAAATATGATAGACGGTGTCACCGGACTCTATGTCTTCAGGGCAGGAATGGAGCGCCTGAAGGAATGCCGGGGGCCTTGGCAGAAAGCGGAACACGCTCAGGACGGTGCTGCTGCCGGAGTCAATGACTCCCAAAATACTGGAGTCAATGACTCCCAAAATACTGGAGTCAATGACTCCCAAAATACTGGAGTCATGATAGATCTGTATCTGGAAGGTCTCAAGGATATCAATGAGAAGAACGGCATCGTATTCGGCGATATGATCCTTGAGGAGCTGGGAGAGCTGATCCGCGGCTGCTGTCAGGAGCTCGGCAAAAGAACGGGAGGGCAGACGGCTGCGCTGCGGCTGGAGAGGGACGAATTTGTCCTATGGGCAGAGGGTGCATCCAGAGCTCTGGCTGCGGAGTTTATACGGGAGCTGCTGGATAGGACTGAGGTATGTTTTGGGGCGGAACAGTTCGGGGTTCGTGTACGCGCCGGTCTGGCCTGCGCAGAAAAAGATCAGACCGCAGAAAAACTGATCTGTATGGCGAAACAAGCATGCTGGGAGGCAGCCTCAGGCGGGAAGATGTACAGGTTTTATGAGGATGTCCCTATAGAGAAGCGCAGGAGTCTGCCCGTTCTGCAGGGGCGGGAGATCAACAGTCTGGATTATGGAGAGGATGTGAGCCTTGTTTCTGTGGCATTGGATCTGTTTGGCAGAGGAGCGGATTTCCCTGCCCAGATGATGCTGATGATCCGCAAAATCGGCAGATTTTATCAGGCAAGCGATGTGCTGGTGTCTGTGCTGCAGGCGGATTTCAACTCCAATTACCTGAGTTTTCAATGGCACAGAAGCGGGTCTGGTATAGCAGAGAATGCGAGAAAGTACAGCGAAGAAGAAAAAGAAGCCTTCTATAGCTGGCTGGGACGGGGAGATGTGCGTTTCTTTACGGAGGAGGACAGCAGGCAGCAGGCGATACGGAGTTTCCTGAATATCAAAGAAGGGGTGCAGGGGGTCATGCTGCCCATGTACGATAACGGAAATTATATGGGAAATATCTGCATTCTCGGTGTCGAGCAGCAGCTTCTGGAGGACGGGGAGGAATATCAGAATCTTGCGGAGCTGGGCGGAGTGATCCAGAGCCAGCTGAATCAGGAGCAGCATGACATCGCAAGTAAGGCGAAGTCGGAATTTCTGTCCCGCATGAGTCATGAGATCCGTACACCCATGAACGGCATCATAGGCATGACAGCCATCGCCCTGCAGCAGGATCAGAGTCAGGAGAGAATCATGGAGTGCCTGCAGAAGATACAGTCTTCATCGGATTACCTTCTGGGTCTGATCAATGATATATTGGATATGTCAAAGATTGAGAGCGGCAAGATGAAGCTGGAGCCTTTTAATTTTAACATTTATGAGATGCTGGAAACGATCAGGGAACTGATAACGCCTCAGGCTACAGCCAAGAGGATTGACTTTGCGCAGGACGTGAAGCTGACACATCGTTGGTTTGTGGCGGACAGGATGAGAATCAGTCAGGTGCTTATCAACTTATTGGGTAATGCGGTAAAGTTTACGCCTGATGGGGGCAAGGTCACCTTGACGGTGCAGGAAACGGAGTCCGGCGGGAAAAGCCTGATTTATTTTGCCGTCCGTGACACCGGTATCGGCATTGCCAGAGAGGATCAGGAAAGAGTGTTCCGCTCCTTCGAGCAGGCTGCAGGCAGGAATCCGTCGAAGCAGCAGGGCACGGGGCTGGGACTTTCCATCAGCAGCCGTCTCGTCCAGATGATGGGGAGCAGTATCCGGCTGGACAGTGAAATAGGCGAGGGGAGTGTTTTCAGTTTCTTGATCCCGCTGGAGCCGGGCGAGGATATGGAAACCGAGGCGCAGGAGAAGGAGATTTCCTTTGAAGGGTATCGTATTCTGGTAGTGGAGGACAACGAGCTCAATGCGGAGATTGCAAGCTGCCTGCTGGAGGACAAGGATTTCGAGGTGGACTGTGTGTATGACGGGGCACAGGCCGTGGAAAGGATCCGCACTACGGAGCCCGGTACTTATGATGTGATACTGATGGATATCATGATGCCGGTGATGGACGGTCTGGACGCGACCCGTGCTATCCGTAAGATGGATAGGGAGGACTGTCATACAATACCTATCGTCGCTATGTCGGCCAATGCGTTCGACGATGACCTGAAGAAATCCGTGGAATGCGGCATGAACGGACACTTGTCCAAACCCGTAGAGGTGGATAAGCTGTACGAGACGCTGAATGAAGTGCTCCGTCAGAGCAGAAGATAGGAGGCTGCATGGGTGCGGCCAAGGCGCAGTGCCAATCGATTAGGGAGGGAGAGGGATGAAGAGAATGGCTTTGATGCATGTGGACTTTTTTTCGGAAGTACTGTGGATGAACATGAATATGGATGTGATACTCCCGCAGCAGATAAGCGAGGGTATGGAGGGAATAGGGGCAGACGGAAAATTCAAGACCATGTACCTCCTCCATGGAATGAGTGATGACCAGACCATGTGGCAGAGGCGTACTTCCATAGAGCGGTATGTCAGCGAGCTGGGTGTCGCTGTGGTGATGCCCACTACACATCTGGCTTTTTATACGGACACTACATATGGGATGAGGTATTGGACCTTTCTCTCTCGGGAGCTGCCAGTGATCTGCCGGAGATTTTTCCCGCAGCTGTCATGCAAAAGAGAGGATAACCTAGCGGCGGGGCTGTCAATGGGAGGATACGGTGCATGGAAGCTGGGGCTTGGGGCCGGCGAGACCTTTGGCGCAGCAGCGTCTCTGTCCGGCGGACTGGATATTGTGGCCGATTATCGAAGGCATATGAAGGAAGATTCGTCCAATGTATCTCTCTTCAAGGGCATCTTTGGCTCCGAGGAGCAGCTGGAGGGATCCGACAATGACCTGATGGCGCTGGCGGAGCGTCTTGTGGCGGAGGAGAAGGAGCTGCCCCGGCTGTATGCATGGTGCGGGACAGAAGATTTCCTGTATGAGGGGAACCTCAGGGCATGGGATCATGTGAAGAAGCTGGGGTACGATCTGACTTATGTGGAATCTGCCGGGGACCATAAGTGGAAGTACTGGGACGAGAAGATTCAGGATGCGCTGCGCTGGTGGCTGGGTACAGACAAAGACCTGCGATGAGATCATTGCGCAATGAGGTCATCGGACATAGAGATCATTGGACATAGAGTCTATCGTACATAGAGGCCATCGCCCATGGAAACGGGCGATGGCCTCATAAAATTTACTAATGGCAGATTGTAAACGGGGATTTAACTAATTATTCAGATAGACGGAGCCTCCGTTGTAATTGATTTCGCCAATGTGTTCGCCCATCTGCTGGAACATACATCCGCTTTCTGCGTTAACAGTGCCCTCCAGTGTACCGAAGTTGTCAAGAGAGCCGTAGACATAGATTCCGTCTGTGACCACCAGCCGTGAGCCGGGAATCGGATCCATGGGGTCGTCTACAGAGAACCAGCCATTGCGGCCTATTGAAATACTGCCGTTTACCTGCAGTGTCCCGCCGGTGATGAGCAGCTCACCGTCATCAGTCGTCAGGTTGCCGTTGATTATCATATTTCCGCTTACATAGAGATTGCAGCTCTTATCCATCATATCTTCAGGATATACTAGGTTGACATTGATCCCCTCTTCCAGAATCAGCGTAGTACCTTCCGGGATCGTCATATAGTCGATATCCAGAGTATATTCCTCTCCGTTTGACTCGACGATGAGAGTATAGCCGGGACTTGTCTGGGACCATAGGAGAGAGAATATTTCCGAGGCATCCATAGGCATTGACACCCGTACTTCTGTTTCTGTGACAGGCGCACTGCTCTCAGCGGATTCCTGAACAGAACTTTCGTTTCCGGAAGTATCGGAGGGATTGTCATCATCTGCCGGTGTTCCGGAGACGCTGTTCTTATCGGATTCGTAGTCAGCCCATATCCCAAGAGCTTCCAGCTCTTCTGTCAGAGAAGTTCCATCTACCTCTTCCCATACAAAGGGAGGAATCTGTATTACAAACGGAAAGTCTATTATCACCTCAAAGGTACCGTTTCCTACATCTATAGGTTCTGCAATCTGGCCGGCTGTCACTTCCACAGACTGTGTCTCATGGGTATCGGGATCCTCGAAGGTGTAAATTACGGTTCCTTCCAGCAGATATAGCTTAAGGTGGCCATGTTCATTCACCGTGACCCATCCGCAGGTGCCGCGGATGCCGATGGAGGTGGTGGAAGTGCGTATGTTCAGGCTCTCATCCTCCTTTAAGGGCTCTGACACATGAAAGAACAGGCTGCCTGACTTAACATGGATATCCAGCATATTTCCCTGCTTCCGGATCTCAACCTCGCTTTCCGCATCCATTTTAGTCAGCTTCACATCGTCCAGATTGATCCATGCATAGCTTTCCTCCTGAGTATCCAGCTGGTAGCCGCTGTAGAGCTTCAGCGGTTCGGCGATTGCAACATCTTTTCCCTTTGCGTCGCATATCTCTACGGTACCGGTAGCTTTCATCAGGTGCATGGTGGTGGCGCTGGTGTCTTCAGAACCGCAGGCAGAAAATAACAGTGCGGATGCAGACAATAGTGCCGCAATACAGTGTATGAATTTCTTCTTCATTGATACCTCCTTGCCCGCTTCGGCTTTTGGTCTGGGATAGGGCGGCGCCCATTGATTTTTGGTTATGTAAATTATTTTCTTAGATTCAACACGTCTTTAAAGTCGAACATATGCTTCAGCATTTTGCTGCACCTGCTGATCAAGAAGCCGTTGATAAGAGCGCATAGCACTGTGCCCAATTTAACACCCTCGAAATGCCATAATCCAAAGAAAGCAAATCAAATGGTAGATCAAATGGCAGGGCAATTCCTTTCAGCCAACCTCCCGCACCTCATATAGATACATCCGCCCCTTTTTTCCTACCCGTTCCACCGTTCCTACGTGGTGAAGAATGTTCAGCACGACCTGAGCCAGAGAGACGGAAATATGGGCAGCCTTTGCGAATTCCTTGGAGGTAAAGGCGCCTTCCAGCTCAAGGGGAACAAACTGCATGAAATCCTTCGGGCAGTCTATCTCCAATTCTTGTACGTATTCCGTAGGGATGCGGTCATAGCGGCTGGCCCCTTTTTTCTTATCCTTGCTCCAGCCGTTGAGCAGCTTATATTCCTCCATGTCCAGCATGGCCAGACGGAGGCGGAGATGGGGATCCTTCAGATGCATCTTGATCTTGTACAGCTCGGGAAAAACCATGTAAGGGTTTCCTTTGGCGGGTGACTTGCGCCTGCGGCTCAGTTCCCCGCTCTCTTCATCTATCCAGATGATCCATTTTTCCCGGGGAATGGGGTAGATTATGGTCACGGGGTACAAGGGCAGGAAGGACTGCAGCTTTCCTCTCAGCTTATTGAACTGTCTGGTCTGGATCTCGATGATTTCGCCGTCAGCATAGATGTCAGCTACATAATTCTCTATTGGAATCTCCTGCTTGTCTTCATCCGGCTGATAATAATTCTTCAGAATGGCGTGAACCGTCTTTTCCGACAAGGTTCCTATGCCAAGCCGCTGCCTGTCGACTCCGATTATCTTCTTTTTTGCGTTTTCAAAGGCTGTCTTATCCGGCATGATATCCCTCCATCCCCTATTATAACAAATGAATGGAGAAATTGGAAGTGTTCATTCCGCTCTTCGGTCTGAGGACAGTACGTTCCTTCGGAATCCTACATAAGTCACTGTAAAATAAATCAAGTACACTGTCAGGAACAGCAGAAAGGCGATGCCGAAATACCCTGCCGCCGCCGTATGGGTTCCGGTATAAAAATTGAATTTGGAGCCAAGGTATATGGCAATAGTGCCGCTGATCACTGCTGCAAACAGGATGGGACATAGATAGAAGCACATCAGCTGCTTTCCGATAACCCCTGAGAGCTCCCGGTGGCTTAACCCGATCTGGTGCAGCACCTGGTAGCGGAAGCGATATCTGGCTGAGTCGGAAAGCTGCTGAACAGAGAGCACCGTCAGGGCTATGCAGACAAACACCAGACCCATGTAAACCAAGGCGAAGATGATGGAGGACAGCATAAACTTTACTTCCGGTATCAGATTGTCCCGGACAATGTTTTCCACTACATAGACTACGATCTGATCCGTGCCGCTGGCCATAAACATATTTTCCCTATGGCCCAGAAAGTCGGCGGAACTTTCCGGGGAGGAGAGATGATCCAGCTGCCGGAGAAGGTCTTCCGGCGCCCGTTCTTCCAGATTTGCCGCCATTACGCCATAGTAGGGCGTCATACGGGAAACCGTGGAATCGGTGACAATGATCAGGTAATCCGCTCCGTTGTGGCCGTCCTGAGAGAGAGGTTCCGTGCGGATGCCGGCGCATTGGAGGCGTTCCAAAGCCCCGGTATGGCGGAATTCCGGCGACGTCCCCGGGATATTCAATTCATCGGTAAAATCTCCGGTTTCCTCCCAGACCCGCTCCTTGAGGTGCAGCAGATATTGAGAGTCTTCCAGTTCTATGGGGAACAGCCCGGTCATTTCCCGAAGGCGGTTGTAGTCGGAAAGGGCCATGTAGGTATCATATTCATAGTAGGCCCAGATTTCGTCCTTTTCCAGTTTTTCCCGATCCAGAGTGCCGTCGGGGTTTTGGTATTGGCTGCCAAAGATTTTCAGATGGGTGTACAGCCATGCGTTTACCGTATCCGTGCCGTTTTGATAAATGGAATAAGTATGGTAGTCCTTGACCCGGGTTTCCCGGTGCAGCACTTCCAGCTGTTCCTGAAAGTTGTCCCGGGGATCCGGGCTGAAAACCTGCACGTCGAAGGGCCATTTTTTCAGCAGCGTCTGATTCTGAAAATCGTTGAACATCATGGCCACAGCGCAGCCCAGCAGAGCCAGCACAAACAAGGAAGTCAGGGTGCCCAGAGTGAAGCGCAGGGTCTTTACCTTGGAGGCAAACTGCCGCAGCAGGAACAGATTCTGGCCCCGGAAAATGCCGTTACCTTTTTTGCGGATATAGCAGATGATCCAGGCAGCTGCGCCGGTATAAAAGAGATAGATGGTGAGCACCAGACCCATGAGGAACAGGAGGATGGTGGCGGTATCCCAGGCTTTGTAGAAAAACAGCAGCAGGGCGAAAACGGTCAGGAACAGGAGGGAGAAGGGGAACAAAAGCCTTTTTGCCTCTTCGTGGGATTCACGGATCTCTTCGTTTTGCCGTCGGCTGTTCATCAGGGCGTAGATATTCATTTTTCGGAACCTGTGACTGCATCGCAGCAGGGCCAGCAGGTAGCAGCCGCCATAGCAGGCGGCAGTGGTAAGGAGACAGTTCAGGCTCCATTCCAGATGTACCTGATATTCCATCAGGATCATGCTGTAGAGCACGGCCAGCAGAATTTGCTGCAGCAGCAGTCCCAGACCCAGACCGCTGGCGAAAGCCCCTGCCCCAAGCAGCAGACTTTCCCGCATATATAGGCGGGAGATTTCCTTTTTCTTCATGCCGATAAGCAGATAAATGCCGAATTCCCGGCTTCTTTTTTCCAAAATAAAACGCACCATATAATTGATGAGCCATGCCATGATGAGCACCACGAAGAAGGAGGCCAGACCGATGAACACATGGAGGATCAGGGCCGATTCAGACAGCTGTTTGATCTCTTCGGAGAAGATCAGGGAGTGGAAGGCAAACATGATGGCGGTCACCAGCATCATGGTGAGAAAATAAACCATGTAGTCTCTGGCGGAGCGCAGCACATTTCGAAAGGCAAGTTTATTTAACATCGGCCGGCTCACCTCCTGTCAGGGACAGAACGTCCAGAATCTCATTCAGGAATTCCCGCCGGCCCTTGTCGCCCCGACGCAGTTCATGAAAGATCTGTCCGTCTTTCAGAAATAGAATCCGTCCGCAGTAGCTGGCGGAAAAGGCATCGTGAGTCACCATGAAAATGGTGGCCTGCAGCTTCTGGTTCATATCGATGAAAGTCTCCAGAAGCGTCTGGGCGGAGCGGGAGTCCAGTGCGCCGGTGGGTTCGTCCGCCAGCAGCAGCTTAGGTTGGTTCACCAGCGCTCTGGCGCAGGCGCAGCGCTGCTTCTGGCCGCCGGATACCTGATAGGGAAATTTTGACCGAATATCCTCTATGCTCAGGAGACGGAGCATTTCCTGACAGCGTTTCAGAATCTCTTGTTTTCCGTGGCTATGAAGCGTCATGGCCAGCAGGATATTTTCCTCGATGGTCAGGGTGTCCAGAAGATTGTATTCCTGAAATACAAATCCAAGGTTGTTTTTACGGAATTCCGACAATTCGTTTTCCGACAGATCAGTGATATCCACATTCTCATAGAAGATATGGCCCGCGGTGACGCTGTCGATGGTGGAGAGCATATTTAAAAGCGTGGTTTTTCCAGAGCCGGATGCTCCCATGACGCCTACGAACTCGCCCTTTTCCACATAGAAGCTGACCCGGTCCACGGCCTTGGCGGCGCCTGCGCCGTTTCCGTAGTATTTTTCCACATCGCATACCCGGATATAGTGTTCCATTTTTCATCACTCCTTATTCATAGCTTGTTGAGTATTGTGATTCATGTCCGCAGGATTACTATATCAGATTTGGAGCGAATGTGGTATGAAGTTAGTTTGCGTTTTTCTTTCTTTTTTGAAAGATTACATGTCAGATGCTTCCGGGTGCGGGTATATTTTTATGGTTTGGTGAGGTAGCTGCTCACGGGAAATTCCAGCAGGATTTTTGTTCCGGTTCCGCATTCTGATTCGGCGTGAATCTGTATTCCTAATTTCACACATAATTTCCGGCATAGATACAGTCCCATGCCGGTGGAGCGGCCACGTGTGCGCCCGTTGCTTCCGGTGAAGCCTTTGTCGAAGATTCTGGGCAGTTCTTCCGCCGGAACGCCGAGGCCGTTATCTTCCACTGTCAGGCGGATGCCCCAGGATGTTTTTTCAGTGGAAATCCGTATCTGCGGCGCAGTACCGCAGCGGTATTTTACCGCATTTAAAACCAGCTGGTTCAGGATGAAGGCAATCCATTTTGTATCGGTATAAACTGTGTCTTTGCAGTTCGCTTCTGCCCGGATATGGCAATCGATAAAGCTGTATTTGTTTTTCTGCAATACTTCTTCCGCCGTTTTCTGGAGAGAGGTCTCCTTTATGATGTAATCTTTGTATACTTCGTCTGAGCGGGCATAGAACAGCGCCATATCCACGTAATTTTCTGTTTTCTGGTTTTCCTGAAGGATGTGGCGTGTGGTATCGGCGATGGCTCTTTTTGGAGTGTCTTGCGAATCCGCTTCGTTTTTCTGCTTTTCACATAGAAGCATGATTGAGGCAATGGGCGCTTTGATTTCGTGGACCCAGCTTTCGATATATTCCCGGTATTCCTGCCGGGCGTCTTCTATGGAACGGATTTTTTCTATGACGGATTTGCTGGATCTGCGTATCATATCCTGATAGAGATTGTCTTCAAGCCGAAAGGATCGGGGCATCAGTTCTCCCAGCAGGTATTTCTGGTCAGCCTGCTCCAGAATGTCTTTTATCTGATGAAAATAACGGCTTCTGCGGAAGTATTCCGTAAGAAACCATGCGGTGAAGATCACAACCCAGGAAAAGAGGATGATACAGTAGCAGGATGCAGGATAATCTGTGGCATATAAAAAGCCCGCCAGCATCAGCATACAGGACAGATGAAGCATCAGCAGCAGTAATTTGTCTCTCAGATAATCGGTAAAATTCATATGAAATACCCCATTCCCCGTTTTGTGTGGATAAAGTCGATTACCCCCATCTCTTCCAGTTTGGCCCGGATGCGGGTTATGTGCACACTTAACAGATTATCGTCAATAAATATGGAATTATCCCACAGATATTCGATAAGCTCCGTTCTGGAAACAATGTCACCCTTGTGCCGGAACAGGCAGCTTAAGATCTTCAGCTCATTTTTGGTCAGTTCGGCGCTTTTGTTCCCGGATCGGATACAGCCTCTGGACAGATCCAGCTCCAGACCATGGTGCTCCAATTTCGGCAGATCTGTATTCCTTCTGCTCCTTTTCAGGACTGCGCTGATATGTGCCAGCAGCAGGGAGGGGTGAAAAGGCTTCGTGATATAGTCGTCCCCGCCCTTCAACAAGGCAGTGACCTCGTCCATGGAATCCGTCCGCCCTGTGACGAAGATGATGGGGATATCCGAAAACTCCCGGATTTCGGTGCAGAGTTCAAAACCAGACTTGCCTGGCAGATTTAGGTCCAGCAGGATCAGATCAGGGTTCAGGTCCGAAATCTGCCGGGCAATCGGTTTATATTGGGGAATAGGTTCATTTGCCGTTTCTTGTTCCGGGCTGCACGAGTATGCGCCGGCTGCAGCCGTGGAAAGAAATTCTGTAAGCATGGTGACCTGATACAGGGAATTTTCCAGAATATCCCGGACTTCCCTGCAAAAGGAAACATCGTCTTCTATGATTAAAATATGCATGGTTTACCGCCCTTTGCTGTGCGCAGCGCCTGAGGAGGCGGAGGCTTTTTTTCAGTATAGCCTTTTTCGGGAGAATTGGCAACTTGTCTTTGCTTACAGACAGGGTTGTTTCACGAAGGGCGCAAAAAAGCGGGGAAATGCATATTTTTCATAAAGTTCGGCGTATAATGGTTATGATACATTGACCTGTCTATTTTGATTTGCTATAATAAAACTACGGAAAAAAGCAACATTTTACAATATTCCGAAGTAGGGAAAAGGGTGGAGACCTGCATGACAGCAGGAAACTGAGCAGCTATATCAAAGAGCGCATAACCGATGATGGCATATGGTATGTCTTTTTGGACAAAGTCCAGATGTGCAAGGGATTTGAGTGTACTGACGGAATTTCGGGGCGCGGAGATGAAATTCGGGTTTTTCCGTTGTGTTTTTCGGAATATGTTTCGGCATATTCAGGAGATAAATATGATGCGTGGATGGATTTATTGTACCTATGGGGGATTAAGGGCATATGTTAGACATAGTAGTGATTGGCGGGGGCGTGATCGGATGTGCCATTGCAAGGGAGCTGTCCAGACGCAGCTGGAAGGTAGCGGTTCTGGAGCGGGCATCCGATGTATGTGAGGGGACTTCCAAAGCAAACAGCGGAATCGTCCATGCAGGATTTGACGCTGCGCCGGGCAGCAGGAAGGCCCTGCTGAATGTGGAAGGCAGCAGGATGATGGAAGCGCTGTCTCAGGAGCTGGATTTTCCCTATCAGCGGAACGGTTCTATGGTGCTCTGCTTTGATGAGAAGGATAGGCCGGTTCTTCATAAGCTATATGATCAGGGACAGCAAAACGGCGTGGAGGGACTGCAGATTCTGGAGGGAGAGCAGGTGCGCAGGCTGGAGCCCAATGTGTCCGAGAGAGTGGTGGCGGCACTGTATGCGCCCACCGGCGGCATCGTCTGTCCTTTCGGGCTCACCATAGCGCTGGCGGAGAACGCTGCGGTGAACGGCGTGGAGTTTCATCTGAATACGGAGGTCGGGAAGATCGAAAGGCTGGGAGACGCAGAGTGTCCTAAAGGGTACCGTGTCATCACAGACCGCGGTATTTTTGAGACAAGAGTAGTGGTTAATGCCGCCGGTGTCTGCGCAGGTCTTTTCCACAACATGGTCAGCGCAAGGAAAATCCGCATCATCCCCAGAAAAGGCGAGTACTGCCTGATGGACAAAAAGGTAGGAAGCTACGTGAGCCATACGCTGTTTCAGCTGCCCACGGTATACGGTAAGGGGGTATTGGTGACTCCTACCGTCCATGGGAATCTGCTGGCGGGGCCTACCGCTGTGGATGTGGAAGATCCGGAAGCTGTCAATACAACGGGGCAGGGGCTGGAGGATCTGATGAAGCGCGCCTCTCTGAGCGTCCGCAATCTTCCCTCCAGACAAGTGATCACTTCCTTTGCGGGGCTGCGGGCCCATGAGGAGCAGGGGGATTTCATTCTGGGCCAGCCGGAGGATGCGCCGGGATTCTTTGACGCTGCAGGCATTGAGTCGCCGGGACTCACCTGCGCCCCTGCTATCGGCAGGTATATTGCGGGAGCGGTGGGAGAGTATCTTCCGGCAGAGGAGAAGAAGGATTTTGTGGCTGAGAGGAAGGGAATCCCCAACATGGAAACCGCCGGCCCGGAGGAGCGGAAACGGCTGATCGCCGAGAACCCTGCATATGCAAAGGTGATATGCCGCTGTGAGATGGTGACGGAGGGGGAGATTCTGGATGCCATCCATAGGCCTGTGGGCGCAACCACTTTGGACGGTATAAAACGTCGGACCAGAGCAGGCATGGGGAGATGTCAGGCGGGCTTCTGCGGGCCGGCCACGGTGGAGATTCTGGCACGGGAGCTGGGCGTGGACATGGGCGAGATCTGCAAGAATGAGCCGGGTTCTGAGTTCCTGACGGGATATGATAAGGACGGCATAGTAGGAGCAGAAAAGGGTATTTGGGTTTAAGGCGGTGTACAGAAGGTGCAGGTGGAGCGGATGAAAGTGGATCTGGTGATCATTGGAGGCGGCCCTGCGGGGCTGGCGGCGGCTATAGCGGCGAAGGAGGCAGGGGTTGAGGATCTGCTGATCGTAGAGAGGGATGCAAGGCTGGGAGGTATTCTGAACCAGTGCATCCACAACGGGTTCGGGCTCCATACCTTCAAGGAGGAACTGACAGGGCCGGAATATGCGGGCCGGTATATCGAGAAGGTGGGGGAACTGGAGATTCCATATAAATTAAATACTATTGTAATAGATCTGGAGGAGGCACAGGAGGGGGCTGCGGAACGCGGAATTCGGAAAGAGCCTCAAACGATGGAGGAGAATCCGGAGAATAGGCCGGGGACAGCGCCTGAGGAGCCAGCCGGAGAGGACGGGATAGGGGGCTGTGACGGACTGTGTCTCCAGAGCAAAAGCATAAAGCTGGTCACTGCTATGAGCAGGCAAGAGGGGCTGTACACAATTGAGGCAAGGGCAGTGATCCTGGCCATGGGCTGCAGGGAGCGGCCCAGAGGGGCGCTGAATATTCCCGGATACCGTCCCGCAGGCATCTATTCTGCGGGGACGGCCCAGCGGTATGTGAATATGGAGGGACGGATGCCCGGCAGGGAGGTCGTGATCCTAGGCTCAGGGGACATCGGGCTGATCATGGCCAGACGCATGACTCTGGAGGGGGCGAAGGTGAAGCTGGTGGCGGAGCTGATGCCTTATTCCGGCGGCCTGAAGCGGAATATCGTACAATGCCTGAATGATTACGATATTCCCTTGAGACTGAGAACCACCGTGGTGGACATCAAGGGAAAAGAGCGGGTGGAGGCAGTGGTAATTGCAAAGGTCGATGAGCATTCCCGGCCGATTCCGGGCACGGAGGAGGAGATCGCCTGCGATACCCTGCTGCTGTCCTGCGGGCTGATTCCTGAGAACGAACTGTCGGGAAAGCTTGGCGTTGCAATGAACCCTGCCACCAACGGGCCTCTGGTGAATGAAAGTCTGGAGACGGACAGGCAGGGGGTGTTTGCCTGCGGAAACGTGCTGCATGTCCATGATCTGGTGGATTATGTGTCGGAGGAGGCGGCTCAGGCCGGAAAGAAAGCGGCAGCCTACCTGCAGGGGGAACTGGCTGGATCGGATGCGGAGATTCCCGTCCATGCCGGGCCGGGTGTCCGCTACACAGTGCCTGCTGCTATTGATATCCGCAGAATGGAAGCCGCCCAGCTGATCCGTTTCCGGGTGGACAATGTGTACCGGGACGGAGCTGTGGAGGTGGTTCTGGACGGAAATGTCATAAGCAGCAGAAAAAAGAGGATGCTGGCTCCCGGAGAGATGGAGCAGGTGGTGCTTAAGAAGGCGGATCTGGAGAAGGTTTCCGATGTAAGGGAAATCATGCTCAGGATTGCCGTGCCTAGTATGATCCACGCTGATTAACCATATGTTTGGCACTGTGAATAAAACAATGAAAACCTACAATGTGGTGATATTTATCGCGGAAAGGAACAACCCATGGATAATGCGGCAGAGAAGGAAAAGAGAGAATTGATCTGCATAGGATGCCCTCTGGGCTGTAATGTCACAGTGGACATGGAGGGCAGTCAGATCAGGGAGATCACCGGCAATACCTGCCCCAGAGGCGCGGACTACGCAAGGAAGGAGCTGACGGATCCCAGACGGATCGTCACCAGCCTCGTACGGGTGAAGGGAGGAGAGCTTGCGGTAGCGCCGGTGAAGACGAGCTCGGATATCCCCAAGGGACAGATCATGGACTGCATCCGCGTACTGAAGGGGATAGAGCTGGAGGCTCCGGTCCATATAGGAGATGTGGTGGCGGAGAATGTATGCGGCAGCGGGGTGGCTATAGTTGCCACGGCCAATATATACTCACGATCAGAAACATTTGCCGATAGACCTAATACTTGATAGGAGGACCACGATGAAGCACATTTTGCTGCTGGAGGATGACACCACCCTGGGACAAGGCATCCGGTTTGCCCTTGAAAATTACGGCATTCAAGTGGAACTGTGCACTGCGTTATTCCAAGCGCAAAGCATTCTGCCCAGCAAAGACTTTGATCTGCTCATTCTGGATGTCAACTTGCCGGACGGGAGCGGACTTGATCTGTTGCGGGATGTGCGGCACTGCTGTTCCAGTGTCCCCGTCATTCTGCTCACGGCGAACGATTTGGAAACCGACATCGTCGTGGGCCTTGAATCCGGAGCGGATGACTATATCACCAAACCCTTCTCTTTGGCTATACTGCGGGCCAGGGTCAACGCCCAGCTGCGGCGCGGTACTCCGATGCAGACGGCCACAGTAGAGTTAGAGGGTTTCTCCTTTGATTTTGAGTGGATGGAGTTCCGCAAAAACGGTCAGCTCATCGAGCTGAGCAAAACGGAACAGCGGCTGTTGCGGATACTGGTGGAAAACCGGGGCCGCGTTCTGCCCCGGGAGATGCTGGTGGAGCGGGTGTGGTCGGGCGGCGCGGAGTACGTGGAGGAAAACGCACTGTCAGTTACCGTAAAGCGCCTACGGGACAAGCTGGAGGATATGCCCTCCAGACCCCGCTTTCTGAAAACGGTCTATGGCATCGGCTACACTTGGGCGGTGAACTGACATGACAGAGATCGTCTGTGGCACTGCCGTTGTCATCGCAATTTTTGCATTTGCTGCCGCGGTCTGGAACCGCCATCGTGCAAAGCGCATTATGAAAAATCTGGACCGTATGCTGGATGCGGCTATGGCAGGGATCTTTACAGAGCAGGATTTTGACGAAAGCCTGCTCTCCGCCGTTGAGTCCAGATTCGCCCACTATCTGGCCGCCAACGCCGTCTCCGCCCAGAAGCTCCAAGAGGAAAAGGACAAGATCAAGACCCTGATCGCCGACATCTCCCACCAGACGAAGACCCCGGTGGCTAATATTCTGCTGTATACCCAGCTTCTGTCGGAACAGGAGCTTTCCCCGGAGGGCCGGGACTGTGCCGCAGCTCTGGAGGGGCAGGTGGAAAAGCTGCGAGCTCTGGTGGATGCACTGGTGAAGACCTCCCGGCTGGAGGCGGGCATCCTGACCCTGCACACCAAGGCGGGGCTGCTGGCGCCCATGCTGGAAGACGCAGTTGCTCAGTTTATCCCTAAAGCGGCGGAGAAGGGGATCACCCTGACGCTGGCATCCGCGGATGCCCAAGCAGTCTTTGACCCTAAGTGGACAGCAGAGGCCGTGTGCAACCTATTGGACAACGCGGTAAAATATACGCCTATCGGTGGGACGGTTACGGTCGAGGTCATCTCCTACCAGATGTTCTGCTGCGTCAACGTCACGGATAATGGCCCCGGCATCCCGGAGGCGGAACGGACCAAGGTATTCCAGCGATTCTACCGTTCCCCCGCTGCCTACGAGACCGAGGGAGTGGGAATCGGCCTATATCTGGCCCGTCAGATTGCGGAGGGGCAGGGCGGGTATATCAAGGTGTCCTCCCGGCCGGGGCGGGGGAGCTGCTTCTCCCTCTATCTGCCCCGGAGTTGAAATCTTTCCAAACTGTAAGATTTCAGAAAGAATCTGGAAAGATTTCTGTGCTAAAGTCTGTATTGCCGAAAGGCAGTGCAGACTTTATGCTATGGAGGTAAATCATATGGCTATTTTGGAAACCCGCGGCCTGCGGAAAGTATACGGTTCCGGCGACACGGAGGTCCGGGCTCTGGACGGAGTGGATCTGGCGGTGGAGAAGGGCGAGTTTGCTGCCGTCGTGGGCACGTCCGGTTCCGGCAAATCCACTTTGCTGCATATGCTGGGCGGGCTGGACCGTCCCACCAGCGGTTCCGTCACTGTGGACGGCAGGGAGCTCTCCACCCTGAAGGACGAGGAGCTGACCATTTTCCGGCGGCGGAAGATTGGCTTTGTGTTCCAGAACTATAACTTGGTGCCAGTGCTGAATGTGTATGAGAACATCGTTCTGCCCATCCAGCTGGACGGCGGACAGTCGGACAAAGGCTATACAGACCAGATCATTGAAACTCTGGGCCTGGGTTCCAAGCTGCAAAACCTGCCGGGCAACCTCTCCGGCGGTCAGCAGCAGCGGGTGGCCATCGCCCGCGCGCTGGCGGCGAAGCCTGCTATCATTCTGGCGGACGAGCCCACCGGAAATCTGGACAGCCGAACCAGCCAGGATGTAATGAGCCTGCTGAAGGTCACCAGCCAGCGGTTTGCTCAGACCATTGTGATGATTACCCACAACGAGGAAATCGCTCAGATGGCTGACCGCATCATCCGCATTGAGGATGGCCGCATTGTGGTACGGGGGTGAGCGGCATGATCAAAGTATCCAACAGAAGCTGTGTCCGGCGGCTTGGCTTTCGTTCCATGAAAGCGGCCCGTATCCGAAACATCGTCGCGGCGCTGGCGATCGCCCTGACCACGGTGCTGTTCACTTCCTTGTTTACCATCGCCGCGTCCATCAACTACTCCTACCAGCAGGAGAACTTCCGCCGGGCTGGAAGCGACGCCCACGGCACCGTGAAAAATATTACCTGGGAGCAGGCGGAGCAGATCCGTCAGGATCCGCTGATTCAGGATTCCTGGTGCCGTCTCTTTGTGGGGATGCCCCACGACCCGCCTTTCAACAAGTCCCATGTGGAGGTCAGCTACATTGAACCCCACGGCGCATCCCACTACTTCTGCACCCCTGTGGAGGGTACGCTCCCTCAGGAGGGCACCGATGAGGCCGCGACAGATACCCATGTTCTGGCCCTGCTGGGCGTCGAACCCAGGGTGGGCGCACAATTTACCATGCCTATTACTCTGGACGATGGAACCGCGCATCCCTACACAATAGAGCGGACTTTTACCCTCTCCGGCTGGTGGGAGTACGATAGCGCCGTAATCACCAACAACGTGCTTCTGCCACGGTCCGCCGCCGAGGAGATCTGCGCCTTGTCGGGCGGGGCGCAGATCTCCATGACGGGTGCATGGAATCTGGATGTGATGTTTAAGAGCGCAATAGGCACCAAGGAAAACCTGAGCACGGTGCTGGGAAATTACGGCTATCAATACACCGAGGCTGGGGCGGAGAACTACCTGAACATCGGCGTGAACTGGGGCTACACCGGGGACCGGATCGCTGAGAGTTTTGATCCCATGACGTTCATCGCCATTGTGGTAATCCTCCTGCTTATCATCTTCACCGGGTACCTCATCATCTACAATGTGTTCCGGATTTCCGTCACCAATGATATCCCGTTTTACGGCCTGCTGAAAACCATTGGTACCACCGGAAAACAGCTCAGGCGTGTGATCCGCCAGCAGGCGCTCCTGCTCAGTCTGGCGGGCATCCCTGCCGGCCTGCTCCTTGGCTTCGTTATCGGCAACCAGCTGACCCCGGTCATCATGGCCCATCTCAGCTATAAGAACGCCTTTGTTTCCTTCAACCCATGGATTTTTATCGGTGCGGCGGCATTTTCTCTGCTGACGGTGTTCTTCTCCTGCGCACGGCCTGAGCGGATTGCCGCCAAGGTTTCCCCGGTGGAGGCGATGCGCTATACCGAAGGCGGACAGCAGTCCGGGAAGAAAGGCGGCAAACGGGCGGTCAGGGCTGGTGCCGCAGGCGCATCCCTGCCGGAAATGGCCTGGGCCAATCTGGGACGGAGCAGAAGCAAAACGGTAGTTACCATCCTCTCTCTGACTCTGGCGGTGGTGCTGATGAATCTGGTGTATACGTTTGCTAACGGCTTCGATATGGAGAAATATCTCTCTGGTCAAGTAGTCACCGACTTTGTTCTGGGTCACACCGACTATTTCCAGATCGGCGTCGGCTTCCGCTCGGCGGATCAGGCGCTTTCGGAGGAGATCATCGCCCAGATCAGCACTCAGGGCGATATCACCGATGGAGGCCGGGTCTATGGTCAGGAGCAGTCTATCCAGGTCCTTCTGCCGGAGGAGTACTTCCGTCAGGACTACAGCAAGCACTATCCCGAAGAGATGCTGGACAGCATCGTCGCCTCACGGGAGCATGTGAGCGCAGACATTATCGTGGGCAATGCCCAGCTCTATGGTCTGGAAGACTTCATTCTCGGCGAGATAAATGTACTGGAGGGAGACATTGCCCCCTTGTCCGATCCCGGCCAGAACGCTATTGCCGCCGTCTATTCCGCCGACGAATATGGGGGGATCAACGAGAATACCAACTGCTTCCGGGTGGGGGATACCGTGAAGCTCCGGTATGTGGAGGAGTGGATGAACGTCGATAGGGACACCGGGGAGGAAGCGGCCGCTCTCTATGAGCGTGGGGAGGTCAACTTCATTCCTTGGGCCAAGCGCTATACGGAAAAGGAGTACACTGTCTGCGCCCGGATCGAGATCCCCATCGCCCTCACCTACCGCTACTCCACCCTCGGGGCCAGCGGGCTGGCGATGGGAGCAGAGCTGTTTAAGCAGGATACTGGCATGAGCTCCGTCATGATCTACGCTTTCAACACCGCCGAGGAGTCCAATGCCGCTATGGAGGACTTCCTGAAGGAATACACGGAGTCTGTCCAGCCCACCTGCGACTACGAGAGCAAACAGAGCAAGACAGCCGAGTTCGAGGGTTTTCGGAATATGTTCCTGACCATGGGCGGCACACTGGCAGGGATTATTGGTCTGGTGGGTGTGCTCAACTTCATCAACGCCGTGTTGACGGGCATACTTGCCCGGAAGCGGGAGCTGGCAATGCTCCAAGCTGTGGGCATGACTGGAAAGCAGATGAATACCATGCTGGTGTACGAAGGGCTGTACTGCACTATGCTGTCAGCCGCCCTCTCCTTGATCCTGAGCGCCGCGCTGGGACCGCTGGTGGGATCACTCTGCTCTGCTTTTTGGTTTTTCACCTATCAATTTACCGTTTTGCCTGTTTTAATAGTAATACCGCTGTTTCTGGTTCTGGGGATTCTGGTTCCTCTGTTGATGTACTGTTCCATTAACCGTCGCACTATTGTGGAGCGCCTGAGGGAGATTGATAGCTGACACTCACAATTTAGACTCATGATCGAAAACATTTGCCGACCTGAATGTATAACGAGTGAGCGCTCGTGCAATAAGAGACAAGGAGGCGGCAAATGAATGCGCTCACGATTATAGTTTCTGACCAAAAGGCCTCTGAAGGTAAAGCAGATTAGCTTTTAAGCAGCATATCAGACAAAGATATCCGGCAAAAATATCGGCGGGCCGCATCCTTTGATGCGGCCCGCACAGTGATCTATCCGTTCATCCGTATCCCAAACGCAAACACAAACTCGTTCTCCAGAAACTTGTACTGCTCTTCCGGTTCCGGTCCGCAGCTGTTGGAACCGATACCGTCCTGCTTGTAGTCGATACACAGTACCGTATGCCCGCAGGGAACCAGCTCATAATTATGGGCCTTTTCGGTGAGCTCCTCCTGCGTGTAGCGGGAAGCATTGAAGGAGAAGGGAACATCCGAAGCCACGGATAGTTCCGTATCTCTTCCGGCTAATTTCACAAAGCTTACATCCCAGTGGCTTCCGTTCTCCTGAGGGAAGAGATAATCCTCAAACAGAGTATCCACGGTCTCCCGGAACCTGCCGTGGTAGCTTGCCCTGCATTTGTCTGTATAGCTTTCCACCGGCCCCAGACCATAGTAATCTACCTGCGTCATATCCTCGGGCAGCATCATGCGGATGCCGAATCTGGGAAGCCTCGGGAAGACGGGATTCTTTTTCACCTCAAGGCGCACATCCAGACTGCCGTCTCCCCATAC
This sequence comes from uncultured Acetatifactor sp., assembly GCA_964018205.1. Lineage (GTDB taxonomy): Bacteria > Bacillota > Clostridia > Lachnospirales > Lachnospiraceae > Acetatifactor. The sequence goes on along the minus strand of CAXHOW010000003.1, from coordinate 93,267 downwards.
ACGCCAGCCGGCAGTTATATCCATGATCTTCTGCATAAACACGGGCGCCAGTGAAAGGAGGGTCCGGATTTCCGTAAAGCTCTGGCCGTTTTCTTCCCCGGCGCTATGCTCCGTGGAGTAAGTCCTGACAAGCGGATGGTCATACTGCACGCCCGCCCATATCTTCCGAATGTTCCTGTCGTTGTCTGTAGGAGCGCGCCAGATGTTAAACTCCATGGGATGCTCCAGCAATGTCCGGTTATGGCTTACCATCTTTGCGAAGGTTCCGGTAAATTTATCATAGGTATAGCAGAAGGCGTCCGACTGCAGGGTCAGATAGCGATCATCTTCCGTCACGGCCACAGTGTCCTTCTCTGCCTTGAAGGGCTTCTGCAGAAGCTCCTCGGACATACCGGTCCGGCTGGCAGCATCAGAAAGCTCCATTTCGTCAAAGCCCAGAGACATACCTGCCTGCAGCACACCCATATCTTCTCTCAGGATCCAGACTGTCTTCAGGTAGCGCTTCCCTTGTTCGGTTTCGGGGAGCGCCAGAGTGATGTCGCCCTCTTGGTGGGGAGCAATATCCAGCAGGGCAGTGTCATCGATCCTGCCCTCCGCCAGCTTTTCGCCATCCCTGCTCACTTCCCAGTGAAGGCAGCAGTAATCCTTCAGGTTCAGGAAATCCATGTAATTATGTATCCTTATGACACTGTTGTCAGAATCAAAGGATACCACCCTTGCAGGACGGTGTACGTTCCAGAATTCCTTCAGGCCCGTATGAGGGCGTCTGTCAGGATACACCAGACCGTCCATACAGAAATTGCCGTCATGGGGGAACTCTTCATGGTCGCCTCCGTAGGCATACATTTTTTTGCCGGAAATGGTATAACCCTTATCTATGGCATGGTCGCACCATTCCCAGATCATGCCGCCGCAGGCTCCGTCATACTGGTGTATCACCTGAAAATAATCCTCCAGATTTCCTGGCCCGTTGCCCATGGCATGAGAATATTCGCAGAGGAACAGAGGCCTCTTTGACGGCACATCATACCGATGATTGCTGTCCCTCTCCTCCGTGACGGAGAAATATTCATGGAAATCATTAGGGGCAAGGTACATCCTGCTGTACAGATCGACACAAGAATAATCATAGTCGTTTTTCTTGCTCTGGGGCACGTTATAGGCATTCTCATAGTGAGTGACACGAGTGTCATCGTAGAGCTTGGTCTGCCGCAGGGCCTCCTCAAAGGTGCAGCCATAGGCGGCTTCATTACCCATGGACCAGCTGAAGACGCAGGGACGGTTCTTGTCCCGCATCACGCACTTCATGGTTCTGTCCACAGTCGCAGGGATATATTCAGGATTATCCGCAATCCATTCATTGTTCCGGCCCCACTCCTGCTTATAGGCAACCTCAGCCCCATGGCTCTCGTTGTCAGCCTCGTCCATCACATAAAAACCGTACTGGTCGCAGAGCTGGTAGAACTGGGGCGCATTAGGATAATGGCTGGTACGGATGGCATTCACATTATGCTCCTTCATCAGTGTCAGATCCCTATGCATCTGCTCCAGACTGATGGTGAAGCCTGTGACCGGATCGCTGTCATGACGGTTTACGCCATGCAGCTTGATCTTCTGGTTATTAAAGTAGAGAACGGCATCACGGACGGCCACCTCACGCAGGCCCATGCGTTCTGTGATGACCTCTTTTTCCGTTTCTATGATTACTGTGTAGAGATAAGGAATCTCTGCGCTCCAGAGCTTTGCGTCGGGCACCTTCAGCTTCATGGAACTGCCCCCATCGGCTTCGGCCACGGGCTTTCCTGACGCATCCTCTATGGATACATGGATGGGGATTTCCTGATCCATGTAGGAAAAGATAATCTCCACAGTGGCCTCATCCTGCTCAGGGTTCAGTCTGGTCTTGATAAAGTAGTCATAAACACATTCCTGAGGGCGGTTCAGCAGGTAGACATCCCGGAAGATGCCGCTCATGCGGAATTTGTCCTGATCCTCCATATAGCTGCCGTCGCACCATTTCAGCACCAGCACTGACAGCAGGTTGTCTCCCTCCCGCAGGAAACCTGTGAGGTCGAATTCCGCAGTAGAGTGGGAGACCTGATTATATCCCACATACCGCCCGTTCAGCCATACATAGAAGCAGGAGTCCACACCCTCAAAGTTCAGGAAGGTTCTGGGGGCGTCGCTGTCCTTATGCCAGACAAAATGACGTCTGTAAGCCCCGCAGGGATTTTCATGGGGCACATAGGGGGGATCCAGAGGGAAGGGGTAGCGTACATTGGTGTACTGGTGGCTGTCGAACCCCTGCGTCTGCCAGAGGGAAGGCACCGGAATGGTGGTCCAGCCGGGCTCTGGTCCGCAGTCCTCCCGGTAGAATTCCTGCTTCAGGTCATAGACACTGCTGTAATAGCAGAAATCCCATGTGCCGTTCAGCGACAGGAAACGAGGGGAGAGCTCTCTGTGCTCCACCAGATCGTCCTGCCTTCTGTCGGAGGGAACGTAGTACGCCCTATAGGGCATTGTGTTTTCGTGCAGTACTTTTGGGTTTTCAAAATGTTTCGGAATGATCATAATGATACCTCCATACCCGCTTCGGCGGGTGCGCATATGATATTTTCTTGCATTATGCTTTATGCCGCGGCGCAGTGTGCATTATGGGCATGCTGTCAGCCTTTGTAGAAGGGAACCTTTGCTCCGCAGGCGCAGGCGGGGTTCAGGCGGCGGTAGGCCCCATAGGCATCTGCCGTGACATTCAGCCTAAGTCTATCATAGAAGCGGGGGGTTGTAAATTAGAATCTGGACATATTTTAATATGTATTTCTTCTGGAATATGGTACAATAAAGGCAAAGAAGAAAAGGAGAGCTGTATGACGGAATATGAAAAGGCCGTTGCGCTCTGGCAGCGGAAAAGGATAGAAAGCGATGCGGAGCTTGCGGAAGCCCTCAATAGACACAGCGTTGCATTCGCATATCATTCCGGCAGGATTGAGAACGAGAACATTACTTATAATGATACAAGAGAAATCTTTGAACATGACGGAGTGGCTTCCTATACCGGTGATTTACGGACTCTTTTTGAAATCCGCAACGCAAAGGAGGCCAACGAGCTCTTGTTATCTGCATTCAACGATAAGCGTCCGCTGGACGAAACACTTGTGAAAGAGTTCCAGCGGAGTCTGACGCAGAACACCTATGATGCCCGCCGCTGGCAGCTGGGTGAACGTCCCGGTGAGTACAAACATCATGATTATGTAACAGGCAAGGCCGAGATTGGAGCAGCGCCGGAGGATGTGCCGACAGAAATGGCAGAGCTGCTGGAAGAAATGGCAGATGTGCCCAAAGGCAAAGCATTAATAGCCGCTGCATATTTTCATGCGAAATTTGAAAATATGCATCCCTTTGCTGACGGCAACGGACGAACGGGAAGGCTGATAATGAACTATATTCTGCTTCTGAACGGACATCCGCCCATCATTATCCATGAGGAAGACCGCAAGCGCTATTATGAGGCTCTGGAGGCATGGGACGAACAACAGGAGCTTGGTGCCCTTGTGGCATATCTGCAGGAACAGACGGCGAAGACATGGGAAAAACAGATACAGCGCGCAGAACGGCGGAGGAATATTGCAGAGGCTGTGCCGGAAAAGGGATGGGCAGAAATTACAGATAGGCATTGAGGCTGATATAGAAACGGCTGACACGGCAGTCGCTTCCCTTGCAAGAAGCCTTGTTTTCAGACATACGCAATGGAGCAGCAGACTGTCTCATAGCTTCACTGTCTGCATATCCCTATAGGTTCTCTTTGTATACATCACGATCATGTCCCCCGCCTGCAGCCGCAGGGATCCGTCGGGGATCAGCAGCTTTGCCTCCCGGCGCACCATGACGATCAGGGTATGCCGGGAAATGTTCAGCTCTTTTATTTCACGGTTTGCCCAAGGGTGCTCCTCCTTGAGGATCAGCTCTTTCAAGGCCATGTCGGAGTCCTCGCTGTAGCCCTCTGCGCCCAGAACAATATAGTCGCCTTCCCGGATTACTGAATTTCCCCTCGGCACCACTGCCTGCCCCTGACGCTGGATCAGAGCCATCAGAAGCCCCGGCGGCAGGGACAGCTCCTTCACTTTTCGGCCTATCCATGGATGTCCATCCCGGATCTCCAGCCGGACGAAGCAGATGTCTGTCTCTTCAGAATAGTCCTTGAGACTTTTCAGCCGGGTGTACTGCTCAACGAATCCGGCGGACAGAATACCGGTGGGAATCGCCACCATGCCCACGCCCAGAAAGGTAATTGCGATGCCGAAGAGCCGTCCCAGAGCGGTGATAGGATAAATATCCCCATAGCCCACCGTCAGAAGGGTGGACACCGACCACCAGAAGCCGGAAAAAGCATTTCGGAATACATCCGGCTGGGCCTCATGCTCCAGACCGTACATACACAGAGAGGATGCCATCATCAGAACAAATATGATAAACACGGAGGACAGGATCTGATCCTTCTTGCTGCGGATGACCTCGCCTATCACATTCAGCCCATCATAATAGGCATTGATCCTGAACAGCCGGAAGATGCGCACCACCCGGAACATCCGGAAGGCCACCACTCCCGCAGGAAAGAAAAAGGGCAGCATATGGGGCAGGAAAGAGAGCATATCGATAATCCCGTTAAAGGAAAAGATATATTTCAGCACCGCCCTTCCCCTCGTCAGGTTCGGGTACAGATGCTCCGCTGTCCAGACCCTGAGCCCGTATTCTATCGCAAATACGATCACGGTGACCCACTCCACTGCCTCCAGCAGCCCCATATAAGGCGCCGCTTCCTCAAAGGTAGACACAATAGCGATCAGAAGATTGGCCACGATCATCACGATCAGCATCACATCAAACAGCCGGCTCTGCCAGTCCTCATCATACCCGATCTGGATAATATCAAAAATCCGCCTCTTCTTCTCCCTCATCCCATAACCATCTCCCCTGCACCATTATCCTTGTCATAAGTCCTGCAAATCCCCCAAAATGCCCTTCTATCCTAAAACTCGCTGTGAAATCAGGCATGGGGCGTCTGCCAGGGGCCTTGTGAGGAACCTCACGAAATGTGGAGGGGAGACCTTCGGCGATGGGCATCCTATGATGCCCATCACCGAGTTCAGGGCTCCCCGGAACGCCATGGAGTGACCGAACAAGGCCCCTGGCAGACGCCCCATGCCGTCCCTTTCATCAGCAAAGCCTCCCCTACTTCTTATGCAGCAGCCTCTGTATCTTCTCATGCGGATCCAGCAGCTTGGAAATAGACTTCCCTGCGTTCACCGAATGAATATAAATTGCGATATATTTTGTAATATCAGCCTCCCGGTACCACGGCGCGTCGGTTATCTCCTTCCGTCGGTAGGACGCGTTAGTGATGAACACCGCATCCAGCGTTTTCTCCTCGTAAGCCTCGTTAAAATGCCGGAGCCCTTCCGTGAACAAACCGAATGTCGCCACCGCAAAGACCCGTCTGGCGCCCTCCCGCTTACAGTGCTTCGCCACATCCAGCATAGTGGTGCCGGAGCATATCATGTCATCCACGATGAATACATCCTTATCCTTCAGGCTGGGACCGATATACTTATGTACATCCACTACATAATTACCGTCAACCACCTTGGTGCTGGATCTGCGCTTATAGAAAATACCCATGTCCAGCCCCAGTTCATTGGTATATTTAAAATTCCTTGTGGTTGCACCCAGATCAGGAGATACAAAGATAGAATGCTCTTCAGAAAATTCGACATCAGGATAATATTTCTTGATCGCCTTGATCACCTGATAAATTGGAAACAGATCATCAAATCCCGTACAAGGAACCGCATTGGCCACCCTGTTATCGTGAACGTCAAAGGCCGTGATGTTTCTCACGCCGATATTCTCAAGCTCCCGCAGGGCCATGGCACAGTCCAGAGACTCTCTGGAGATTCTTCTGTCCTGACGGCTGGAATAGAGAAGTGGGGATATCACATTGACTCTGTATGCCTTTCCTCCGATGGCGGATACAGTGCGCTTCAGATTCTGGAAATGTTCGTCCGGGGACATGGGGATTTCCTGCTTGTACATATGGTAAGAGCAGGAATAATTGCCCACATCTACTAATATATATACGTCGGCTCCTCTGACTGTCTCCTCCAGAACCGCCTTGGCGTCCCCTGTGGAGAAGCGCACGATCTGGGCGTTCACCACATGGCACTCTTCTTTGTTGTATGTTTCCCGAAGATAATACTCGATTTTTCGGGCAAGCTCCTCCGTTCCGTACAAAGGCATCAAAACAATTGGGACTGAATGATTTGCTGATAATGTGTTCATGTTTTCTCCTTGTAGTATGGCCCGATGTCAGGTAAGCCGCATCATCGGGAAATCGGTTTGTTTTACGCACACATTCATATTACTTCCTATCCTTGCGACTTGTCAACCAGAACATAAAGGGGGTAGGGTCAATTGCGGCTTGTTTGACGCAGGCCGCTTTTACATGATAGACTTAATCCATCATAAGCCGCAGGGAATATGGGCGGAACAGACGGTGGGAAACGGAGGCAGATTATGAATATCGGAGAAGTGATAAAGGGCAGGCGGCAGAAAGAGAATCTTACTCAGGCGGAGCTGGCGGCGAGGCTGAATATAACGCCTCAGGCCGTGTCCAGATGGGAGATGGGGATTTCCTATCCGGATATCGCCATGCTGCCCGGGATCGCAGAGGTTCTGCAGGTGTCCGCCGACGAGCTGCTGGGCATCAGGCTGCCGGCTTCGGCTCGGGAATCCAGAGAGGACATGGGAGGGCCGCTGAATCAAAGTCAGGCGGACAGTGTATTTGATTACATTCCTGTATCTGTCACTGGAAAAAGTAAAAAAGTCCTTGTGGCGGACGATGCGGATTATTTGAGAATGACGCTGGAGGACATATTGACCCAGCGGGGACATAGGGTTCTGCAGGCGAGGAACGGTCAGGAATGTCTGGATATGCTGCGGACTCATGAGGTGGACGTATGTGTGCTGGACATCGTGATGCCGGTTATGGACGGCATGGATGCGCTGAGAAAAATCAGGGAGGAGGGCCTGGGGGTGAGGGTGGTGATGCTCTCGGCTCTGTCTCAGGAGAGCTGTGTGCGGCAGGCGCTGCAGCTTGGAGCGGATGCCTTTGTGGTGAAGCCGTTTCAGGTGGAATGTCTTATGGAAAGAATCGGGTGAGGGAACATGGCGGGGGAAGCGCAAAAGAAGTACGGACTGGCACGGAATGCTTATTATGTGCTGCTTGGAGTATGGAAATATAACAGGGCGATTTTGCTTTTGATTGCGGCTAATACCCTTGTGACGGCTGTTTCGCCGTTTATCGGTATTCTGTTCCCCAGACGGATACTGGAGGAGCTGCTTGGGGCAAGGCGGCCCGAGAGGATTTTCCTTCTGCTTGCGGCTTTTTTCCTGGCATCGGCGCTGAGCGCATATTTTGCCCAGTGTCTGAAGGGCGTTTTTATGGCGCAGCCTGTGAAGGTGACTGTGCCTTATACGAATGCCATGTATCAAAAGTGCATGGATATCAGTTTTCAATGTACGGAGGATCCGGAATTTCTCGACAATGTGCAGACGGCAGCAAAGGGGGGCGGAAGGAATAACTATGAAGGAATCAGCGGTATGCTGCACAAGTGGTTTGAGATGCCTGGGGCAGTGATGGCATTAGGGGGCTACATTGCCATAGTGTCAAAGCTGAATCCGCTCATTCTATTGTATCTTGCAGGCAGCGTGGGCGTAAGCTACGCCATGCTTCTGGCTCAAAAGAGGTATGAGCATGGCAGGCAGGCGGAATTGGCGGGAAACCAGCGCCGATCCAACTATCTGTATGACATCATGTATGATTTTTCCTACGGCAAGGAGATTCGGCTGTATGGGCTGAAGGAATGGCTGGGCAGCCGTTTCATGCTCTATCGCAGCAAGGTCCGCCAAATAAAGGAAGCCGTCAAAAGGTTCGAGCTGCTGGGCGCTTGGGCGGAGGTTGTTCTTTCCCTGATCCGGGAGAGCATCGTCTATATCTATCTGGTGTATATGGTGGCGGAAAACAGCATGACGATTCCGGACTTTACCATGTATGCGGCTGCCATCGGGGGATTCGGGGCGGCGTTTAGAAGGGCGGCCGGACAGCTTGCGGATATGCATGGGCTGAGTATGCAGATTGGTGATTACAGGAATTTCATGTCCCGGCCGGATGCGATGCAGCAGGCCCGGAAACCGGTTCCCGTCCCGCCCGGCCCCTATGAATTTGAGTTCAGAAATGTTTCCTGGCAGTATCCGGGCAGCGGCCGGTATGTATTCCGGAATCTGGACCTGACCATTCCCAAGGGGCAGCGGCTGGCTTTAGTGGGGCATAACGGAGCCGGAAAATCAACCTTCGTGAAACTGCTTCTGCGCCTTTATGACGTGACGGAGGGCGAGATTCTGTGCAACGGCATCAACATAAAGGAGTTTGACAGAAAGGAATATTATGAGTTGTTTTCTGCCGTGTTTCAGGAGGTGCTTCCCCTTGGGTTTTCTGCGGCGGACAATGTGGGCGTAAGCGACGGGAAGCGGATTGACAGAAGTCGGGCGGAAGAGTGCATCCGAATGGCGGGTCTGGGAGACAAGATGGATTCTCTGAAATACGGTATGGATACCTGCGCCCTGAAGGCCATTGATGACGAAGGAATCGAATTTTCCGGAGGGGAAAAGCAGAAGCTGATGATTGCCAGAGCCCTGTATAAAAACGGGGCCGTCATGGTGCTGGATGAGCCTGCTGCGGCCCTTGACCCGCTGGCGGAACGGGAACTATACGAGAGCTTCGACAAGCTTACGGAAGGCAAGACTGCAATATATATATCACACCGACTGGCATCCACCCGCTTCTGCGACGCCATAGCCGTATTTGAGGAGGGCAGGCTGACAGAATACGGAACCCATGAGGAATTGATGGAGCGGAAGGGAAGCTATGCGGAAATGTTTGGCATTCAGGCAAAATATTATAGGAGCAAAGAAAAAACGGAGCCTGCAGGAACGGGAGCAGAGGTCTGAAAAATGAAGGAAGAATTACTTTCAATATGGCATTTTATTAAGCTGGCACATAGGATTCATCCCGGATATATTCCCCTGGCGGCGTTGGGGGCAGCGCTGGATGCCGCAAGGCCTTTTTTGGGCATTGTTATGCCGAGATATATTTTGAACGAGCTGATGGGGGCAGGGAGGAGGGATCGGCTGATCCTATATGTCTGTGTTTTGATTGCGGGTAACGCCGTTCTGGGATTTGCAGGCAGCATCATAAGGAAAAGGCAGCAGACGGCGGGGGAGAAGCTTGCGGACGGCTTTGAGCTGTATGTGGGACGGCATATCATGGACATGGATTTCGGTATGCTCGAAGATGCGAAAATACTGGACATGAAGGAAAAAGCCCTATTTAACATACGGCTTCACGACGCGCTGCTGGGAGGGCCCAGAACCATAGCCGATATATTCCGGCTGGCGGTCACCTTGATGGGCATGATCGGGATAATCGCCGTATTGAACCCTGTGCTGGTGGCGGCGCTGTTCCTGCTGATCGCAGGAAATGTGTTGGTATACGGGCGGATTCAGAAGACAAAGTTCCGTTTTTATCAGGATATTGCGGTATATAACCGTCAGGCTATGTATTTCCGTGAGCTGACGCGGGATTTTAGGAATGCGAAGGATGTGCGGATTTATAGGATGGCCGACTATATTCTGGAGCGGGTGAATCGTTATGAGGCTTCCGTGGATGGTATTTTTTACAAAATGTTCTTGAAGCAGAGGCATCATGACGGAATTTCCGGAGTCATCATTCAGGCGCAGACTTTGGCGGCTTATGCCTTTGCCGCATGGGGAGTACTGCGGAGGTCGCTGACGGTTGGGGATTTTACCATGTATGTTTCCGCCGCCAACCGGCTTTCCGGCGCCGCCACGCAGCTGATGACAAAGTTTTTGGATCTGCGGATGCTTGGAAAGGCATTGGAGGATTATCTTGCCTTTCAGAGTCTGCCCTCCGGCCGTTCCGAGGGGGAGAGGACATCCGGAGACATTGATTCCGTCAAAATTGAATTCAGGCATGTATGGTTCAAGTATCCTCATGGGGAGGAGTATGCATTGAGGGATGTTTCCCTCACCATAAACAGCGGAGAGAAGCTGGCCATCGTGGGCAGGAACGGCGCAGGCAAGACAACCTTCATCAAGCTGCTGTGCAGGCTCTATCGGCCGGAAAAAGGGTGCATTCTGCTAAACGGCGTGGATATCAATGAGTTTCAGGAGGAGGAATACGGAAGGCTGCTGTCGGTCTTGTTTCAGGATTACAAGATTTTTTCCTTTAGCGTGGGGGAAAATCTTGCCTTTGAGGAAGCGGCGGACGAAGGAAGGATCAGGGCTTCGCTGGAGCGGGCAGGCATCCTGAAGAAGGTTCAGGAGCTGCCGCTGGGAATCCACACTCCACTGTATAAGAATTTTGACAAGGACGGGGCGGAGCTTTCCGGCGGTGAAATGCAGAAAATCGCAATTGCGCGGGTCTTGTATAGAAATGCGCCTCTGGTGGTGCTGGACGAACCCTCCGCAGCCCTTGATCCCCGCTCGGAATATGAGCTGTACACGCAGTTTGCCGAAATGACGGAGGGCAGGACGACCCTTTATATATCCCACCGTCTGTCCAGCTGCCGTTTCTGTGACGCCATAGCGGTATTTGACAATGGGGCTTTGGTGGAATACGGCAGCCATGAACGGCTGGCGGGCAGTGGGGGGCTGTACGCCGAAATGTGGGAGGCACAGGCAGGGTATTACCAATAGGTTTGGACGGAATCATATATCATCAATCATATGGACGGATTTTTCAGGTGCCTTTTCTTTGAAAGGCGCTTGTTTTAAAGAGATCAAGAGAAAGCTTTGGCAGGCGGCAGTTAGCTTATGCAGAAATAGTCAGCTACAACAAAAAGAACCTTGAAAGGGAACTTCAGAACGAGAGCCGACAGAGTTTTTTGACGGTGAGGATATTGACCTTGAGATAAAAGCCAAAGTAATCTATAATGTAGCGTTTAAATCTTGCCCAAAAACCGGATAAACGGCATGACTGGCTGTGCTATGCGACTGGCAAGAATTAAATGCCGTTTATATATGAAAGCGACAAGGAAAACATTATCAATATAGAACATAAAAGGGCGGGGGACAACATTTTCAAGAATTTGTCAATTACCTATTCCCTTTTTTTTAATATATGATAAAATAGCAGATAACAAAAGTTAAAAACCCGGACGAGGTTTCAAGACAGATCCATAAGAATCAAAAGCCTGAAGATGAAGGCAGAAGAGGAGGAAATATGCATTTTCTAGACAAAAGGGTCAATGTGATCTGTGATGAATTGAAGAAGCTTCAATGGAAGCAGAAATTTCCGGTGACAGACTGGAAGTACAAGGAGGGGAACTTCATCCATCCTCAGGATGCGGAGGCAGACAGTGCAGAGTGGAAGGACTTCGACTGCAAGACGATGCACTGGTACGGGCCTGACCGCCATTACTGGTTCAAGGCGGTGTACAAGGTGCCTGCAGAGCTGGACGGCAAGAGAATGTGGATGCGGGTGAGGACCCAGATCCATGAGTGGGATGATGCCAAGAATCCCCAGTTTCTGCTGTTTATAAACGGCAAGGCCCTTCAGGGAATGGACATGAACCATAAGGAGGTCTTCCTGCGGGAGAGCGCCACGGCAGGGGAAGAGCTTACCATCGAGCTGCAGTCATATACGGGGACGCTGCATAATGAGTTCATGCTCTTTGTGGATATGTGCGAGGTGGATGCCCTGATCACCAAGGTATATTACGATCTGCGGGTTCCTCTCTGGGCATTTCCCCGGATGGACGAGGATGACAAGACCAGAAAGGATATCGAGACCGTACTGAACGAGACGGTGAACTTTATCGACCTGAGAACGCCTTATTCGCCGGAATTCTATGAGACTCTGCAGCAGGCGTCGGATTACATCGACAAGGCGCTGTATTCGGATATGGCAGGATACAAGGACGTGATCGCAACCTGCATCGGCCATACCCATATCGATGTGGCGTGGTGGTGGACCGTGGAGCAGACCCGGGAAAAGACCGGCAGGAGCTTTGCCACGGTGCTGAAGCTGATGGAGGAATATCCGAACTATAAATTCATGTCCAGCCAGCCCCAGCTCTACGCTTTCCTGAAGGAGCGTTATCCCGAGCTCTTCGAGCAGATCAGGGAGCGGGTGAAGGAAGGGCGCTGGGAGCCGGAAGGCGGTATGTGGGTCGAGTCCGACACCAACCTGACCTCAGGAGAGTCTCTGGTGCGTCAGTTCATGCACGGAAAGCGCTTCTTCAAGGAGGAGTTCGGCGTGGACAATCGGATTCTGTGGCTGCCGGACGTGTTCGGCTATACGGGAGCCCTGCCCCAGATCATGAAGAAGTGCGGCATCGATTATTTCATGACCACGAAGTTGGCATGGAATCAGTTTAACAAGGTGCCTTATGATACCATGATGTGGAGGGGCATCGACGGAACCGAGATCCTGACCCACCTGATCACAACCCTCGGCGTGGGACAGCCGGTGAGCAATTTCTTTACCACCTACAACGGAATGCTGCATCCCGATGCCATCATGGGCGGATGGATGCGTTACCAGAATAAGGATATCAACAATGACATCCTGATCTCCTACGGCTACGGCGATGGCGGCGGCGGCCCTACCAGAGAGATGCTGGAGACCTCCAAGCGTATGGAGAAGGGCATCAAGGGCATCCCCATGGTGCGTCAGGAGTTTGCGGGAACCTATTTTGACGAACTGAAGGAAAGAGTGGAGGGCAATAGGAGGCTTCCTGTATGGGAGGGCGAGCTGTACTTCGAGTACCATAGGGGAACCCTTACCTCCATGGGACGCAACAAGCGCTCCAACCGCAAGACGGAGCTTGGGCTCATGGATCTGGAGCTGCTGTCCGTAATGGCGAAGGATAAGGCAGCTTATCCTGCGGAGGAGCTGGACTCCATATGGAAAAAGACCTTGATCAACCAGTTCCACGACATCCTGCCCGGTTCCTCCATTCATCAGGTGTACGAGGTGACCAAGGAAGAGTACGCCCGGCTGAAGGAGCAGATTGACGGGCTGTCCAAGGAGCGCATCAAGCTGCTGGCAGGGGACGGAGACCGTGTCATGGTAATGAACACTACCGGAAAGACCAGAGATGACGTGGTTTGTCTGGGCGACTGCGACGCAGATTATCTGACGGACGGGCAGGAGGCTCTTTACCCCGTACAGCAGACTGCGGACGGCGCAGTGGCGTTTGTGCGGAATATCCCTTCCAAGGGCTACCGTATGCTGCGCAAGGGAAGCTGGCGTGACGGGCAGCAGCCGACGGAGAGCGCGTTTACGCTTTCCGATAAATATACGCTGGAGACACCCTTCTACAAGGTGCGGCTTGCCGCCAACGGCGAAATAGAGCATCTGTATGACAAGGAGAATGACCGCGAGGTAGTTCAGCCGGGCAAGACCCTGAACCAGTTCCGTATGTACGAGGATAAGCCGATCTACTTTGATAACTGGGATATCGATATTTATTATACGGAAAAGAGCTGGAACGTGGATGGCGTCGAAAGCATGGAATGGACGGAGCTGGGCAGTGTCCGTGCAGTGCTTGAGATCACCAGAAAGGCAAGCAAGTCCACTGTCACCCAGAAGGTCATCTTCTATGCAGATCAGAGAAGGATCGAGTTCCAGACCCATGTGGACTGGAAGGAGCATCAGACACTGCTGAAGGTGCATTTCCCTGTGGCGGTGCATACGGACGAGGCTACCTTTGACGTACAGTTCGGCAACCTGACGAGAAAGACCCATTCCAACACCAGCTGGGATGTGGCCAGATTCGAAAGTTGCGGCCAGAAGTGGATGGATCTCTCAGAGGGACATTACGGCGTAAGTCTCTTAAACGACTGTAAGTACGGCCATTCCGTGAAGGATAGCAACATGGCGCTGACCCTGATCAAATCCGGCATCGAGCCTAATCCTACCACGGATCAGGAGGAGCATGATTTCACTTATGCGCTGTATCCGCATGCGGAAGGATGGAGAGCGGCCGGTACGGTGGCGGAGTCCTATAAGCTGAACCAGCCTCTCGTGACGGAGCTCCATGCCAGAGAGGACGGTCTGGAGAGCACAAGCTTTGCTGCAGTCGATGCCGCAAATGTGATCATAGAGACCATCAAGCAGGCAGAGGACGGAAACGGCGTAATCGTGCGTATGTACGAGTCCGACAATGCGTACACAAAGGCTACCGTGACTGTGAACACAGACTTCAGTAAGGCATATGTATGTAACCTGCTTGAGGAAGAGGAGCAGGAGGCGCATGTGAGCGGCAGGGACATTGCCGTGGAGCTGAAGCCTTATGAGGTGATTACCCTGAAGCTTATGGCCTGAGCCGGGGATACGTGACTATTATGAATATTTCTGCGTGCAGGATGTATGGCGCGCAGGAAAGAGCAAAGTGCCGCTCATGCCTGTATCTACATGGCAGGGCGGCACTTTTGTCATTGCTTCGTTGATGGGAAATAGCGGTAAATTCCGATTTACACAATATGCTTTTTATGATAAAGTAAAAAGGAGTATGTCGTTATTGTCATAGGGCTATGCGCTGTATAGGTGGTATTTCGTAAGAATCCCGTAATTTCGGGCAGGCATGGATGAAAGTTTTGGAAGAAATTTTTATAAAAAGGCTGGTTTTCGCAATATCATCGGTATAATGCGCATTGACTGCGTAGATGGAGGATAGCAGGGATGGGCAGTGTTTACCGAAAATATATTGACAATTTAAATTTGGCTTGTACTCTGGTAAAGCCGCAGCTGGCGCCGGGTATGGGTGAGGAGGTTATAGCTGCGATCCGAAGCAGCGCAGAGAAGCTTTTTGCGATTCATCAGGAGAATGACGAAATTCTGAAGGAAATACTGTTTTCAAAGACTGGGCAGACTCTTTCCGCAGAGGAGGCGTCAGAGCTGTCGGCGCTTGCTGATGAGCTTTTTAGTTATAACCGCAGTCCTGATACGGGAATAGCTTATAAAATACATAAGCTGCTTTATGAATATGGGGAATACCATCAGGATATCAATCTGATGATCCGGGAACTGTACTATCAGGGTGTCACTTTATTGTATATGAACGTTTCCGATTCCGACGGGATAGGCTTGTTCAATGAGCAGATCGGGGAATATTTTAAAGAGGGGGCATCCTATCTGGAACGATATGAGGAGATAGAGGATGCTCAGACCCGAGGGTATATCATACGATGCATGGGCAATATGAAGCATGTGATCGAAGAACTGCGTGTTGAAGGGGAAGGGGAATACCGTGCCGATGCGGCATGGAAGAAGTATATGCGCTGTTTCAGCCAGACCATGGAAGTCA
The DNA here is from genome assembly GCA_964018205.1 of uncultured Acetatifactor sp. Lineage (GTDB taxonomy): Bacteria > Bacillota > Clostridia > Lachnospirales > Lachnospiraceae > Acetatifactor. The sequence goes on along the minus strand of CAXHOW010000003.1, from coordinate 77,821 downwards.
TCAATTCTGCATATTATCGGCAGATGAATCCGGAGATATCGTGGGATAACTTTGCGTATACAATGCATTTTGACAGAACAAAGTTCCTTTCAGTCCTGCGTCAGCCTGATCCGGATCCGGTCATTACGCAGGGAGTGATGGAATCCGCAGAATATGTCTATCGCTATCAGGAGGAGGCAGCAAAGGCTAAAAACAGAGGTCTGGGAGCACGTATCCAGTATGTGTACAGTGCGGCGAGATATCATGCCGGATCTGAGTCTGCCGAAGAATTGGTGGAGACACTGTTCCGTATGTGTGAATCCGCAGATATCAAGAATTTTTCCGGTGATAATATCTGGATCCTCCTTTATACACCGGAATATCTGTTGTATTATGTGAATGAAGTAACAGAGGACAAGAGACAGAATCTGGAAGAGCGTATGAGGGAAGCGCTGAGCAAGCAGCAGGAATATCTCTTCCGGCTTCCCAGAAATGAATATGCCCTTCAGGTAGCCAGAAGTCTTCAGGCGATTGCCGGATACATGGTGAATCGGGATGAAAGATTCTGCCAGCGGCTGCTGGATTATATTCTGGCTTGTCATCCGCCGACTTTTGTGCATTCCAAGGTGGTGGGGCTTCTGGCCAGATGGTTCTGCGGCCGGATGGCGGAGGTCAGGCCTGAGCTTCTGGCAGGGACATTGGGTTTTGCCACGGTGGATGAGATATCGGAAAAGCTTGAGACATTATTGGAATTTGTCTATCAGAGCGGTCTCCGCCATGATCTGGGCAAGTGTATGCTGCTGAATTACATCGGACTTTACAGCCGCAGGCTGCTGGATGAGGAATTTGCGTGTATCAAGCTGCATACTGTGTTTGGCTGTAAATTGTTAGAGGCTGTAGGCATGGAGGATATGGCTAAGATAGCCCACTATCATCACCGTTCCTTTGACGGGGCAGGAGGATATCCTTGCTTTGTGGAGGAGTGTCCTATATCCATCCGCAGCATCGTGGATATCATCACGGTAGTGGATTCTCTGGACGCAGGCACTGACAATGTAGGGAGGAGCTATGCGGCGGCCAAGACCTATGAACAGCTGGTAGAGGAGCTGAGGAAGGGAAAGGGAACCCGCTATGCTCCCGGTGTGGTGGAGCTGCTGGATGATCCGGCATTCTATGAAGAGACAAAGAAATTTCTTGATGACAGCCGCAGGCAGGTGTATGTGGAGGTATACTGCAACGGGTGACTTACGGTGTCAGCCAGAGGGGACCGTTTGCCTTTGCTGCAGTTGATGAAGAAGGAGGGTATTATGGCAGCTTATGAATTGAAAAACAGTGAAATTACCATTGCCGTGGACAGCCATGGGGCGGAGCTGAAGTCCCTGAAAAGAGCGGCTGACGGAAGGGAGTATATGTGGTGCGGGGATGCCAGATATTGGGGCAGGACTTCGCCTATCCTCTTTCCCTTTGTAGGAGGGGTGAGGGATAAGGTATACCGTACCAAGGGCAGGACTTATGCCATGACCCAGCATGGCTTCGCCAGAGACATGGAATTTAAGCTGCTTTCCCAGAGCGGGGATGAAATCTGGTTTGAGCTGGATTCCGACGAAGAGACCCTGCAGAAATATCCCTTTGCGTTTGTGTTAAAGGTTGGTTATCAGATAGAGGGGAGCAGGGTGAAGGTGCTGTGGCAGGTGGAGAATCCCGGAGAGGAGGAGCTGCATTTCTCCATAGGGGGACATCCGGCCTTCAACTGCCCCATTGACGAGGGGGCGGAGCAGGAGGAGTGCTTTGTGGACTTCGGGGACGTGGAGGAGGTGGTCAGCACCAGAATCAGTGAGAGAGGGCTGGCCATGAACTGCAAGGATGTCTATCCCCTGACGGACGGCAGGCTTGCCCTGAGGGCAAATCTCTTTGACCATGACGCTCTGGTGATCGAGGACAGCCAGACGGATATGGTGGCACTCTGCGGGAAGGACGGCAGCAGGTATCTGAAGGTCACTATGTCAGCTCCTTTGTTCGGCGTATGGTCGCCGCCAGGAAAGAAAGCTCCTTTTGTGTGCATAGAGCCATGGTACGGCAGATGCGACGATGAAGACTTCGGAGGGACGCTGGAGGAGCGCAAGTGGGGGAACCATATAGCGCCGGGCCGGATATGGAAGGCGGAATATACGATCGAGGCTGTGTGATTTATAAGCGGAAGCCAATTCCCGCAGAGGCGATAGCTTCATTGAAGGGAATGAGCCGTTTTGATCTTCTTCGGGACAGAGAGGACTTCAGGGCGCTGTAGAAAATTTGATCGGTTTTTTATCAGAGCAGGAGACTAAAAACGTCATGTAAGGGAATTTCCCGAGCATGGCGTTTTTATGATATTTGCTGCTTATGGATCGGCTGTGGTGCAGAGATGGAAAAGCGGGGGAACTGATACAAGAGATTTCCGGAAAGTCCTGCTAAAAGCGGCTTGGAGATTCCTATTGCAGAAGGCACCAATTGATTAGATAAATATAAAAATAAACATTGACATATACTGATTATTAATGTATAATCGAATTATAGAAACAAATTAGGTGGAGGTAAAGGCATGGAAAATAAGTTAAAAGAGGATTTCGTGAAATTCCTTGACGAACGAACTTCCGCAGTGTATAAGGACATCAACCGGCTGACCGAGGACAACCGGAAGGATGAAGCGAATTTTGAAAAAATCAGGGCAAATATTTATCAGGTACTAAAGACCATATTTCTGGCTTCTATGCGGATATCAGGAGAAGAGTGGGAGCAGGTAGGGTATTTCGGCGGCAGGCTGGATGTTATGGAGGAGACATGGAGAAGTTCGCTTGCAAAAGCATCAGAACACAATGACACAGTGCGCGCGATACAGGAGCAGGTGAAGCTAGAAGTCATGGATGAGGTGCGGAAAACTTTTAAAGAAATGTGGGGGATGGAAGCATGACAGAGGAAAATGCGATCAAGTTGTTTAAATGCCTTGCAGACAAGTCAAGGCTACAGATTTTAAAGTCATTGGCGATGGAGGATATGTATGTGGAGCGGCTGGCAGAGCGTCTTTGCCTCACACCAGCCACGATCTCCTTCCATCTGAAAAAGCTGTCTGAAATCGGGGCGGTCAGGTCTTATAAGACCCAGTACTATACCATGTATTCCCTCTGCCGTGACACCTTTGCCGTGACGATCCTTGATATCCTGAAGGAGCAGTCGGACGAGGCGGAGCTGCAGGATAAGCGGGAGCAGGCCTATAGACGGAAGGTGATAGATGCCTTTTTTGAATACGGAAGACTGAAGTCTATTCCGGCGCAGAGAAAGAAAGAGCGAATCGTGCTGGAGGAAATCGCAAAGGCCTTTGAGGCAGGGCGGATCTATTCGGAACGGGAGGTCAACATTATCATTGCGGACTATCATGATGATTTCTGTACCATCCGACGGGACATGATTTCGGAAGGGCTGATGGAGCGGGACGAAAGGGGGTACCGGCTTTGTTCCCGTAAGCAATGATGTTCAGCCCGAAAGGCGGTCTGAATACTTTGCAATTGGTGAGACACTAGGTTGGAGGCGGCAGATCATACTTCCCGAGCTGCTTCGGCACAGTTGCCTCATGTCCCGGTGTGTCTGCCTCTGCCAGCAGGAGATCGAAAGGAGGAGGAAAACCGCCGAGGCGCAGAGGTGAATTATCCAGAACAAAAAGCCCTAAGCCGATATAATATCAGCTTAGGGCGAACTTTCGTGTTCGTGTTACTGCCTAATGCAGGCTTACGGCTGGGGAATCCGCAGCACCTGCCCAATGCTGAGCATATCGCTGGTAAGGCCGTTGAGCTGCCGGATAGCGTCCACCGTGGTGTCGTACCTTCTGGAGAGCAGCCAGAGGGTGTCGCCCGAGCGGACGGTATACTCGATATAGGGGACGGACTGAGTAGACGGGATTTTCAGCACCTGCCCTACGTTGATCAGGTTGCTGGAGAGGTTGTTTGCGCGCTTTATGGCATCTGCTGTAGTGCCGAACCGCTGTGCGATCAGCCATAGGCTGTCTCCTGCCTGAACCGTGTATTCCCGAATGTCTCCAGAACCCGACCCGCCGCCGGGCTGCTGAGTGCCGCCTGAGCCTGACCCGCCTGATCCCGGCGGCGTAGGCACATTCTGGTCGATTCCCTGATAGACGGAATACAGCCGCCGCCATGTCAGGGGGCCCACGATTCCGTCAGGCGTAATCTGCATGGCGTTCTGGAAAGCGACCACGGACTGCCGGGTGCCGCTGCCGAAGATACCGTCCTGAGCGGGGGCGGGAACGGAAGGGTAATACTGGGAAATCACGTTCAGGAGGTACTGGAGGGTGATGACATCCTGCCCTCTGGAGCCCTGCTGCAGCACGGCGGAGGGAGGGATCGTTCCGATGCCCAGAGAGCTGCCCTCGCTGTCCAGCTCTGCCAGCCTTGTGACGGCAGTGTAAAGACTGGATATCTTGTACCATGTAGATCTTCCCACCACGCCGTCGGGAGCCAGACCGAAAATGCTCTGGAATTTGGTGACTGCGGCATTGGTGCTGCTGCCGAAGGTGCCAGACTCGTCGTTGATGATGGGAATGGCAGGGTAGTTTCGGCGGATCCTATCCAGATAGGTCTGGATGGTCTGGACATCAAGGCCGGTGCTGCCTACACGCAGAGCCGTGCCGGGGTAGGAGGAGAGGACGCCGGTGATGATGTTTGTCTCCGCTATCTCTATATCCAAAGGGTAGAAGGTGCGCAGAATCTCCAGAGGCGTGCGCCCCTGATTGGCCAGTGTCACGGTGCCCCACTGGGACATACCCTGACAGGTGGCGGTGCTTCCATTGCAGAAGGAAGTGAAATAGGGCGCTTCCTGACCCTGCCGACGCACATACTGGTTAAATATCTCGTCCACAATCCGGCTGATGGATTCATAGATAGGCCGTCCTGATACATAGTACTGGTCATAGGCGGTGCTGTTGGTGATGTCATAGTCATAGTCCCGGCTGCGGTACCATTCTGTATAGATCCTGTTCAGCGCAAAGGTGATGATCGCATAAATATTGGCGGTAAGGGCGGCAGCGGGCCATGTAGGATAGATCTCACTGCTTGCCACGTTCTTTACGTAGTCGGGAAAGGACACCTGCACGTTGGCGGCGGAAGAGCCGGGAGCGCCCAGATGGACTGTGATGGGATTGGGAATTGCCACTTGCCGCAGCACCCTTTCACCGGTGGGGGTCTCGCCCTGCTGGCCCGGTGTGTCCTGCATCGCCACGGCGGGCTTCCCCACAAAGATCTTGGTCAGGCTCGGGCTGCGCTGCATCTGCTGCATGGGCTCCATTTCCAGAGGCAGGGAAGCAGTCTCTCCTTCGTAGATGGGGATGCTGGAGATATATATGGTATTGAAGCCGGGAACCTGTGCCAGAACGTTATAGCTGTAGAAGGGGAGTCCCGAGAAATAGCTGTTCAGGGAAAAGCTCTTGTCCAGAGTCTCCAGAGGAACAGTCTGGGTCTGGCCGCTTTCGTCCGTGACCAGCTCGTATAAACTGTTTCCCTGAGAATCCATGATCCGAACATGTGCGCCGCTTAAGGGGATGGCGTCATGGGCGGTACGGGCTTGTATGGTCAAAAATCCGATAGCCATTGGAAGAATTCTCCTTATTTCCTTGAAAGGAATACAATATCCTTTAAAAGAATACAATTTCTTTTTTGGTATAGGGTATGAAGGAAGAGGGGAAAAGGTGAATGGCTTTTGCGCTGTTCCTTGCGGAAATCGTATGCCTGCGTCCATAGACCGAGGGCAGTCAGCGCCGGATAAAGGGGAAGGGAAAGAAGTGAAATGCGGGGAATAGCTAAGATGCGGGGGAAGAGTTAAAATGAGTGCGCAGTCTATCGGGGCATTTATAAAGGAAAAGAGGGAAAATCAGGAGCGGGAACGTGTGCTGGAGCAGTCATATCAGGAATTCCGCATACCAAAAGAGACCGTTACAGACAGTTTCCTATATGTGGAGAAGGGAGTAAGCTGCATCAATGATGCTATCCGGATTCGAAGGAAGATGCTGGGTATGGATCTAAAGGAGCTGTGCGAGGGATCTGCGATGTGAAGACTCTTCGGCGGCTGGAGAACCATAAGTCATCTCCTCAGCAGGCTATTGTGAAGGATCTGTTTGAACGTCTGGGACTGCCCGGAGAGCTTATCAGGACGGAGCTGATGACAAAAGGGGGGAGAAGGTGCTGGAGTGGGGGGACGTGGATATGGGGCTGAATCTCCGTCTGGTGTCTTCCGACCCGCCGGATCTGCTGGAGGTGAGCAAGTTGGACATACTGAACTATGCCCGGAAGGCTGCCTTCGAGGATCTGGCACCCTATCTGGAGGAGAGCGGCGATCTGGACAAGGATATGTTTCCGGAGAGTTTGCTGGAGGGGTACACCATTGACGGAAAGCTGGTATGCATCCCCGGCTCCTTCAGCATTCAGGCCGTTGCGGGAAGCGTCTCTCGTCTGGGAGATAAGATGGGCTGGACCATGGAGGGCGTCATGGAGCTGACGGAGCGGTACCCAGAGCAGAGGCTGGCCCTCGATACCGGCGCCCGGTTTCTGGTGAAGGAGCTGGGTGGGAGGTACATCTGCCAGCGCTATATAGACTGGGAGACGGGGGAATGCGGGTTCGAGAGCGACGACTTCTATGCCTTTCTGGAGTGGGTGGGGGAGAATGCAGACTGTGTCCGGCCGGATTATTCCTCAGGATACGGCCCGGATCATCCAGAACCGGGTGCGGACGGTGGTGCAGGAGAGGCTGCTGTAGGGCTTACACTATGTATGGAAAGGCGATAGAAGGGGTGTATTTCTTTTTCGTCGATCACATGGCCTTAAGACGGATCAGGGGCCGGCTTCATCTTTCTGTATTTATTATACCATGGTATGAAAAGATTATACCACAATAAATTCTCAATATCAAGTCTGGTTATAGAGGGCCATGTATGGTAAACTTGAAAAACATTGCGGTATCCGCAGGTCCGGCCATATTGACTTGTTTCATGCGCGCTGGAACAAGGTTTCCTGCGGCAGAGGCTGCGGAGCGCATGGAAAATGGGATATGCTCTCGGAATCTCAGGGAACAGAATCAGGCATTGGGTCAGGAAAGACGCCTGAAAAAGCGGGGGAATCGGTCAAAACGCTTTCTGGAAAGCCGCAAGATATGCGGTATGAAGATTCTGAGAAGTTATTGGGGATTCAGGGAGGGAAAGTCATGGAAGAGAGGCAAGAACTGGAGCTGGAGAGAGAACCGGAGGAAAGGTACTTAAAGGAAACCATAGAAGCGGCGGAAAAGCAGCTTGCGCAGGCCCATGAAGCCATGGAGAAAAGGCAGTCGGAGCTTGCGGAGATAAAAAAGGAGGTTCGGGAGAACACGGAGCATGGCATCAGGGATCTTTCTGACACCGCCGATTTCGAGGCTCTTGTAGAGCTGAATCAGAGTATTGCGCCTGTTGCGCAGATAACGGCGGACTGTGACGAGCTGATGCGGAAGATAAGGCGGCTGGAGAATCTGATCAGGACTCCCTATTTTGCCAGAATCGATTTCTGCTTTGAAGGGGAGGAGATTCCGGAAAAGGTGTATATCGGCCGGACATCCCTGATGGAAAAAGGGGCGTCCGAGATATATGTCTACGACTGGCGTTCGCCCATAGCCAGCGTGTTTTATCGTTTCATGACGGGTGAAGCGTATTATGACGCACCCAACGGGAGGATCGAAGGAAATGTGGAGCGGAAACGTCAGTATGAGATCAAGGACAGCCGTCTGCTCTACTTTTTCGACACCAATGTCAGTATCAGCGATGAAATACTGAAGCACCTGCTGTCCAAGAACACATCTCCACAGATGAAGACGATTGTAGAAACAATCCAGAAGGAGCAGGATATCGTTATACGGAATATGGAGAACGATCTTCTGATGATTCAGGGGGTGGCTGGAAGCGGCAAGACATCCATTGCTCTGCATAGGGCGGCGTATCTGATGTATCAGGGGCTTCAGGGCAGTCTGGCGGCAAACAACATCCTGATCCTCTCTCCTAATTCCGCCTTTGAGCAGTATATTTCCAATGTGCTGCCGGAGCTGGGGGAGGAGAATGCTGTCTCCATGGTATTTGAGGATCTGCTGGAGGCCTTGTTGAAGGAGAAAAAGATACAGCCTCAGGGCGCCTTTCTGGAAAAGGCTGTAGCCCATTCTTCCTATACGGAGCTGGCCAAAAGGAGCATGGAGTTTAAGACATCGGAACGGTTCAAGGAGATATTGGATCGGTTTGTGGAGGAGATACCCCGGAGCGCGATCGAATATCAGGATGTTTATTTCCGGGACGAGCTCATTGCCCCGAAGGAGGATCTGAAGGAGAGTATCCTGCGCCGTCCGGGAGTACCTCTGGCGGAACGGCTGAGACAGCTGGAAAAGCGAATTTTTGAAGATATATCCATAAACAGGAAGGACAAGACGAGGGGCGGCAGAGTCGAAGTCATGCAGGAGCTTCAGGAGTTTACGAGGCTGGATGTCTATGATCTGTATGAAAAGCTTTGGAGAGATGAGGGTTACTTCCTGACAATAGTGGAAGGAAGAAAAGAGGAAGGAAGCCTGCGGCAGGAGGACGCTTGTCTGCGGGGGACAGAGCCCGGAGACAGATGCAGTAAAGAGGCACAGCGGAGCCGCAGTGAGGCTTGTATGGCGAAGGCAGAGAACATCGATGAGAAAGATCTGCATGAGATCAGAAGGTACACTCTGGAAAATCTGGAATCGGGGTGTATCTATTTCGACGACGCAATTGCTATTCTGTATCTGTATTTAAGGATATATGACTGCCGCGACTACCGGCATATCCGTCAGGTGATCATTGATGAAGCGCAGGATTATTACCCGCTGCAGTATGAGATATTCCGTATGCTTTTTCCTGACGCGAAGTATACGGTATTGGGTGATATCAACCAGACTCTGACGAAGCGGGAAAAGCTTTCCTTCTATGAGCAGGTCAGGGACATCCTGAAAAAGCGGAATTCCTCTTTCATCGCGCTGGACAAGAGCTTCCGCTGTACCAATGAGATCCTACGCTTCAGTCTGCAGGTTCTGTCCGGCGGCAAGCAGCGGGATGCGGAAATATCGGGTAAGGCAGCAGGATTGACGCTGCCAGACAAATGCGATGAGGAGCAGGGAGTCGAAATCAAATGCTTCAACCGCAACGGTGATCAGGTGGAGACGAAAGCCTTTGACACGGCTGAGGAATATCTGGACGGAATCGTACGGGAGGTGGAAGTCTGCAGGGAGAAGGGCTTTGAGACAATCTGCCTGCTCTGCAAGACAAGAGAGAACAGCCGCCGTCTGTTTACCCGTCTGGAATCCAGACTAAAGCTGCAGATGCTGGATGACGATGGGGCAGGGAAGCTGGAGGGGAATTTCATCATGCCCTCCTATATGGCCAAGGGACTTGAGTTTGACGCCGTGATCATCTGTGACGCGGATTCCCGGAATTATTTTGACGAGGATGACAAGAAGATTCTATATGTTGAATGTACCCGGGCGCTTCATAGGCTCAGTGTGTTCTGTGAGGGAGAGGTTACGCCGCTGATAAAGGGGTAAGGAAATTTCCCACATCCCACGGGGATCGGGAAACATGGAACAGATCAGCGATTATCTGGCGGATTATACGGTGCCTGAGGAAGACGGTATACAAAAAAGCTTACGCCGAAGAGTTTGAAAAACAGCATACAGCCGCTAAATGGTGACAGCGTTATTTGGGACAAATGTTTTTCCGCTGCTCCAGAGCCAAACCAATCAGCCGGTCAGTCTGATCAGCCATGAACAGAGGGATATTCAATTCGACAAGGTTTTCATCTCCGTTGGCGATCAGGAACTCCGAAAAGGTCATAGGGTCGATCTGCATGAAGTTGACCTTGCCCACCGGGAAGGAGGATGGCTTTGCCAGAGCAATGCCCAGCAGGGAACCGGCGCAGGCAACATGGTACTGGTCTGAGCTGCTTTTTTGCTTGCTCGCTTCGCCAAGAGAAAGTCCGGCATCGGCATATTCCTCGTTTTTCAAACTATCCTCTCGATCACACAGCTATGCGGTTTGTTTTTGCTGTCTTTGTCATAGTTCACGCCCACCAGCAGGATCTCTCCCGAATAGCCCGTCAGCGCCTGCGTGTACTGCCTGTCTTTGATCTGCTGCAGGGCAGTGTCGGCGGACTTATCGTATTTCAGTTCGACCACCAGCGCCGGCTTGCTGCTGAAAGGCAGCGGCAGGAAGACGACATCCGCAAAACCGCGGCCTGTGGGCAGCTCCCGAATGATCCGGCAGTCCTTTCTGGCGCTGTAATATGCCAGACCGATAGCGCAGCTCAGGGAATTTTCATCATTGTAGGTCAATATGGAAGCTACTTCTGTGTGGGCCTTGTCAAGTCCCGCCGCAACACTTTCCTCATCACCGCGGAGGGTGTCTTCCAAAAGTCTTTCCGATGCCTTTAAGACGCGGATGATTTCAGGCCATCCCCCTGCGCTCATGGCGTTTTCAAATTCTCTGATGATCTCTTTGTTCGGAATAAACGCCTCTTCGCTCTCGGAGTCATAGGCGAGATATCCCAGATGAATCAGCAATGTCAGTACATCATCTTTTGTCCGGAAGCTGTGCATATCGTTCTGAAAGCTGAGGGTATTGACTTTGACGCGTTCTCCGCCAAGCATCCGGACAATGTTTGCACGCAGTCCGTCATAATCCATATCCATATAGATCTTCAGGGCATCATAGGTCTCTGTGGAGGCCCAGTAGTTGGAAAATTTATGGCGGCACATTGCCTCCACCACGGACTTGGGATTGTAAATATGCTGAAATTCTGTAAATCGATATCCGTCATACCAGCTGCCGGCCTCGGCGAAATCCAGGCGGCGAGCATGCCCAGCGCCATGGATTTGCCGAAGCGCCGCGGCCTGCTGATGCAGATGTATTTTTCGCTTGTGTTGATGCGTTCGTTTGTACACGCAATCATTCCGGTCTTATCCACGTAGATCTTGGAACGGATTGCTTCCTTGAAACTGTCATTTCCCGGATTTAAATAAATTCCCATATGGCACCTCACGAAAATGTCTCTGCGACTTCCGTCATCCTTTTCTCTGCAATGTCCGATTTATAAAGCTGCCAGTAATATTATTTTATCATGGACATTTACATAAGACTATAGGAAAGTTCATGGTATAGAAGTCTTGACATAAGCGCAACTTGTTGCTATAATAAATGCAACAAGTTGCGCACAAGGAGGAAACTATGGATTTAAATGACTTGGTTGCGCGGTTTTCCGGCACCACGGAAAATCGGAGAAAAGCTATTTTCAGTACATTATTCATTGCCGGAAACAAGCTGCAGACTCTTTTTGACAATCATATCCCGAAGGTGTCGCTGAAGCAATTCATGCTGCTGTCGATCATCAGGCAGTCGGATCAGCAGCTGACATTTACCCAGCTGGGAAATATGCTGGGCTGCTCCCGGCAAAATATCAAGAAAATAGCGGATGTTCTGGTGAAAAAGGGGTTCATTGTGATCCGGCAGAGCCCCTATGATGCAAGGGCCATGTGCGTCAGCCCGACAGAGAGGGCGGATGATTTTTTTCAGAAGGAATTTTCACAGTATCAGGAGGAATTGAAATATCTCTTTGAGGTTTATACGGAGGAGGAAGTAGAGATGTTGTTTGTCCTTCTGTCAAGATTATACGCTGGGATAGAAAATCTGGAAAAGAGGATTGCTGATGAGAATGCGGCAGGAGGATCGGAGAAAGGAGATCGGGATAGATGAAAACAGCAGTGGTTTATACTTCTCAGACAGGCTTCACAAAGCGTTATGCCCAGTGGATTGCCGAGGCGGCAGGGGCCGACTGCCTTGAACTGTCAGAGGCGAAAAAGAAAGATATGGATGCATACGAAGCAATTATTTATGGAGGATGGGCATACGCAGGCAGCATCAGCAAGATCGGCTGGTTCAGAGGCAATATATGTAAATGGTCAGGCAAAAGGCTGATTGCGTTCTGCGTTGGGGGGAGTCCCATAGAGAATCCGGAGATCGAGAGAAGCCTGAAACAGAATTTCAAGGAGGAGGACATGAAGAAAGTAAGCTTGTTTTACTGCCCGGGCGGGTTCAACTATGGAAAAATGTCCGCGCCTTCAAAGCTGATGATGAAAATGTTCATAAAGGTCCTTAGGGCGAAAAGGGGAAAGACGGAGGCGGAGGAAGAAATGATAAAAATGATTTCTTCATCATATGATATTTCGGATAAAAAATATATCGAACCCATTTTGGAATGTCTGAAACAGCAGCCTTTAGAAGTTTCCTGAGTATAGTCAGGATAAAATAAAGCATATCTACATAAAAAAATAGGACAAGAAATTATGCCAAAATAATCCCTTTTAAGATGAAATTCTCTGCAGCCTCGTTGTAGGGAATTTTATTTTTTCGCAGGTTTAATGCTCCGCTGTCTGCAGCGATCAAGAGGAAGAAGTTAGGAGCAAGTATCTTGTTGCATACAGTAAAGGCTTGGACTGATACTTTGCGGATCATGAAAATCAGCAAGTAAAGAATTTGCTGATGACGAAGGACATGGAACGATTTGGGAGGAAATTGGCGTGCTGAGAAAAATAAAATAAATCAAATATGCAATTAAAAAAAGTACTTGTAGGAGATAAAAATATATGATACGATTAACAAATCAAAAAGCAGTTAAGACAGCGCTGGATGAGGCATGAGGCATGAGGCATGAGGCATGAGGCATGAGGCATGAGGCATGAGGCATGAGGCATCCGTGCGAAGAATGCGAGGAGGATAGATTATGAAAATGACGGCAGTCAGTGAAAAATACGGCAAGACCTACCATATGCCCCCGAAGGTGACCTATGACTGGGTGAAAAAGGACAGCATAGAGGCGGCGCCTATATGGTGCAGCGTTGACCTGCGGGACGGCAATCAGGCTCTGATAGATCCCATGACGCTGGAGGATAAGCTGGAATTCTTCAAGCTTCTGGTGGAAATCGGCTTTAAGGAGATAGAGGTGGGTTTTCCGGCGTCCTCTGATACAGAATATAACTTTATCCGGGCATTGATCGAAAGAAATATGATTCCCGACGATGTGACGATCCAGGTGCTGACTCAGGCCAGAGAGCATATCATACGCAAGACCTTTGAGGCGGTGAAGGGCGCTCCTCATGCGGTAGTACATTTATATAATTCTACCTCCGTGGAGCAGAGGGAGCAGGTGTTCAAGAAGGATAAGGAGGCCATCAAGAAGCTTGCCGTGGACGGCGCGCTGCTCTTAAAGCAGATGGCGGAGGAGACAGAGGGGAGTTTCACCTTTGAGTACAGCCCCGAGAGCTTTTCCCAGACAGAGCCGGAGTATGCTCTGGAAGTCTGCAATGCGGTGCTGGATGTATGGCAGCCTCAGGGAGACCGGAAGGCTATCATCAATCTGCCCACTACAGTGCAGGTGGCCATGCCTCATGTATTCGCTTGTCAGGTGGAGTATATGCACAAGCATCTGAAATACCGTGACAGTGTGGTACTCAGCGTCCATCCTCATAATGACAGGGGGTGCGGTGTCAGCGATGCGGAATTCGGCATTCTTGCAGGGGCGGACAGGGTGGAGGGCACCTTGTTCGGCAACGGGGAGCGCACAGGGAACGTGGATATCGTCACCGTAGCGGTGAATATGATGTGCCATGGGGTGGACAGCGGGCTGGATTTCTCCCATATCATGAAGATCAGGGAGGCCTACGAGCATTTCACGGGCATGAAGGTCCACGAGAGGGTGCCCTATGCGGGGGATCTGGTGTTTACGGCGTTTTCCGGTTCCCATCAGGATGCCATCAGCAAGGGTATGGCATGGCTGAAGGAGGGGAAGAGCGGCAGCCGCTGGGATGTGCCTTATCTGCCCATTGACCCTGCGGATGTGGGCCGGGAGTATGAATCAGACGTCATCCGTATTAACAGTGTATCCGGCAAGGGCGGTGTTGCCTTTGTATTGAAGCAGCAGTTCGGATTCTCTCTGCCTGCGGCCATGAAGGAGGAAGTGGGTTATCTGGTGAAGGGTGTGTCCGACAGGCGTCATCAGGAGCTGCATCCGTCGGAGATCTACGAGATTTTTGAGGAGAATTATATCACGCCCAGAAGCATATTCCGGATTCCTGAGTGTCATTTCCGTCAGGAAAAGGGGATTCAGGCGGAAGTGACCATAGAGCAGGGCGGGGAGAAGCGTGTTATCAAGGCCGGAGGAAACGGCCGTCTGGATGCGGTGAGCAATGCCATCAAGACCTATTTCGGCATCAGCTATCAGCTTTCCTTCTATGAGGAGCACGCCATCTCCAAGGGCTCCAGCTCCAAGGCGGCTGCCTATGTGGCGGTCATGTGTGACGGAAAATATTATTGGGGAGTAGGTGTAGACGAGGACATCATCAAGTCCTCCATTGCCGCACTGGCCTCCGCTGCCAACAAGCTGGCCGCGGAACAGCATATCACCTGCGGCAGGGAGGAGCGCATCGTTGAGATCATCAGCTATATCAAGAATGATTATAAGAATGTCACTCTTGACGAGCTGTCGGAGACCTTCCACCTTTCAAAGCCTTACCTATCCAAGTATATCAAAGAAAAGGCAGGCATGACTTTTCAGGAGGCGGTGCGGAAGGAACGCATGAAAAAGGCCAGAGCCCTGCTCAGGGAGACAGGGTATACCGTAGAGACTGTGGCCGCGGAGGTGGGCTATGAGAATGTGGAGCATTTCAACAGGCTGTTCAAGAAAAGCTATGGGATGACACCGATGCAGTATAGGAAGCAGGGATAAGAAGGATGAAATCTCAGCATTGATCGATTTTTGGTTTTGTGTAGGGGCAAGCCAACTTTTTGTTGCTTTCAACTCCAGAGTGGAATAAAATAGAACTTAGAAAGAAACAGCCTTAGGGCGGAACGGAGGGAGTTATGTTACGACTGGAGTATGACAAAAAACAAATTGAGGAGGTTATCGACAAGATCGTGCGCAAGACCATGAACATGGATCTGACATGGGACTGGCCCTGCGGCGTAGCCTACTACGGAATCAGCGAAGCCTATGAAAAGACCGGGAAAGAGGAGTATCTGAAGCTTTTGAAGGACAGGGTGGACGAGCTGATCGATCTGGGGCTGCCCAAGGTGTGGACCGTGAATGCCTGCGCTATGGGACACTGCCTGATCACGCTTTACAAGGCTACAAATGACAAGAAATATTACGACATCCTTATGAGCAAAATCAGCTACATATCCAATGACGCGCTGCGCTTCGGGGATCATGTGCTGCAGCATACGGTTTCGGCAAACAACGACTTTCCGGAGCAGGCATGGTGCGACACCTTGTTTATGGCGGCGTTCCTGCTTCTGCGGGTGGGGGTCATGAATAAGGATGAGGCAATGATAGATGACGCACTGAATCAGTATTACTGGCATATCAAATATCTGCAGAATCCCAGCAGCGGTTATTATTATCACGGATACGATAATATTGCAGGCGACCATATGTCCGGCATTTACTGGGGCAGAGCCAACGCATGGGCGGCCTTCACTATGTCTCAGGTAGGCGGCATTCTTCCGGAGTGTTATCTGTATCCCAAGTACATTGATATTGCAGGGTCTCTGAATGAGCAGCTTGCGGCGCTGAAGACGGTGCAGACCGAGAACGGGCTCTGGAGAACCGTTCTGGACGATGAGGAGTCCTATGAGGAGGTCTCTGCTTCGGCAGGCATCGCGGCGGCAATGCTGACCAGAGGCAACCCGCTCCATTCCAAGTACATCAACAAGTCCATCAAGGGACTGCTGGACAATGTCAGTGAGGGCGGCAAGGTGATGAACGTGTCCGGCGGCACGGCTGTCATGAGGGACAAGGAAGGCTACAGAGGCATTCCCAGAGCGTACATTCAGGGCTGGGGTCAGGGGCTTGCACTGGCGTTTTTCTCCACTTTGCTGGTGTCTGATTCAATAGAGAAGGATGGAGCGCTGTAAGATGTTTTATAAAAAATTTATGTTCGGCGGGGAAGCCGGAGAGAAGCATACTGCGGAAAGGTGTATGGAAGGAAAAACGGGCGCTTCGCAGGAAATATCTTTTGGATCAGATGAAATCAAGGTTAGGGCATCAGATCTCTATGAGTCCCGGCGGGGCTACGGCTTTGTGACAGAGAAGAACCGCAGGGAGCAGGAGCTGCTGCGGTTTCCGGAGCTGAACTCTGCCTTTGACGCGGTTTACTGGTATCAGAATCAGGATCTGACCCATATACAAGAGGATGCATCAGGGTGCTTTCTGGACTCCAATGGGGAGATCGCCCGTCTGGAAACGGCAGGCGCAGTCTTTGAGGGGGAGCGCCGCAGGATTCCGCTGTCCTTCAAGGTGGACGTGCCCCGTCAGGGAAATTATAGGGTGACGGTGGAGATCCGTGCCGATGAGACCATGAAGGATGTGCTGATTTTTGCAGGCCGGAGGCATCTGGGCTATCGGGGGGATATTGCCGGAAATGACAAGGAGCCGCAGCAGACAGGCCATGGCGGAGCAGGGATAGGATTCAGGCATACCATGACTGTGAATGTCTGCGACATCATCCCCAGAGGACAGACGCAGGTTTATGAAGATAAAACGCTGGATATTACGATAGTGGCCGACAAGCCAAGAATCACTGCCGTCACCGTGGAAGAGGCTCAGTGCCCTACGGTTTTCATTGCGGGGGATTCCACGGTTACGGATCAGAGCGCGGATTACCCTTATGCCTCCGGAACCAGCTATTCCGGCTGGGGCCAGATGCTATCGGCATATCTGACGGGAGAGGCGGCAGTATCCAACCATGCCCATTCCGGGCTCACCACCCATTCCTTCCGGGAGGAGGGGCATTATGGGATCGTGGAGAAGTACATCAGGCCCGGCGATTATTATTTCTGCCAGTTCGGGCATAACGACCAGAAGCTGGATTCGCTGAAAGCCAAAGAAGGGTATCGCACGAATCTGCTGCGCTATATCAAGGAAGCCAGAGAAAAGGGAGCATATCCCATATTGGTGACGCCTATTGCCAGAAATACATGGAAGGGCAATGACGGAAGCTATAACGATCTGCTGGAGGAGTATGCAGGGGTCTGCCTTGCAGTGGGGGAGCAGGAGAATGTGCCGGTTGTGGACCTGCATGGGCGCAGCATGGACTTTATCATCCGGAACGGGCTGGAGGCATCTAAGGCTTACTTCTTCCCCGGAGATTATACCCACAGCAACGATTACGGCGCATATTTCATGGCGGGACTTGTGGCGGATGAGATTCGGCGGGTGTGCGGTAAAAGGAAAGAGCCGGAATACCGTTTTCTGGCGGAGAATTGCATTGTCGGCGGGTTTGGCCCATGGCGGGTGCCGGAGAAGATTGTCATGCCGGAGAGGCCGCAGGGTCAAGAGAAGGAGCCGGAGGCTCAGGAGGCACCGCTGCTTTCCGATGTGGGAGAGCTGACGGAGCCTGCGGACAGGGTAACGGCGCTGGATATGATCATCAAGACTCTGCGTTTCTTCCCTACCAATGTATATAATGATATGTTCACGGATGTGGTGGGGCATGAGTGGTATGCGGGGACAGTGGAATGTGCCTACCAGAACGGCATGATCGTTCCGGAGCTGGTGGAGAAGGGAGAATTTCATCCTCTGCGCCCGGTGACGCTGGAGGAGTTTCTGGTATTTGCGGTAAACGGCTATAAGAGCCGCAAGAGCATTTCTGCAGCGCTCATGGACAGCGCCTGCGCCTATGACGGGCAGTGCAGGGAATTTGCAAGACCCTATGTGCGGGCAGCGGCGGGCCTCAGGCTGATCGCGCCGGACGGCAGCGCTGAGCTGGACAAGACGCTTACCAGAGGCGAGGCGGTGGAAATCTGCCGTAAGGCAGCGGCGAAGCTATAGGGATCAGAGATTCCGAGAGACTATATTCCGAAATAGGAGGATAAAAATGTCAAAGACTAAAGGCGGTTTTACGCTTCCCGGGGAGTCCGGGTATGAAAAGCTTACATTACAGATGGCGGAAAAGTGGGGTGCTGACGTGATCAGGGACAGCGACGGCACCGTGCTGTCGGACGAGATCGTCCATGCAGGTTACGGCATCTATTCCACCATATGCATCATCCGCGACCATAATGAATGGGCAAAGAAGAATATGGACAAGCTGCAGCAGACCTTTCTCTGCACCCCGGCAGCAGTGGCTGCGGGGAAGGAGCTTACTGTCAGCCTGATGGAGAGCTTTTTTGCGGAGCAGTTCACCATCAATGACACAGAGGCTGCATTCAAATATTGGGAGGTTTATGACAGAACTGTCAATGAAAAGGTGGATTCCGGGAAATGGAGCTATGACAAGGAGACCGGCAGTGTTACCATAAAGGAGGTTACCCCTTTCCATAAATATACGGTGAGTTTTCTTGCATACCGAATATGGGAAGAGATTTCCATGTACAACCATACCACCAACAACTGGGACAAGGAGCATCTGATGCAGATCGATCCCAGATATCCCGAGACGCAGGAGTATATGCTGGGCTGGATGAAGAACTGGTGCGAGACCCATCCCGACACTACTGTAGTGCGTTTCACCTCCATGTTCTATAATTTTGTGTGGATCTGGGGCAGCAGCGAGAGGAATAGACAGCTTTTTTCCGACTGGGGCTCTTATGACTATACCGTCAGTGCGCTGGCGCTGGATGAATTCGAGAAAAAGTACGGATACCGTATGGAGGCCGAGGACTTTATCAACAAAGGGCAGCTTCATGTGACCCATATGCCCGGCACCAAGAGAAAGGCCGACTGGATGGAATTCATCAATGACTTTGTGATTTCCTTCGGCAAAAAGCTTATCGACATGGTGCATGAGTATGGCAAGAAGGCATATGTGTTTTACGACGACAGCTGGGTCGGTGTTGAGCCTTACAACGGAAGATTTCAGGAGTTTGGCTTTGACGGGCTGATCAAGTGCGTGTTCTCCGGCTACGAGGCCAGACTCTGTGCGGGAGTGGACGTTCCTACCCACGAGCTGAGGCTGCATCCTTACCTATTCCCTGTGGGGCTGGGCGGTCTGCCTACCTTTGCGGAGGGCGGAGATCCTACTCTGGATGCAAAGAAATACTGGAACAGCGTAAGACGGGCTCTGCTCAGGGCAAAGATTGACAGGATCGGTCTGGGCGGGTATCTCCATCTGGTGGAGAATTATCCTGATTTCTGTGATTATATCGAGAAGGTGTCCGATGAGTTCCGGCTGATCCGCACCTTCCATGATGCGGGCAGGCCTTATGCCATAAAGACGAAAGTGGCGGTTCTGCACAGCTGGGGAGCCCTGCGTTCATGGACGCTGTCGGGACATTTCCATGAGACCTATATGCATGACCTGATCCACGTCAACGAGGCTCTCTCCGGACTGCCGGTGGACGTGAAATTCATATCTTTTGAGGACCTGAAAAAGAGCGCCTATGCAGGGCAGGGAACCGATGGCAGCTTTGGAATACTGGATGATGTGGATGTGGTTATTAATGCAGGCTATGCCGGAAGCGCTTGGAGCGGCGGAGAGAACTGGAAGGATGACGCAGTGGTGACCCTGCTTACCAGATGGGTTTATGAGGGCGGCACCTTCATCGGCGTGAATGAGCCCTCTGCAGTGGAAGGCTATGACAATTATTTCCGCATGGCTCATGTGCTGGGCATTGACGAAGATGCCGGAGCGAGGGTCTGCCATGGCAAGTGGAGCTTCGAGGCCAATGACAGTCAGGGAATCCTGCCTGCTGGGGCGCATTTGGAGGCCAGAGAGCATCTGTTCCTCACGGACGGCAAAGCGGAGGTGCTCATGGCCGATGGAGATAAGCCGTTAGTGACGGTAAATGCATTCGGGAAAGGCAAGGGCATCTATCTGGCGTCCTTCCAAGTCAATCTGGAGAATACCCGTATGCTGTACCAGCTGATCCGCTATGCAGGAGGAGAAGGGACAAACGGCCTGTACATGACAGACAATCTGTATACGGAATGCGCCTACTATCCGGAGAGCAGGAAGCTGGTGGTGATCAACAACAGCGATCAGGAACAGACCACATCTATTCCTACGGAAGCAGGAGACAGGACAGTGACGCTTGCTCCGTATGACACTACTTTTCTTGAGCTGGCATAGTAGTAAAAAAGAACAAGGGCAGGAGTGTTTGGCTCCTGCTCTTGTTTTTTGCGATGTATAAGAGAAACATAAATCGGACCTTGAGAACAGTTCGGATTCTGTGCCGCTTATACCGGCTCCGCAGGCTTCTCAAGGGAACCTGTATTCTCAAATCCGGGATCTACTGCCATATGCTCGCAGGTATTGTAGCGCAGCTGCAGGAACTCCGCATGGTTCTTGTTGAAGAGCTTCTTTAGCTCATCCGTATATCCGGCCACAACCCAAGGGAACATTGCATTATATCTCTTGAGCACATCCTGAGCGATGGTTTCGTTGTCAACGGGAACCGTGATCTCTTTCTTCCTGCCTTCAACGAAAAAGACGACATTGTAAGTGGTTCCGGTTTTTACGCCGTTGGTGCGGTGGGTCACGGTATTCTGGTAGCACCAGGAGATCTTGTTGTTGGGGAGTCCCCTTATCTCAGAGCCGCTGATATAATAAGCCATCAGTCGGCCTACCCGGAAGTTGCCTTTTTTGTCATAGTACTTTGCAGCGGCGTAGTCAGATTCGATGGAGGCTTCATTGAAGCCGCCCTCCGCCATATCGCTGCGGAATTTCTTCAGGTAGCCGCCCTTGGATCCCTTTATGATACGGCCTATGCCATATGCCGTCAGCAGGATGCCTAAAGCGAAGAAGATATTCAGGGCTAAAGGGCCGTATGCATAATCTATGTAGCTGTAGATCGCGTAGCTGTCCATCTCA
This sequence comes from uncultured Acetatifactor sp., assembly GCA_964018205.1. Taxonomy (GTDB): domain Bacteria; phylum Bacillota; class Clostridia; order Lachnospirales; family Lachnospiraceae; genus Acetatifactor. The sequence goes on along the minus strand of CAXHOW010000003.1, from coordinate 56,923 downwards.
TCGTTGGTGAAGCCTTGCTGCCGCAGGGCCGATCTGAAATAGGAGTAGTCTTCGCTGCTCAGCTCCTTGATCTTACCTCTGACCTGAAAAGGTTTCGTTTCAACATCATTGTAATAGTCATTCGCCATCTCGTCCAGTCGGTTTTCGTACCTGCCCGGAACGACCAGCGTCATGATGCGGCTGTCTGTGGAATATTCGTCACCGGTGAGGATAAAGTAATATACGCCCGTGGTGCGCTTGGAACCGGTTCTGCTGTTTTGCTCATAGGCCTCCAGATAGCCGCCCAGATTCTCGGTCAGCTCCAGCTTCACGAACTGGTCTCCTATTTCATCGGGAGCCAGCGTCTTGAAATCCGGGATGAAAAAGAGATCCGCGATCTTCCAGACGATCAGTGCTATGCCGATGATAAGCACGATCGCGGACCATAGCAGGGATTTTTTGAAGGTTTTTTTCCGAAGCTCTTCAAACATTTTTGTTTCCTCCAGCTAATAAAATGTTAATAAAAAATATAGAATAATTTTAGCATAGCAGGTAGGAAAATGCAAGACGGAACATTGACCATTTACTCGGCCGTTTACTCAGCCGGCGCCAAATCTGCACTATTCTGAATAATTCAGGCCACCGCTTCCGAGTCCTTGCTGCCGTTGAAAAGGAGCCGGACTTCCTATAGCCATGTCCTCCTATCCGTCTTGGCAGACGGTTTAAGATAATTTTATACCAGAGCTAGCGCAGTGAAATTGCCCCCCTTTGCCGCTCTTCCCTGCCGCAGGCGGACAGAGAAAGCAGCGCTGCCAACAGAATGCACCAATACGCTTTCCAGAGCATTTTTCCACGCCTCGTTCTTCTGGTACAGACGGGCAGGTTCACCGGCCGCTTCTCTGCCTCCGCTTCCGGCAGAATCATCCAGTATCCGCTCCAGATAACGTCCCCGTATATCCAGAAGCTCCTATAGGTGATACAGCCTTAAGGCGTCCCGCAGCAGCTTGGATGCCGCCTTTTTTCCTTTTTCAAGCTTGGAGATTTCTTTTGTTCTACACTTTTGGTTTACTTTGCCGGACAAATCGTGTAATATGGGGTAAGGAGTCATGATCGCAGCCTGCTTTGGACAAGCTGGAGCCTCTGGTTTTGCTGTTCTGCTCAAGAGTCCTCTGTCGAGGGCTAAAGGCGGGGTTCGGACGGCGGAGCGCGGTATTTCGGCGGGCTGGGGAAATGACGGTATAATGCGCGTCAGGCGCGGAAAAGAGGAGAAGCATATGAAATTTAAGGACATGCCGTATCAGCGGGTAGACTTTGATCAAGTGGAAAAAGAGATGCGGGCGCTGATGGAGGAGTTTGACAATGCAAAGAGCGGGGAAGAGCAGTTTGCGGTGCATCAGAAGTACTATGACCTGACGGACAGGGTCAGCACCCAGATGACCATCGCCCATATCCGCTACGATGTGGATACCACAGACGAGTTCTATGGGAAGGAGCATGAGTACTATAACGAAAAGAGGCCCATCTATCATAATCTGACGCTGGAGTATGAGAAGAAGCTTTATGCGTCCCCTTACCGGGAGTATCTGGAGCAGAAGATCGGCCCTGTGGCTTTCAAGAATATGGAGCTTGCCCAGAAGGCCATGGACGAAAAGCTGATTCCCCTGATGCAGGAGGCCAATGCCCTGACCACGGAATACAATAAGCTGATCGCGGGGGCTAAGATTCCTTTCGACGGCAAGGAGCTGAATCTGTCCCTGATGAGGCCCTACCTGATCAGCTCTGAAAGAGATGTCAGAAAAGCCGCATGGAAGGCTCAGAGCGATTTCTTTATGGCGAATGTGGATAAGCTGGACGAGCTCTATGACAAGCTGGTAAAGAACCGCACCGCTCAGGCCAGAGCGATGGGCTATGAGAACTTCGTGGAGCTGGGATATTACAAGATGACGCGTAACTGCTACGGCAAGAAAGAGGTAGAGGCCTTCCGTAAGCAGGTGAAGGAGTATCTGGTGCCCTTTGCGGAGAAGCTCCATGACCGCAGAAGGCGGAGACTGGGCCTTGAGAAGCTCAGCTTCATCGATAATGGGGTGTATTTCAAGGACGGCAATCCCGCGCCCTCCGGCAGCCCGGACGAGATTCTGGCCGCCGGGCAGAAGATGTACAGCGAGCTTTCTCCGGAGACCAGGGAATTCTATGATTTCATGATGGAGAACGAGCTGTTCGACGTGCTGGGCCGCAAGACCAAGAGGGCAGGCGGTTATATGACCTATATGCCGGTATATAATTCGCCCTTCGTCTTTGCCAACTTTAACGGCACCAGCGGCGATGTGGATGTGATAACCCACGAGTGCGGACATGCTTTTCAGGGGTATATTTCCGGCAAGGATCCGATCAGGGAGCACAGCGATATCACCATGGAGACGGCGGAGATCCATTCCATGTCCATGGAGTTCTTTACCCAGCAGTGGATGCCCCTTTTCTTCGGCGACAGGGCGCAGGATTATATCGAGATGCATCTGGAGGATTCGGTGGCATTCATCCCTTATGGCTGCATGGTGGATGAGTTCCAGCACATCATCTATGAGAATCCTGACATGACCCCTGAGGAGAGACGGGCCGCATGGCTGGAGCTGGAGAAGGAGTACAGGCCCCATCAGGATTACGGCGACGATCCGTACTTTGGCAAGGGCGGATTCTGGCAGAAGCAGCAGCATATCTACAACAGTCCCTTCTATTATATTGACTACTGCCTTGCACAGACCTGCGCGCTGCAGTATAAGGTGAAGATGGACGAGGATTACGGCGAGGCATGGAAGAGCTACCTGAAGCTCTGCAGCCTGTCCGCCAGCGATTTCTTTACCAATATGGTGAAGGAAGTAGGGCTCATGAGTCCCTTTGAGCCCGGCTGCATAAAAAATATTGTGGAAAAACTTGAAAAATATGTGAAATAGCTTCACATTTTCCTCAAAATACTGTAAAATAGGACGGTATTGAATTTGTGGACAGCAAAGGTACAGGAAAATAAGGGAAGGGGCATATATCATGTCGAAGACGGAAAAACAGAAGCAGGGCTCGGGGCAGAATGCGGAAAAGCAGGATGCAGGCCAGAAGCCGGAGAAAATAGTCACCAGATATGACAGAAAGGTACAGAGGAGGAAGGAGCAGAAGGAGAAGGAGCTGAGGGACAAGCGTATCGCTCAGGTCGTGGGCATCGTGCTGGCGGCAGTCATTGTGTGCATCATCGCGTCTTTCCCCATCCGTACATGGATCAGCCTGAACGGCACCTATATCGAGGTGAACGGTGAAAAGGTCACCAGAGTGGAGTTTGATTATAATTACAATCTTGTAGCTAACAGCTTCATCAATCAGTATTACACGACCTATTACTACTATTTTGGGGTGGATCTGACAGGTGACCTGAGTCAGCAGATGTACAGCGATACCCTTACATGGAAGGATCATTTCGATGAGATGACCGTGGAACGCCTCGTCCAGAATAAGAACATGATGAAAGAGGCGAGGGATGAGGGCTTTGTCCATGACACCGCTCAGGATTATGAGGAGTATATGGCGGCTTTGGAGGATGCGGCTTCGGAGGCAGGACAGTCCGTAAAGGACTATATCCGCCAGCTTTACGGTGCGTATGCCACAGAATCCCGGGTGAGACCCTATGTTGAAGAGGGCTTGTATCTGACAGCGTATAATGCCGAGGTGCTGGAGGATCGGTTTGCGCCTTCCGCAGAGGAGATCCAGGAAAATTATGAGAGCAATAGGAACAGCTATGACTCTGTGGATTATTATCTGTACACGGTAAATGCAGAGCTGCCCACGGAGCCTACAGAGCTGGCGGATCCTGTGGAAGAGGATGAGGACGGCGAGGGAGAAGCCGCCGGGGATGAGGGCGCGGAGACGCCTTATCAGCCATCCGAGGCGGAGATAACGGCAGCCATGGAGGCGGCAAAGGCAGAAGCGGATGCTGTTGAGAGGAAAATCAAGACTGAGGGCGAGCTGTATACCAATATGAAGATGTCTGCGGTTACCTACTCCCTGCAGAGCTGGCTCTTTGACGAGGAGAGGAAAGCGGGGGATACCACCGTGATCGAGGACACCACGGGACATCGCTACTATGTGCTGGGATTCGAGAATCGTTATCTGGACAAGACCCGCTCGGCAGATGCCCGTATCCTGATAACGCAGGAGGACGGGCAGGCTATTCTGGATGAGTGGAAGAGCGGCGCTGCTACAGAGGAAAGCTTTGCCGAGATCTGTGACAAGTACAGGGATGCCACCCTCAGCACTGTGGAGGGCGGTCTGTATGAGGCTCTGGTTTCCAGCGAAATGCCGGATGCCCTGAGAGAATGGGTGACTGACGGTGAACGGAAGGCTGGCGACACAGCTGTCATTTCTCCGGAGGAAAGCGAATATACCTATGTTGCCTATTATGTGGCTCCCAATGAGGAGGAGTGGTACCTGACCATCAGGAATATACTGCTGAGCCAGAAGCTGTCAGAGTATATGGACGGACTTACGGAAAACGCGGATGTGAAGGATCCTAAAAACAACCTGAATTATATAAAGGTGCAGGAGGAGGCTGCGGCAGCCGCCCAGCAGGGCAGCGAGGACAGCTCCGGCGAGGGAGCAGACGGAGATGGGGCTTCCAGCGGAGATGAGGCTTCCAGCGGAGATGAGGCTTCCGCTGAAGGTTCTGAGAACGGCAGCGAGGGAGCTGAGGACGAAAGCAGTGAGGGCTGACGGCTTCGATGATGGAGCATCCGGGGAAAGCAATGCGAAATGTCCGGGAAAGCATTCATGACACCTATGACATTTTGGCCTGTTGTTCCGGGACAATGCTGTACGGACTGCCGCAGACCGGAAGGATTCGGTGCCTTGGTGCCGCAGGCCGGGCTTACAGATGTGACATAACGACATGAACTTTATAAAAGGCGGGTTGGCGGTGGGGATGCCCACCGCCACTTGCTGTATTTGAGGGATGAACGGAAGGAAACAATACATGGTGCGGGAAGGGCGGGAAACGAAAAGGATATGATGGACAAGAGCACATCCAAGGAGAAGATATTGGCGCTGGACATTGACGGCACTCTGACCAATTCGCAGAAATGTATCAGCCCTGCCACAAAGGCGGCGCTCCGGCATATGATGGAGCAGGGACATAAGGTGATCCTGGCCTCCGGCCGTCCGGCCACGGGCATCCGCCGCTATGAGCAGGAGCTGGAGCTGGAAAAGCACGGCGGATATGTACTGGCCTTCAACGGCGCATGCATAACCCGGTGTGAGACCGGAAAGATAATATATGAGAAGGTGCTGCCCGGGGATCTGCTGCCGGGGCTGTACCGTTTCGCAAAGGAAAAAGGATGCGGCCTTGCTGCCCATAAGGGGGACATATCCGTTTCCGCTTTCGCCCCGGACGAATACGTGGAGCTGGAGGCGCGCATCAACGGCATGACTGTGGTGCAGCCGGAGGACTTCGTGGGATACGTGGATTTTGATATGTATAAATGTCTCATGACCGCAGAGCCTTCTAAGGCGGCAGCTCTGGAAATACAGCTGCGGGAGCGGTACGGGGACAGGGCGGATATATACCGCTCCGACCCTTACTTCATCGAGGTCATGCCTCAGGGCGTGGATAAGGGGGCGGCTCTTGGAAAGCTGCTTGCCATCATCGGGGCGGGCTGGGAGGACACTGTCTGCTGCGGGGACGGATATAATGATATTTCCATGATCCGGCAGGCGGCAGTGGGAGTCGCCATGGCCAATGCCCAGCCGGAGGTAAGGGCCGCGGCGGACTATGTGGCACCAGGCAACGACGAAGACGGACTGGTGCAGGTGATAGAAAGATTTATAGGCCTATGGTGAAATGAATCTTGTACAGTTATGTATGCTGCGGCAAGTCCGGAGCGGCTTAAGTCCCCATGCGGAGGAGCCGTGCTGCAGGAGACGGTGAGGAGGTGATGAGGATAAATGGAAAAGGACATCCGAATAGAGATACCCGATAAGGCAAAGAATATTATACAGACCATCATGGATGCCGGCTTTGAGGCGTATGTGGTGGGGGGATGCGTGAGGGACTGTATTCTGGGCCGGAAGCCGGAGGACTGGGATATCACTACATCCGCAAAGCCGGAGCAGGTGAAGGCTCTGTTTCCCCATACCGTGGACACGGGGCTGCAGCACGGAACGGTCACGGTGATGATGGGGCGGGAGGGCTTTGAGGTCACCACCTACCGCATCGACGGGAAATACGAGGACAGCAGACATCCTAAGAATGTCACCTTCACACCCAGCCTCAGGGAGGACTTAAGGCGCAGGGATCTGACCATCAATGCCATGGCATACAATGATTCTCAGGGGCTTGTGGATATCTTCGGCGGCATGGAGGATATCAAAGAGGGAATCGTCCGCTGCGTGGGGGAACCGGAGGAGCGTTTCGGGGAGGATGCGCTGCGGATCCTGAGAGCCGTCCGGTTCTCCGCACAGCTGGGCTACGGTATAGAGGAAAGGACGAAGGAAGCCATCGTCAGGCTGGCCCCGTCCTTGTCCAGGATCAGCGCGGAGAGGATCCGGACGGAGCTGGTGAAACTGATCATCTCGCCCCATCCCGATTATCTGCGGCAGGCTTATGCCTGCGGTGTCACCAAGGTCTTTCTGCCGGAATTTGACAAGGCCATGGAGACAGAGCAGAACCATCCCCATCACTGTTACAGCGTGGGGGAGCATATCCTGCATTCTCTCTGCTGTGTGGAGGCGGACAAGATCCTGCGGCTTGCCATGCTGTTCCATGATATGGGAAAGCCTGAGGTCCTTACCGTGGACGGGGAAGGCCTCACGCACTTTCACGGCCACGGAGCGGTAAGTGCACGGATGGCGGAAGAGATCATGAAAAGGCTCCGCTTTGACAATGACACGATACACATGGTATGCAGGCTGGTGCTGTACCATGATCACGGCAATAGTCTGGAGCCGGACAGGGCGATGGTGCGCAGGGCCGTCAGTCGGATCGGGCAGGATGCCTTCCCTGGGCTCTTTGAGATAAAGCGGGCCGACATTATGGCCCAGAGCGATTATCTGAGGGATGAAAAGCTGGAGCGTCTGGAGAGATGGCGGAAGCTCTATCAGGAAATTCGGGAGGAGGGCCAGTGCGTGGCCTTAAAGGATCTGGCGGTGACGGGCCGGGATCTGATGGGTATAGGCTGGAAGCCGGGCCGGGAGCTGGGGGCGGCGCTGCAGAAGCTTCTGGAGCTGGTGCTGGAGGAGCCGGAACGTAACACAAAAGAAAGACTGCTGGAAGAGGCTGCCCGGTATAAAAAGGAGCAGCAGGAAACGGAGCAGACGAATCTTTAACATACTTTTGGGAATCCCTTCATATGATAGTTTAGCCGGACGAAAAACAGTTCGGTGACTCAGGCTAAACGGGAGGGGTCTTAAGGTGAATGAGAAGGCAGTTGAATTGTTGGGGCAGTATGAGGTAGAGGTGCAGCGTATCAGAAAGGGAAGAGGGGCCATTCTGTGCGATACCGATCAGGGGTGCATGATCTTTAAGGAATACTCGGGAAGTCAGGAGAGAATCGAGCTGCAGGATCTGCTTCTGCGCAGGATAGCGGAGGACGGTCTGGTGGATGCGGAGAGGATCGTGCCCACCAGAGAGAATAAGCTGCTGGTAAAGGATGCCGACGGCGCAGGTTATGTGCTGAAGACATGGAGAGAGGGCAGGGAGTGCAGCATCCATGACAGGGATGAGTGCAGGGAGGCGGTCAGGCTTCTGGCAAGGCTCCATAAAAGCATGAAGCTGGACATTCATACTCCTAACCTTCCGGCGGCGTTTTCTCCGGAGAGGGAATATGACAAGCATAACAAGGAACTGAAGCGAGTGCGGAAATATCTGCAGCAGAAGGGTCAGAAGAGCTGGTTTGAGATCAGTCTGCGGAATCATTTCGACTTATTTCTGGAGCAGGCTGTTGCCGTCACAGAGGAATGGAAGCAGTACTGTGCGCTGCCTGCGGAGGAGCCGGAGGCTGTGACGCTCTGCCATGGGGATTATCAGTATCACAATATCCTGAGGGACAGCGGCGGATGGTTCATTGCGGGCTTTGAGAAATGTCTCAGGGATGATCCGGTCAGGGATCTGTGCCTGCTGCTCAGAAAGCTTTTGGAAAAGGGTAACTGGTCTGTGTCGCTGGGGCAGGAGCTTCTGGAGGAATATCAGAAGGAATGTCCTCTGACGGCCAGAAGCTGGATAGATCTGCATTATAGGCTGGCATATCCAGAGAAATTCTGGAAGATCGTGAATTTTTATTATAATTCCGGGAAGGCATGGATCCCCGGAAAGAATCAGGAGAAGCTGGAGAAGCTCATCGGACAGGAGAAGGATAAGCAGCATTTTCTGGATGAGGTATTTCGGAAGGTAGGGCCGGAGTAAGGGACGGCGCCGACAGAGAACGAAGAGGGACATATGGAAAAGAAAAGTACGTATTTGAGGAGATTCATCTTGTTTCTTATAGGTGTGACAGTTGTGTCGTTTACGGCATGCGCCTTTCCTTTCGGCAGGAACGGGGATGAAAAGGACAATGCAGGACAGTCAGGGCCGGACCGGGTGGACACGGGATTTGTGGTCACGGGCCCTGACAGCTATGATTCGGCGGATACCGCGATCCTGGTGGACAAGAACGAGAAGGAAGGAAAGGCTACCTTTCTGAACCTTGAGCTGGGCAAGAGATATACGCTTTCCATGGACGGCACCACCAGACTGTACGATAAATACGGCAATGCGGTCGCTATCGGCCAGATAGAAGCAGGTGATATAGTGGATGTGACTTTCCTGAAATCCAAAAAGCACCTGACCACCATGCGGCTGTCTGACTCCGCATGGATCTATACGGGTGTGGAGCGTTATGAGATGAACTTCGAGCGGGGTGAGATGAGCATCGGCTCGGAAACCTACAAGCTTACTTCAAATACGCAGTATATTTCGGAGGGCAGGAGCATAGAAGTCATGGATCTGAATCTGGCGGATGTGCTGAAGGTTCAGGGCATCGACCGCCAGATCCTCTCCGTACAAGTGGAGAAGGGCCATGGGTATCTGCGGCTGGCCAATGACGAGAATTTCATCGGAGGCTGGATCGAGATAGGACAGTCAAGGATCCAGCGGATCACGGAGGACATGCTCCTTCTGGTGCCGGAGGGAGATTATCAGGTGAATATCAGCCATAAGGGCGGCGGAGGCGTCAAGAGCGTATCCGTCAGGCGGGATGAGGAGGTGACTCTGGATATAGGGGATCTGGAGATACCGGAGCCCCAGACGGGTATGGTGCTTTTTTCCCTGACACCGGGGGAGGCGGAGCTGTATGTGGACGGAAACAAGGTGGATGTCTCCGGCCCGGTGACGCTGGAGTACGGCCTGCACCAGATCATCGCAAGGGCGGAGGGCTATCAGTCCCTTACCCAGTACATCCGGGTGGCGCAGGAGTCCGTGGGGATAGATGTGACGCTGGACGCCGCGTCGGACACGGGAGACGGGGAGTCCTCGGGATCCGACTCCTCCGATGCGGATACGGCTACAGATTATTATAAGGTATATGTGGATGCACCGGAGGGGGTGGAGGTATATCTGGACGGGAACTATGTGGGAATTTCCCCCTGCAGCTTCAGAAAAACGGAAGGAGTACACGTAATTATCCTGAGGAAATCGGGGTATGAAACCAAGAGCATTACGGTGCAGCTGGACGATGCCGACAAGGACATATCCTACTCTTTTGCGGATCTTGTAGTTTCTCCGTCTCAGGCGGGGACAGGGAGCGGCAACAGCTCGTCAGATTAGGCATCCGGAACTTCAGGTTTATCCGTAAAACCCCTTGACAAACTCTGGAAAAATAGGTATATTAATATTCGTTTCTATGAGACAACTACAAGGCTAAGCGATGTACTGAAATGAAAACTCAATTTAGGAAGAGAGGAGTTCGGAATGAACAAGACAGAATTGATTGCGGCTGTAGCTGAGCAGGCTGGTATTTCTAAAAAGGATGCGGAGAAGGCGCTGAAGGCTTTCACTGATGTTGTTGCTGAAGAGCTAAAGAATGGCGGAAAGGTTCAGCTTGTCGGCTTCGGAACCTTCGAGGTAACCGAAAGAGCAGAGAGAGAAGGAAGGAATCCTCAGACAAAGACGACTATCACGATCCCCGCTTCCAAGGCACCTAAGTTTAAGGCCGGCAAGGCTTTGAAGGATATGGTCAACGAATAATGGAGAGAGGGCAGGCAGATGTCATTCACCTGAAGGTGGATGCAGCGCCTACCGGAGTGAAAGCCCGAAGAAGTGTCTTTATTCTGCTGGAATGGACGCTTCCCGGGCTTTTTGTATATCGTGAGCTTTGGAGGCCCGCCGGGGCGGGCGGAAAGGTATGATTATGAGATTGGATAAGTATCTGAAGGTATCGAGGCTGATCAAGCGCCGCACAGTGGCCAATGAAGCCTGCGACAGCGGACGGGTCATGATAAACGACAAGCAGGCGAAGGCCGGCACGGAGGTCAAGAAAGGCGACATAATCACCATCTCCTTCGGCAACAGAGAAGTGAAGGTGGAGGTGCTTGATGTACAGGAGACAGTGAAGAAGGACGAGGCAAAGGAGCTCTTCCGCTATCTGTAAATGCCCAGAGCTGATCCAAGGTTCTTTTTTCCGAGATTTCTTCATATAATTTTCCATATCCCCCTAGTGCCTGTGACGGGCAGGGGCCGGATTTTCTGAGACTCTGCAGAAGGTGCTGCAGAGCCCGTGGAGACGCAGGGGCAGGGAGAGGATGAAAACAGGAGGGTCATGGATATGGAGGATCTGAGCGGGAACAGCCGTATGCACAAGGTCATGATGACGAATCGGAGAAGCTGCGCCATCAACGGAGTGAACGATGTGCTTTCCTTTGACATACATGAGATACTGCTGGAGACGGAGCAGGGGATGCTTATGATAAAGGGGGATGAACTGCATGTCAGCAGGCTGACGCTGGAGAAGGGAGAGGTGGACATAGACGGCAAGATCGACAGCTTCACCTATTCCGACGTGTCCGGGGCGGGCCACAAAAACGAGTCCTTCCTGACAAGGCTGTTCCGGTGAGCCTATGGTAAGCGAATCCGAATTTCTCCTGCATTCTCTGCTTATGGGTATCTTTATTACCTTTGTGTATGATCTCCTGAGGATATTCAGGCGGGTGGTCCGTCATGGCTCTTTTCTGGTGTCTCTGGAGGATCTGGTATTCTGGATCTACTGCGGGGCAGAGGTCTTTCTGCTGATGTACCGGGAGAGCAACGGCATGATGAGGTGGTTTTCCGTCATAGGAGCCATGACGGGGATCTTTGCCTATAAGAAGCTGGTAAGCCCGCTGTTTGTGAAGTATGTGTCTATGGCTATGATAAGGATGCGGGATCTTCTCTTCAGGATATTCAGATGGCTCTGCAGGCCGTTGAGGTTTTTGGGGAGGCAGGCAGGCAGATCCTGCCGCAGGGCGGGCGAGAGGGTGCGCCGCAGGACAAGGAAATGGAAGCGTACAGTAAAAAACAGATTGACGGTTTCCCTGAAAATGTTTAAAATAAGTTTGAAGAAATGACAGATAAGAGAGGAAGTTCATTTTTAAGGCAGGGTACGGGAACTGCAAGGAAACAAAAAAGGGGGTGGCCTATGGGAAAGCGACGTAAGGTGGCGTACCGCAAAAGGGTTCAGAATCGATGGGGTATGTTTCTGGTTTCGCTGGTGGTACTGATGATCATGGTATCCGTGGCAGTAAAGAGTATGGAGCTGCGCCAGAAGGTGGATGCCAGAGCTGCGGAAATAGAGCAGCTGGAGGCTCAGATTGAGGAGGAGCGGAAGAGAAGCCTTGAGATAGAACAGTTCAGCAAGGAGGTTCAGACAAAGGGTTACATAGAAAATATAGCAAGAGAGAAGCTCGGACTGGTCTATGAGGATGAGATTCTTTTTAAACAGAACAGTAAATAATAGGCAGGGGCGCAAGGGCTCCTGCTTTTTTTGTCGCAAAACTTTAAGGGCTTTGGTACGCGTTTTTGACAAAATAACAGACTCCTTGTTCCTATAATATACCTGCGATCATAGGGTTCGCGAAGCGGATTCCGTGATCGGTACAGCCATAGCAATCTGCGGCGGAGGCCCGGGGGACCGGACTCCTGCCGCGCGGACGAAAAGGGGTGGATTTGGAATGATCAGGCACAAGGAACAGGATAAGGAGCTGCGGACGGCCCAGATATCGGACCTGTGCAGGCAGAGGCTCTTGGGCTATGCGGACAGCTTTACCGAGCTGGCAAAAAGCTTTGACAAGGAGTTTGAGGCGGAAGTAAAGGATCGGGAGACAGTCCTGACAGAGAGGAGGCTCTGGGAGAACAGGCAGGTCATCAGCGGCCATCTCAACCAGATGGCAAAGATTATGACGGAAGCAGCATGTGAGGAACTTGTATTTCGGCCTATGGAAAGCAAGCGCAGGCGGATGCTGACGCAGGCGCTGGCGGAGGAGGGCATTCAGGTGGACGGGCCCTGCTATATCCCCAGAGGAAACGGGAGGCAGGCCATCGTCCTGACCATGAGCACCCACAGAGGCGCGAAGGTATCCGTGGACGAGGCGGCGGACATGATCTCCGTGCTTCTGGACAAGAGGATGCAGCCCTCCGTCACCAGCCCGTACGTGGTGGAGGCATCTCCCCAGAGCTTCCTTCTGGAGGAGGAGACAAGCTATGTAGTGCTCACGGGTTTTTCCAAGGCGGTGAAGGAGGATGAAACCGTCTCGGGGGATAACTATGCGGTGATGGAGACAGAGAAGGGCAGAATGACGGTAATGCTTTCAGACGGCACGGGATCCGGTGAGAGGGCAGGCAGGGACAGCGGAAGAGTGCTGGATCTGATGGAAAAGATGCTGGAGGCCGGATACGGCACGGACACGGCCATCAATATGGTCAATACAGCGCTGTTTGCGGTAGGCGAGGACGAAAACCACCCTACTCTGGACATCTGTGACATCGACTTGTATGAAGGAACCTGCCAGCTGAGAAAGGTGGGAGGCGCAGTGACTTTCCTGAAGAGAGGGGATGAGGTGGAGCCTCTGGTCATGGGGAATCTGCCTCTGGGTGTCTTCCGGCAGCTGGAGGTCCAGCCTCTGTGCAGAAAGCTGCAGGACGGAGATTACCTGATCATGGTGTCGGACGGGGTGGTGGACGCCTTTGGGGGCGACCAGTATGAAAAGACTATGGCAGGGGCCATCGCCGGGATCCACGACCGCAACCCCGGGGAGATGGCGGAACGGCTGCTGCGCATCGCCCTTCATGCCAGCGGAGGGCGGATCCAGGACGATATGACCATAGGGGTGATCGGGATCTGGAAGAGTTAAAGCCTGCGGATAATTTGACTTTTTGGGAGTGATGATATAAGATACTTGTAGGAAGACGGAGGCTGCAAGTAGGATATGTCCTTGAAGGAAAAGACGGAGAAGAAGGTATTTTCATACATAGAAGAGCATGGCATGATCGCTTATGACGATAGAATCGTGGCAGGGGTTTCCGGGGGAGCGGATTCTCTTTGTCTTCTGTTTCTGCTGCTCGAATATGCAAAGAGGATTCCTTTTACGCTTGTTGTGGTTCATGTGGATCACGGCATCCGTCCGGACGCGGGAGAGGATGCCCGGTATGTGGAGGAGCTGTGTGCCGGGGAGGGAGTGCCCTTTTCCCTGAGGAAGGCGGATGTCCATAGGCTTGCAAGAGAGGAAAAGTGTTCTGAGGAGGACGCAGGCAGGAGAGTCCGTTATAAGGCGTTCCACGAGACGGCGCAGGAGATGGGCGGCGCAAAGATCGCGGTTGCCCACAACAGTAATGATAATGCGGAGACCATGCTGTTTCACTTGTTCAGGGGCAGCGGCCTGAAGGGGCTCTGCGGGATAGCGCCGGTGAGAGACAATATCATCCGTCCTATACTTTGTCTGGAGCGCAGCGAGGCGGAGGCATATCTGCAGGAGCTGGGAATAGCCTGGCGCACGGACAGCACGAATAGCGGGGACGATTACAGCAGGAATCGCATTCGCCATCATATACTGCCCTATGCGGAGGAGGAAATCTTTTCCGGCACCGTGGCCCATATGCGCAGGACAGCGGAAGTGCTCAAAGAAACAGAAGATTATCTTGCGATACAGACTCAGGAGGCGCTGGCGCACTGTCTGGTAAGGGTCCCAGAGGCGGCTGTGCCGCCGGGACAGCAGGAGCAGGGACGTTCTTTCAGAAATGAGCCGGGCAACAGAGATATATGGGACAGGGAAGAACCCTGCAGCAGTGCTCTGGATGTGGAAGCCTTTCGGGGGCTGCATCCGGCTCTGCGGAAGCGTGTGCTCCACATATTGATAAAGCAGCTTTCTCCTACGGGAAAGGATATCCATCAGGTACATATCCAGAATGTCCTGTCTCTTTTCCTTCAGGAGGGGAACAGAAGTATTGCCCTGCCTTTCGGGATAACCGCAAGGCGCCAGTATGGCATGGTGGTGCTGGAGAGAGGAGTCCATATCCGCATCTGGCAGGGAGAGTCTGTGGAAGTACGTCTTCCGGAGGTGGATTCGGAGGATTTTTCTGTTTATGATCTGGAAAATATGGGAAAACTGGAATTTACAGCATTTTTTAAAGAAAAATTCATGGAAGTGCCCAAAAATCGGTATACGAAATGGTTTGATTATGATAAAATAGAAGAACCGCTGGCGCTTCGTTCCAGATGTACCGGCGATTATCTGACCATAGCCGACGACAGCGGCAATGCAGTCCACAAATCCCTGAAGAATTATATGGTCACGGAGAAGATACCGAGACATCTCAGGGACGAAGTGCCGCTGCTGGTTCTGGGAAATCATGTCCTCTGGCTTATAGGCTGGCGGATCAGCGAACATTTCAAGGTGGACGGGAAAACGAAACGTATTTTACAGGTCAAACTGTCAAGGGAAAAAAACAAGGGCTGCGGGAGCAGCGAAACGGAGGAGAAAAATGTCAGAACACATTAGAGTACTTATATCCGAGGAGGAGCTGGACGCAAGAATACAAGAGCTGGGCCGGCAGATCAGCAAGGATTACGAGGGAAAGCAGGTGCACATGATATGTGTCCTGAAGGGAGGGAGCTTCTTTATGTGCGATCTGGCCAAAAGGATTATGGCACCAGTGTCGCTGGATTTCATGTCCGTGTCCAGCTACGGCAGCGGCACGAAGTCGGGCGGCGTGGTGAAGATCGTGAAGGATCTGGACGAGCCCATCAAGGACAAGGATGTTCTGGTGGTGGAGGATATCGTGGACAGCGGCAGGACTCTGAGCTATCTGCTGGAGATGCTTATGGCCAGAGGGCCTAAATCCCTGAAGCTGTGCACTTTGCTGGATAAGCCTGACAGGCGGGTGGTGGATGTGAATGTGGATTATACGGGATTTCAGATTCCGGATGAGTTTGTGGTAGGCTTCGGGCTGGATTATGACCAGAGATACCGCAATTTGCCTTATATCGGGGTAGTGGAATTCGATCAATGATAACCTTTATGGGAACCAAGGAACTGGAATAGGAGGCTTGTGAATTGAGGCAGAGCGGTAGAGGATTTAATTCATATTTGACATTTATCATGGTGCTTCTGCTGGCGGTGGTGCTGCTCATGGCGCTGAACCGGACGGATGATTCTTATACGAGGGAAGAGCTGATTTCCGACATGAAGGCCGAGAGGGTCAAGGATATCGAGGTCCATCCCAACAGCGAGACGCCTACGGGATACCTGAGCGTGGAGCTGACAAACGGCATGGAGAGAGAAATCTATGTGACGGACATCGTGGAGGCGGAGGAGCTGGTCAGATCCTACGGATTCGACCCGCTGGTAAAGGATGTGCCCAGAGAGGGCTGGGTGATGACCACGCTGGTGCCCATGCTGATCGTGGCAGCGGTGGTGTTCCTTTTCATGATGTTCAATGCCCAGAGCGCCGGCAACGGCAATGCCAGAATGATGAATTTCGGCAAGAGCCGGGCAAGGCTGTTTCTGGGGGACAAGGGCATCACCTTTGAGCAGGTGGCGGGCCTGAGGGAGGAAAAGGAGGAGCTGGAGGAGATCGTGGACTTCCTCAAGGATCCCGGCAAGTATACCAAGGTGGGGGCCAGAATCCCCAAGGGCGTGCTGCTGGAGGGGTCTCCCGGAACGGGCAAGACGCTGCTGGCCAAGGCTGTGGCGGGTGAGGCAGGAGTGCCTTTTTTCAGCATCTCCGGCTCGGATTTTGTGGAGATGTTCGTGGGCGTGGGCGCTTCCCGTGTCAGGGATCTGTTTGAGGAAGCAAAGAAGAACGCTCCCTGCATCGTATTCATAGACGAGATCGACGCGGTGGCCAGACGCAGGGGGACCGGCATGGGCGGCGGCCATGACGAGAGGGAACAGACCCTGAACCAGCTGCTGGTGGAGATGGACGGCTTCGGCGTCAACGAGGGCATCATTGTCATGGCGGCCACTAACAGGGTGGATATTCTGGATCCGGCCATCCTCCGTCCCGGCCGATTCGACAGAAAGGTGACAGTAGGCACCCCGGACGTGGGCGGCAGAGAGGATATCCTGAAGGTGCATGCAAAGAACAAGCCTCTGGCGGAGGACGTGGACTTAAAGCAGGTGGCCCAGACCACCGCAGGATTCACCGGGGCGGATCTGGAGAATCTGCTGAACGAGGCGGCTATCAACGCGGCGAAAAAGAACAAGGGATATGTGGCTCAGGAGGATATCACCAAGGCCTTTGTAAAGGTAGGCATCGGAACGGAGAAGAAGAGCAGGATCATATCGGACAAGGAAAAGAGGATCACGGCATATCACGAGGCGGGACATGCGATTCTGTTCCATGTGCTGCCGGACGTGGGGCCTGTCTATACGGTATCTATCATTCCCACCGGGCTGGGGGCGGCCGGCTACACCATGCCTCTGCCGGAGAAGGATGAGATGTTTATGACCAAAGGGCAGATGATGCAGGATATCATGGTATCCCTTGGAGGCAGGATTGCCGAGGAGATCATTTTCAAGGATATCACCACCGGGGCATCCAGCGACATCAAGAAGGCTACCAAGGTGGCGCGCAGGATGGTGACCCGCTTCGGTATGTCGGAGAACATCGGTGTCATCTGCTATGACGATGATGATGACGAAGTGTTTATCGGCAGAGATCTTGCCCATGCCAAAAGTCACAGCGAGACTATAGCAGGCGAGATCGACAAGGAAGTGAAGTCCATTGTGGACGAATGCTACAGCAAGGCAAAGGAAATCATTTTGAAAAATGAGAAGGTGCTGCACGGATGTGCCCAGCTGCTGCTGCAGAAGGAAAAGATTGGCCGGGAAGAATTTGAAGCGTTGTTTGCAGTGGAAGGCTGATCTGACTTGTACAAAGTTACCAAAAATCAACTGTAATTTTTAGTAATTTTGTTAGTTTTGGGAATTGGCAAAAAAGGAGCGGGATGGTATTATAATATGCGTAACCCCCAATACATTATATAGTTTTTTGCTATACCCCATAAGAAATACCTTCTCTAAAAAGGGCAGCCACCCCATGGCTGTCCTTTTTACATTTCCGGTTTTCAGTAAGCAAAAATGATGCATTTACAGTGTATGCTGGTAATGATAAGGCGGACGGCACTGCGGCGGGCAGGCTGCCGGGGCGGAAAGGAGATGCCGGTGAAGAGGAAATGGATATCCATAGCGCTGATTCTCTGTATGTGCGCAACTCTGTCCTATAAAGCGCAGGCCTCGGAGGAGACGGACGGTGCCGGGGAGCTTGAGGAGCTGGTGCAAAGATATGAGGATTATCAAAGCAGCTTTGAGGCTATAGAGACAGTAGAGGACATAGAGGAGAACGGTTATGAGCTCATAGAGGATCAGAGCTTTTCTGTGGCTCTGGAGACCTTTGGCGAGGAAGAGGTCTTTTTTTGTCCCATACTGGAAAAGGAATATCACAGACTTGGCATACTGATTGCGGACAGTCAGGGAAAAGTGCTTTACAAGACAAATCAGCTGGAGGCGAACTATAAGCATCTGGGGCGGCTGGAGCAGCCCATAAAGACCCTTGCGGCGGTTTCCTTTCAGGATCTGGACAGGGACGGGCTGACGGACATCGTGCTCATCGCCGACTGCGAGAACGCGGAGGGGGACTATGCCGGGACCTACAAGGTGGGAGATGTGCTGTTCCAGAAGGATAAGGACTTTTACCGGGACTGGAGGATCTCCGACAAGATAAACCGTTTCAGCATGAACAAAAGCGCGGACTTTATCGCAACCTATGTGCGGGACGGCAGCTCCACGGAGGTGCTGTATACTGCGACTACCTTAAAGGAGCTGCTGGACAGTGGTTTTCAGGTCATTCGGGAGCAGAATTATTACCGGCAGTTTGAAAAGCAGGGGTATCTCCAGATTGTCCCGGGGGTTCTGCGGATGGCGGAGTATGATGTGTTCATGATTTTTCTGGTGAACGAGGAGGGGTATATTGTATGGAGCTTTCAGCCCATGGGGGATTACGATAATCTCTATGCCATGCGGGGCATGACTTGTCAGGACATGGACGGGGACGGCATGAAGGATATCGTGGTCCTGGCAAAATACAGCTATTCCGGAGATATGGGGATAAGGCTGATCGATACGAAATGCTCCATCTATTATCAGAGGACGGACGGATTCGTAGAGGACAGAGAAATAAGTGAATTCTACCAGTGTACGGAGGATGACACTATGAAAGATCTGGTGAAAATCATCAGGGAATATTGGGGGTGGCCGGAAGAGGAATGATAAAGATACTGGTTGTGGACGATGAAAAGCCTATTTGTGACCTTATAGATATGAACCTGTCTGCGGCGGGCTATCACTGCAGGACAGTGCAGAACGGCCTGCAGGCCATCGATATGATCGAGTCTGATAATTTTGACTTGATCCTGCTGGATATCATGCTGCCCGGGGCGAACGGGTATGACATTATGGAATATATCAGGCCTCTGAAGATTCCGGTGATCTTTATTACGGCGAAGCATGAGGTAAAGGACAGGGTCAAGGGCCTGAAGCTGGGCGCGGAGGATTACCTGGTAAAGCCCTTTGACGTGGTGGAGCTGATGGCCAGAGTGGAGGTGGTGCTTCGGCGCTACAACAAGACAGACAGCATTCTGAGCGCTGGGGATGTGGAGGTGGACGTGGATGCCAGAACGGTGAAAAAGGCGGGAAAACAAGTGATACTCACCAATAAAGAATACGGCCTTTTGGTATTGTTTCTCAGAAACAAGAATATAGCGCTGTTCCGTGAGAATCTGTATGAGAAGGTGTGGGGTGACGAGTATCTGGCGGACAGCCGGACGCTGGATCTCCATGTCCAGAGGCTTCGGCGGAAGATGGGCTGGGAGGAGAATCTGGTAGCTGTGTACAAGATAGGCTACCGGCTGGAAATCTGATTATGAAGTTTTTGTACAAGATTTTATTGTGTACGATTCTTATCATGGCGGTGGCCTTCGGGCTCAGTGGCTACTTCTTTATGAACTTCGTGTTCGAATCAGCGCTGGAACGGGAGGTGGCGCAGGCGCTGGACGGCAGCAGCATCCTGCGGTTTGCGTTCGAGACGGCGGCCCTGAATGTACCTACCAAATATAATGTGCTTCAGGACGCGGCGGTCCAGCAGATCGGCTCAAAGCTGGAGAGCAGCGGGCAGAGCACGAACCGGCACCTGAGGCTGGCCAATGAAACGAAACAGATCCTATATGCCAGCGAGGGCTTTCCTGAGGATACAGCGCTCCTGCAGCAGATCGGGCCGGATACAAAGGTCTGGGAGATCACCTTTGATGAGGGGCATTATTATATACATACAGGAATCATCGTCAATGCTCTGGACAGGCAGCTGTATCTGGAAACACTGGAGGATGTAACAGAGGTGTTTGAGGAGCGTACAATGGGCTTTTCTGTCTACCGCAGGGTGACTCTGGCCATGCTGGCCTGCAGCGGGACAGTGATGCTGCTGTTCTGTATCTGGCTGACCAAGCCCATACGGCTGCTGGCGAACGCCACGAAGCGGATGGCGGAGGGGGACTATGGCTACCGTGCCAGACGAGTCAGCAATGATGAGCTGGGGCAGCTGACCACGGATTTCAACAGCATGGCTAATGTACTGGAAGGCACCATAGGCGAGCTGAAGGAGGAGGTGAGGGCGAGAGAGGACTTTATTGCGGCCTTTGCCCATGAGCTCAAGACGCCGCTGACTGCGATCATCGGTTATGCGGATATGCTCCGTTCCAGAAAGCTGGATGAGGAGAAGCATTTTCTCTCCGCCAATTATATTTATACAGAGGGGAAGCGTCTGGAAAATATGTCCTTCCGCTTGCTGGACATTATCGTGACCAAGCGGGAGACGCTGGATCCCCAGCCCATTGACGCCAAAACGCTATTTGATTATCTAAGCGGGGTGTTTGCCGGAAACACAGAACAGAAGATCCGGATTTCCGTGCAGCCCGGAACCGTGTACGGGGAGGCGAATCTGCTGAAGTCGGTGCTGCTGAATCTCATGGACAATGCCTGCAAGGCATCCAGTAAAGGAGGCGTGGTGAGGCTGTCGGGAAGGCAGCTGGAGAATGCGTATGCCTTTGGGGTGAAGGATTATGGAGTGGGCATTCCGGAGGAAGAGCTGAAAAAGGTGACGGAGGCCTTCTATATGGTGGACAAATCCCGGTCCCGCAGCAGGAACGGCGCCGGGCTTGGACTGGCCCTCTGTGTGGAGATACTGCGGCTGCATGGCAGCGAGCTTGACATCCGGAGCAAGGTGGGAGAGGGGACGTGTATCAGATTTGTTATACAAGGGCCTGAAGGAAAGGCCCAGTCTGGAGGACAGGCCCGATCTGAAGCGCAGGCCCAGCCTGAAGGACAGGCCCGATCTGAAGCGCAGGCCCAGCCTGAAATACTGGCAGGGTGTGGAGAGCAGGTTCAGGCAGAAGAACAGATTCAGCCCGAAGAGCAGACCCGGTTCGGAGAACAAGCCCGGTCAGGAGGACAGACCCAGCCGGAAGGATAGGCTGGGAGAGTCTGCGGAGTCTCAAAAGCTGATTCGGCAGGAGGGGCAACTACAGCCTTAAGGAGCTGGTTTATCCGAGAACATGGCTTAGCAGAAGGGAAAAACTAAGGCAAGGAAATACAGGAGAAAGGCATACAAAATAATGAGGAGAAAGAGTGAAAGGGACAATAAGAGTAAAAAGAGCATGAAGCGGCTCAGCCTGCTTTTGATTCCTTTGGTCATTGCAGTGGTAGGGGCGGCGGTGTGGGGACCTGAAGCAATGGCAAAATACCGCGACAAGGAAATTCTGAATCAGATCCAGACGCAGGAGACGGATATCGGAACGGAGGGATATCGGTATTCCCTGAGCAGCAATGAAAAAATGTATATTTTGTCCGAATGCCTGAACAACCAGATACTTCCGGAGAGCGAGCAGAATGCTATGACAAGGGTGGATTCGGAGTATCCCAATCTCAACGGAACCTATGCTCTTGTGGTGAATAAGCAGAATGTGACAGAGCAGGCGGCATTTCAAAAATCAGGGATTGATCTCTGTAATCAGGGAATCCGGGAGCTTAAGGAGCTTGGAATATTGCCTCAGGAGATAAAGGAGCTGACGGAATCGGCTTATACGGAGACTCTATATTCGGCAATAGATGTACCGGAGCCCAGAAATAATGTTCTGGTGTGGAAGATCGAGCTGAACACGGGAAAGCAGAACGCAAATAAGGAGAATCGTCTTCTGGATGCCTATGTGGATGCGGACACAGGGAAAATATACGAATTTTATGTGAGGATAGGGATTTCCATATGGGCGGATATAGATGCTGACAGAATTGTCAGGACATGGGCGGAGTATATGGGGATCGGGGAACCGGAGGAGCATGAGAACACAAATCCTCTGGCGGAGGCAACGCCTTTCTTCAAAAAATATATTTTTGCGGGAATGGAGGACAATAATACGGTTGTGACAATCGGATTCTATGAGGGGATCAATGAACTGTATCTCAAGATAACAAAATAATGTTTTGCATCATATATGAATAAATGATACAATTAATATACAAAAGTGATGATGTTTTGATAAAATGTCCTTGTATGATGGATACAGCGGAACGGATTTCTGCGCGGCGCTACTCCTGCCGGAAGCCCATCAGGAGTCCAACGACTCATTGTCTATGTGGCAGCCGAACCTGACGATACGTCAAAGCGTCTCATGGTGTTGCTGTGCTGAGATCATCGGGGTATTGACGTGTCAGGATCCAGCGGAGTATAAGGCGGCAAAAGATAGGCTCAGCGAAAAGAAAGGACGGTATATGCGGGGATACAGCAACAAAAGAAGACGATCGAAGAGAACAGGAATGATTATTGCAGGCCTACACAACGGCAAGAGGCGCAGGCGGAACAGAAGGGACAATATAGAAATGGCTGTCATGATGCTGGTGACAGTTGTTCTTCTGTTTTTCAGCGTCAGGGCAGTCTATGGGCTGATTGCATCACAAAGGTCGCCTGACGTGGCAAAGGTGTCAGGCACGGATGGGGCAGGACTCGGGACGGAGGGGTTCAATATGGTGCAGGGTGACATAGTGACGCTTGCAGAGAATATCAAGGATCAGGTTGACGATGAGCCAGAACCGGAAGATAATGGAATCCTGATAGTTATCGACCCGGGGCACGGGGGGTATGATAACGGCAGTAATATAGACGGGATATATGAGAAGGAGATTACATTGGAGATTTCTTTTTGCCTTGCGGAGAAGCTGAATGAGCTGGGATACAGAACGCTCCTTCTCAGAGAGGACAATGATACACATCTGTTTCCGGAGGAAAGGGTTGAGGAAGCAGAGAATGCAAAGGCAGACGCATTTGTAAGCATACACTTGAATACATATGAGGATGATACTTCGGTATCGGGAATAGAGACATGGTATTATGAGAAGGCGGACGGAAGCAGCGAGCTGGCGAGATTGGTACAGAAGGCAGCATCAAAGGCTACGGGAGGAAGAGACAGAGGGCTGAAGGAAGCGAAGGATTTGATTGTAGTCCGTGATACTACTATGCCTTCCTGCCTGATAGAGACGGGATTCCTGACCAATAAAGCAGAAAGGGAGGCCCTTATGTCAGAGGAGTATCAGAATAAGCTGGCATCGGGCATAGCTCAGGGCATAGACGAGTTTATCAACACTCAGAATATAGGCAGGGAGAACGGGGAATCCGGGACTGGGGTATCTTTGAGATGAAGCAAAAAAGCCCTTGCATTCCGGAATGAAGTATGTTAAAATTTTTTAGTACTGGGGCGATAAGCTCTGATGTGGATGGATTCCCGAGTGGCCAAAGGGGACAGACTGTAAATCTGCTGCAAATTGCTTCGGTGGTTCGAATCCACCTCCATCCATTTGTAAGAGAAAACATTCTGCTGGTATGGTGGAATAGGCAGACACAACAGACTTAAAATCTGTCGGGGGCAACTCCGTGCCGGTTCAAGTCCGGCTACCAGCATTGGTTTTGTGAGGAATCCACACTTTCAGTTCGCTGCTGAAGTGGATTCTTTTTCTTTGCTCAGAATCCCTATAATCGCATTGGCAGAAGAAAACTTCTTGTTAAAATCCATATGTGTATAGATGCTTGCAGAGATAGAGATGTTGCTAGGAGATTTTTGTGACGTATTATGGAAGATGAGCTTTTCCATGTATTTCCATAAAAAGTATAAGAGGGGAGCGAAAGAATAATGGCGGCTGTTATGAGTGTTATATTGAAATTTGGTGCCAGTTTCTTTGTAAATCTGGTATTTTATGATTTTTTCAGGGGCCAGCTAAAGCCCAGGGTTCAGAACCGAAAGCAGGTGTTTCTGATCCTGCTGCTCTGTGCGGCAGCCCTGAGGCTGGTCAATTCTTTTGACAGCAGTCTTGTGAACCTGATATTCGGAACGACGGTTCTGGCGGTGCAGGTGCTGCTGATTTTTAAGGACGATTACAGGAAAGAGGCCTTTCTGCTCCTGATTGCGGAGGCATTGGCATTGTTCTCGGAACTTTCGACCGCCTTTTTTTTCGCAAAGCTCCCGCTATGGCAGCTGATCAGGGAAGAATTTCATTTTACGCAGGCGGTGGAAGCGTATTTCATGGGAATTTTTTCATACATACTTTACTGGTTCGTGCTGCATGGACTGAAAATCAGTTTTCTGGGCACACGGTATACGATGCGGGAACATTTCCCGCTGTCTTTTTTTATTCTGCCCCTTTCCACGGCATTGATCTATCTTGGCATTTTCTTTGGGAACGCAGGTGCCGTATGGGCGCAGTATTGTCTGAAATTCGGGCTTTTCATTCTGCCGCCGGCGAACATTCTGCTGTTTTATACGATAAACAGACTGTTCTTTGTCAGTGAGAAAAGCAGGGAACAGCAGATGATGGAACAGCAGACCATGCTGCAGCAGAGATATTATAAGCATCTGGAGGAAATCGACCTGGGACACAGACGGTATGCCCATGACCTAAAGAACTGTATGTTTTCCATAGCCGCACTTGCCGCTGACGGCAGAAACGAGGAGATTTTGAGCCTGCTTGGGGATATGGAGGTGGAGCTGGGCACACTGACCGGAAAGCGATATACATCCAATCATATGCTGAATGCGATTCTCTGGGAAAAGTCTGTTCTGGCTGAGCGGCAGAGTGTCCGGATGGAGATCGCGGTGGAGGAAAATCCCGGATGGGCATGTATCCCGGCAAAAGATTTGATCGTCATGGCAGGCAATCTTCTGGATAATGCCATCGATGCGGCAAAACAGTGTACACAGGGCAGCGTTCATGTGGCGCTGCATGCACAGGAGCGTTTTCTTGTGATGGAGGTGGAGAACACCTATATCGACAGCGGAGCAAAGGATCTTTTGCGCGGTTCTACGAAACCAGACGCCGGGAATCATGGTTTTGGCATTTCAAACGTGCGGGATACCGCAAAAAAATACGGAGGATTACTTTATATAGAGCAGAATATAGAGCAGAATATAGAGCAGAATGAGAATTGGTTTACCGCAATATTGACAATAGCGAAATCCTGCCTTGCCATGTACGATGAGCAGGAAACACAATGAAAAAGAAAAATTTGGCGATATCGTGTTGATTTACACCACAAGCTATGAAGACTGCTGCAGGCAGGCGATCTGATTGTGAACCATATCGGTCTGAAATGCGGATTTTGCCGATTTATGTGCTGATTTGGACAGGGCGCTTTTGCAGTCCTGTCCGGCAGTGGTATAATCAGGCATATGAAAAAAATTATGACAAAGTGAGGGCTAATCGAAAAAGGCGCAGATGTGAATGCTGTGGACAACTTTCAGGGCAGTGCGCTGTCCTATGCAATTCAGGTACAACTGCCGCAGACTGTGGAGCTGCTGGTCGAGGCAGGTGCGGAAGGGTAATTGATAAATGAAAAAAATATTGGAGGAAACGTATCGTGGAAAACAGTAATATGGAAAATGCGGCTGATACTTTTGAAATAAGCAGGCTACAGGTGTTGGCGGAGATAGGTGATACAGATGCTCAGTATAAATTGGGTCTATGCTACAAGTTTGGGCTGAACGTGGATAAAGATGCGGCACAGGCCGCAATATGGTATGATAAAGCTGCCAGACAGGGAAATGTCCATGCACAATGCAGTATTGGCGACTGCTACAGGGAAGGCTATGGTGTAGAACAAGATAATGAAAAGGCAGTCTATTGGTACACCGAATCCGCCGGGCAGGGCAATGCAGATGCACAATATGAGCTCGGTTTCTGTTATGAGACAGGACAGGGTATTGCGCAGGATGATAAAGAAGCTGTCTCATGGTACTCGAAGGCGGCTGATCAGGATAATGCGGATGCAATGCATGCGCTTGGGCGCTGCTATGCGCTTGGCATAGGAATTGCGCAGGATGATGCGTTGGCGACATTCTGGCTTGCAAAATCTGTCGAGCAGGAACGGCAGGATCAGGAAGAGATGGCATATAAAGGCGAAGAGTCGAGTGCTGAAGATTATGATTACTTGAGTGATTATGATGAAGATGACGAAGCAGATGATGACGACTACCGCGATGATGTAGATGATGACAATGGTGACTATGGAGAAGATGAAGATGAAGATGACGAAGATGACAATTATGACGACGAGGAGACAATGCAGGCGCTGCAGGAGGCTGCGGCGCAGGGAGACGCTGTAGCACAGGCGATGCTTGCAGTATGTTACTATACCGGCGAGGGTGTAGAACAGGACATGGAGCAGGCTGTCGCATGGTTTACCGAGTCTGCCCTGCAGGAATATCCGCCCGCACAGCGCAGCCTTGCCGTCTGCTATGAGCAGGGCGAGGGCGTAGCGCAGGATGACAAAGAGGCAGCCCGCTGGTACACCAGAGCAGCAGAGCAAGGCGATGCGCTTGCGCAGTATGAGCTCGCCCTGCTCTGTGAAACAGGGCGAGGGGTCAATTTAAGCCTTGATGCTGCCGCTGCGTGGTTTGCAAGAGCCGCTGCGCAGAATCACGCCGAATCGCAGTACCGTCTTGCCCAGTGTTATGAGATAGGGCGCGGCGTGGAGCGCAACCTGGCAAAGGCGTCGGAATGGTATCTTGAGGCGTCCGGCAACGGCTATGAGCTGGCAGACCGCAGGATACGAGAATACTACAAGGATGGTATGCTGGACCGCTGGCTTATGGCGGCGGAGAAAAGCGATGATATAGCTGTCAAAGCTGCCGCTCTGGACAAGCTGGGAGACAAGTACAAGCAGGGTTTCGGCGTGAAAAAAGACTGGGCGAAAGCTGTCGCATACTACCGCGAAGCGGCTGAGGCGGGTAATGCTCAGGCGCAGCGCAGTCTCGGGTACTGCTACGAGTACGGCGAGGGTGTGGAGCAGGACATGGAACAGGCAGTATATTGGTATGAAAAAGGTGCAGAAGGCGGTGATGCAGACGCCCAGCGCAACATCGCCAACTGCTATTTCCATAGTATGGGTGTGGAAAACGATGACACAAAAGCGTTTTACTGGTATTCGCAGGCGGCTGCTCAGGGGCATCCACAGGCATGGCGGCAGGTCGGATATTGCTATGAATCGGGGCGGGGTGCAGCTCAGGACTACCGCAAGGCTGTTTTCTGGTACCGCAAGGCAGCTGATGCAGAGGATGAGTTCGCTCAATTCTGTCTCGGATTGTGCTATGAGAAAGGCAAAGGTGTGGAGAAGGACATAGAGCGGGCGGTGTACTGGTACACAAAAGCTGCCGAAAATGGCGACAGGGCTGCACAGAACAATTTGGGACGCTGCTATCACAGCGGAGAAGGTGTGGAGCAGGATTACGGCAGGGCTGCTTATTGGTACCGTAAAGCCGCCGAGCAGGACAGCGAACCTGCACAGGAAAACCTTGGATTGTGCTATGAGAACGGCGAAGGCGTTGCGAAAGACCTGCGGCAGGCTGTGTACTGGTACACAAAGGCCGCCGAACAAGGCTACAGCAATGCGCAAAATTCACTGGGCAACTGCTATTACAGCGGAAAAGGGGTAGAGCAGGATTACGCTAAGGCTGTTTTCTGGTACCGAAAAGCTGCCGAGCAGGGGAACGAGGTTGCACAGGTAAACCTTGCGGAGTGCTATGAGGACGGGGAAGGCGTAGAACAAGATGAAGAAAAAGCGTTTTTCTGGTACAAGCAGGCAGCCGAGCAGGGGTATGCAAAAGGGCAGGTAGGCATCGGAATGTACTATGAAGACGGAGAAGGCGTAGAGCAGGACTTAGAGCAGGCAGTATACTGGTACCGTAAAGCCGCCGAGCAGGGAAATGCCCGGGCACAGAGCTTATTGGGCTGCTGTTATGGCAACGGAGACGGTGTAGAGCAGGATTACAATCAGGCGGTATATTGGCATAAAAAAGCAGCCGCGCAGGATTATGAGGCTGCGCAGCGCAACCTTGGATTGTGCTATGAGAACGGAGACGGCGTAGAGCAGGACATGGAGCAGGCAGTATACTGGTATAAAAAGGCCGCCGAACAAGGGGATGATGAAGCGCAGGCGCGGCTTGGACAATGCTATTATAAAGGCATGGGCGTAAAGCAGGATTATGGACAGGCAGTATATTGGTGGACAGAGGCCGCCAAGCAAGAACACGACGGCGCACAGGCCTGTCTTGGATTGTGCTATGCGAACGGCCAGGGCGTGGCACAGAATCATGAAACAGCAGTCTGCTGGTATACGGAAGCAGCCGAGCAGGAACATATGGTAGCACAATTTAAGTTGGGAGAGTGCTACGCCAAAGGCAAAGGCGTGGAGCAGGACTGGGGCAAGGCAGTTATGTGGTATACGAAGGCCGCCGAACAGGGATATCTCTCTGCGCAATTGAAGCTGGGTTACTGCTATTATAATGCCCAGGGCGTGGAGAAAGATATGAGAATGGCAGCTGCATGGTGGGAAAAAGCAGGCGAGCAGGGAAACGCAGAGGCACAGTTCAATGTGGGACAGTGCTGCTACTTTGGCGAAGGTATGGAGCAAAATTATGAGCAGGCGGTTTACTGGTATGCAAAATCCGCCGCACAGGGATATGCCCTTGCGCAGTTTAATCTGGGCGTCTGTTATGAGGATGGGCAGGGCGTGGGGCAGGATCTGAACATGGCAATCTCCTTCTACACTGCCGCTGCCGCACAGGGCCATAAAGACGCGATTGCGGAGATGAACCGGCTCAATATTGAACTGAGCCTCCGCGTACGATTGGATGAGTAGTCTTACTGAATGCATACGGAACGGGCGTTATATGGAGAGGATGTTTCCGGATTGACGATTTACCGTGGATGGATGATGAAGCCTGATCTGTATAGGGTGTTTTATGAAAGGTATCATATACTTTCAGGGTGGGCAGTCATATCCTGATATTTTGCCCCATAAAGCCGCAGCACCTCCAGCTCGGAAAACAAACGAATATCCTGCTGGTACAACGAAATACAATTGTGTGCGAAAAGCAGATTTGTCTGCGGAAAGGAAAACGCATTTTTCGAGAGTTTGTTCAAGGCATACAAACTCGGCGGCTGGCCATGTGGATGGAAGAATGGCAAAATAATCGTATACGCTCCTGCCAATAAATGACATGGTATAAACTTATACTATGGTATAAACCTATACCATGTAGAGATGAGTTTATCTAAAATCTGCGGACAAGGCTTCTGCGGGAAACGGTGTGTACCCACATTGAAAGCATGAATGAAGCGGATGTTATTTTGCAAAAGGCGGCCAATCCCAACTGGCAGCCCGGACAGCCGTTTGGCCCCGGCATACTGGACAGCGTCACAAGGGAATCCGTAGAAAGCACACTTATGAAAAGCGGCAATACGCTTGTGAAAAAACCGCCTTTGGGCAGTTCGCTGGATATGAAGATAAAGCTACCGGGACATTGCTGCAGGAAAGGGCTGGGACTGCAACGAATTTTTTGACGAACTGGAGAAAAGGTATACCAATGACAAAGTATAAGGTTATCACCCTGCCGCTGGCAGAGGAGGACATTGCAGACCAGACGGATTACATTGCCTTTGAGCAAAATAGCTTGAAGGCTTAAATTATGCGAGGATGTATAACAGATGGAATTTGCGGAACAGATCATGTTGGATCTGATTAACCAAGGATACAGCAGCATGACCTGCGTGAGCATTTTAAGGAAGAAGTGAGCAAGATTCGGCTGTGGAGGCGATTCTTGCGGAAGCCAAGCGGGTTGCCGTTTCAAAATTCGGATATGATTCCTATGGGGATGTTTCCGATGAAGTGGAGGTGGAATTGGAGCATGACCAAGAAGCTGACTAAGAAGCAGAATTATGTTCCTCGGTTCTATCTTAGGAACTTCACATCTGATAATAATAGATTATGGGTTTTTGATAGGGTAAAAGAAGAATATTATTTCCAGACTCCAATGATCATGGGGCTGCAGCGCCATCCCTTCCATGATACATTTCAGGAACTACAGCTCCTCCCGGTCCAACAAAATCTCCGAATGCAGCTGAAAAGCGGGAGGGAAATGGACGGAATAAGACCCAATGCCGGGAATCAGATTCAGATTTCTGATTCCCGGCGTCTCCGCAGCCTTAACCTTGTACTTTTAAGGTAAGTGCTTGAATGGGATAAAGTCGAAGGGGTATAGGCCATCGTTGAATTCTGCTGTCATCGGGTTGTCATAGTCATTGATATAGTAATCAGTGGCCGTGAAGATATCTCGTTCAGGGTCGTAACGCTCCACAGGCAGGCTGGACACTCCGCCTTCGCCGACATTGGCCCAGTTAAATTTCTCATCATAATAGGACCATCGGATACGGCCTTCCTCTATAATGCCATTATTGTTGCGATAGACAATGACTGTCCGGACACCATCAGCATAGGTGCTGTTGCAGATTAATTCGGGCACGCCGTCACCGTTCAGGTCTCGGCTCCACGATTCGGGGACGTCATAACCGAACTGCTCTGCCACGCACACGCTCTCACCGTCCACCTCAACATAGTAGTGCCACATATACTGGTAAGGACTGATTTCTTCCATTTCGGCGCGGCACACATCAAAGCCCAGCACATCGGTCAGGAGAACTCCTGATGAAATTTTGTCGTTTTTAGGGTCGCCCAGAATCATCTCCAGATAGGCGAAAATGGCCTCCGGGCTGTCGGAGTGGACGGATAAGTCGTAGGCTGTGCCGTCCAAGGTGAACTCGGCCCGGTAAAGGTATGGATTGCTCCAGTCGCTCTCCTCTTGGTAGATAGCTACTTCCACATTCCCATATTGAGTCACGGTGTAGGCTTCGGCCGGGTCTTTTTTGTCCTCATCGCTGTCAAAGTCGCAGTTCAGGGTGAAGTCTTGTCCGTTGTAATCACCTATGATTGACAAGGTGTTCCATACGGCAGGGTCAGAGGAATCTTCACCTTTAGCGTAAGTTAGGCGGATGCTGGTAGTTCTGGCACCAGAGGCGGCCAGCCTTTCAATCAACAGATTACCGCTGTAGGACGAGACTATCTCTTCCAGACTTTCTATCCCCTTCACCTCTGTCTGGGAATCTCTGAGCCAAAGGAGCGCCCCTGCTATCAGGCATAAACAGGCTGCCATAGCGCACCGCTTGACCCAGCGGCGGCATTTGCGCTTTAACTTGACCGTCTGTGCTTCCTCGGCAAATTCGTCTCTTATGTTGGTGATGCTGTTATACAGTTTTTTGAACTCAGACTCTTTCATAGTGAATAGCCCTCCTTTTCAAGTGCAGATTTCAGGTTTTGCCGCAGACCATACATACGTTTTGCAAGTTTTTTGGATTCTGTACCGGTTTCTTTTGCAAGCTCCTTCACCGATTTGCCGTTCCAGTAACGGCGTACAAACAAAATGCGGTCATCCTGAGATAGGGACGCAAGCCAAGTATTGATTGCTTCAGTCAATTCTTGTTCCTCAATCTGGTGTTCTACAGTCTGTGGAGACGGAATACAGTCCTCCAGCTCGTCCATGAGCTGTTCTATGCCTGCATAACGCTTCTGACAATGGTTTTTGTTCCAAAGGTTGATAGAAATATTGCGGACAACTCTGCCGAGCCACGCCCTGAATTTACTTGGATGCTGCGGCGGTATAGAGTTCCAGGCCTGAAGATATGTATCGTTCACACATTCTTCTGCGTCCGCCTTCACTGAAAGGATATTCAAGGCAATATTATGGCAAAAAAGACCGTATTTAGCCATTGTTTCAACGATTGCCGTCTCGCTGCGTTCAAAATACAGGTCAATGATCTGTGAGTCTTCCATTCTCAAGATTCCTTTCTGCGTGGTGTAGTTTTGAAGGCCTTCACCTATTTAGACAAGATTTCAAGACGAATATTCGCGAACTTCCCCAAAATATTATAACATATAGTAACATATAACAGATGTAATATTAGATATTACAATAATGACTTTCAGGAGGTAAACGGCATGGAAGCAGGAGTCGTTCAGGCAAGGTGGCTTGATCATCTGCTAAAAGAATTCAAAGAGGACTCTCTGCGCTACAAGGATTTAGAAGTGGGAGATGATTATGAAGAAAAGAAGATGGCGCTCCGCTCCCTGATGAATATCCGTGAGCCTCGGTTCATGCGAGAAGATGTGATAAAAATACAAGATGAATTTCTGGCAGAGGAAGTAAAGGGAAAAGGGATTGTTTCCCTTGAAATGATACCGACTGTGGCAAGTCAGTATGGGAGCAGGCACATTTTTGCGGATAAAATCTCTGTCTGGCAGGGGGACATTACAAGAATCCGTGCAGGAGCTATCGTAAATGCCGCCAATTCACAGATGCTGGGCTGATCGAGGTAAAGAGGGGGCCGGAAGGCGCAACCATTGCAAAGCCTCTGAATGAGATCACATTTTTTGATGTATATCAGTCTGTAGACTGTATAGAGGAAAATACGTTATTTCATTTCTATGAAAATCCGAACCCGGACTGTCTGGTAGGGAAAAATATCCATCAGGTTTTGGATGAGAAGCTGGTCCGGGTTCAGGCGGCAATGGAACAAGAGCTGAAATCAATAACGCTGGCTGATATGGATTCGGATTTAGGAAAGTGTCTGGGAAAGTGATCCTGCCGCCCTGAGGAAAACTGTTCCGGCGATCATGACACTGCGGTTCAGCGTGCTTCGATCATATTCTTTATATTGCCTCCGTCGGCAGCATAGCTGATTTCGAGGGCTCCGCCGAGGGTGTCAAGGGCCTTCAGCTTTGCCAGCTGGGCTTCGTCCTCCGTGGTCACGGTGAGGTGGATGCGGTTCGTGTCTTCCCGCAGGGAGGATACGGTGACGAAGGACAGTTCCCTGCTTATCATTCCCTCGCTGATTTTATCCTGCAGCCACGTCAGGTAGGACAAGGTGTAGGAGGCATCCTGGAAGGTCACGCTGTTTTCGTCCAGATCCAGCTCCCGGCATATGGCAGAGCGGTTCTCGGGAGTACTTTCCGTGAGCAGGATGCATAGACGTCCCTGACTGTCGGTATAGGAGCCGCCATAGAACTGGGCGGAGGTTCCGGCTGCCGTGACGGTCTGGAAGCTGCCGGGGCTTAGCTCCGATACGGGGATGTCGGTTCGATTGCTTTCCTCGTTTTGGCCGGAAGGTGCAGTGCCGGCCTCATTTTCGGTTCGTGCGCTTTCCTGCCGGTTTTCTGTGTCCTGCTTATGGGAGGAATACCCATCGACAGAGCCGTCCGGCTGACTCTGGGAGCCGGGGGCAGGCGTACCGGCGGCGGAGCCTGAAGCAGGCGCGCCGGAAGCGGAGGAGTCCGGGGCGGGTATGCCGGAAGCGGAGCCTGAAGCAGGCGCATCGGAAGCGGAGGAGTCCGGGGCGGGCATACCGGAAGCAGGGATACCTGAGGCGTCAGGCGTGTCCCCTGAGTCTGTTCCGGGGGCTTTAAGATCGTTGACTGCCTGCTGTATATTACCGGAATCGCCCGGATCATTACCCTGCAGGCGATCTGTTAAGCCCTCTGAATTGTCGGGAATCATGTACATTGAATCCGGGCCGCCTGAGGGGCTGCTGTGCATGACTAAGAGTCCCGATAAGACGGCGACACAAAGACAGGATAAGCAGGATGTGGCTTTCAGCAGGATGCTCATTTTTTTCTTCCTCTCCGCAATATATTTATCTCTGCGTCTGAATAGGCTTTCTGTCATTTCATTATAATTTTTCATAATGTCCCTCCTTTATGAGTTCCTCCCGTAAGGCTTTTTTTGCCCGATATACGAGAGTTTCGATCTGATGTCTGTTCTTTTTCATGGCCTGAGCGACCTGAATATTGCTGAAGTCCTCAAAGTAGATCAGGTATAGAACCTGCCGGTATTCGGTCTTTAGATTTCCCAGAGCCTTGTGGAGGGCGATGCGCTGCTCCTCCTTCAGGTAGGACTTTTCCAGAGTCTCCTCATCCCATAGGACGGCTTCCAGATCCTCCGGGGGAATAGTCAGGAGGCGGGAGTTTTTCCTGATATGATCGATTGCCACGTTCCGTCCGATGGTATAGAGCCATGTCTTGAAGGCATACTTTTTCTTGTATTTCGGCTTTTTCACCATAAGCTTGAAAAATGTATCCTCCGCCAGCTCTTCCGCTACATGGATATTTCTCACATAGCCGTTCAGATAAAGGGTCAAGCCATCTTTGAAATCATGAACGATCTCGATTATTCCATTATCGTCGCCATTGAGAAAACGGCGGTAGCTACTTGCACCGTTGTCCATTGCTATTCTCCTTGTATTATAGTCCTGCCTCTGTGCTGCAGCGTTCTGGCCCTCTTATCTATTAAACGAACAGAAGCCGGAATTCTCACAGTGTTTTATAGATTTTTTTAAATAAATGACAGCATCCGGCTAAAGCTTTGTGCCCAAATCAGCTAATGGCTGACTTTAAGCATGGGCAATGGCGACAGAGTGGGCTCGGCTCATTGTACGCAGGTATAAACAACTGTAATTAGATTGTTGCCATATGGATATGGTAATTGTTATAATGCCATTATAAATTTATAAAAAACCAAAGGTATGGAAAGGCTGAATATAAAACCGATAAACTGTATCGGCTGATGAGTCAGAAACCGAGTCGGAGTATAATGATTCAGTCAGATCCTCACTGGCAGAGGGGACATAGGGAAAAGAGGAAGAGCATCATGTATTTCAAAGAAATAAGGTTCGTTCTGGAGGGCGCAGAGGCCGTCCTATATGTGACAGACGAAGGGGAGGCCGCGGAAAAGCTGCGGCAGGAGGGGAAGGCCGTGCTGATATATCTGCATCCAGGCAACAGCGGGCAGGACTTTTCCCGTTTCCTGTTCGCAGTGGAGGATCCGGAGGATCTGGAACCGGAATATATAGAAAGGGCTTACCGAAGGCTGAAGGGAATGCCATGGAATATTCTTGAGACAGATAGGTGTCTGATCCGGGAGACCACGCCGGAGGATGTGGATGAATTTTATCATATTTACAGCGACCCGGCTATCACGAGGTATATGGAGGGGCTGTATCCCGATGTAGAGGAGGAGAAGGCATATGTCCGGGAATACATCGAGAAGGTCTATACCTTTTTCGGCTTCGGTGTCTGGACGGTGGTGGAAAGGCAGAGCGGGCAGATCATCGGCAGGGCGGGAATCTCCTATAGGGAGGGCTTTGACGATCCTGAGCTGGGCTTTATTATCGGTGTCCCGTGGCAGCATAGGGGCTATGCCCGGGAGGTCTGTGAGGCCATTCTTGCCTATGCATGGCGGGTGCTGGAATTTGCGCAGGTGCAGGCCTTGGTGGAGCCGGGGAATGTCAGGTCGCTGGAGCTGTGCGGGAAGCTGGGATTTGGGCAGAGAGAAGAGCTGAGACTGGGGGATAAAGAGTATTATAGACTTGTGGCTGTGCGCGGGGCAGGAACCGGCAGCTCGTTCTATAGGCCGGAAAAGGAGATATAAACAATCGCAAGTAATGTTGATACGGTTGCGCAACAAAGTGTCTTTTGAGGCTGAAACGTTAAAATGTATTTATATCATGGGATTCTGCCAGTATTTTTGTGCAGTATGCCCTTGGAAAAGCAAGCGCTTTTGTAAAACAGCACAGACATTTCCGCTTAAAGGGTTTTTGAATGAGAATAACATAGAACTTAGACTTTCTGCCGATCCTTTATTGACAGTCAAAATCAAGGGTGCTATACTCCCAATTACAAAGCAAAGGCGCTGTGGATGAAACCATGGCGCCTTTCTTTATAGTAATTTTTTATGGCGCCTATCCTTCCGGCACTGTTTCGCCGGCGATGAGGCAAGTGTGTACTTATGGTTCTTTTGGGGCCGGGTGCAGACTGTGCCAGAAGGCCGGGAGGTTTCTGCAGGTGCCGACACATTCAGCGGTGCAATGGGGCAGCGTTTCGGGAGAAACTTCTATGCTCAGGCACCGCTTATTTTATTCATGAGGAGGAGTTGTTATGACAGAGGAAATCTTCGAAGCTGTAAACGGCCAGATTTTCGGGGTCTGGTTCCTGATCGGCGCTGCGCTGGTCTTTTGGATGCAGGCAGGATTTGCCATGGTGGAGACGGGCTTCACTAGAGCGAAGAATGCGGGAAATATCATCATGAAAAATCTGATGGATTTCTGTATCGGCACAGTGATGTTCATACTGATCGGCTTCAGCCTGCTGCTGGGGGAGGATCTGGCAGGGCTGATAGGCAGGCCCGGATTTGATATCTTTACTGCTTATGAGAGCTTTGACTGGTCCAATTTCGTGTTCAATCTGGTGTTCTGCGCCACTACGGCGACCATTGTGTCCGGCGCCATGGCAGAAAGGACGAAATTCCTTTCCTATTGTATTTATTCGGCAGTGATCTCTGCCCTGATCTATCCCATAGAGGCTCACTGGATCTGGGGCGGAGGGTGGCTTGCCCGGATGGGCTTCCATGATTTTGCAGGTTCCTGCGCAATCCATATGGTAGGAGGCGTCTGTGCCCTCATCGGTGCCAAGCTGCTTGGCCCCCGTATTGGTAAGTTCAGCACAGATAAAACCGGCAAGGTGACGAAGGTGAATGCATTTCCGGGTCACAGTATCCCGCTGGGAGCACTGGGTGTATTCATTCTGTGGCTTGGCTGGTACGGTTTTAACGGCGCAGCGGCTGTCAGCGTTGAACAGCTGGGATCTATCTTTCTGACTACAACAATAGCGCCTGCGGTAGCCACCGTCGTATGCATGATTTTTACTTGGGCGAAATACGGCAAGCCGGATGTGTCCATGTGCCTCAATGCTTCTCTTGCAGGTCTGGTGGCCATCACCGCGCCCTGTGATGTGACAGACGCATTGGGAGCGACATTGATCGGTGCGGTGTCGGGACTGCTGGTGGTGTTCGGTGTATGGCTTCTGGATTATAAATTACATATCGATGATCCGGTAGGCGCGGTGGCGGTACACTGCATGAACGGCATCTGGGGAACCATTGCCACCGGTCTGTTTGCCACTGAGAGTGCTCCTGGCAGCGAACTGAAGGGACTGTTTTATGGAGGAGGCTTCGAGTTGCTGGGAATTCAGCTTCTGGGCGTGGTGAGCGTGGCGGCATGGGCGGCAGTAACCATTACGGTAGCATTTTTTGTAATTAAAGCAACGGTGGGGCTGCGTGTCAGCGAGGAGGAAGAAATTGTCGGTCTGGATGCAAAGGAGCATGGTCTCGCTTCCGCATATTCAGGGTTTTCCATCATGGATGTTTCAGGTTCTATGACAATGAACATCAATGAGAACACTGATCTGGGCACAGAGGATTATGAAGAGGCCTCAGAAGTGAAAAGAGCGGCTGCAGTGCCTGTGGTGGATGTCCACAATGCTTCTGACAAGGGGATGTACAAGGTTGCCATCATCGCAAAGCTGTCCAAGTATGACCGTCTGAAGAAGGCCATGAACGATCTGGGCGTAACGGGGATGACCGTGACGCAGGTGATGGGCTGCGGGATCCAGAAGGGCGCAGGGGAAATGTACAGAGGCGTGGAGATGGATGCAACGCTGCTGCCCAAGGTCAAGGTGGAAGTGGTTGTAAGCAAGATTCCTGTGGAGACTGTCATCGGAGCGGCAAAGAAAGCCTTGTATACCGGACATATTGGGGATGGAAAGATATTTGTCTATAATGTGGACAGAGTGGTGAAGGTGCGTACAGGAGAGGAGGACTACGCCGCCCTGCAGGATGTGGAATGACGCAGTAATTAAAAAATCGCAGAAAGGCCAAGGCTTTGGCATTTCTGCGATTTTAAATTCTTGTTTATATGCGCATCTTTCATAGGCACACAGTTTCAAAAAGGGAGAAATTCTAAGATTTACACCAGATATACGGCCGTAGTCATATATCTGATATAAGGTTCCGCATTTTAGAACTCATTTCCCGGGAATCTGGGAATCCCGGCAAATCCCGGTTTCAGATCCTCATCTGTAGGAATATAATCTGACATTTCCTTATTATTGTATTTTTCATAGGCAACCATATCAAAGTAGCCTGTGCCTGTAAGGCCGAACACGATGGTCTTTTCCTCGCCGGTCTCCTTGCACTTCAGGGCTTCGTTGATGGCGGCCCGGATGGCATGGCTGCTCTCCGGCGCAGGCAGGATGCCTTCTACTCTTGCGAACTGCACGGCTGCATCGAACACGGCGGTCTGTTCCACGCTGATGGCCTCTATGGTACCGTCATGGTAGAGCTGGGAGAGGATGGGACTCATGCCGTGGTAGCGAAGCCCGCCCGCATGGTTGGCGGAGGGGATGAATCCGCTGCCCAGTGTGTACATCTTTGCAAGAGGGCACACCTTTCCGGTATCGCAGAAGTCGTAAGCGAACACGCCTCTGGTGAAGCTGGGGCAGGATGCGGGCTCCACGGCGATGATGCGATAATCCCTCTCGCCCCGGAGCATCTCGCCCACGAAGGGGGAGATGAGCCCGCCCAGATTGGAGCCGCCTCCGGCACAGCCGATGATGATGTCCGGCACGATCTCGTATTTATCCAGAGCGGCTTTGGTTTCCAGACCTATCACGGTCTGGTGCAGCAGTACCTGATTCAGCACGCTGCCCAGCACATAGCGGTAGCCCTCGCGGGTAGCTTCCGCCTCCACTGCCTCGGAGATGGCGCAGCCGAGGCTTCCGGTGGTACCGGGATGCTCCGCAAGGATTTTCCTTCCGATCTCTGTGGTGGTGCTGGGAGAAGGGGTGACAGTAGCGCCGTAGGTCTTCATCACCTCCCGGCGGAAAGGCTTCTGCTCATAGGAGACTTTTACCATATAAACCAGACAGTCCAGCCCGAAGTAAGCGCATGCCATGGAGAGGGCGGTGCCCCACTGTCCTGCACCTGTCTCGGTGGTGACGCCCTTCAGGCCCTGCTTCTTGGCATAATAGGCCTGGGCGATGGCAGAATTCAGCTTGTGGCTGCCGCTGGTATTGTTGCCTTCGAATTTATAATAGATCTTGGCTGGGGTCTGCAGCTTTTCCTCAAGGCAGTATGCCCGTACCAGAGGGGAGGGGCGGTACATCTTGTAGAAATCCTGAATCTCCTGAGGGATAGGGATATAGGCGGTGGTATCGTCCAGCTCCTGAGCAACCAGATCGTCGCAGAAGACCCCCTTCAGCTCCTCGGCCGTCATGGGCTGCAGGGTGCCGGGGTTCAACAAGGGGGCAGGCTTATTTTTCATATCGGCACGCAGATTGTACCATGCGGTGGGAATCTCGCTTTCGTTAAGATAGATCTTGTAGGGAATCTTTGTTTTTGTGCTCATATTCGACCTCGTTTCCTTTTGATGACGTATTCTTTTTTCTCCCTGATGTTAGCACAGAATGCAGCAAACCGCAATCTTTTTTTAAAATCCGCGGGAACTTTGGAATCCGTAGGGATTAATAAGGAAAGCTTGTTATTTCAGCTTATAATATTCGTTTTGCCGGAAAGGATGCATTTTGTTGACGGTGGCTGACAGCGGATGATATAATGTCACAAGACATTATGCCGGATTGCAAAGAGCAAGCTAGGGAAAGCCGGGGCGAATACCCGGATGCCTGCGGCGGGGAAATTTATTCTATATGCGCAGAAGTACAAAAGATTACGGTATATTGACACTATGAAGGAGGTCGTCTGCAAAATGAAGATTGTGACTTTTAACATTCGCTGTGACTATGAACAAGACGAGGATAATAATTTCTGTTTCCGTAAACCGCTGATTCTGGAAAAGCTGGAGCAGGAGAAGCCGGATGTCATCTGTTTTCAGGAGGTGCTGCCCCATGTGGCGGTCTGGTTGAAGGAGGCGCTAACGGAGTATTATGTGATCGGCTGCGGCCGCATGGAAGACCTTGAGGGGGAGCAGGTTTCCATCGCTTATCGGAAGGATAGGATAAACCTGATCCAGATGGAGACCTACTGGCTGTCAGGGACACCTTATGAGCCCGCTTCACGCTACCCGGATCAGAGCATCTGTCCCAGAGTCAGCACAGAGGCAGTCTTTGAGGAATATGCCACGAAGCAGGTGTTCCGTGTGGTAAATACCCATCTGGATCATGAGGGACTCATGGCCAGAAAGCAGGGGCTTGGCCAGATTCTGGAAAAGCTGAACCGGGCTGAACTCTTCCCGGAAGCGCCGGTAATCATCACCGGGGATATGAATGCGGAGCCGGACAGCCCGGAGATGGCTGTGGTCAAGGAGTACCCTTACATAAATGTGACAGAGGGAATCGGCATCACCTATCATGGCTATATGCGGTCGGAAAGCCCCTGCTGTATCGATTATATCTTCGCCAGAGGGTTTGCCTGCAGGAGCGTGGAGAAGTGGACAGATGAAAGGGATGGGGTATTCCTTTCCGATCATTATCCGGTGTGCGCCGTACTGTGCCCGGATGGAAAATCTGAGGAATAAATTCTCTACAAACCAGTAAATCGTAAACCAGTAAAACATAATTGACCAAATATATCTGTGGGCCGTGCGAACGCGGCTGAGGAAATGGGTAATGTTATGCTCGTATCAGATGCTTGCATACATCCGCCTTGACTGGCGGTCAGGCGGGAACGGACTTGACACTTGACGATGTCAGAGAGACAATGCTATAATAGACGCCATATAGCATCGGAAGGAGCCGCAGTTCCCTGCCTGAGCGCTGGGAGAGCGAGTGATGCCCGAATTATATAAAAGGGAATTTAAAGGCATCCGTTTGTGCTGCTATTGGATGTATTTGCGGTGTATCATGGAACTTAAATCAGGAGGGAAAAAGTATGCCCGTCACAGAGTTTTTGGATAGGAACGCAAGGCTCTATCCGGATGAGGTCGCGCTGGTGGAGCTGAATCCGGACGAAAAGGACACCAGAAGGATCACGTGGAAGGAATATGATCTGATCCAGCCCACCCGCTTCGAGCCTTACCGCAGGGAGATCACATGGAGCGTGTTTAATGAAAAGGCCAACCGGTTTGCCAATATGCTCATTGGCAGGGGTGTGAAAAAGGGGGACAAGGTAGCGATACTGATGTACAACTGTCTGGAATGGCTGCCTATTTACTTTGGTGTGCTGAAGGCGGGGGCCGTTGCGGTGCCTTTCAACTTCCGCTATGATGCTGAGGAGATCTTGTACTGTGCGGAGCTGGCGCAGGTGGATGTGATGGTGTTCGGGCTGGCTTTCATAGGTCGTATCGAGATCAATGCGGAGCGCCTCTGCAAGGGACGACTGCTGATCTATGTAGGGGATCACTGTCCCAGCTTTGCTGAAAGCTATCACGAGCTGGTGGCGGACTGTTCCAGTCAGGCCCCTAATATAGAGATCACGGAAGAGGATTATGGTGCGATCTACTTTTCCTCGGGAACCACGGGATTTCCCAAGGCAATCCTACATAAGCATCAGAGCCTGACGCAGGCGGCGGAGATGGAGCAGAAGCACCACGGCACCAACCGTCAGGATACCTTTCTGTGCATTCCGCCCCTCTATCATACTGGGGCGAAATTCCACTGGATGGGCAGTCTGGTGGCAGGCAGCAGGGCGGTGCTGTTAAAAGGAGCGAAGCCGGAGACTATCCTTTCTGCTGTCTCCAAGGAGCATTGTACCATAGTATGGCTGCTGGTGCCATGGGCGCAGGATATTCTGGACGCTCTGGACAGAGGAGCGCTGAAGCTGAAGGATTATGAGCTGTCCCAGTGGCGGCTGATGCATATCGGGGCCCAGCCTGTGCCGCCCTCCCTGATCAAGCGATGGAAGAGCTATTTCCCGGAGCATGACTATGATACCAACTATGGACTTTCGGAGTCCACGGGCCCGGGCTGCGTGCATCTGGGTGTGGAGAATATCCATAAGGTGGGTGCCATCGGCATCCCCGGCTATCGCTGGGAGTGCAGGATCGTGGACGAGCATGGTCAGGAGGTGAAGCAGGGAGAGGTGGGAGAGCTCTGTGTCAAGGGCCCCGGTGTCATGACCTGCTATTATCGGAATGAAGAAGCTACGGCGGAGACCCTGAAGGGAGGCTGGCTGTACACGGGGGACATGGCTATGCAGGACGAGGACGGGTTCTATTTTCTGGTGGACCGCAAGAAGGATGTCATTGTCAGCGGCGGCGAAAATATTTATCCGGTGCAGATAGAAGACTTTCTGCGGCGGAACAGCAAGATAAAGGATGCGGCTGTGATAGGACTTCCCGACAGGCGTCTGGGGGAGAAGACTGCGGCTGTGATCGAAATCAAGGACGGAATGGAATGCACGGAGGAAGAGATCCGGGAATTCTGCATGGATCTGCCCAGATACAAGCGCCCCAAGGAGATC
The DNA here is from genome assembly GCA_964018205.1 of uncultured Acetatifactor sp. Lineage (GTDB taxonomy): Bacteria > Bacillota > Clostridia > Lachnospirales > Lachnospiraceae > Acetatifactor. The sequence goes on along the minus strand of CAXHOW010000003.1, from coordinate 14,687 downwards.
ATTTTCCATGAGATACCCAGAAACGCTACAGGCAAGATAGAGAAGCCCAGACTGCGTAAGATGTATGGTGCAGATCAGCTGGTGGCGCAGGAGAACAGAGGGTAGGGGCAGGATCTTTGATGATGGTTCTGGGAACTCTGGCTATGGCAGCAGGAGCGTGAACTATGTTGAAAACGGGATATCTCAAGCTTTATATGAGATATCCCGTTTTTTATTCTTTCATGGGTCTAATGCCTTGTTTCCTGCGGCGGAGCGGTTCATTTTTCCAGCGCCCATATATGCTTATCATGCCGGAAATACAAGCAGACCCCGATCCCGGCAAATGCCAGCACGAAAAACAGAAATGCGGCACCGGAGCCCTTCCCTGCGCCGAAGAGCTTTACAAGCAGGCTGTCGTTCCCCTGAGCCGCCATGATGGGCTCGAACACAGTATCCACCAGCAGGCCCCCCAGAAAATACCCCAGAGGGATAGTGAAAAACTGCAGAGAATTCCGCACAGAATAAATGCGTCCCTGCATATGCTCCGGTATCCACAGCCTCATGACGGCATCCAGATTGGTGTTCATGAGGGGGATTGCGATCCAGCCCAGAAAACCTGCCACGCACCATATGATGGGCGTCCTGCCCAGCGCCAGCAAAAAGTTCTCAAAGCTCATGGCAAACAGCAGGCAGTTGCAGATGACCCGCACCCTGCTTTTTGGAGCCTTCAGGAATGAGGCCAGCAGGCTGCCCGCCAGAGTGGAGATACCGATCACTGCGTTCACCAGCCCAAGAACCCTTTCGCTTCCGCCCTCTCTGGACAGCAGCATAGCGGGAAATGCGGCCTGGTAGACAGAGGCAACCAGATTGATGGCGGCCAGAAAGAGTATCAGGTCAAAGATGCCCCGCTGGTTTTTCAGATAGGAGATACCCTGCTTTGCAGACTGCAGGAGGCTTTCCTGAGAGCTGTCTTCAGAGTACGGCGGGTTTTCGGAGAGGGCCTCTGCGGCTTTGGCGGCTTTTAAATGCATTGCTGTGGCATCGGCTGCGTTTTCTGGTATCCGTATCAGGAAAAACAGAAACCCGAAAGCCACGGCAAAGCTGAACAGGTCGAAAGCAATGACTGCACCCAGTCCTGCAAGCCCCAGAACCGCAGTGGCGATAACAGGGGTCAGAATAGAGTTCACCGCATTGGATAGATAGCGCAGGCCGCCTACCTTCTGATAATGCTTTCTGGGAAGGAGGCGGGTGACTGCAACCTCCGATGCAGGCTGCTGCACCGTGTTCATGAGGCCGTTTACCATATTGATAAGGTACAGATGCCAGATCCGCAGCATCCCGTTTGACAGCAGGACGGCAAGGGTCAACGTGGTGGCCGCTGCCATGGTGTCGCAGACCAGCATGGTCTTTCTTTTGTCCCATCTGTCGCTGAGGGCTCCCGCAAAGATGCTGAACACCACATAAGGCGCATAAGAGCACACCATCAGCAGGGCCGTCATCAGAGCGGAGCCCTCCCGGGAATAGGACCAGATTACCAGCGCGTAGCTTGTCATGGCGCTTCCCAGACCGGAAAAGGACTGGGTCAGCCACAGCAGCAGAAAAGCGCGCATTTCCATCAGAGTGTTTATATATTGTTTTATTTTCATAGACTTTGCTCCTTTCGGTATTGTGTTGTTCCGTCTGTATGCAAAGTCTCAGGATAGTATTCGGTTATCCAGCTCCATGCAGTCCTATCCTAAAAGACTCTGCACGGAGCTGCTGCAATGCACAGCGGCAGTCGCATCTGCTTGTCCTCCTTGGTCTGTTTTAGTATATGGCAGGCTGTGAAAGCTCCTGCTCTTTTTTGATTATACGCTCTGAGGGGTAGATGTGCAAGGTATTTTGCGGGGACCATTCCCGTTGAAGGGCGAAAAGGGCTAAACGGGAGCAAAATCAGAGTAAGATTAGGTAAAGCTGCTGTTAAAAATTGTTAAAATATTGTTGTATAAATTTATTTATTGTGTTAAGATACAGACAAAGCATAACACTTTCTAAATCATTTAAGGATCGGTTCATACATTCTCGTATATCAGAAAATCTATGCTTTTGATCCAGATAACAATTTTAAAGGCAGGAGGTTTTCGGCTATGCGCTGTCCCGGATTTTCTCCTGCGGTAATCGAAGAGAAGGAGGAACGGGATGGGGATTGTTTTGCCGAAGTATGATTTTGTATTCAAGGCCCTGATGGAGAACGAGAAGGTGAGGTGGTATTTTATCAGCGACATACTGGGTATTCCGCTGGAACAGATCAGGTCGCTGAGGATGTCTAATCCTTTTTTGTGGAAGCGCCGCAGCAGGCATAAGTTGGGGATTCTGGATGTGCTGCTGGTCCTGAATGATAACAGAAAGATAAACATCGAGCTGCAGGTCAAGGTGGTGAAATACTGGGACAAGAGGGCGATTTTCTACATCTCCAAAATGTTCACGGAGGATCTGCTGGCAGGTGAGGATTACACGAGGCTGAAGAAGTGCATCGGCATCAGTATTCTGGACTTCAATGTGGATGAATGTCCAAAGTACCATAGGATATACCGTCTGCGGGATGAGGATGGGCATGAACTTTCGGATTTGCTGGAGATACATATCGTTGAGCTGAAGAAGAGGCTGGAGGGTGACAAGCAGCTGGATGACTGGATCCGGCTGTTCAATGCAAGGACGGAGGAGGATTTGGATATGATAAAGACAGAAAACCCCGGGATACTGGAGGCAATCAGGGAGATAAAGGTTATGAGTCTTGGGAAGAGCTTAAGGTGGCTGTATGAGGCCCGGTTGAAAGAGATCCGGGATCTAAAAGCAAGGGATGACTATGTACGTGACGAGGGAATCGAGATTGGGCGGACGGAGGGAAGAGCAGAGGGAAGAATATATACAATAATTGCTCAGGTCAGGCGGAAGTGCGGGAAAGGCATATCCGTAGAAGATATTGTGGATATGTTGGATGAGGATGAGCCTCTTGTCAGGAAAATATACGGATTATTGAAAGATCATCCCAAATGGAACGATGATAAAATTTTCCGACAATTGAAAAAGTGAATCAATGCCCTTTTCAGCGGGCGAGGAGGTATAGGCATGATTATAAAGAAGTATATTCAGGACTTCGAGAAGCTAGGGTTCGGTATGTTCGTGCATTTCGGACTATACAGCATGGTGGGAAAGGGAGAATGGGCCAAGGTGTGTCTTGGTATTTCCGATGAGGAGTACTCGGCCCTGCCGGATCGGTTCAATCCAAAAGCCGGCTGGGCGGCAGAGCTGGTGGACACAGCGAAAAAAGCCGGATGCAGATACATTACCCTGACCACCAGACACCATGACGGATTTTCCTTGTATGACACCTGCGGACTCAATGAGTACGACGCGCCCCATGCATTGTGCGGACGGGATCTGGTGAGGGAATTCGTGGATGCCTGCAGGGGGCAGGGAATCATTCCGTTCTTTTATCATACCCTGCTGGACTGGCATGAGGAATCCTATAGGACGGATTTTCCCGGGTATCTGAAGTATCTGCGTGCCAGCGTGGAAATTTTATGCAGGAACTATGGAAAGATAGGCGGTCTCTGGTTTGACGGTATGTGGGACAAGCCGGATGCGGACTGGGAGGAGGATGCCCTCTATGGCTTGATCCGGAGCTATCAGCCTGAGGCCATGATCATTAACAATACAGGCTTATCGGCGAGGGGGACTCTGGGGCACATAGAGCTGGACAGCGTGACCTTTGAACGGGGAAAGCCCCAGCCGCTGAATTTCAGCGGTGTGCCAAAGTATGTGGCCAGTGAGATGTGTGAGATATTTGCGGATCACTGGGGATATGCAAAGGAAGATCTGGCCTACCGTTCACCTGCCCAGATGATAAAGGAGCTGGCAGAATGCAGGAAATACGGCTCCAATATGCTCTTAAATGTAGGCCCTATGGGAGACGGAAGCCTGAGGCCCATAGATGCGGCCATGCTGGGCGTAGTAGGAGAATGGGTCAGCTATTATGAAGAGGCCATTCGTGCGCCTCGCCCTTCGGGTGTCGCGATCCAGAATAAGGAAGATGATTTCCTGCTTAAGGACGGAAATGCTTATTATCTTTTCTGCTTTGATCTCCCCATGCGGGCGGATGCCAACGTGGCTCAGAACGAGGAGGCGGATTTTTCAGATGTCTTTGAGCTGCCGGAGCAGATTGTCTCTGTTACATGGATGGACAACGGGGAGCCGGTGGATTATGCGCAGGAAGGAGCATATGTGACTATACATACCGTACCCTACTGCTATGGGAGAAATCTGGTGGTTCGTGTGGCAAAGATCATATGCTGCGAATAAGGCGATGATCAGTAGGATGAGCTATAGCAAAGGCATCGAAGCCGTTTGCCGTGGAAAAGGCGGGGCCGGATCAGATCCTTGGCAGCTTGCGGCGGGAAATTTAAAAGTGTGCAGGTGCAGCATTATTCTGGGCGAGATATCTGCAGCTGTAACAGCTTCGCAGCGTTGTTGCCAAGAATGCCGGACAGTTCATCGGAGGTGAGTCTGCCCTCCGGTGATGCGCTGTCTGCAGGGGCGTTGCCCGGCAGTGCCATGGCCTTTAAAGCGGCGATTGTTTCCTTCTGCCCGTCCCATGGACTGTCTGTCCCGAAAAGGATGCGGTCTGTGCCGTGGCGGTGTACCATTCTGAGAAACTGTTCTCTTGAAAGAGGAGGGTTTTCTTCCGGGCTCCGCCGGGTGCCGGGAGCGGGCAGAACCGGGAGAAGGGAGAATGCGGTGTCCAGCCATACGTCCCGCCCCACAATGTACTGCTCTACCTCGTCCCAGCAGCCCCATCCGCCCATATGGGCAAGAACCAGTTTCCGGGGCTTTACTTCGTCCAGCATCGACAGAATGTGGGGAACAGTAGAATAGTCCATGCCGGGATAACCTATATCATAGCCGACATGGATCAGGACGATCAGATCATTCTCGCAGGCGCAGTGTATGAGCCTGAGATAACGGATGTCGTTCAGGTATGTTCGGTGAAAGACGGGGTGGAGCTTGATCCCTTTTATGTCGTTTTCTGCCAGTCTGCGCAGAATCCGGGGATAATCTGTGTTGTCGGGATGTATGCCGCCGAAGGATAATAGGCCCGTTTCATCGGAATGTTCATTGATATCCATTGCGATCCGGTTGATGTTTTCCTGCTGGTCAGGCTTGGTGACAACGGGCAGCAGGACGGAATAATTGATACCGGCATCCTTTGTGGAGCGGGACAGGGCTTCCGCTGTGCCGTCCAGATAGTTTTTGGCACGGGCGGAGGCAGCCAGCTTCTCTATCGCACGTCCTGCCAGCGAATCAGGGAATGCATGGGTGTGAAAATCGATTATCATATAGTGCTCCTTTATAAAGTCTGATAGGTTCGAACCGCTTTTGCTTTTGATAGGCAAGGTTAATGCCGCAAGGTTCGGATCCCCCGTTGCTTGCAGTGGGGGATCTGACCACGAATGGCGACGGCAGGATTCGAACCTGCATTGAATTCTCAGAAAACCTTAATTGTCCTGCTGTTTTGGTCACGGACATGACCAGCGTGCTTTTTTCCGCGTCTTCCATTTCCGCCACGTCGCCAGAGGGGCTGGACAGCCGTGCAGGCTGCCGCCTACGATCTATTTTAGCATAGGCAGCCTCCTGAATGCAACCTCTTACAAGATTCGAATGTTAAATTCCGAATATAAAAGTAACAGTTCAGACACCCTTCATGGGAAACTAAAATTGCCTCTCTATGCAGATGCCTCTACGTGCTGATTCAGATGGGGGGTCTGAACTGTTGCATATAAAATCTGGACTGGCACCGATGGCTATACACTTTTCCATGTCTGGTACAGCTGTGTGATTACCTGCTCAATGGGGGCTTTTCTGATCTCCACGTCCTTGATGCCGTCTGCAAGAGACAGTTTCTCCAGCAAAGCCTTGATGGGCAGCTTGGACAGATCCGCTTCGAACTCAAAAACTCCATGCTTCTCATCAAGGAGCCTGCAGCCCGCAAGCTCTAGATTCCTGCCGTCTGTAGTGACCGTAAAATGTGTGAGATTCCCCGTGATCGCGCGCAGCCCGTCAAAGCTGCCGTCAAAAGCCAGCTTTCCCTTTGAGATCATCAGGATCCGTTCCGCCATTTCTTCCAGATCATCCATGTCATGGCTGGTCACCATGATGGTCACGCCGTTCTCCCGGTTGATTCTTTTCAGGAAATCTATCATCTGGCGTTTTGCTGCCACATCCAGTCCGAGGGTCGGCTCGTCCAGCAGGATGAGCGCCGGCGAATGCAGCAGCATCATTGCCAGATCTGCCCGCATCCTCTGGCCCAGCGACAGCTCTCGGGCAAAGGTATTTCTGATCTCGCCGATATCCAGCAGATTGGTCACCATGTCCAGATTGCGCCGGTACACTGCGTCCGGGATGTCCCATATTACCTTTTTCCATTCAAAGCTCTGTATCACGGGATGATCCCACCAGAGCTCCGTGCGGTTTCCGAACAGCACGCCGAGCTTTTTCATAAGCGCTATCCGATCCTTCTCCGGCGACATTCCCAGTACGGAGACAGAACCCTCCGTGGGCTGCAGCATACCTGCCAGCAGCTTCATGGTGGTGCTTTTGCCTGCGCCGTTGGGGCCTGCGTATGCGACAAATTCGCCATGCCGGATCTGGAAGGAAATATCATCCACGGCGGTGACGGTTATCTTTTCCTGCCGGAAAATATTTTTGCATCGTTCCTTCCAGCAAAGGGGACGGTCATGATTCTTTAGCTGCCACTGTGTAAATGACTTGCTCACAGAGTCTGCCCTTACTACGATATCATCAGGAGCGGTGGCCGCCTGAGACATATCTGTTGATTCCTTTTTTGACATAGTATTTGAATCCTTTCTTGAAAAAATGTGCTGCAGTAAGCGATATCAGCAATGCAAATATTGCGGGGTAAAAGTTTTCTAAAGTAGTTGTCTTCCCTAATAGGATCATTGTGGGAAACCATGCCGTAAGGCCGGCGGGGAAGATGGTCAGCAGCGGATATCTGATATATATGGGCATACCGGATAACGGAAATGTCTTGGTATGTTCCATGCTGTATATCACGGTGCTGGAGATTTCCTCGCACTGTACGGGGGCATAAAAGGCAAGGCTTGAAAATAGGTACGAAAATGCCGCCATGATCACCATGCTGATGATCAGCTGGAGGATCAGCGCCCCCAGCCACCACCATGGCAAGACGGTTTCCATGCTGCGGACAGCAATCCAGAGAATGGCGGCTCCTGTCAGGAGGCTGCTGGAGCCGGTGAACGGGAAAATGCCCACCGTCAGCTGTACCGCATAGGGGAGAGGCATGATAAACATATGCTCCCATTGTCCCCTGCCGATGATCCTGCTGGGGAACAGCGCATTGCAGCCGCCCATCATATTGAGAAAACCCATTACGATATTGCCGTATGCCAGCATGAACAGAACCTCGAACCGGTCCATGCCGCCGATGCCGCCGAATTTCCATGCCAGAAGGAATATACCGGAGATGGAGGATACATTGGAGACAATATCGGCAATGATGACAATCGCCATGAACTTACTGTCCCGCATCAGGGATGCCAGATCCATTCGGGCGTATATTCCGAGCAGCTCAAAATACCGTCGGATCCCATGGAAGGGCCTGCGATTTTTCTTGTCATTACCCACCGAAACTCACCATCCTCTCTCTGGATCTTTGAAACCATACAGCAGCCGCAGCCCATATCACGATATTCCAGAAAAGCTGCACCGGAATGATCTCTGAAGCCTCTGCGCTTCCTGCATACAATGAAAGGAAAGCTCCGCCCAGACTGCCGAAGGGCTGATACCCGGCCCACTTGTCCATGCCGAAGGGCAGTATTTTAAAGGGTATCACTGTTCCCGAAAAAAACGATACCACTGCGCTTCTGATGACATAGGTGAGCCATGACACATTGCGCAGTCTGATGGTGACGCAGTAGAACAGAAATTCAAAGGCAAATCCGAGAGACACGGTCAGCGCCAGCGACGGAAGCACCCATAATGTCTTTGGCAGGATCCGGATCCCCAGAAGCGGGGCAGCCAGAAACATAGGCAGGGAAAACAGAAGCAGCATAGGTGTCCATTCGCCGATCGTCTTTGAAATGATCTGTCCGAATACGGGTATCGGGCGGGTAAGCATTTCCATGCTTGCCGCATTGTAATTCCATGCCGATAAGCACGTATTTACGATCATCATATCTGCCAGCAGAGCATTGACATAGGTATAGCTCAGGAGTTGTGAAACCGACATTTCCGTTTCGTACCCGCTTTTGGCCAGCGAGCGCCAGATGAACATCAGCGGTACCAGATATACTGCTTTCATGAAGATGTCCGGAAGCATATAAAGTATGCCGCCGTTTGTTCTGCCCCGCATGGCCATGCGGGCAGTAGCCATATATTTGCTGAACATTGTAATTCCTCTCTTTCTGCCGTCTATAGCGGCGTTTATCATTTTATTGCTGATTTTTTGCATAAAAAAACCTTGCGCAGATTATTTTGTCTGCACAAGGCGCTCACTTTTCATAAATCCGATACATCGCCCAAGGGGATTTTCCGCGCCTTGGCGATGCCGCAAGACGTGGTCCGCTGTCAGCTGGCAGCAGGGGAATGGGCAGCGTCATATGGTGAGCAGCATACAAAACAATCCGTTGTCAAAAGAAGGGCATAGTTATCCCGTCCGGCTGTTATTTTGTAACTGAATCTGCGCACAATATCGCTGCCGTGGAACAGCTTCTTAGCCATCAGAACCTCGTATTGCCTCATGCGTCTCACCGCCTTTCGTCTAATTTAGGGCTATAATAGAATCCAAATCCTATAATAGAATCAAGGGCAGATTCTATTATCTAAAAGCTATTATACCTTCTGTTAAGGGGATTTGCAATATCAAATTTATCAGTTGACTTTTTGGTAAATGAGGAGTAACATAAGTAATTATTTCGGAGGTGAGGTAATGGTGAAGCGTATCGACGGTATTGATAATATAGTTTTTATGCAGCCCGCAGTTCCTGTTCATTTTTGGCACAGAAACGGGCTTACATTGCTGTATCCTTATTCATGTAATTAGGGGATTTTGCTGAACTGATAGGATATATGTGGTGCAGGCTGTTAGATGATTATCAGCCTGTATTTTTTTCGGCATTTCTTATGCCGGGGAACCGTAAGGCGGATGGAAAACTGGAATAGGAGGTCTTGACATGGAAACAAAAGGGTATCTGGCAGAATATTATGAGGGATACGATGAGGACGGACGCTTGAGCTCGAAGCATGGGATGGTAGAGTATGTTACCACCATGAAATATATCGAGAAGTACCTGAAGCCGGGCATGCGGATTCTGGAGATCGGTGCGGCAACCGGCCGGTACAGCCACGCTCTGGCCCGAAGAGGCTATCAGGTGGATGCAGTTGAATTGGTTGAGCATAATATCGAGATTTTTAAGAAGAATACCGTGGAAGGGGAGCCCGTTACCATCAGGCAGGGAAATGCTGTGGATTTATCGTCATTCGGAAGCGAGACGTATGATATCACGCTTCTGCTCGGGCCGATGTACCATTTGTTTACAAGAGAGGATAAGCTTATGGCGTTGTCGGAAGCTGTCCGGGTGACAAAAACGGGCGGGATCGTTTTTGCGGCGTACTGTATGGGGGATGCAAGCGTTCTGTCATACGGATTTGTCCGCGGCGAGATCTATAATATCATTGAAAAATGTATGCTCGACACAGAAACCTTTGACACCTTCTCGAATCCATGGGATATTTTTGAACTGTACCGCAAAGAGGATATTGATAGGTTAAGGGCTGAGTTTAATGTAACGCAGCTACATTTAGTCGCCGCAGACGGTTACACAAACCACATGAGGGAAACGGTAGACCAGATGGATGACCGTATGTATGACTTGTATCTGAAATATCATCTTGCTGTCTGTGAAAGGCAGGATATGGTGGGGTACTCCCACCATACCATTGATATATTCAGAAAGTGAGGCTTATTTCCGCACCCATTTGCCGAACAAGGTCTTCTTATAGCGCTGCATTGCCTCCTGCGCCGGGGCATAATCCTTTGCTTTCTGGAAATATTCCACGCCCCTCCTGATGTCCTCGGCTGTCCCCATGCCTTCGGCATAGATCAACCCCAGACCGTAGTTTTTCAGGTCTGAAGAATAATTTGTCTCCTCGAACAGCGATTTCGCTCTGCCGGGGTCTCTCTGGCATCCGTAGCCGAAGAGATAGCAGGTTCCCAGCATATCGTTGCCCCAGTTGTTCTTGTTGTGAGAATGGGCATGCTCCAGAAGCTGCACGGCTTTTGTATAATCCTGCGCCACACCGTTCTGGCCTAAGAAATACAGCTCGCCGGCTTTGCAGTAGCAGCCGGATTTTTCCGGATCCGCAAGTCCCTTTTCATAGCAGGCAAGAGCATAGGGCCAGTCCTTGCGGACAAAGGTTCCGTTCTGATAGGCCAGACCTACATTGTACCAGGCAGATAGCTGTCCCTTCTTAGCAGCTTCTTCACAGTAGTTCAGGCCGTCCATTTCCCTGCCGGGCTGTTTCATGAGCTCGATGCCGTAGGTCTCCATCCAGTCAGGATACCCCAGATCGGCTCCCAGCTTCGCAACCTCTTTTGCTTTTTCCGGCTGAGGGGCCACAAGGCCTTCTTCCCCGGAGGCGTAAAGGTTGTAGAGGTTCCTTCCTGCGAAGCCCATTCCTCCCCGGAAGGCCTTTTCAAACCAGGGGATGCAGGCCAGCGTGCTTTCCCGCAGATACTGGACGAAAGCCTCTCTGCTGGGAAAATCGTTTATAGATTTATTCTGGATTTTTACGATGTCCAGCCAGAAATAAGTATTGCCGATCATGTTCTGACAGAAGAGACAGCCGTCCTGAGCCTTTTTGCAGACTACATCCCATGCCTCCTGAAGGCTGTTAAAATGCATCACCGCCTCCATTTCCGGCGTCAGCATTCCGCAGCGCATAGAGCCCAGCACACCCATGGCGCTGCCTTGACGGATGCTTTTTTTGATGTATTCTTCCACCAGATCGTCATTGTCCTGATAAGGGTGGTACCGCCAGCTGTACTGAGGGCCTGAGAGGCAGCGGGAAAGGATGTAGGAAGCGTCCCCGTCCCCTGCGTCTGCCGCTGCCCTCAGAGGCTCTACGATTATTGCCGCCCGGTCATTGTCGTAGCAATAATAGATGTCTTCTAATGCCTGATCTACGATGTCGCTGAAATATTTTCCCATTTCTTGGTTCCTCCATATATAGTGGTTCGGGATCTCTGAGCCGCCGCTCATCATCAATCGTATAACTATAATGGTTTCCTTGTCAATATGTATAGGGGTATTTTTTGAATTTTTATTACCAGTATTTTTCGTTGCTGCTACAGGGACAGATTCAGGATCTTGCGGGCATTCGTCTGATTGGCGGCAGGGCGATATTGTCAGTGCCGGAGGTTTGTGCTAAGATAAAAGTGCGTGAGGTAGCTCAACTGGTAGAGCACAGAAAAAAGCATCATGTTTTGTGATGAAGACTGCATTCATATATTGGTGCCGCAGGTTCGAACCCTGCCCTCACGCATCAGGCCGGCATATGGAGGATTATAAATAGCGGCAGTTATATGGGCGCAGGGTGTGGGAAAGAGCTGACAGCATAGTTTGAAGGCGGAAAAGGCTTGCGCAGGCGTGGAATATAAGGAAGCGCCGGCGGCCGGGCTTTGAAGGTGGCTGCCTGCGTTCAAAGGAGGGGGCAGATAATGGTTTATAAAATAAAACAGACAAAAAAGGCGGCTCCGCTGTTTGCGGGATGGCAGGAGACCATGATATGGTCCTGCCTGCAGAACGTGATGGGGAGCCTCTATGGAAACGATGCGGATGCGCCTTCCTCGGCCATGGTATGGCTGGGGGATTTCTGTTTCTTTGCAGGGCAGCCGGAAAGGGAGCTGGCGCTGTATAGACAAAAGGAAAGTAGACAAGGTTTTCGGATTCTGGTTCCGCAGAATAAGGTGTGGGCGGAGACCATAGAGGAGAGCTATGGCGGGCAGGCAAAGAAAACAGTACGGTACGCCATAAAGAAGGAGCCGGATGTATTTGACAGACATAGGCTGCAGATAGCGGCGGAGGTCGGACTGCCGGAGGGCTGTTCTCTGAAGATGATGGATGAGGAGCTGTTTCACCGGTGCAGGGAGATTTCATGGTGCAGGGACTGGGTGGCACAGTATGAGGATTATGACTTATACCAGAAATATGGGCTGGGGGCAGTGATCCTGAAGGATGGGGAGCCTGTTTCCGGGGCATCCTCGTATTCTGGCTATCCGGGCGGCATAGAGGTGGAAATCGATACCAGAGAGGACTGGCGCAGGAAAGGACTGGCATATGTCTGCGGCGCCAGACTGATTCTGGAATGTCTGCGGCGTGACTGGTATCCCAGCTGGGATGCCCAGAATAAATGGTCGGTGGCGCTGGCGGAGAAGCTGGGCTATCATTTCAGTCATGAATATGTGGTCTATGAGGTATCCTGAGAAGATACTGAAGCAGCCGGCAAAAGCGCAGGCAGATAGATGAAAATTGACGAGAGTCCAGATCGATAGTGAAAAGCCGGCAAGAAGACAAGCTGCCAAGGGAAAACCTGCAAGGCTGGAGATTGCCAAGGGAAAACCTGCAAGGCTGGAGATTGCCAAGGGAAAATCTGCAAAGACACAGATTGCCAAAGGAAAACCTGCAAGGCCACAGATTAGAAAGATAAGGCCGGAGAGAGAAAGCAGGAAAGCAAAAACGAGAAAAGGGACAGCCGGACAAGGAAGGAAACAAGGGTATGAAGAGAAAACGTTTTGACAGAGACGGATGGGGGTTCCAGTATTTTCCATACTACCAGATGCGTATCGATACAGAAATGTTTCACGGTCTGGTCTGCCTGATACAGCTGACGGACGGGGAATACTGCTACTGGGATGTGCCGCTGGCAGGGAAAATCCCGGTCTGCGGAGGCGGAATGGTCTGGCTCCAGCTGATCCCGGACGGCAGGCATCATGTGGTAACGGCAAAGTATGTGCCCAGACCAAAGACGCTGGGAGGAGTGGAATATCCTTATTCCGTTTCCGTCTGGTATGTGGATATGATCGAGAGGATAGAGTATGACGAGGACGGTGTAGCGGCATTCGTGGACAAGTACCTGGATCTGATTTTTACGCCGCAGGGAGACCTGCTGGTGGATGACCGGGACGAGCTGGATGCGGCGCTGGAGTCGGGGGAGCTGACCCGGGAGCAGTATGAGGATGCCCTGAGGGAATGCGGGCAGGTCAGGGAGGAGCTCTGTTTAGACCTGATAAAGACGGAGATATTCTGTTCAGAGCTTCTGGAGTTTGTGAATGAGAGAATCAGGGCAGGGGAGAAGCCTTTTAAAAGAGGGCTTTCCTGAAACTGAAGAAAAGGTATCTGAAGGTCTGTCTGGTACATCTGTATGCGCTGGAGGGAGCGGTCTGCGATGTGGAGTTTATACTCGCACTCAAAAACATATGCCGACATAAATTTATAACAAGTGAGCGCTTCCGTGCTGCAGGACAAAAGAGCGGCAAAGGTATGCCCGTTTTACATTGTATTACAGTGGCAGTATAAGCCTTGCCCGGCACGAGTGTGATACTCAATACCAGAACCTCGCCATATCTCCGATATACTCTCGGGAGTCCGCTTTCATCGGTGATTGCAAAGCTAATGTCAATACCCAGCTCTTTGCTTTTTCCCTTGCAGCGGCACACAGCTTATCGCACGATTCATCTGTTAAAATCATTTGAATATCCTCCATACTTTTAGGTTGATACGAGAACTGATATTACTCTGTAACAATTACAGTATATCAGAACACTATGTAGGGAATCTGATGGAGTATGCCAAAGTATTGCGAATGCAAAAAAAGTAAAAGACTTGATTGGAGTGTGGTTGTGATGACTGATGTAGCTGCATCTATTGATTTTTCATCAAGCATTATCTCGCCTCTACTAAACTACACGCAAATTTTTCAAAGATTGTGTACTTTACTATAGCATATCCGATTTTTCTTGAAAAGTCAACTTAGCAAAGCACACACGATTGAAACTGACAATGGTGTGGTTTCCTATAGAAAAATAAGCATGTCCAGTTGGCTCAGACCACTTGTAACAAAAGGATGTTTGTGACTATAAATGAGCAAATTTAGAAAATTGCACAATGAGTTTTTATGCTATCAAAGCCAAAACCTCCTCAAAAAGGATATGCCTTGCCCCACACTGATAGATGAAACGGAGCCGCTCTTCTTGAATACGGCCATAAATGTAAGCATAGCCAGCAGGATATCAGTATGGCCATGATGTGCTTCATGACTGTCTGGGGAAAGACGCGGCATAAATTTAATTTTTAAAGCAGTTGTAAAGCAGCCTTGAATGGTATATACTGTTTTCTATATATGTAGCGATTAAATCTTGCCAAAAACCGGATAAACGGCATGACTGGCTGTGCTATGCGACTGGCAAGGATTAAATGCCGTTTATATGGAATTCGGGCTACAGTTTTTTTCAGGCTTCCATGGAGGGGGACACAATAATGTCGTTCTTCCAATGTCGCAATGTCATTAAGTTAAGCCGATTGAAAAAATCTCATCTTATGGTCTAACTCAAATTTACCAATAAATTTCAGAAA
>CAXHOW010000002.1:15190-179665 GCA_964018205.1 uncultured Acetatifactor sp. | reverse complement strand
ATCAGTGTGGGGCAAGGCATGTCCTTTTTGAGGAGGTTTTGGCTTTGATAGCATAAAAACTCATTGTGCAATTTTCTTAATTTGCTCATTTATAGCATATAATATAAAATGTTATCATAAATACTATATACGTTCCCTTCACTGACATCTTTGATTGGCAATAGTCCTTGATACCCATCTAACGGTTCGATGGTTACACATACTTCAATAGCAGAATATAACAGATTTTCTTCTTCTGTTTCATATTCAAACGTATATCGAAAATAAGCTCCAATGAAGCAATTCTCTTCATCTAAATAACACTTCATTCCTATGCAATTTTTATCCGATCCAATGTTTGTATATAGTTCAATAATGTCATAATTTCTATCATCTTCCATTACTGCTTTTCTGTAATTATTATATTTCTTATAAAATTCTCTGTTGACATTAGCAACTTCTTCTACTTGAAGAAACTGAAAGCTGACCTCATTGATGTTTATATTTTCTATATTTTCTTCATAATACTCCGTAGACTTTTCATATTCTCGTTTTTTCCCACCATTAAATACATTCTTTCCCACAAAAAGTACCACAATCAAAAATAAACACACAATAATTATTCCAAGTATTTTCTTCATATGTTTCTCATCCTTCATATATTTTATGGTACCCTTTATTTCTATGCCAACTCTATTATTCTCTCTATAAATCGTTTACATAGTTTTTTCTATTACATCACATCTTTTCCTTAAAATCCGTTACCAGCAGCTTTTTTGCCTCTCACTTCTTTATATATGTAAGATAACATATTTTTCTAAACCCACAATACGTCGAATTAGTTGCATTGAAAGCCATGTTAAAATGCAACTAATTCGACGTATTGCACATTCCTATATTTCAAGGTAAGATAATAACATAGATTTACTTACCTCATCATTACTATTGACAAAGGAGAACTCAGCCTATGAAACACAAAATCTTTACTTTAAAATCAAGCTTGCTGGCATTTGCCCTGGCCCTCATATTATTGGGAGGCATCTCCCTTCCTGATATTACACCCGATACACCTGAGGCACTCCCCATCGAAGCAGAATCCTCTGGCCAAGAGGATGAAGATGACGGTATGCGGCCAATGTCGGATCTGGACGAACCCACATTACAAATTAAAAAAGACTGATTTTATGATAAATATTTATCTCTGCGTTTTCCCAGAAACGTTTTCAGATGAGAATCATACATAAAATCAGCAAGTACTTCACTTATCTGAAAAGCCTTCCTCCCTTTTTGCCTGAAGATATCGTTTGCTTCAGGCATTTTATTTTCATTTACTATCTCATATGCGTTCCAAGCAATACGGTAAAACACACGCTGCATACCATTTATTCGAAAAAAATTCAAAATTCTCAGGCATGTATTCTCATTCATTTCCACAGCTTCCTCAAAGAACCTTAAATCCCCCAGATAATTATCATACCCTTCCATCAACATATCATATCCCCATGGGCATATTCCCGCCTTTTCACTCAATTTCTCCACTGAAAAAATGATCATTTCCATCCACTTCCCAGCTTGCTCCAAATGGCCAAGTCTGCGATAAAGTGACGCAATATCGCTGGCAAGCATCATCTCCTGCCGCTGAAATACCCACCACCTCATATCTCTGCCATCTATTTGGGGTACCGTATAATGCAACGCTTCCAGCATCATGTCCAGACTTTTTTCCAGATTCCCTTTCTCTTTCCACTCCATCAGAGCATCTAAAAACATCATTTGCTGCCTCACTCTGGGCCATCTGAAATCCACCTCCCCACGCAGCCTCTCCATCTCTTGTTCCGCCTTCTCCCAATCCTCAAACTCTATCAAAGTACTGACCTTCTGCCGCAGTTCCAATACCTCTGCCGATTCTGTTTCCAGAATCGGAATATTCCATCCGCCATATTTCCCATACTGCTTTGTCAGCCTGAGGTAATTTTCATAGGAAGGCTTGTGGACACCCTTTTCTATCTTTTCCAGCTGCCTTGGCGTGATTACCTGATCTGCTCCGTCATAAACGGCGTTTGCCAGAGATCTTCTATAAAATTTTCGAAGCATCCTCAACACCAGCCCGGCTTCCTTTGTATTATCAACATTGATTCCCTGCCATATACGATTTCCCGGATAGCCGAATTGATCATAAACCATCCGAAACACCTTGAGAAATTTTCCGATCTCTTCTAAATACTCCTCCTCTCCAGCTTGTCCGGCCAGAGGCCCGCATAAACCTTCCAGCAGCGGCAGCAGATAGCAATGGCAGCAATTGCGGCGAAGCAGCTCCACTCCCTCTTTTCCCAGCCTAAACGCTTTCTGCTTCTCGCCCTTCTTTATGTACAGCCTCATCCCCATGACCGCCGCCTGCGGCAGTATAAGCACCTTCATGCGCTCTTCCCACTTCCGGTTCCGGGGATAGTCCCACACAGACTGCCACAGTTCCCACCCCTCTCTTTCCTTTCCGCATAGGAAAAACGCCGCGCTCTCCAGCAGAACTGCCTCCAGTTCTCCGGGAGCCAGCCAGAGACCGTCCATATTCTCCCTCCAGCCCATAGAAATCGTACACGATACCGCCTGCTTCGCCATTTCCAGAATTTCACCAGATTCATGTGCCGTTTCACCTGACAGCGCCAGCATAACCTGCACCTTCAGCAAAAACTGCTCCTCCAGAGCGTCCCTCTTTCTGTACCTATATCGGTATTCCTCCACCTTCGCCACGGCTTCCCGTGGACTGGTAAAAATCAGCAGGCAGATGTCTTCCCGCAGCCGCCAACGCTCCAGCTCCTCCCCCGTTGTCAGCGACTCAAAATAATCCGGAAAAATCCCCATCCTCTGCATAAGAGTATCCCCTATCGCCTTTGTCCACTGAGCCTTTCCCTTCTCCACCTTGTCCAGCGCCGTCCGGCTTAAAATACCTGATGCCAGATTTTTCTGCGCTATCCCCCTCTTCCTTCTCTCATGGCTCAGGATTTCGCCATATACCTTGTTATACTCCCGCGCAAATTCCGCCTCGTCAAAATATTTCATTCCCCGTTTTCCTCATCCTGCCTGTCACAAGCTTACGCTGACCTTAGCCTTTCACCATTTTCATATAGTCATCTATACCTTTTTTCTTCCAGCCTTGTTCGCTCCCGATCCGCCCATAGTTACCGCACGGATGCACTCATCCTCTTTGTCCTTTACTTGTAGAGGAAATACAGAAATTCCTTAATCCTATCTTTCAATACCTTGCCATTTCTTCAAGACCTCAAGCTCCTTTTCAGCCATGATCCTATCAGCCAGCTCCGTCGGGACATCGCCGATTTCATCCAGAAGCTGCAGCGTGGCCATGGCCATGCCTCTGGCCTCGCCAATCGCTTCTCCGATCACTTTGCCTCTGGCCTCGCCGATTGCTATCCCCTCATCCCTCACATACTCATCCTGCGCATTGCGGTCCCGTATGGCTTTCAGCCTCTCCTCATAGAGGTAGCGCAGCGTTTTACCCAAGCTCATCGTCCTTAAAACCTCCACCGCTTCCGTCATCCCGGCGTTCTTGCTCATGATCATCTTTAACTCCTCCTCGTCCCTGGCATTGAAAAGCCGTATCCAGTCGCTGGCGGCGTCCGTGTCCGACAGCTGTTTCCTGGGCTCAATGACATGGACCTCGAACAGATCCGTGAGCTCTTTTCCGTTTCTGCTGCGCAGCCGGTACTCCGTGTGGCACTCGTCCCCTTCCGTCAGGTTGAAGTCCAATATGCTGATGCTGATACATCTGCGCAGTTTATCATAGTCATGCCCGGAATCCGGCAGGTTCCTATGGAATCCGGCAGGGAAAAACTGTAAATGTCACAAAAAGCTCTGCACACGTCTACAGAAAATCCCTGCTCTTACTATAATGGTTTTTGAAATAAAAGCATAGATTTTCTGAAATATAGAATACAGACCGACTTATGATATCGATGAATCAAGAAAGTGTTATGCTTTGTCTTTCTTCTAACAGCTTTTGGGGAAATGTCAATCTATTTTTCGGAAGTTTTCGGGAGTTCAGCTTTTTATTTCAGCGCGGCAACCCTAATTGAAGTATTTTTTTATGGTCATTGACATAAAAAGCCGCATTGCGTATAATACTTGTATAGAGTAGAAATACTCGAAAAGCGGTGTACCCTACCATGAGTGGGAATCAAAAAAGCGGTGTACCCTACCATGAGTGGGAATCAAAAAAGCGAGAGAGCTGGGCCAGAGGCTCAGCTCCTTCTAATTTTAAGGAGACTTCCATGAATTTTTCATTTTACACTGTCGCCTCTGATTATTGCGATTTTCTGCGTGCGCATGACCCTTGTGTACCCTATACGATGGATCAGAAATCAATACGTCCCTTTGTGGGAATTGTATTTATTGTCAATGAATTTCACTACTATGCTCCTCTGACATCGCCTAAACCAAAACATCTACATATGAAAAACCAAATCGACTTTTTAAAGATTAAAAACGGTGAACTGGGAGCCGTCAATTTCAACAACATGATCCCAGTACCCACATTTTGTCTTAAAAAAGTGGAAATACGCATAATGGAAGCAGACTCAAAGGCTGACAGAGATTACAAACATCTTTTATCCAATCAGCTCTCATGGTGTAATGCGAATCGGGCATCCATATTGAAACAAGCTGAAAAACTCTATCATACCATTACCTCCGGCAGAGCATGGGAAAACCTCAGGAACCGCTGCTGCGATTTTGCCGTGGATGAACAGCGCTGTCTGGAGTATCCGCAAGCCAAAGCCTAAAACCCTCTTGATTCTTTAGTCATCCTCCACCAAGATCCCGAACTCTCCCCCGGACGCCTCCAGCCGGCACCTTCCGCCCTCCTTCAGTCTTCCGAAGAGAATCTCGTCCACCAGAAGGGGCTTGATCTCGCTGCCTATCACCCGCTCGATCTCCCTTGCGCCGTACTCTGTGCTGATGCCCTTTTGCCGCACCAGTCTCCCGGCCTCTTCAGCCACCGCAAGCTCCACGCCCTTCCTGCCCAGCATCTCTCCGAGCTGACCCAGCTTCTTTTCTACGATCCGTGCCGCCATGGCATCGTTCATGCCGTTAAAAACCACGATCCTATTCAGGCGGTTCCTGAATTCCGGCTGAAAAGTCCGCTTTACCTCCTCCAGTACCACATCTGCCTTCAAGTCCTGCCCCTGAAAGCCGATGCCCGGCTTGCCGATCCTGCTTGCCCCCGCATTGGAGGTCATGATCAGGATCACGTTGCGGAAATCGGCCTTCCTTCCCTGATTGTCCGTCAGCGTGGCATAGTCCATGACCTGCAGGAGGACATTGTAGATATCGGGATGGGCTTTTTCTATCTCGTCCAGCAGAAGCACCCCATGGGGAGACTTGCGGATCTCCTCTGTGAGAAGTCCCCCTTCCTCATAGCCCACATAGCCTGCAGGCGCTCCGATCAGCTTTGCCACAGCATGCTTTTCCCCATATTCGCTCATGTCAAAGCGGATCAGCCGGACACCCAGCTCCTCCGCAAGGCTTCTGGCGATCTCTGTCTTTCCCACTCCCGTAGGGCCTACGAACAGCAGGCTGGCTAACGGCTTTCCGTCCTCCAATAGGCCTGCTCTGGAAAATTTCACTGCGTTCACAACCTGAGCCACCGCCTCGTTCTGGCCGAATACTCTGGCCAGCAGACGGCTCTCCAGTGTGGCAAGGGCTCCTGTCTCCTCCTTTTCCACGGTCTGCTTGGGAATATGGCAGGTCTTTGATAGGATCTCATCGATCAGCCCCTCGTCTACAGTCTGTATCTCCTGATCAAGAGGGTGCAGGCGGCGGTAAGCCCCCGCCTCGTCTATGAGGTCGATCGCCTTGTCGGGCAGGCGGCGCTCATTGATATACTTTGCGCTCATCCGGACTGCATATTCCAGCACATCCTCCTCATAGCTGACCCCATGGAACGATTCGTAATTTTCCTTAAGCCCTTCCAGTATCCGAACGGTATCCTGAATATCCGGCTCCTTGATATCGATATTCTGGAACCGTCTCACCAGACTCCTGCTTTTCTCAAAATGCTTTTTGTACTCCTCATAGGTGGTGGCGCCGATGAAACGGATATGACCCGCCGCCAGATAGGGCTTGAGCATATTCGACACATCGAAGGTTCCTCCGTTCACTGCGCCTGCTCCTACAATATTATGGATCTCATCGATATAGACTATCGGGTTCTCCTCATTGCCGATACTGTCCATGACCCTCTTGAAGCGCTTCTCAAAATCCCCTCTGTACTGGGTGCCCGCCAGCAGGCTGCCCAGATCCGGCGAAAAGATTCTTGCTCCCTGCAGGGGTCCGGGAACCTGCCCCTCCTTCAGGAGCCTTGCCAGCCCATATGCGATGGCAGTCTTTCCCACGCCGGGATCCCCTATGTGCAAAGGATTGTTCTTGTCCTTCCGGCAGAGTACCTGCATGGTCCGCTCCAGCTCCTCCTCCCTGCCGATCAGAGGGTTGATCTCTTCCAGATGATCGTTCAGGCACACCGCATAACGCTGCCAGAAGCCGCCCTTGGCATCCTCCTGATTTTCGTCCTCCTCATCGTCCTGCTCGTGGCTGCGGTTCCTCCGCTCCCGATAGACTGTGTTTTTTTCTTCAATATCCTTCCTGCGCACGCCTCTGCCTTTGCTGTCTGCCTCTCTGGCTCGTCTTATCCGGCCATTACCCTCCTGCTCATCCTCCACACTCTCCTGAAAGCCTTCCTCCCAGTCACCGTCATCCTGACCATATACAGCATTTTGTCCTTTTCCTATGCTATCTCTATCCGCATTGTCCTCATAGGCAGTCTCTTCATAAACAAGCAGCATCTCCTGCAGAAGCTCCGCCTTCTCCACGCCCTGCCCCCGCATATAGTAGACTGCATAGCTCTCCTCCAGCCCGTACATCCCGTGGATAACGTGGGACAGCTCCACCGTCTCCTTGTCGCTGTTCATGGCAGAGCTCCAAGCGTTGTTCAAAACCTCTGTCATACCCTGAGAAAGCTTGGGCTCCCCTTCGGAATCCCCCGATCCCGGCTCCATCTCCTCTTCCAGATAGGTCCGCAGATGATAGTCCAGCTCCCGGATCCTGCCCCCGCAGCTTTCAAAAGCCTGAGCAAACACCTTGTTATCACAGATCACATACAGCAAAAGCTCCGGCGTCACATATTCGAAGCGTGCGTTCTGTGCCAGAAAAAACGCCTTATTGATAATTTCCGCCACCTCAACCGATACCTGCATGGTCACGCCTCCTCTATGGTCATACGGAAAGGATAGTCCACTTCCTTTGCTCTGGCTGCCGCCTCCTGTACCTTGGTGACCGCCATATCATAGGAATAGGAGCCCACCGACGCCTGACCGCTTTCATGCACGGCCAGCATCAGATGCACCGCTTCCAGCCTGTCTTTATGGAAAATATCCATCAGTATCGCCACCACAAAATCCATGGGCGTGAAATCGTCATTGTGCATGACTACCCGATAACGCTTCGGCTCTTTTATGTTGATCCTTGTCTTTTCTCTCGTCTCACCTTGTACAGACATGGTTCCTTCCTCCGCTTCACTCCGCAAACTCTATATCATATCTGGTTCCGTCGGAAAAAAGAACACCGTCCGTAAGCCGGATGCAGAGGATGCAGGTATTCGGATCCTCCTCGTCCACATGGCCGTTATCATACCATTCACAGAAAGCCAGCTGCAGCCGGGTGACGATCTCCTCGTTTTTCTCATCACGGATATGCCCCAGATTCTCCCCTCTGCCATGGCCGGTGAACCAGTCTCCGCAGACTGCCACAGCAGGATTTTTCTCTATCTGCTTCATCTTGTTGGAAAGCGCATGGGTTATGACATAAAAACAGCCTTTCTCGTAGTAGCCGTTCACGGTACGCACCCAAGGTATATTTCTGTCCATAGTGGCCAGCGCGATCAAGGAATCACAGCCGAACCTCTGATCCATGATCCCCATTGCTTCTTCTGAAAATTTCTTGTCCATACGATTTTTCTCCTTTTGTTGTTATGTAACGTTTTCATGTATTAAATCTGCAGACTAATCTGTATCAATGCAGATCCCCTCTGCCGAATCCTGCTACATTCCAAGGTATCTGCGGATACTGTCAAAGCATACATTCAGCATACCAGTATCCACCTCCCCTGCAGAATCGAATGCGGTAGCCTCCACCGTGAAGGTTCCCTGATATCCTGTCTCTTTGACAAACCGGAAAAACCGCCCGAAATCGATATTCCCCTGTCCCAGAGGCAGCGTCTTCAGATTCTTCCAGTCCATGCAGCCCCCGGCATAATCGTTCACATGATAATGGACGATGTATCCCTCCTGCCACAGCCATGCATATTCCTCATCATAAAGAAGCTCCAGCTGCTGATGGAAAGCGGCCATCTTGGTATCAAAGACGAAACGGATATCCGGATACACCTTTCTCAAGGAGCTCCAGTGCTTCATTGGATCCTCATGATTACAGACCACATTCTCCACCAGCAGCTCCAGCCCTTGCTGTCCTGCGATCTGTGCCAGCTCCCTATATGCGGAAATGTTATTTTCTATGTTCCGATCCGAAGTGATGCCATCCCATAAATGAACCACCAGCTTCGAAGCCCCTATCTCCCGTGCCATCTGGCAATTTATCCGAAACAGCCTAAGGGCGCTTTCCAGATTCTCCTCTCCGCCAATGCTGATGGATTCACCGATACGCTTTTCGCAATGAACCACAGGTATGTTCAGCCCTATCCTGCGCAGATAGTCCACGATCTCCTCTGCCTCCTCATACCAGCTGTCATACATCATAAATTCAAATCCATCGCAGTCCAATCGTTCCGCCAGCGTCTCCAGCAGCCTATAATTTCTGTTGTTCGGTCTCCCGATCAGCGCTCCAGTGGAGCAAAGAACCTGATTCATGGCACTATTTACTGCCACGCTTTTTCCGAAGACTTTACCCACAGCCATATCCATATCTCCTGATTCATTTTTTGATTTCCCAATACCCGTTTTTCGGCGAACCATGCCGAATCAGAATACCCCGTTCTTTCAGCTTTTTGATGTTGGATTCAATATTTCTTCTTGTAATGCCTATCTGTTCCGCCATCCTTGAAGCTGAAAGCTGCGCGTCTCTTGATAAAAGAGCAAGGATTTTGCTTTGGGTATCATTTAAATCTTCTCCGATGCTTCTCCGATGCTTCTCCGATGTTTCTCCAAACACCATTGATTCTTCAACGCCGCATTTTAGTTCAGGCATCGGTAAAAAGCGACGGAAAAGATTTACCCTGAACATATCATCGAAAGCCTGAAACTCTGGTTCAGGGAGACCATAGTCCTCTGCTGCCTTCATGATCCTCCGAATGCCCGTACCCCATGACTCCACCAGCCCCATCTGCCCTAAAGCATTGGCAATGACTCTGTTTCGAAGCTTGGAATGTCCATTCATAAGCTCCTCAAATGTCAAACCGTTATAAAGCCCTCCGGGAGAAGTCACCTCCAGTCGATCATCATAGAGTGCCACCTGCACACAAGAATTATCAGTCAGATTACGATGACAATGAGCATTGATGATCATTTCCCGAATCGCTTCTATCGGCAGCTCATAGGATTCCCTTCTGACCAGTCCTTCAATTGTTGCACCCAGCCGGATGTTTCGGAGCACAAAGGCTGCCGCTTCCTCAATCTGCTCATAAATCGGGCCTGAAAACTCTCGTTTATCAAGAAACACGTTTCGTTCCGTTCCTTTAAATACGGCGCATTGTGTTTTAGAAAAAGGAAAATAATCCGATGTCAGCAGCACAA
This sequence comes from uncultured Acetatifactor sp., assembly GCA_964018205.1. Classification (GTDB taxonomy): domain Bacteria; phylum Bacillota; class Clostridia; order Lachnospirales; family Lachnospiraceae; genus Acetatifactor. Next base: position 169,874 of record CAXHOW010000002.1, on the reverse strand, counting down.
AAGCATTGGACGCTATGTTGCCGTCCTTCTCTTCTTTTATAATCTTCCAGTTTATCAGTTGGGTCTCTGTCACTTCCCGCTGAAGCAACCCTGCCCTTTTACGATAACCCATAATAGTTTCACAGAGCTTTTTCACTGCTTCCTCAGATATTTCATACCCCACACAAGTCAGCTCATCCCACGAAATCCGTGCCCCCTCCATTTCCAGCTCTTTTATTTTTTCCGGATAGGCTGGTCTGGAAGTACCCGCTACCCGGATGAAGGTACCCCCATCTTTTCCTTTAGATTTCAGATAATAGGGTCTGTTCGGTCCCGGTGCTACCGTGACAACAATAACCGTTTTACCATCCACCGTCTGCGGCTCAACGTTTGGTACGATCTGCGGCGCGCAAGAATCGGACACGGCATTAGATATACTGTCCATCACGCCGAAAAGAATACCCTCATCCACACCGACAACTTCCCGAGTTTTGTCATCGATGCCTATGATCAGCTGCCCTCCCTGACTATTGGCAAATGCTATAATGGTTTTGATATATTTTTCCGAATCTTTTGGAAGCATTGCTTTAAATTCCACTGTCTTGGATTCTCCACGGACAATCTCCTCAATTGTCATCACACCGCCCTCCTATACACCCTGTCCTTGACCCAGTGATACACGCCGGAAAACACCTTGCTCTCCGCCAGACATCTGCGCAGGGGCGCAAGGGTCAGAGCCATGACGGCACGGTAGCGAAAAAGCTCACCCCGTCCCATATAAGTCCGGGTAATCTGCTTATGCTCCTGCTTATCCCTCTTTTGATTCTCACGGCTCTCCGAGAAGCCGCCCCCTTCATAGGATGCCGACGGAAAATCCATGTGGCGCATTTTGGCCTCTGCCTTATAAAAGCACCACAAGAAATGATCATAGTCGGCCCGGATCCTGTACTGTAGATCATAAGGCTTCTCCCTGCACAGCGCCCTGCTGTAGAAGCAGGACTGGTGGCAGGGAATATTACGGTAGCAGGTAAATCCGTTGATCGCAGGAGGAGATGCTATCGTCACATGATTCTTCTCTCCGTAGGTATCTCCGTAGAGTACCAGCTTATCCATATCCGTTCCGGCTCTTTCCTCTTCCTCCAGCACCTTCAGCGTCCGCTCCAGCACGCTTTTGTCAGGAAACACATCCCCACAGTTCAAGAAAATCAGGAAATCTCCCCTTGCATGGGAGACCGCCTGATTCATGGCGTCATAGATGCCTTGATCCTTTTCCACGTAGACTCTCACTTTCTCAAAGCCGGGGCGGGCCTCATTCTCCCGCTGCCATCTTTCCACCGAACCGTCCCTGCTGCCGCCGTCCTTCAATACTACCTCCACATCCCCGCAGGTCTGTCCCAGAACGCTCTCAAGCGTCGCGTTTAATTTTTCCCCCGGATTCAGACATACCGTGATAACAGAAAACCTCATGCCGCTCCCTCCCGAAAATATGTCCTTCCGTTCCCTATCCTTGCCAGCCGCCGAAACTAAAGTCCTGTCCGGCGCCGTCACATAACTGCAATGCGCATATGCCGCCGCTTAAGCCAGAACCGGCTTCCTCTTCCATAATATACCTATACAAGCCGTTCCGAGCAGAAGGCATACGATACATACCGGCCAGCTGACAAAGCCGGTCTCGCCGATCCCCATGCCGCTCAGCCCGTAGACCAGAAGATTTGCCATGATATGAATCGCCAAAGACATCCGGAAATCCCCAAAGTATTCATAGGCATAGGCCAGCACACATCCTATGACAAAAGCGTAGATCCCCTGCACCAGATTGCCATGATATACCGCAAACAGAGTTGAAGACAAAACAATCGCCGCCAAGGGTTCCACAAAGCGTCTCATGCGGACATAGAGGACTCCCCTGAACAGCAGCTCCTCTGCGACAGGAGATACAAGACCGTAGCATACCAGCCCTACTGGCAGCCATGCGGAATACTGATTCTCTGCCACCGCCTGATAGGCCTGTGACTGCCCCGTGACCCCTGACAGCTGCAGCAGCAGATTCATCCCAAGCACCAGCCCCAGCGCCGCTGCGGCCAGCAGCCCATAGCTGCCGGCCGGCTCCTCCTTGAGATGCAATAGCCTCATGTCCTCTCCGGCGATGGCAATGGCATTCCGGGCAGCGCCATAAATGACCGCTCCGCCGGCGATAAAGCTCAGGGCAGAGAAAACAGCCCTTGCATTGCCGGTCAATCCCGTCAGAACCCCCTCCTCCCATAGGAAAAGGAATTTCCATACAAAAAACGACTCCCCTCCCTGCGCCATGGCGCCTAGATACCCTGCTGCCAGAACCAGCAGATCAGACACTATGCCCCGCACCAGATAGAACAGCAGAAAAGGAAACAGTATCTGCCACAGCTTTTGAAATGTGTTCCACCGGTCAGGATCCTCGGTGCCCCGGAGCAGGAACCTGTGCAGCTCCTCCACGGAACGGACAATATAGTCGGACTTCGCCGTCTTCAGCTCCTCTATGCCGCCGTAGCCGTATGTAACCCCCACGCTCTCCACTCCCAGCGCATGGGCCCCCTCCACGTCAAAACGACGGTCTCCGATCATGTACACCTGATCTCTGTCCACGGGCCTTCCCTGAAAGAGCTGCCTCAGCGCCTCTCTCACCACCTGATCCTTGTTTGCTCTGGTTCCGTCCAGCTCGCTCCCTACTACCACGGTAAAATATTTCGCGATATGGAAATGCTCCAGAATCTGCTGAACAAAAACGGTGGGCTTGCTGGAAGCCACCGCCAGAATCATTCCCTTGGAGCGCAGACATTTGAGCATCTTCGGAATCCCTTTATAGACCTTATTCTCAAAAATCCCCTTGTCACGGAAGCGCTCCCTGTATTTCTCCACGGCGCCCTCCGCCTGCTCTCCGCTCATATGGTAGAATTCCATGAAGCTGTCCTTCAGAGGCGGGCCGATAAAGGGCTCCAGCTTGTCCAGATCCGGCTCCTGAATCCCGAAAGCGGCCAGCGCATACTGCACGCAGGTGCAGATGCCCACCTTAGGGTCTGTGAGCGTGCCGTCCAAATCAAATAAGAGATATTTCTTCATCTAAAAACTCCTAATCCTGTCGCTGCCGTCGTCCACCGTGTTTTCAATCTTAAGGATCTTCACGTCATAGCCTATGGAGGCATTTACCTGAACATGGACAGTCTGCCCCTCCTTCTTTTTCAGCAGCGCCTTGCCCAGAGGGCTCTCGTTGCTGATGAGATTCTCCAGTGAATTGCCCCTCACTGTGGTCACGATCTTGTAGGTCTCCACCGTGCCGTCTTCTAAAAATTCCACCGTGACGGTGTTGTTGATGCCCACCTCGTCCTCTGCGGAATCCTCGGAGATGACCCTTGCGGTCTTGATCATCCTCTCCAGATAACGGATGCGGCTCTCGTTCTGGTTCTTATATCTCTTGGCCGCATAATATTCAAAATTCTCGCTCAGATCCCCCTGCGCTCTGGCTTCCTTCACATCCTCCAGAGCCTGCTTGCGCACCACCAGTTTCCGGTGCTCGATCTCCTCCTGCATCTTCTTGATATCGCTTGGTGTCAATTGATCATACATAATGGCTTATCTCCTATTCCGGTTTGCGCATCCATCTGCACGGCACCCATATATCCGGGAAGAATTTCCGGCCCCAGGCGTATGCGCCCATAATCCTTCCGGTCACTGTGCAGACGGATGCTGTTTTTATTTCTATTCCGCTGTGTCTCAGACTCTATACTGCGTCAGAGCATCCCTATGCCGTACACCACTGCCACCGCCAGAATGATCTGGATGATGGCAAACCGGTACACGGTCTGGGTATTGGACCACCCCCACACCTTCCGCACATGGTCATGGAGAGGTGTCCGTACATGAGTCAGGATATGAACCCTGCAGAAGCGGATCAGCGCAACCTTGATCAGACCCAGCCCCCCGTCCAGCAGCAGCACCAGCGCCACGGGAATGTACAAGAAAGGGCGTCCCGTCTTCAGAATGGCGAGGCTGATGAAAAGCCCCATGGCCCGGGAACCCGCATCCCCCATCATGAGACGGCTGGGTGTGGCATTGTACCACAGATAGCCCAGAATGCATACCGCAAAGAGCAGTATCAGGAATGAAAAATCCTGCCCTGCCTCCAGTATCCTGTCCAGCGCATAGATCGTCATGAGGGTAATGATGGTCAGCGTGCCGGAAAGCCCGTCCACCCCGTCGGAGCAGTTCGTCACATTCACGGAGGTCCAGACCAGAACCACCACCAGAAGGGCAAACACCGGCTTCGGAATGACAAAGTGCAGGTGCAGCAGCGAGACTGTATTGGAATTATATGTCAGAAATGTCATAGCTGCCAGCGCCGCAACGCACAAGTCCAGAAAGCCTTTCTTGTATTCCCCCCATGGCATCTTGGAGGCATCGTCCAGATAGCCCGTCAGCATACAGATACCCACAAGGATCAGATAAATCACTGTCTCCGCGGAAAGGGGCGCAAAGATAAGCGCCGCCGCCACAAAGGCCAGAACAAAAATAATGCCCGCCCCTCTGGGCTTCCCCGCCGAGAGCTTGCCGTCATGGGCAAACTCTCTCCCTGCATCCTTCGGCAGATAATCGCAGAGCTTGGCCGTGGCAGACACCGTTACTATGAATGCAAACAAAATCCCTCCCGGAGCGAGCAGAGACGCAAAATCCTCTGATACAATAGAATGCAGCATATGACTCCTATCCGCACTTACGTGCCTTTCCTTTTTTGACAGCCTTTAAGGCTGCCTGCGCCATCCCTGACCTTCCTCCTTATTCCCGGAAGGCCCTGAGGGAATCCTCCTGCAATAGCTTGTACAAATATGTTGATTTTATCATAATTTTCCGACAAACGCAATCTGTTGAACGAAAGATTGCCGCATAGGATGCCGGTGCTCCCGGCACGGCATAAGGGCTTTACAGATGTCCCTCAAAAGGCCTATTTCCAATTCGCTCTTCCTTGTCCAGATATTGCTCCCGCATCTGTCTGGCTGCCGCCTCCACAGTATCCAGAAATCCCTGCGCGGAGAGACGGACCGCACCCTCTCCCCAGATGATCATCTGCTCCAGAGCATCAGAGGTAGCCACGGTGACCCGGTGCTTTCTGCCGATCTCATGTACAGTCTTTTCGATATACTGGTCGGCGGTCTCAGCCTCTTTTGTATACACCACATAGATATTATGGTATTTCTGCACGGAGCCGGTGCCTCCCTTCACCTTGTAGGCGTCATAGACCAGAATCAGCGTACAGCCCGCAAATCCCTGATAATTGCTGCACACATCCATCAGCTTGTCTCTGGCGCTGTTGATGTTCCTCTCCGCAAGGCTGCGCAGCTCCTCCCAGGCAAATATGATGTTGTATCCGTCCACCAGAAGATATTCCTCACTTTTGGCGGCGCGATTTCCTCCGGACAGTTCTTTACCAGAATCCCTTCTTCCGGTAAGTCCTCCTTCCAGATCTCTTCTCCCGCCTTCTGACGCGCCGGGGCATAAAGCCTCCCCAATTCCTCGTAAGCCCTGCCCCTCAGATGCCCGCTTCATAGAAGACAGTCTCATCTCCTGCCTATTGTCCGCATCCCGGTTATTGTCCGCATTCTGCCCACAGCTTGTATTCAGCCCATTATAACGATAAGGAGTATAGTCCTGTGCGCTTTTCCCATAAGTGCGTCGGAATATCTCATCGATTTCTTCCAATGAAATATAGTCAGCGGCCCTGCCGCCGTCGGGTTCTCCGCTGGAGGGCCTATGTCCTGCCTTTCCATGTGCCGTCCGTCCTCCGCCGGCTCCGCTGCCTCTCTCCGGCTCCCCTGTTTCTCCCCCGCCGTCCGCGCTCGGAGCCCTGTTTCCTGCCTTCCATCTATTCTCTGCCTTATCAAAAAAAAGACCGGCCGCTTCCGCCTCCCGGCTGCTGTCCACATGGGCATACTCCGGCACCCGCCTCCAGTCTACCACCACCCCGGCGCCATGGGAACAGAAGACCGAGCAGGAGAGATTGTCCGGATCCTCCTCCGCATCATACCCGATCCTTTCGATCACTTCCTCCGCATTATGGCAGGGCTCGTACCCTTTCAGGGTGCAGGACAGTCTGCCCAGCCCTCTGGTGTAAGCGCTTACCTCCTTCTGATAGCTCCTCATGGCGGCCACCGGCGCACTGCCTGTCAGGACCGTATACTGTCCCTCCGTCACCGGAGCCTCGAACCTGCCATGCATCCTCTGGATATCTGTCATAGCCCTGCCCACCTGCTCCCTTGGCACCTCCAGGCGGAAGGAAAAGACCGGTTCCAGCAGGATGCTCTCCCCCTGCATCAGTCCCTGCCGCACCGCCCGGTAGGTGGCCTGCCTGAAATCCCCGCCCTCGGTATGCTTCACATGGGCCCGTCCCGCCAGCAGGGTAATCTTCATATCCGTCAGGGGCGAGCCTGTCAGCACACCCAGATGGCTCTTCTCCTCCAGATGGGTCAGCACCAGCCGCTGCCAGTTTCTGTCCAGCGCATCCTCGCCGCAGGCGCTGGCAAACTGCATACCGCTGCCCGGCTCACCGGGCTCCAGCAGCAGATGCACCTCCGCATAATGGCGCAGGGGCTCGAAATGCCCGATGCCCACCGTTGCTTCGGCGATGGTCTCCTTATAGACGATCTGTCCGTCCGTAAATTCTACCGCAAGACCGAAGCGCTCCAGTATCAGCCTTTTTAAGACCTCTATCTGCACCTCCCCCATGACCTGCACATGGATCCTGGGAAAGGAATCATCCCCCTTCTCCGTCCACATCACATGGAGCAGAGGCTCTTCCTCCTCCAGCCTGCGCAGCTGCCCCAGTACCTGCACGGCATCGCTTCCCTCCGGCAGCGCCAGACCGTAGGTAAGCACCGGGACTAAAAGAGGCAGGGCGTTTCTGGCCTCCCTTCCCAGTCCTTGTCCCACAAAGGTCTTGTCAAGTCCCGCCACGGCGCAGATCCCACCCGCTTCCACCTGCGTCACCGCAGTATACCGGGAACCGGCATATATCCGCAGCTGATCCGCCTTTTCCTCCCAGATCTGTTCCTCACCCGAGGCGCTGCCTGCGTTTCCCACCGGCATCTTCACCTGCAGGACGCCTCCCGTGACCTTCAGATGAGTAAGGCGCACCCCTTCCTCGTCCCTTGATATCTTGTAGACCCTTGCCCCGAATTCCTGAGGGTACACCGGACTTGGGGCATATCTGTGCATCCCCCGAAGCAGCTCCTCCACACCCTCAAGCCGCAGGGCAGAGCCGAAATAGCAGGGAAACAGATGCCTTTCCCTTACAGCCTGTGCCAGAGCCTCCTGATCCAGACAGCCTTCTTCCAGATATTTCTCCAGAAGCGTTTCATGGCACAAGGAGACCTCCTCCCAGAACGGCTCTCCCCGGCTCTCTGCCTTCCTGCCGAACTCCTGACACCCGCCGTCCAGCTCCCTCTGCAGCTCCTTCAGCAGTCTGGCCCTATCGGTACCCGGCCGATCCATCTTGTTGACAAACAGAAACACAGGCACCTTATACTGATCCAGCAGCCGCCAAAGCGTCCGCACATGGCTCTGCACCCCGTCCGTGCCGCTGATGACCAGTATGCAGTAATCCAGCACCTGCAGAGTGCGCTCCATCTCCGCGCTGAAATCCATATGCCCCGGCGTGTCCAGCAGTATGATTTCCATCCCCTCCCACCGGATCTGTGCCTGCTTGGAAAAGATGGTGATGCCCCTCTCCCTCTCCAGAGAGAAATTATCCAGAAAGGCATCCTTATGATCCACCCTGCCCAGAGATTTAAGCTGCCCTCCCACATATAAAAGCCCTTCCGCAAGGGTTGTCTTTCCTGCGTCCACATGGGCCAACAGACCTGCGCAGATACGCTTTTCAGGTTTCCTGCCGGATATGTCATCCATAAAACATCCCTCTTTTGCCTGATTCGTCTTATTTTAAAGCTGCTCGATAACGCAGGTATGTCTCCTGCTTTTATCCTTTGTATCCTTATCATAGGCGATCCCCACCAGCAGGATCCTTCCTCCGTACCCCTTCAATGCCTCCGGATAATTTCTATCCCGGATCTGTTCGATCGCCCCTCTGGCTGACCGGTTCCATTTCAGCTCAATGACCAGTGCAGGCATCGGCGACAGCTTTTAATACGGGCTGTCCCCGTCTCATCCTGATAGGCAAGATATCCCAGATGGATCAGCAGGGTCAGCACATCATCCCGGTTCCGGAATGTGACCAGATCATTGGAAAAACTGCTGGTATCCACCGAAATCTCGATGCCTCCGAGAAGCTCGGCAACCGTTCTCGACATACCGTCAAAATCCAGACCGATGTATTCCATCAGGCTCTTGGAAGCGGATGTCTCTGTCCAGTAGGAATAATACTTATCATTGTGAACGGCCTTCATCACGGAATTGGGGTTGTAGACGGAGCCCACTCCCTCCATGACATACCCGTCATACCACATTTTCATTTTGGAAAAATCCCTTCCCTGCTGCCTACAGAGCTCCCTCACTTCCTCCTCTGTGAAGCCCACGTATTCCGCAAACCCCATAGGGCAGATGACGGAATACTCCTGAAAATCCGAAATAGCCGACCGGGAACCGTCCTTTTTGACGGGCAGTATTCCGGTCATATAGACCGCAGCAAAAATCTTAGCTGTGATACTGCTGTTTTTAAACAAGGAACGGAGAAATTCCAGATACATCCTCTGTACCTTCGGGGCATCCCCCGCCTCCCGGATAGGCGCGTCCCACTCGTCAATGATCATGATGAGCTTCGTCCCTGCGCAGCCGGCAGCATTTGCCAATGTATCATGAAAGGCTTCCGCAATCTTCATCTGAGGATATGCCTCTGCCAGCTCCCTTGTAACATTCCGGATCACAAAGGGCACAATATCCTCCTTGTCGCCGACCGCGCCGATTACTGCCGTCATGTCCAGATAAATCACATCATATCGGTTCAGATGCTCCTGAAACGATACGTTTAGCTTATCATGTATCGGGGAAAATAACAAGGGAAAACCTGCCGCCGAAATAATCCTTGACAATCCTCCTTCTATGCCTTATAGTGGAACGGAATTCAAATAACCGCTAGGGGAGCACATCGCTGAGACTGGGACGGTATCCGCATACCGCCTCTAACCCTCACTACTTGAACCGGACAATACCGGCGTAAGGAAGCAATATATGCAAAAAAGACCGCCATGCAAAGCAGCATAGGCCGGTCTTTAAGCAACGATGTCATCCTTCCTTAGCCCATCTAAAGGAGGATTTTTTATGTTGTACAATGTAGTTGTAAACGGGGACGAAATCGAATATGTCCCCACCGGGGCGGGCTATGCCCTGCTCCTCATTCTCTTTGCGGCATTTCTGGCCGCCGCCCTCTGTTTCGCCAAGGCCAGATCGGGCAAGGGTTCCCTGAAGCTGACCGCCAAGCAGCTGACCTTCTGTGCCCTCGCCATCGCCCTGGGCACGGTTCTCTCCAATGTCAAGCTGTTCGATGCCCCTTTTGGAGGCTCTGTCACCCTGCTCTCCATGCTGTTCATCTGTCTCCCCGGCTACTGGTTCGGTCTGGGAGCCGGCCTGACTACCGGGATAGCCTACGGCATCCTCCAGCTGATCATCGATCCCTTCGTGATACATCCTGCGCAGCTGGCGGTAGATTACATACTGGCCTTTGGCGCGCTGGGACTCTCCGGCCTGTTCTCCGGCAAAAAGAACGGCCTGCTCAAGGGCTATACATTAGCCGTTATAGGCAGATGGGTCTTTGCCAGCATCTCCGGCTGGATCTTTTTTGCCGAATATGCATGGGATGGCTGGCACCCATTCCCCTATTCCCTTGTCTACAACGGCGGTTATATTTTCGCAGAGGCCGCCGTCACCTTAGTGATCCTGGCCATTCCCTATGTAAAGAAGGCCTTTGAAAGAGTGAGAAAGCTGGCTCTGGAATAAGTATCAGAGGGAAAAAGAGGGGGTGCCTCAGGGCACGGCCCCTTCTTTCCCCAGATGAAAGGAATACAGTATCCTCTCTTTCACAGGCCTGCCCATAAGCTTCTGCAGCGCCTCCTGATAGTAGTCCATCTGGGTCTCGTAACGGTTCCACAGCTCCCCCATGGAGCTTACGGAATCCGTCTTGTAATCAAGAAGTACCAGTCCGTCCTCCTCCACAAAGAATACGTCTATGATCCCCTGAATCAGAACCGTCTCTTCCTCCGGGAAATTATCTTTAAGCCTCCTTGCGTCGATGCCCAGCACAAAGGGCTGCTCCCTGAAAAGCTCTCCCCGGCAGTCCGCCCGCCATATGCGGTAGCCAGTCTCCGAACACAGAAAATCAGCGATCTTCCGTTCCCCCACAGCCTGAAAATATTCTTCGGTCAGGCGCTTTTCCTCCAGCTCCCTTCTCAGAAAATCCCTGATGCCCTCTGTAAGCTCCTTCCTGTCCAGCCGCTTTATGTATTCGCTGTAATCTGGAGGAAAATCCTGCCCTTCTCTGTGTGCCTCCGGTCTCTCTTCGCCGGGGCCATCCTGTCCTCCGGAGACGGCAGCCATGCCCAGAGCCCTCCCCACCACCTTCTGAAGATCCATCAGCTCCATCACCCTATGGTACGCGCTTCCCCGGGCAGCGCCGCTGATCTTTTCCTCCCCTCTGCGGAACAGAGGAATGTAGGGCTGCACCTCCTTCTCCTCGAAGGTATGGTAGGCCGCTTCGTCCTTGTCGGCCATGGCGGCTATCTTCAGCTCCGACACCGTGGTCTTGGTATACAGATCCGCCAGCCCGGCATAGGCATATTCGGAATTCAGCCTCCTCGTCAGCCGCTCCCTTGCCTCCTCGTTCCCTGACTGTCCCGCCTGCTCCAGAGCACTTCGCCTATGGAACAGATGCACCTGCTCCTCCATCCTGCCCGCCGACCTTTCCGCCATGCCGACTATGGATACACGGACTTTAGAATAGGGCAGCACCGGCAGCAGAAAGTCCAGATAGCTCCCTGCCTCCATAAAGTCCAGATAAGTCAGCCGTCCGCCGCTGCCCTCCTCCGTCCCGGTCATGGCTGGCCCGGTCATGGCTGTTCTTGCCGGACTCTCAGCCCAGATTGTCTCGGTCAAGACCCTTCCTGTTCCGTCCAAAACTGTCTCAGCCGAATCCTGCCCAGTCCCGCTCACAGCTGCTTCGGCCGAGCCCATCCCGGCCCATGCTATCTGCTTCTCCCACTTTCCCTCCGCCCCTTCCAGAGTCCCTGTCAGGATCAGCTTCTCTCTGGCTCTGGTCAGCGCCACGTAAAGCACCCGCAGCTCCTCCGCCAGACTGTCCTCCTTCAGCTTTGCGGAAAGGATCGTCCGGCGCAGGGTCTTGTTGCGGATTCTTCTGTCCGGATCCACATAATCCACCCCCACCCCCAGATCCATGTCCAGGATCATTGCCTGATTGGCATCCTGCATATTGAAGCGCTTGCCCAGCCCCGCCACAAAGACCACGGGAAATTCCAGCCCCTTACTTTTGTGGATGCTCATGATGCGCACCACATCCGCGTTCTCGTCCAGCTGCCCCGCCTCTCCGCAGTCCACATCGTATTTCTCCAGCTGCTCCATGTAGCGCACAAAATGGAACAGACCGAAATAACTGGTCTTTTCAAAGTCGGAGGCCTTGGCAAAGAGCATCTCCACATTTGCCCGTCTCTTGCTGCCTGCAGGCAGCGCAGTCACATAATCCAGATAACCGAAATCGTTCACTACCTTCGCCAGCAGCTCCCGGACAGGGAGATACACTGTGCGGTCCCGGTACTCTCCAAGCATACTTAAAAACGCAGCTGCCTTTCCGCACAGCTCCGCCTCGGCCTGCCCTTCCCTCAAACTGTACCCTGCCGTCTCCTTCAGCGCCTCATACAAGCTGCAGCCCTTCTTCCCGCTGCGGATCCGGGCGATCTCCTCCTCGCTGAATCCGCCGAAGACCGATTTCATCACCCCGAACAGAGGAATGTCCTGACTGGGGTTGTCCAGAACCCTGAGAAAATTCAGCAGCTCCTGAACCTCGGAGGCCGCGAAATACCCCGTCTTGGAGGCAATGTAAACGGGTATCCCCTCCTGTTCCAGCACCTCCTTGAATTCCTCATCCCAGCCGCTGTTGGTGCGAAGCAGGATCACCATGTCGCTGTACCTCGCCTCCCTCAGGCCGCCGCTTTCCCTGTCCAGCACCCGAAAGCTCCCCCGGAGCTCCTTGATCTTTCCGGCAATGGCAAGGGCCTCCGCCTGCTTTGCGTCCAGCTCCTCGCCCTTATCCGGCTTTTCCACCAGCAGCAGCTCACTGTCGCAGTCCTCGTTCTCCGGGTACACAGCCCCGGGATATAGGGCAGCTCTGTCATCGTAGGGTATACCTCCCACATCCTCGCTCATCATCCGGCCAAAGAGATCGTTCACGGTTTCCACCACCTGCCTCCGGCTGCGGAAATTCTTTGCCAGATCGATCCTGCGGCAGTTTCCTGCCCCTTCCTGATAGGTATTGTACTTTTCCAGAAAAAGCTCCGGTCTCGCCAGCCGGAACTTATAAATGCTCTGCTTCACGTCCCCTACCATGAACCGGTTGAATCTCCCGTCCTCCTCCCCGGAAACCGCCTGAAGGAGATATTCCTGCACCAGGTTGCTGTCCTGATATTCGTCCGTGAGGATCTCCGCAAAATGCTGCCTGTACTCCAGCGCCACGGGACCAGGCCGCACCTGCCCCTCCTCCCTGTCCAGCAGAATGTCCAGCGCATAATGCTCCATGTCAGAAAAGTCGATCACCTTTTTTTCCCGCTTCTTCTCCTGCATCCTCCTATCGAAATCCAGCACCAGATCGATCAGTGTGCGCACCGGCTCCCGGCAGGCACTTCCCTGTCTGGCCGCAAGCTCCAGAGGCGTGGCAAAAAAGCGCTCCGCTAGCGACTGTATGCAGTCCTTTACCCCTGCCCGCAGCTCCTTGGCCATCTCTCTTTTTTCGGCGGATACAGTATCGTCTTTTTTGGAGGGCAGCCTGCCGAAGGCGATACCCGGAAGCCTCCTCTCAAACTCTGCCAGAGAACTGCAGCCAAGCAGCCCTTCCAGCTGCTCCAGCTCCCCTTCCGCCAGCTCTCCGTACATATAAGGGCCGTCCGGCTCCTGACAGAGGCGGCACACTCTCTCCAGTTTCTCCGCGCATCCCTCAAACATACGGCGCAGATGCTCCGTCAGCCAACCGGCATAGGTGCTGGCACATATCTCCTCCTGCCCTTCCGCCCGATAATCCTCTTTCCGCTCCTCCAGCCATTCCGCAGGCCATGGGAAACTGGCGGCGCACCGGGACAGATTCAATATATGCTGCTCCAGCACGCTCTCCCGCCCTCCCGGACAGAAATACTCCACGCAGTAGCGGAATGCTTCGCTGCCGGAGGCATAGGAATCCTCCATAAGCTCCTGCAGCGCCTCCTGCTGCATCAGCTTGACCTCTCCCTCGTCGGCGATACGGAAAGCCGGATCCAGCCCTATCTCATTGAAATGATTCCGCAGCAGGAACAGGCAGAAGCTGTCGATGGTAGTGATCTGGGCATTGTGCAGCAGCGTGGCCTGCTTCTGCACATGCTCGGAGGCCGGTCCCTCCGATAGGCGCTTGGAAATGCCGTTTGCTATCCTCTCCCTCATCTCTGCGGCAGCCGCGTTGGTGAAGGTCACGATCAGGAGCCTGTCGATATCCACCGGCCTCTCCTCGTCGCATACCATCCCCACGATGCGCTCCACCAGCACGGCGGTCTTGCCGCTGCCTGCCGCTGCGGACACCAATATATTGCAGTCACGGAGATCAATAGCCTCCTGCTGCTCCTGCGTAAATGTCATCGCCATAACCCTTACAGCTCCTCTCTGCAGACACCCTGCCTCTTATAGGTACCGCTCCCAGATACCGCTCCGCAGGCCCTATAATCATGGTTCCGTTATAGGAATCTCTTTCCGAACTCTATAGTCATGGCACTATTATAACATTACACCCGGGGAAATCCAACCTATTTATCCATGGGCTGTCCCTTGTCCATGGGCTGTTCCTTATCCATGGACTGGCCCTTGTCCATGGGCTGTTCCTTATCCATGGGCTGGCCCTTGTCCATGGGGCGCTTCCGTATCATTACAACATGATCTGTCGTTACACGCTTGTCCATTGCCCTCATGATAACTGCGCGCAAGCCTCTCCCGGATGGATTTAACAATATCATCTTCCCTGCCGTCAAAAAGGATATCATGAATCCGTATCGCCTTCTCCAAGTACCCGGCATCTCCCTCCGTCTCCGCAAGGGCCGACAAGTGAAGCGCCACAGCCCATGCAAGAGGCGTCAGGGCCTCCCTTGCAACCATGCCCTTTTCGTCCCCCTGCAGGAAATATACCAGAGCATTTTCACGGGCCTTGTACAGATTCGGCAGCTTCCCCGCCTGCTCCAGCGCCTTGTCCCGCTCTCCGCTTTTCCAATAGGCAAAGCATATATTGAAAAGGGTTGCGCTCTGTATCTCGGGATCCTCTCCGTAACGGAGAATCTGCTCCTGAACGGCGATAGACTCCCTCAGATATTTAGCCCTTTCCTCCTCCGTTCCCTCCAGCTTTTCAAGGGATGTGGAAAGCTGAACCAGCAGCAGCGCGTCGTTGGGGAAGGTCTTTAAGGATTTCCTCATAAGAGCCACATTGTTACGGTGCAGACCGTTTTTATTATTCTCAGTCCACAGAGCATTGATATCATCATACTTTTTGGACTTTTCTATCTTGTTCATGCCGATCAGCTCGTCCACGCTCACCCCGAAATAATTGGCCAGCGCAGGCAGCATGGTGATATCCGGATATCCGTCCCCCCGCTCCCACTTGCTTATGGCCTGAAACGAAATCCCCAGATGGGCCGCAGCCTCCTCCTGTGTCAGCTCCCTCTCCCGGCGCAGCCGCTTAATGTTTTCCCCTATCAATAAATCCATATGGCTTTTCCTCCCTGATTTTCATCTGTCTGGACGGCCCGCAGCATATCGCTTGCATATACCGCAGCAAAATCAACCTCTAGGTCAGCTCATAGCCTGAAGCTCCGCCGCCCCGCTGCAGCGCTCCACGACACGATTGTCATGGGTGACTATCATCACATATAGCTCCTCCTGCATTTCGGACAGCAGCCCCATGATCTTTTCTATATGCTCCTCATCCACCGAGGCAAATGCTTCGTCCAATACCAGAATAGGCTTTTTATACAAGATTGCTCTTGCGATGGCGATCATCTGGCGCTGGCCCCCTGAGAGATTGCCTCCGTTTTCCTTCAGGACAGAATCAAGCCCTATCCGTTTCACCCATCCGTCAGCCCCTATCTGCTCCAGCACATCCAGTATTTCTTCCTCTGTGATTTTGCTCCGATGATTGCCCAAAAGTATATTTTCCCGTACCGTGCCCGAAAAGATCACATTCTCCTGAGGGACATAGGCGATGCGCCCTCTCACGGATTCACAGCTGCAGCTGCCGATATCCTGGCCGAAGAACCTTAAAGTGCCCCCCGAACAAGGATACAGCTTCAGCAGCAGCCTCAGAAACGTGGTTTTTCCGCACCCGCTGGGCCCTATCAGGGCAATCCTGCCGCCGTCCCCGGAGCCGACACGGATATCCGCTATCCTGACCTCCTTATCCTGATATCTGCAGGCCAGCCCTTCCGTTTCTATGCCTCTTTCCATCTGCCGGACCTCGAACTCCTCTCCCTTATTCTCCTCCGGGAGCAGGTCAAACAGCTCCAAAAGACGGTCAACTCCTGCCATGGAGCTCAACAGATTTGCCACACAGCCGGATAATGACAGAATCATCGTGCCTATCAGGGGCGTGATCTGGCTTATAAAGACCACCTCCTCAAGCTCCATTCCCGCGCCGAACAGTCCGTAACAGAATACCCCGAAAAAGCAGGCCAGCCCCAGCACACCCTGAACCGCTCCATACGCACCGTCCACAATGCCTTTTCTCGAAAATGCCCTGTCATAGCGCCTGATCCTGTCACTATGCATCCCTGCCACATACTGCATCATGCCCGCCATCCTGATTCCCGCAGAATTCAGGAAGGTCTGCATGGAAACCGACAATATGGCAGACTTCACTTTCTGGATTTCTGTCATATATCTGCGCATAAGCTTCGTACAGAGCATCTGGGCAAAAAAGGCAGCCATGCCCAGCACATAAATTCCCACACATATTTTCCAGTTCTCCCGGAGCACGATGGCGGTAGCGCCGATGCCGGAGATACAGTACATGAGCGGTGTCAGCAGCCCATATGACAGCAGCCTTGTGGCATGCTCGATATCAAAGTTCATTCTGGCAACCAGTTCCTCCCGTCTTCCGAAACGGTCAATATCCGAAACCGATACCCCCAGAGCATGGGAAAGCATCTTTTCACGGAGGATCATGGATATCCTATGGATGACAGCGGTCTGGAAATAGACCCCGGCAGCGTCCGCCGCCGCAAAACAGACCACCCAGATCACGATATTCACGATAGGATCAACGATAGAGGTCCGGGAAGACACCATGGCTATCACCTTGCTGCTGATCATAGCGTTGATAAAAGTAATGGCAAAATTACGGCTGGCCACTGCCAGCGTGGAAATGATATACGGTGCCCACTGGCTCCGGAAAATACAAAAGAACCTTTTGAGCTTTTTCAAATCATCTTTCATACTGATCCCTCCCTGCGCTGCGGCCTGCCTTCCGTCGGCTGTCCGCATACATCCTTCCTCCGGCTGTCCGCACACATCCTTCTTCCGGCTGTCTGCATCTATCCTTCCTCCGGCTCTATGCTCCGGGACGGTCTCCGGCAATATTATAAACATTTCCCGGATACCTGTCCATCATCTCCCTGTCATGGGTGATCATGATCACATAGCGCTGCTTCGCCAGTTCATTGATATATTCCATCATACGGGCGGAATTCTCCCTATCGACACCTGCTGTAGGCTCATCAAAAACATAGACCTCCGCCTCGCGAAGCATGCTGCGCACAAATCCGAGCCTCTTTTTCTGGCCCCCGGACAAAACCGTTCCGTCCTCCATGTTCAGGATCTCCTCATGCAGGCCGAGGCTTTTGCACATCCTGAACATCTTTTCTTCGGCACCTGATGTCCCGGCCAGCAGATTGGCCCTGACGGAATCCGCAAAGATGACAGTCTCCTGAGGCATGACGGAAACCCCTTCCCTTATACTGCTTCTGTCACTGTTTTTTATAGGTAGACGGATCTCCCCGCCGTCAGCCTCGTAGATGCCTCCGATGATCTTCATCAGGGTGGATTTACCGAACCCGTTATTCCCCACTATATAGTTGATCGCCCCTTTCACAAACCTTAAGCTTAGGTCGTTAAAAATATTTTTACTGTCAGGATAATGAAATGAAAGCTCCTTTATCTCACATTCCGAAGCGGCTTTTACACCCGTAACTGTTTCCTTTTCCTGCTCCATTTCTTCAAACAGCGAGAAATTCCTTAGATTGACCCCTGCGCGCCTATGCTGGACAAGGGTGTTTTCAAACCGCATAATCGGCGATACGATATAGTCGGACAGAGTGATCGCCGAAAGAAGCTGGCCTACACTGATCTGATCTATCATGACAAAATATCCGCCACAGAACGAAATGGATATCAATGTCACAAAAGAAAGGGTCATTGTGGGCGCAGATAAAACAGCCTGCCGCAAAGCCACTTTTTTCTTAATCCTATGAAGCTGTGCCAGCTCCTCCGTATATTGCTCCGCCAGATCCTTTTCCATCCCGTTTACCTTGACCATTTCAAGATTGAACAGACTGTCTGACGTGAGTCCGTTAATGTCCTTCAGCTTATCCTGATAATCATGGAGGCTTTTTGCCATGCTCCTGCTCAGCCTTGTCATCAGAAGAACGGATAACATTCCCGAGGCGAACGCCGCCAGCCCCAAGGCGGGCTCCATGCTCACGATCAGGAAGATACATACGGTAAAGGAAATGATGTCAGGCAGGAAAACCAGCAGCATTCTCCTGACATACTGCAGAATACCGAAAATATCCGAAGAAAGACATGTGCTGAATTCACCGACGGTTCGCCTATCGATCTGTTCCTGTTCGGCATAAAGTATCTTGTCCTCCAATTTGGAAAATAAACTCCCTGTATAGGAGGCCTCAAACTTGTCTCCCGCATATGCGCCAAGATACTGCAGCAGAAGGCTGATGCCGCAGACTGCAGCGATCTGGGGCATCACCGCCATGAACTCGCCCCGGCTGATCCCATTGTCCACCAGCCTGCCGGAATAATTGCGGATGATGATATCCGCTACCTTTCCCAAGGTCACCGCACAGCAGAGCGCAAGCCCTTTTTCCCTGCTCGCCTTCCAAGAATCCACGTATTTCACAGTATATCCTCCCGTTCCTTCAAGTCCTCCGTGCCATCCGTCTGCTTTTTACACTCGCCGGACTTTTGTTATAGTACATGACTGTAAATTTGTTCGATGTGCAGTATATATTATACGAACCCGTCCTATTATACTCAATAACCGCAGCGGCGACATGATTCTACGGTTCGTAGAATTATTCTATCCTTATCCTTCCTTCTCTGCCCGGCCGCTATACCTGCCGGCCTTCACGGACCTTGCCCATGGGCAGCCCCTATGAGCAGCTTCTATAAGCTTTTCCGCAGACTGCAGCCGCAGATTCCTGCTGCGGCGAAATTCATCATATTGTACATTTTGTTGGAAAAAATCGTCAAGCAATGCCCATATCACGGAAATAACTATCTATTCTGAATATTTCATCCTCCTTTTTAACTATTCCTCCGGCAAAGCCTAATATTCAGACATACTTCCGAAAAATAACGCTTTCCTTGCCATCCTTCCCGTGGTAGAATAAACATAATTATAAGTATATAGGCAATTTGACACTACACAGAAAGGAAGCAGCTATGAAGCCACATGAACTGTACCGTCTGATTGACCTGCAGCCGGAAATCGTCCAGAGACTGGATGCCCTCGCAGGGGAAATCGACCTTACGGCCTTAAGCCCTTGTCTGGAGCAATTGCAGGACATACGGACGGCCCCAGAAGCCTATGAACATCTGCAGAAGCATTTTCAGACGGATGAGGATAATCTCAGGATGCTTTTCTGCCAGCTGGAATGCGCCTGCCGCATATACGGCAGATATCAGGAGATGCACATTGATGATTCCATATACCGGGATACCATGAAATGCTTCTCCCGGTTCCTTGCGGAATGCAGGCAAAAAAACGGCCGGATGTTTTTTGACCGGGGATGGTGGACCTACAGGCAGATCAGCATGAGCTTGTTTCGCATAGGTGCGCTGGAATACGAGTTTCCGCCTGCAGAGGAGAGGGGCTGCATCGCAGTCCATATTCCGTCAGACGCAGATCTGTCCGAAACATCCGTGGACGTCTCTCTGGCGAAGGCGGACACATTCTTCCGTATCAAATATCCGGATTACAAATACGACAGATATGTCTGTGACTCTTGGCTGATGTCCCCTGCCTTAAGCTCCCTGCTGCCGGAAGATTCCAACATCATCTCCTTCCAGAGACGCTTTTCCATCACCGGCGCATGCGACGATGATTCGGGATGCTTAGAATGGCTGTTCCGCTCTCCCCGAACCATAGACTTCGAAAGCCTGCCGGAGGACACCCGCCTGCAGAAAAAAGCCAAAGCGCTGCTTTTAAGCGGGGGGCATATCGGCGCGGCCAACGGAACTCTTTACATATACTCACGGCCAGAAACTATACCCACATGACGGTTGGGCTGCAGCGGCGTTAACAGTGTACAGCTCTATAGTCAGAAGAAAGGACGAAAGGCATATTTTATGAAGCTTTATTTTCTCGGCGGCGCCATGGAAATAGGTGGCAGCTGTATTTATATCAGAATCGCCGACAAGGGCATTCTGCTGGACTGCGGAATCCGCCAGACAGGCTCCAAGGACCCCCTGCCCGACTTCCGCACCATTCAGGAACAAGGCGGACTGGATGCCATCATCATCAGCCATGCACACATGGACCATATCGGAACCCTGCCCATCATCAGCAAGGCCTACCCTGATGTCCGTATCTATATGACTGCCATGACAGCGGACCTGACCCGGGTGCTTCTGTATGACAGTCTCAAGATCATGAACAGCAGGGAGGACGAGATCCCCCATTATTCCGAGCCGGACGTACGGGCCATGCTGGGGCGCATCTACTCTCTGGGCTACCAGATGCCCTTTCCGATTCTGGACAATTTCACTCTCAGCTTCTTTCCTGCCGGACATATTGCAGGCGCCGCCTGCGCTTATCTGGTGACAGAGGAGGGGAGCCTGTTTTATTCCGGCGACTTCTCCGCCTTTCCCCAGCGGACCATCGACGGCATCCGCATACCGAAGCTGCGCCCCGACATCGTCATAGCGGAGACCACCTATGGAAATAAACTCCATTCCAATAGGCAGGTGGAGGAAAAGAGGCTGACAGATCTGGTATGTGAATCCATCCTTCAGAAGAAAAAGGTTCTGATACCCGCTTTCGCTCTGGGCCGAGCCCAGGAGGTTCTTCTGATCCTGCGGGCGGCTATCCAGAATCAGGAGATTCCTCCCGTGCCGGTCTATGTGGACGGAATGATCCGAGACATCAATGCCATGTACACCCGGAATCCCACTTACCTCAGAACCGCTCTGGGAAAAAGGATCCTGCGGGGAAACGAACCCTTCTACACCAAGGAAATCCAGCCCGTGGCCCCAAGCCAGAATCGGCAGGAGCTGGTGTCAGACAGCGGACCTGCTGTCTTTGTTTCCAGCTCCGGTATGCTGACCGGCGGCCCCAGCACCCAGTACGCAAAGCAGCTGGCGGCATCTGAGGATGCCTGCATTATCATCACTGGTTATCAGGATGAGGAGTCACCGGGCCGCCAGCTGCTGAATCTGCTGGAAAACAGGAAATCAGAGACCGCCGATACCCCTTTCCTCACCGTAAGCGGCTCCACGGTTCCCGTGAAATGCCGCATTGAACAAGTGGGGCTTTCCGCGCATGGTGACAAATCGGAGATAACCGCGCTGCTGGAGAGTCTGGCTCCCCGCCACATCTTTCTAGTACACGGCAATCAGGAGGTCATACAAGAGCTGGGCAGCGAGCTGGCAGCCGCGGACTACCGCAGGCAGGTCTGTCTGCCGGAATGCGGCCAGTGTTATGAGATCTCCCTGCATACCAAGAGAAAACAGCTGCCCTTTCTGCCTGCCTACACCATGCACATGGAACGGCTCTTTACCAAGGCGGACGAAAAGCTCTTATGGGATTTCTGGCAGAAATACTATCCCCAGAAGCTCTTCTCCCTTTCCCAGATCGCATATATCTGGTACGGAAAGACACCGGCGGAGCATCCCGCCCATGCGAAAGTCCGCATCAAGGAAGATGCTGCCCATTCCTTAAAGGAAAACGCCGCCGATTCTCCTATGCGCCAGCCCAGAGGGGAGTCCGAAGACAACCCCAGAGATATCGTTCTGCAGAGTATGCAGGACATCCTTCTTGGCGGCAAATACTTTTCTCCGAACGCAAGGCGGCTTTTCCTGATAGAGGCCAACACGCCGGAAATGGTGGCTGAAGCCTCTGCACCCAACGATCTGACCCAGCAGAGTCTGGCCGCAAAGGTGGAGAGCATTTTTGCGGAGTTTCCCTACCGCAAAATCAGCTATTACAATGAAAGGAAAGAGGTTCTGCTGCAGTTCGATTATCCCGACAGCCAGAATTCCGACGACTTCCTGAAAAAGGCCACCACATTTACCAACACCACCGGCTGGACAATCCAGATCAGCCCGTCCATGAACCACAACGCAGCCGCGCTGCTGCTGTCCACTCTCTTCGGGGAGGGTATCTGCAAGACCTCCTATTATGAAGAAAGGAAATGCTACTCCATCACTCTGGAGGATACAGACGATCAGTCGGCCCAAGCCACGGCTATTGCGGCGGAAAGGTTTCACAGCACAACCGGATGGGGCCTGATCGTCAACGACCGGCCTCATTCCGGAGCCATGCCCCCGGCTGCGGAAAGGAGCGCCGCTCCGAAGGACTTCTTTTCCCCGGCTTCCGCTTCCAATGCGCCCATAGAGCAGAATCTGGCATTTTCCTGCATCGAGCAGAGCTTTGCAGGACTCGACCACAAGCCGGACAAAAAAAGCCTGAAGCAGGATTCTCAAGGGAAATATCTTGAAATCGGCTTTATCTCGCCCATGATAGGGCGCAGATACAAGGATACGCTGCAGGCAATCGCCAGCCAGACCGGCTGGCGGCTGCATATCGCAGACAAGGTAAGCCAGAACGAACTGATCCGTATCTCACAGCTGCTCTGCATGAAATACGAGATCACACTTGTGAAAAACCCCTCCTACCTTCCGGCTCAGAAGCTCATCCAGCTGAAAACAAAGGAGGCTGTCAGCCAGCAGATTCAGGAAAAAATAATAGAAAAATTTCTGGAGCTGACAGGCTGTGAGTGCGTTTTTGTGGCGTGATGTGCCCGCCCGGCCTGCCCTGAGTTGTTGCCGTTTATGCCGTATACACGCACGGACTGTCCCGGGCTGTTGCCGTTTGTGCCGTATGCCTGCACGAACTGCCTTGTTATAAGCCGGGCGCTGCCGGGAGCATTGTCACGCCTCCCCTTCGCCCCCCATCCTTCTGAGGGCCTCCCCCTTGTCCAGCTCCTCCAGCTTATTCCTGCTGCAGCCGGGCAGGGCAGGCTCGAATCCACAGACTTTTTTGTAGGGGCAGTAGGTGCAGGCCTCCTCACTGCCCTTTTCATAAGGGTTCAGGGAAATCCTGCCTGCCAGGATCTCTCTGCCGATCTCCGCGATCTTGCGGCTCACATATCCGGACACAGTCTCCAGCTCCTGCCTGCTCAGCACCGAAGAGCGGGAGGAATAGCTGCCGTCCTTCTTCCGCTCCACCGGTATCACATCCGACCTATCCCCCATCTGTCCGTCCAGCAGCCCCACCACATAGGGCTCGCTGTTTACCACTCCGTTCATCCGCAGCTTCTTGCCGATCTGCTCATCGATCTGCTCCGGGGTCAGCTCCACCGGAGTCTCCACGGAAGGATCTTCGATATGATAATACAATAATGCCGCAGGCACCGCCTCCTTGTCGGGATGCCGCTTAGCCTCCACCTCCATGGCCGCGTTCATGTACACCACCAGCTGCAGCTGCAGGCCGTAGTACAGTGCTGCCAGATCAAATTTCCTATTTCCTGATTTGTAGTCAATTATCTTTACATATACGTTCTCCTGATCTGTGACCGTGTCAATCCTGTCGATCCGCCCCTGCAGGCGCATCTTTTCCCCTTGGGACAAGGTCACATGGACGCTGTCCAGATTGTCCGCATACTGGAAGGACAGCTCAAAGGCCTCGGGCACGAAGCTGCCTCTGCGCAGCTGCCTCTGCAGAGTCAGCACTGTCCTCGTGAGAATCCGACTCATTCTGGTGATGGCATATTCGTTCCTTGCGCTGGCATAGAGTACGGTACTGCCGTAGGACGCCGCTTCCGACTCCAGAATCTCCCGGACGGTCCTGCCGGCGAATTCCTCGGGGAAGTCGAACCATGTATAATGGTTTTCCGTCAGCTTCTGGGCGAACTGGGCCAGCACGTCATGATACACATTTCCCATATCCACGCTCTCAAAGGAAAATTCCTTCCGCTCCTTCAGAGAAAGCCCATACTGCAGGAAATGCCTATAGGCACAGGCGGCAAAGGTCTCCAGCCTTGTGACGCTGTTCTCCAGCTGCACGCCGTACAAAAGCCTTGCCACAGCCGCAGGCAGGCCCCCATCCTGATACCGTTTAAAGGCAGCCTCCGTGAGAAAGCTGCGCATCCCCTGCAGCTCCTCCTCCCCGTACACCTGATATATGGTGAAAAATTCCTGCAGCCTCTCCTCAGGCATGACACCTTCCGCATATTCCCGCAGCTCCTCCGCCAGATACCCCATGCCCTCCTGTCTGGTCACAATCTGCTCCAAGGGGCTGCGCAGCTGGGGATGCTCCACCTCCATGTCCGGATAAAGCTGCTTCACCACATCCACAAGATAGGCAGGGCGGATGGATTTCCCTCCGTTGTTCACCTTGGAATAGGAAAGATAGAGCCGGTGGGAGGGTTTTGTCATATTCAGGTACAGGTAGAACCTCTGTATGTACATCTGCTGTCTGGGGCTGGGTGCCAGCTCCAGCTCCGACTCCCGCAGGAATTCCCTGTCCATATCGGAGATGATGCCGCCCTTGGAGGCCGCCTTGGGGATATTGCCGTCGTTCACCCCCAGAAAGAACAATGCTTTGATCTGGTTCAGACGGGTACGCTCCATATCTCCCGCCAGCACCCTGTCCACGTTCTGGGGAATCGTCCCCACCTGAATCTCGCCGAAGCCTGCCTCCAGAATCTCCACAAATTCCTTCAGGGAGATGGTCTCGTCCCCCAGAAGGGCATAAATCTGATCCAGAAGCTCCATCACCAGCCGGTAGATCTGGGCATATTCCTTGGCCCGGGTGAGCTCCCCTGACGCCTCGAACCTCTCCTGAAATACCGCCAGCTTCTGCTGCACCTGATTCTTCACCAGAAAGTCATAGAGCCTGTCTACAAGCTCTCTGACGGTTTCCTTCCCTTTCATATGAAGCATCTCCACCTGCTCCGTCAGACGCTGCCGCAGAGAGTTGATCTGAGCCACGGCTTCCTCATCCCCCTCCATCTCAGAGGTCTTGCGGGTAAACAGACGGCTGTAGCTGCGGTATCCCTTGACACCTGTCTGCAGGCAGTAATTCTCCAGTCTGTCCACCTCCTCCCACGTAAAATCCGCCAGCCCGCTGCGCAGGTAATGAAAGACCGCCTCATAGGAAAAATCCTTCGTGTACAGCCCAAGTGCGCTCTTGATGTATTCAATCATGGGATTCAGTATGATCCCTCTGGTTCTGTCAATATAGCAGGGAATCCCCATCTTGGCAAACTCCGTCTCCACATGAGGCCCATAGCCCTCCAGATCCCCCATGATGACAGCAATGTCCCGGAAGGCATATCCCTCCTCCCTCACCAGCCTGCATATCTCCAGCCCGGTCTGGTGTACCTCCTCTCTGGGTGCAGTGGTCTCGAACATCCGGATTTCCTGCTGCTTATTTTTATAGGGCTGTACATTGTAGCGGAAAAGATTCCGCTCCAGATCGGCCAGTGCGGAGGCATCCCGGAATCTGTGGTTTCCGTTATGCTCCACCAGACAGCGCTGCCCAAAAAGCGATGTGCTGTTGTTCGGCTTTCCCGCATCTGCGGCTCCGCCAGCAGACGGATACCCTTCTTCCGGTCGGCATGATACATCTGCCTTTACGGATCCTGTAGATCCGCCTGATATGTCCGGCAGGAGAAACACATCCTTCCGCCTCTCCACCCTCATGTTCCCGGCCAGCCTGTCCAGGTCCGCCACCGTTTTCTTGCTCAGATGGAAGAGTTTCTGCTCACCGTCCAAATGGTAGGGATCCTCCCCCGCCCCCAGCGTCAGCGTAACCACGACCTCCCCGCACAGCCTCATAAGCTCCCCCATCACTCTCACCTGAATCGGCGTAAAGCCCGTGAAGCCGTCAAATACTACCACGCTTCCCGGAAGGAGCTTCGACTTGTGCAGGGAACGTCCCAGCACGTCCAGCTTCTCCTCTGTGGTAATGAAATTCCCGTGGATATACTCCATAAAGCCCTTGTACAAGGTCTCCAGATCCTTCAGCTTCTGTACCAGAGCCCCGCGTTTTTTTGCAAAGTCGATCAGCTTTGCCACATCCTCCGTACCGATTCCATACTGCAGGAACTCTGAGATGGCACTTTTCACCTCATGGATATAGCCCTGCCTATGCAGAAAGCTCCCCAGAACCGGCAGCTCCTCCTTCAGATCCGCCGCCACCTTCTGCAGCACAAGGCTCTTCCCCGTATCGTCCAGCACCGGGATCTCCTGCCCGCCTACCTCCTCCAGTATCCTATGCCCCAGCCGCCCGAAGCTGAGCACATCCACATTCAGGATGCCGCCCCGGTCGCTTAAGAGCACCAGCTCCTTCTGGGTCTCCATGGTAAACTGATCAGGCACGATGATCAGGAAATTCTGCTTTGGGTTCTCCTTCGCCCGGCGGATGATCTCCTCGTAGATCCTCCGGCTCTTGCCCGCCCCGGAAGGCCCGAAATAAAACTGTAGGCTCATCTTTATTTCCTCCCTTAGTCCCGCATATACTCTCGGAATCTCCATGCCGCTTAATATGCAGCTTTCTGAAATTCGCTTTTGCCGATTCCCCCGCTTTTCTGAGCGCCTTTCTGACCCAACGCCTGATTTTGCTCCCGGAAATTGCTTCCGGAAATTCCGAGAGCCTATCCGCTTATGCAGGACGGTTCATCCCAGATATCCTGCTCTGCCCCTATTTTCCCAGCCGACCTGCCGCATATAAGCCATCTATCTTCGAACGGCCCGCCTTCAGGCATCCTGCCCGGACCTATTCCTGACTGCAGCCGGACAGCCTCTTTTTTGTCTCCACGTAGAAGCGCCACAGATAGTCAGCCGCCTCCTCCGCATAGTCGATGCCTATCCTCTTTCCCGCCTTGATCTCCTCAGGCAGGATTTCAATCCCTTCCGTCACATAAAAGCTCCTGCTTTTCACCATATCCACGTCATTGTCCGCTCTGGTGATGCCCATGGCGATGCACATCTTCCCGGGGCCGTCCGCCAGATGCTTTCGAAGGGCCGGAGGACAGTCCTCCGGCGTGTAAAGCCTGCCGCCCTTCCTCTCCTGCCTCCTATTAAGCTCCGCCAGACGCAGGGCCAGCATCCGCCTGCCGGACTCTTCGTCCGCAGGCGCCACGCTCCGCAGCAGCACCGCCTGCGGGATCCCATTCGTCATGGCCGCTATGTTCATGCAGCTGTACATACCGTAGATCAGATACACATAAGATGTCCCCCCGATATGGTACATGGGTTCCGTGCGGTCCGTGCGCTTCCCTCCGTAGGTATGGGATCCCTTATCGCTCTCCCCCATGTAGCTCTCCACCTCTGTGATAATGCCCCGAACCGGGCCTGCGGAGGTGTCGTGCACCAGAATCTTCCCCAGCAGCTCCTTCGCTACCGTGATGCCGTCCCTTGTGAAAAAGCTTCGGGGAAGACGCTTTTTGTACCCGCTGATCTCTTTCCGGTCCATGTCCATAGGCTCCTCCTTGCCTGCCGGCATATTCAGGATCCCCTTAAAATCCTTGGACTGTGCCGCGCTATAATCCACAAATCTCATCCGTTTTCCTATACTTTATATATTCGGCAGACGGCTTGCGCCTTCTCTTCAACGAACAGTATATCCCATCATCGGAACAATAGCAATGTTTCAAGAGCAAAAAACTCATGGGCCGAGCAAGCTGACGATATGGCGGATAGCATGAGGCATATGAAAAGTTGTGGCAAAAACCAGAGGCATATGATACAATGTGACTCATAAGAATATCGTGTCAGCTTCCGGCTTCAAGCGCCGGGGCACATCAGTTTATGGCGCAGAATTCACATATCATGTTTCAATGCTTCATGCCGCAGAGTGGCATAATAGACACGGAAAGGAACTCAGTATGGGTATCTATTTAAATCCTGGGAACGTTGTTTTTCAGCGGGCTCTGAATTCGGAAATATATGTTGACAAAAGCAATCTGCTTGCATACACAAATTCTGTCATCAATACAGAGCAGTGCTATGTATGCGTAAGCCGTCCAAGACGCTTCGGCAAGTCTATGGCTGCGGCTATGCTGGCTGCCTATTATGGAAAGGATACCGATTCCCATGAACAGTTTACCCATTGCGTTATTTCACAAAACGCTTCCTATCATGTGCACCTGAATCAATATAATGTCATTTTTTTGAACATACAGAGCTTTTTCAGCCGCGGGCAGGATGTTTCAGCCATGAAGACTCTTGTTGAAAAATCCATACTCTGGGATCTGCTTGAGGCTTACCCGGATTTTAAATATTTTGACGAGACGGATCTCATCCATGTATTGCTGACAGTTTATAAAAATACATCCATAGGCTTTGTGTTTGTGATAGACGAATGGGACTGTATTTTCCGGGAAAACAAGAACAGCACGGAAGAACATCGGCTGTATCTTGATTTTCTCCGCAATCTGCTGAAAGATCAGCCCTATGTGGCGCTGGCATATATGACAGGAATCTTGCCGATCAAAAAGTACGGTTCCCATTCCGCGTTAAATATGTTTCAGGAATTTTCAATGACGAACCCGGGGCCTCTGGCTTCTTATGTGGGGTTCACGGAAGCAGAGGTCAGGGAGCTGTGCGGCGTATACAAAATGGATTTCGAAGAAATACAGCATTGGTATGACGGCTATTGTTTCGGAGCAGATACACATATCTATAGTCCGCGCTCTGTGGTGAGCGCCATGCTGACCAGAGGATACGATAATTTCTGGAATAAGACAGAAACCTTTGAAGCGCTGAGAGATTATATCATACTGAATTACAAGGGACTGAAAGACAGCATCATAGAGCTGCTTGCCGGAACCCGTAAAAAGGTCAATACAAATACCTTCACCAATGACATGACATCGTTTTCTTCGGCAGATGATGTTCTGACCCTTTTGATCCATCTGGGTTATCTCGGATATGATTTTAACACCAGAGAAGTATTTATCCCTAATATGGAAATAGAATCGGAATTCTGCAATGCCATAGAATCCGCAGGCTGGGACAATATTGTCAGGGCACTTAAAAAGTCCGAAAAACTACTGGACGCAACCCTGAATAAGGACTGTGCCGCTGTCGCTGCAGGAATCGCAGAGTCACATATGGAAACCTCTATACTGGCCTATAACGATGAGAATGCTCTTTCCTGCACGATTGCGCTCGCCTATTATTACAACAGAGAATGCTATATGTCCTTTCGGGAGCTGCCCGGAGGCAAGGGTGCGGATATCGTATACATTCCCCGGAAAAGCCATCCTGCAAAGCCTGCACTTGTGGTTGAACTGAAATGGAACCGCTCGGCGAATGGGGCTATCAGCCAGATCAAGGAAAAGGGATATGTGAAAGCCCTTGAAAATTACGAGGGAAAAATTTTGCTGGTGGGAATCAGTTACGATGTAAAGACGAAGGAACATCAATGTGAGATTGAGGAATATTGTATGCCATATGCTTAAGCGGCTGATCTCTGCCGAGCCTTTTGACAAGTATATGAAGAGCCAAAAAATTTCTATGGTATTTATCACCCAAGTAGTTTATAATAAATCCATCTTGTATTTTGAAAGGAGTTGCTCAGCATGAAAGAAATCACCGGCTACTATGACGGCAATACAGTAACATTGCTAGAGTCAGCACCAAAGACAAAACAAAAGGTAATCGTGACTTTTATAGATAACGAAGATGTTCTTGACGATCTTCCCATTGGCATACTGTCGAAATATGCGGATCCTGAAAAAAATCTTTAGAGAAAGGGGCATTCGAACGTGCTATGGTATGAAATGGCAACGGGAGCGGTTTGATCATATGAGTTCTGATGAATTTAATAATGCGGCGGTTGCATACTCCAAAGAAAATCCATTTTGTAAAAAGGAATAATTTCTGCAAAATCCCCCATTCTGCTTTTCCTGAACTCAGGTTTTGCAAAATGAGGGATTTTTGCTGCATATTTATTTGGAAAGTATCTTTAGACACTTAACACCAAAACCTTGCGCATTCGGGCAAAATTTTGGTTCCGGCCTATCCGGGTTAGGAACTCACAATCCGAATGACTTCATAATCTCCGCAAACTCCACAGACCGTGAGAATCCTTCCAGCACCTCCTCACGACTCATGCCGCCCGCAAGATGCCCTAACCAGTCGGCCTTGCCTGCCGGGTCTGAGGCCCTATCCATGAAAGTCTGGTAGAGAGTCTCCACGAATTCTTCGTCACTGGTATGCTTATTCAGATACTCATCGGAGAAGAAAAACAGCTTGGCTGCGCTCTCTGGTGTCTGTTCTCCTCGGGCGATCCAGCCTGTCCAGTCGTCCACGCCCGCCTTCTCGCCTTCCCGGCCCAGCACCTTAAGATAACAGCGCTCCACGAACCGGCGGATTCCGGGGTTTATAGGCTCCCCATTCTCCCGCATCTCACCTCTGGCAATCCCGTACTCCGCGCATAGGTTGTCGAATTCCAAAGAATTGACAAACCCTGCCAGCACGCGGCTCCGCTGGCCGCCGTCCGCCAGAACGCCCAGCCAGGTAGCCCTGCCGCCCTCGTCTGCGTCTCTGTCAAAGAAGGTACGGTAGAGGATGTCTATGTAGACTTTGTCGGAAACATTCTTGTTTTTAAATTCATCGCTCATGATGAAGCCATTGGCGATCCCTGCGCCGTCAACTTCATGGTTCAGGAGACGGCTTGTCCAATCGTTCAGGCCCGCCTCTTCGGCAGCCCTGCCGAGGGCTACGGTGTACATACGGGAAACGAAATTACGTACCGGGTCTGACTCTGGCTGGTCGGGAGCAGGGGAAGGCACCGGTGCGGGACTCGGGTTCGGCCCCGGGGCCGGTGCAGGGCTCGGACTCGGGCTCGGTATGGGGCTGGGGCTTGGACTCGGTGCAGGGCTCGGGCTCGGTATAGGGCTTGGACTCGGGGTCGGTACGGGGCTTGGACTCGGTGCAGGACTCGGCGTCGGGGTCGGCAGTTTCTCCACGACTTGAATAATCCAAGATGTTCTTTTTCCGCCCTGTCTGGTCTCAGCGGAGATGATGGCGGACCCGGCCTTTACCCCCGTAACCGTGCCGCTGCCGTCCACCGTGGCGACGGAAGTGTTGTTGGAAGTCCAGATCAGCTCCTTGTTGGTTGTATTCTCAGGAGTGAAGATAACCTCGCATTTCGTAGCCTCACCCACATTGATCGTCTGCCGGGGCTCCTTCGCAGCGATGCTCTGGCACCTTACCGCCGTATTGACCGTGACAGAACATGAGATACCATTATAAGCAGTGGCAGTGATTGTTGCCGTGCCTTCCCCTACGACCTCCATCAGGCCATAACTGGTCACAGTGGCGACCTGCTCGTCCGAGCTGTGCCAGGTCAGTTCTTGAATCGTCGCATCCAAGGGAAAAATCGTCGTTCGGGCCCAGTAAGTATATCCCACATAATAATGATCATCTCCTGAATGGATGCTTTCCGTATCATAATAAAATTCGACTGATTTGATAGGATTCGTACAAAACATATTGACTTCATAGTCAAGAGATACTTCCTCGCCTGTGGAAGCGCTCTTCAGCCCTGTGACCTTCACCCGATAAGAGCCTGCTCTGGAGTACTCCGCATAGTTGTCGCCAAAGTTGCATATGATGCAGGGTCCACTTCCATATCCGCCCAGATCCACATTAAAGTATTTATTCTGGCCGGACGGTGCGCTGCTGTCGCTATAGTCCGCCCTGCTGAAGGTCTCTGTCTGCCCAGCGGGGTTGGTGATCTCCACAGTAACCGCCTCCCTGTCAGGCGTCCCATAGCGCAGAGTATTCAGCGAAATCGACCAGGGGATTTTTTCCTGAGCCATCTCCATAGGAAAATTTCCCGAAGAGGGCCAGGATATGAAATTATAATCAAGCGGCCCATTGCTTCTATCAAATACCTTGTAGTCGTAATATCGACTATATCCTTGGCTTCCGTCCGGTGACTCGGCCTGCCCAAGCCCTACATATAACAGCTCCGGGTTCAAGAACCACCTTCTATGTCCTACACAAGTCAGATTGGAGCCACTATTGTCCCGCATACAGCCGTCCACGCCGTCCTCCATGCGGCCATAGCCCGCCGATAGGTTGCTGCTGGTGGTTGCGCCATAAGCAATCTTAAAAAAATCGTCATCCATGTCCTGGGGCTGCTCAGGATAGTGCGTCAGCCGATTGATTGCCGCCAGAACTACCGCTCCGTGCTGTGCCGCATCGGACAGCTCAGCCGATTCCTCCAACGGCGTCAGGCCGGCGACCAGCCTATAGAGGTTCAGGTTCATCAGGGTAGTCCTCCTATTATCGGCAGAAGCCTTGCCCGCCTCATAGGGAGCGCCCACATGGGGCTGTATGTCGTAAGTCAGAGGCTGTGAGTTTTTCTTTGCCTCCAGATATTGACGATATCGGCTTGAGATTGCCTCCTCCGTAAGAGGGTCCCCGTCCAGACGTCCGCTCCGTGTCGCCGTTTTGTCGACAGGTTCCGTCTGATTAAAAAAATACGCATCCACTACCGGAGGTTCGCCGTCCGTCTGCGGCATCTCCTGAAGGCTTGTCCCTCCTATGTCCGCCAATTCCCCTCCCTGGGTCTCTATGCCTGCCACGTCCTCCTGCTGAAGTTCGCTTCCAGCCGGGGGGGCGTCCTCTGCATTAGAGGGAAAAGAAAGCGATGCCAGCAGTACCGCCCCGGCCAGAGCCATCACTAGCTTTGATTTCATTCTTGTTTCTCCTTCCTAAATTTTATTTTAAAGCTTTATACAGCAGCATCCCCCACTCTGTACTCCAAAACGAGGGATCTCTGCTGCTAATTTATCCTACACCTTTTCCTTATTTTGCCTTGCTTAAATTCTTAGTCAGTATAACTGATATCTGTTTAAATGGCAATCACAACTTTTATTTTGCTTCAATAAGTCTTTTGGCCTAGATTCTGAAAATCTGGTATAATGAATGGGGGATTCCCATGATACCAAAGCGGAGGTGGCCTATGATACAGATATGCCGGAAAGATAAGGAAAAGGTTTATGAGGCGATACGCAAAGGAAAAATAGATGCAGCAGAAATGTCATTCCCCAATCTGATTGACGACATCATCCTTACGATGAAAAAACATAAGCTCACTGAACACCTTGCACAGGCCCTGCCTGACAAGCGCAGGGATAACAGCCATATCCCTTTCGACATCCTGCTGTGCCTTGCTGTCGCAGCCAAGCTCAAACGCAAGACCAGCCTTACGGATGTCCCTTTCGCAGTGACCGAAGCAGAGCTCCTGGCAGAACTGGGCTGGAACCTTTGGGACAATGAGAGGGATGCGGATGAGGGGCTTTTTTCGGAAAGCGTCATGCGCAAGCTCCTGGCGAAGTACAGCAGCGGGGAATGGATCTCTTTCTATAACGACTATGTCCAGGAACATCTGATGAAGGAGCTGGATGTGCAGCCATGCATCCATATACTGGACTGTACCAAAGTCCTTGTCAACCTGGACAATGAAAACTATGAAAATTCTTCAGTGGTAAAGATAGACGGGGAGGCCATGCGCGGATATAAGCTCGGCGTCCTCAGGGGCGTCCTGGATGATTCAGGGATAGTGGAGGAGGCCGTGTTCGGCACACTGAAGACCCATGACATGGCGCAGTGCAGGGAGATGCTGGAGAACACTTCCTGCTTCCACGAGAACGACATACTGATCAATGACAGGGGATTCCTGTCACGGGAGGTGATGAACTATCTCAAGACCGTCCGCAAGGTGGACACCTACATCCCTGCCCGGGAGAACATGTCCATCTACCAGGATGCCGTGAAGCTGGCCGCCACCAGCGGGAAATGGCAGAAGCACCCCAACCGGAAGAGGAAGGACCAGGAAATCCAGCTGGTGACGCACCCTGGTCCCTTATGGGAAAGCGACGAGCCGCAAAAGGATGTCCCGGTCAACGCCTGTGTCGTGCATGACAAAAAGACAGACAAATATTTTGTATTTATGACGACTGACACCAGCAAGACTGCACGGCAGATCATAAATACCTACGAGCTGCGCCCGGAAATCGAAGAGGACTTCCGACAGATGAAGGACTTCTGGAAGCTGGAGGACTTCAAGAGCACAAAATACAACTATATTACCTACCATATTGTAATGACGCTGGTGGGATACCTTTATTTCCAGATTTACAAGAACCTAGACGAAGGGAAAAAGTATTCAGGGAAATCCCTGCCTGTCGTAGCGAAGAACTACAAGGAGACCAGGCCTAAATCAGTCATCATTTATGTCGGGCAGTATTTTGGCATCTTTCCTTTTCTTGAATTCCTACAGCTCTATGCAGAATGCACTTTAGAAGTACGACGGCTTCTTGATCCGATCCTGGCTAAAGTATAACAGGCTTTTGGCGGGATTCCCAAAAGCCTTATTGAAGTTCCGGAAGGGGCATGTCGCTGATGACCTCATCCACATCCGAAAGCTTGCATAGATTATACATATAACTTTTCCCTATCTTGTCGGAGATGCATAAAAATATGTTTTTCCTGGAATGGACCATCATGACCCGCCGCAGCTCGGATTCTTCAATGGAGGCATCGCATAATATCCCTTTTTCGGACAGGCCGCGGTGGAAAAAGAACGGATTTTCAGCTCCTCCAGCTTTAAGGAATTTTTCGGACTGTTTGTGATGACCGTCAGGTCGGAAAAATTCGGCAGGTACTCAATCAGCGTCGAAGCCGTGGAAGAGGCGTCGATGAACCACCCCGTAGCAAGCTACGGGGTATCCAGCCCTAGCTTCTTTTTTCTGAACGCTGCAAGCAGCGGGGTATTAAACCCGTGATGGAATAAAACACGGAATTCCTCCCGGAAAACAGCATTAGCAACTGTGATTGAATTTGAGCAAATATTAGCATGGATGTGATTGTTTGTGAATGTCAGAGCCATTCCTTGTAGGTTGGATTTTGTCCGTGTTAGAATAAGCAGAACTGTAAGATAGCCGTTATGGAGGTATGCGCATATGTGGGAACGAGAGAGTGAAACTAATATCATGATTGTAGGGCATCACGGAATCAAAGCCCTCTATCCAGAGAACACCATGGTTTCCTTCCGGGCAGCCCTGGAGCTGAGACTGGACTTGATTGAATTTGATGTACATTTTACAAAGGATAAGGAAATCGTGGTATGCCATGATGCCACAATCGACCGGACGACCAATGGCAGCGGGCCTATCCGCGACTATACACTGGCAATGTCATTAAGTTAAGCAAGAGCTGTCATAGGACTTCTTCCATAAATCAGGTATGTATTGGGATGATATGGGGATTTTGCCAGCAATCGGGGGTTTTATGAGTAGATATTTAATATATTTAGGAAGTCTTGGGTATGGCAAACAGACAGATTGTGTATCTGCCTCAGAAAATGATATACTATTAGCGGCAGTTGCGCTTTACACGAAACGGTAGGCGAAACTGGCTGGTACTTGGAACCTCAGCTGACGGGAATAGGTTCTGTCTGGCCTGATCGGTAGTATATAGCGGCTGATCAGGTCATTTACATTGCCAGGCCCCATTTGGTCTGAGAGGAATGCAAAGCATATTTTTATCGCCATGGACAGGTTAACCTGATATTCCCATTTTTCTGTTTTCTTTTCTATGGGAACCTCCATGGTTATGATGGTACAAAAGTTATATAGGGTCATCCGGCAAAGAATCTCGAATTCTATGTACTGCGGAGACTTGGAATGAAAGTTTGCGGTTCCGATCGTATGCTTGAGGTCGCGGAAAGATGTTTCCTGGCCCCAGCGCAGATGGTAAATATGCTTGATCTGTTCCAATGAAAACTCATCCGAGGGGAGATTGGTGATGATGTTCTCATAAACCCCTTCCGCTATCTGGAAACGGACCACACGCAGCCGCATATGGTATTCAGGGCAGCTGTCCGTGATAAAGTCAAAGGGGACTTTTTTGCAAATAAAGCGGTAAAGAGATCCTGATTCGGGGTGCAGCCTTTTCTTTTTGGCATTTGAGCGGGTAAGGATAACGTCCGCCCACTGGTCCATCTGGCCAGGCAGGCTGTTAGCCGCAAGGAGGCGCTTTACGTTGATATCCTTGGCGCGGATGGCGAAGAAGCAGCCTTTCTCAAGCGCGTGGGCGAAGACATTATAGCTGGCGAATCCCCTGTCAGCCACGAAGATCGGGCAGCCGCCATAAGAATAGCGTTCTATCATCCGGCAGAGGGCGGCAAATTCGTTTTTGAGCCTGCCCGGCTGGATGACCACATCCAGATACCTTTTAGAAAGCAGGTCATACAGAGAGACCGTGTGAAGCGAATTAAAGCCCTTGTTTGACCTGCCGCTTGTGGGATGGAAGGTGGAAGGGTCCTGTGGGTTCCTGGCAATGTTAAATTCGCAGCCGTCCGCAGCAATGAGGGAATACCTGCCCATAAGGCCTTTTGGCGGGAAGCGGAGGTTGAACTGGCCGAGGATGTGCCTGAAAGTTTCCGGAAGGAGCTTGGAGCGCTGCTGGATGAAAGCGGAAGCAGTAGGGACTTCATCAGGCAGGAAATAAAAATATTTGAGCAGTTCATGGCTGATGCAGCCGCTTCCCATGGAGAGAAAGAAACGGATTAGCTGTACAAACCCCAGCTTCCGGTCCCGTGTAAAATCCTTTTCGGGGTTTTTAACAAACTGGGCAGTGTTACAGGCCATGGTATCCACGATAGCCCAGAGCGTGGATTTGACCTTTTGAGGGAATGACATATAAGGTACCTCCTTGAAATTGAAATGAAAGTGCTGTCTTCAATTTCAAGGGCCGCTCTCGCTACCTCTAAAAATACAATCAGTAGCGAGAGCGGCCGCACATTTTGGGCTATGTGTCAACCCCTTTTCTGAAATTTATTGGTAAATTTGAGTTAGACCATAAGATGAGATTTTTTCAATCGGCTTAACTTAATGACATTGATACACTGGAGGAATTAAAGACCTATGATGCCAGTATCAAAAAAGGTACGGAATTCGCGGGAGAGCGGATTCCTGCCTTGGAAGAAGTGTTGAATCTGGCTGTATCCGCAGACTATGAGGTGCTGCTCAATGCAGAAATCAAGAACCACGACCATGAACTCGTGGATGAAACAATTAAGATGCTGAAGCACTTCAGCCTGGCAGACAAGAGCTTAATCGCCTGTATCAATGCGGAAATCATCGGCTACATACAGGATACCTACCCAGAAATGCGGACGCAGGGATTTCCAAAGCGGCATATGCGGCAGGGCACAGACGAGAATTATCTGAATTATGGAGCAATTGTCTGAAAGGATGTTCGGAATAGGCCTTCCGCGAAGAGCAGGGATTGCGGCAATCTCCATAGCCCCGCATCTGTTTTATAAGCGTACTGACACAACCCCGGAAGAGCGCCACACCTGGCATTCTTCCGGGTATCATTCTGTACTTCTTAGAAGCTCTTTACACACTATTCCAGAACGTCAAAGGCCGTGCCGCAGGCCCAGGGGCTTCCGATGTCGCATCGGCCATGGTGGTGCTGGCGCGAGACCACTTCCCCCTCTCCCTCCACCACGTCCACCTTAATACAGCTGTCCCCGGCCTGCGTCCTGCCGTCCAGCAGCGCAATCAAGACCTCCACATCCTGAGATGTCCCTATTCCTTCCACCTTTTCTCCCATTGTATGAACCTTCTCTTCGTTAAGCATCTTATCTGTTGCCATGATAAAATTTCTGATACAAGTAAGCCCTTTGGCTCTCATTCTGTGCTTGCATACAGGGCGAAAATACAAAATCCATCTTCCCTCTTACAAATCTCAGGGTGCACTC
This sequence comes from uncultured Acetatifactor sp., assembly GCA_964018205.1. GTDB lineage: Bacteria > Bacillota > Clostridia > Lachnospirales > Lachnospiraceae > Acetatifactor. The sequence goes on along the minus strand of CAXHOW010000002.1, from coordinate 132,385 downwards.
CAGGCTCTCCTCGGAATCGCTGCAATAGGCCCCGACCAGGCTTCCATCGTCCCCCAGAATCAACAGGACTCCAATCTCATCCCCCGACCGCTCTAAAGTACAGCTCCTCTTTTCTGTCCTTGTACTCGTAAGTATAGTGCCTCCCAATTCCTTTCTCTTTTTTGCCTTTTTCTCCAGATATGCATCTGCTGCGGATGCAACGGCAAAATCGCTGCTATAGCTCAGTCTTTCCATGCTATTCGCCATACCTAATGCCATATCCTCTTCTATTCCCGTCCAAAAATCAAAGCTGCGCTGTGCATCAGAATCCACCTCCGTCCGCTCTGTCATCTCATAATAAGAATCAATATTTTCTGTAAAATCCCATGAATGGCGCAATATATGATATTTCCATTCCGGGGCAAATATCGGTACAGCCAGGTGGAAGAATGGGGACAGCCTTCTATATTCTACCACGTCCCTCGCCTCATCCGCTGACAGACTGCTGAACCCAAACTTTTGACTGCGTATTTCCAGTTCGTGGTTTTTCGCGATTTTACCATAGGCACTTTCTTCCCAATAACTCACAAATGGCCCTTTGAATGTTGTTTCTACATGTGGCGCTTTGGGCAAATCTTCTTTCTTCTCCCCGTCAGGCCGCCGATGCCATGAAGCAAACCAAGCTGTACGCCGCGGCAATGGGCAGATTGTCTCCTGAACCAGCCGGTCCAGCTGCTCCTCATAAAAGCGTCCTAATCCCTCAAACAGCTCTGCCATTTCTTCCAATTGCTTTTGGTACCGCACACAATTCTCGTTTTCTTCCCGAAAATAAGAGAGATAACTATTAACGGTATTCCATACTTTAAATCGTAATATGACGGTGATGGCGGTTCCTCCCAGCACATATACCAAAATCCACATATGCTCATTTCCCAGGAAACGAAGTTCCAATATACCCCCCAAAAATGCACAGACTACAAGTAGTACCAGGCGAAGCACCCAGCCAATCGTGGACAGGGGATATTGTTCTGCAAAATGATATCCACGTACATACAACAGCACAAAGCTGGGCAGATAGAGAAGCCAGCCCCCCTTTCCCATGGATCCGCTTTCAGATGCTCCTGGTATCAGGATGAACCATAACAGAAAGGGGACACATGTCAGCAAAAATACTGTGATTGTCATTTCGTTACTGTTCGTACATTCTTTTTCCAACTCTGCGGCCCTAAAATAATATCCTGCGACATTCTCATCATTTTCCTTAACCTGCGCAAACCCCTTTTCAAATTGTGTTATATCTGCCTGGGGCGCTCCCGTTGCCGCTGAGGGCGACAGCCTCCCTTGATATAGCTTCACATACTCTCTCAATTCATTTCCTGCCATAGCGTCTCCTCCCCATACCAACCATACCTTTCTTCGTAGCGTATCCATAACAGGGTATCTACCGGCTCTGTGGTAATAGCAATTCCGATAGCTTTCTCACCTGTCTCCTCACGGTATAAACCCAAAAAGTAATTGCTTCCCTCCAGATTCCCATCGACTATTTCAAAACATTCTAAAACCGTCTCTCCAATCTGATAAACCCGCAGGGCATTCGATGTACATTCGTAGGTAAATGCCTGTACCTTTTCTTCCTTCCCCTGGGCGGTAATCATGGGATAGCTCTTCCGTTCTGCAGTCTCAAAATCCAAAATATTCAATCTACCATCATTTTCCAACAATAAATACCTTCCATCAGCAACCATAACGGGCATCTCCGAATCCGGAAACTGAAGCAGCACCTCCCAGTCCTCTGCGGTACTGCGAATCAATTCAGTCCAACCATCCTTGCTCTCTCCGGTAAACCATGCAACTCCACCTCCGTATCCCACCAGACGGTTTTCCAATACCAATCCTGCCAGTGTAGCAGTATCCTGAAAATTCAGTCCTTCCTCTTCACCCTGCACCAATAGCGCCGTAATTCGTTGATAATCATATCCGTCTCCATCCATGACTGCCAGACGCCATTGATATGGGGCTGTATCATACCCCTTCTGGTCTATTCGTTTATAATATATGGTATCCTCACCCAATACTGAAACCAGATTCCTACTCCCCACCATAATTCCTGGCCTGTCCAGAAATTCCAGCTGTTCCTGTAGTGCATCCAAATCCACAGTCCTATCTTCGTCCAAATTAGCCAGTTCATAACCGATGCCGTTTTCGTTGTCATAATATGTATAATATTGTTTTACCTTACCCCAATACACGTAAGCGCCGCTCTGCATATTTCCTGTCTCAAAATTATCCGCGAAGGAAACAAAGGAAGCATCTATGTCCTCGGGAACCTCTGCTTCTTTCACGATGTCCTGATTCTCTATCAGCTTTGCAGATATATCCCATGGAGTCAAAAACAAAAGCCCTCCTACAATTGCCACAAAGAGCAAAACATCGAACAGATAAATCACTTTGAATGAAACAGAAACTTTCATTTGCTCATAGTATGTTTCTTTTCCTTTCATTTTCGATTCGCCTCCTTTTTTAATTGACACAATCCTCTTTTGAGTCAACATTATACCATTTTTCCTCAAAAGAACATACTCTTAGCAGAGAATTAGCGCGAATTATTTTTTCCTTTCAATGTTGGCTATTTCCTATGTACCGACTTCCGGTACTCACCCGGCGGCATGCCTTCCCGGTTCTTAAAGGTCCTGCTCATGTTATACGCATTCGTAAAGCCGCTGAGCTGCGCGATGTGCTCCAGGGTCATGTCCATAGTCTTTAAGAGCCTACGTATGTAGGCCATTTTTTTCTTCCATGATTAGATTGTTGACGCTTTTTTGAGCCTATGTGTGCAGAATCCTATTTAGATGCCTTGCGCTGATATGCGCATATGCAGCGACCGTCTCTGTGGCAATGCCCTTGGACAGATTAGAGGCAATATAGTAATTTATATCCGAAGCCAAGGATTCCTCTTTCACCTACAGCCCCTCCGATGATGGCATGACCTGCCGGGAGAGCTCCAGCAGGAGCAGGCAGATATTGAGCGCCACGCCTGTGGGGAGATAAGGATGGCTGTGCATCTGCCTTATACAGTCCTCCATATACTGCCGCAGCGGCTGGCTAGAGGCAATCGGCTTCCATGGCACTACATCCTTCATCGCGTTCCTGATATATCTGCCATCGAAGCCAATCTCGGAAAAATCCAGATAGAAGCCTGTCACGACTTCTTTGTACTCCAGAGAAATCTCGAGAAAGGAATGGGGGCACTTTGAGGGAAGCAGAAGGCAGTTCCCCTTTTCTAGGCGGGTCTCATGTCCGTCCACCTCCATCCTTACAAAACCCTCCAGGGCCACATGCAGCTCATAGAAGGAGTGGTGATGCCGCTTCATGTTCCATTTTGAATCATGGGCACAGTCGCCCGTAATCCGCAGCCATACCACTGATATATTGACAAAGTCTCACTGTAGAGACCCTTGTATTCTTTTTCGGGCAATTCATCCGTTTTCAAGCCTGACATATATCCTCCCCGACTTAGAAAATATCAACTGTTGCATCTGCGCAATAAGTAAAAACCCTTAACTTATTCTACCAAAATAGATGCAGGAAAGCAATCCTCCATATTCTTCAACTTCAATAAGTCTTTTGGCCTAGATTCTGAAAATCTGGTATAATGAATGGGAGATTCCCATGATACCAAAGCGGAGGTGGCCTATGATACAGATATGCCGGAAAGATAAGGAAAAGGTTTATGAGGCGATACGCAAAGGAAAAATAGATGCAGCAGAAATGTCATTCCCCAATCTGATTGACGACATCATCCTTACGATGAAAAAACATAAGCTCACTGAACACCTTGCACAGGCCCTGCCTGACAAGCGCAGGGATAACAGCCATATCCCTTTCGACATCCTGCTGTGCCTTGCTGTCGCAGCCAAGCTCAAACGCAAGACCAGCCTTACGGATGTCCCTTTCGCAGTGACCGAAGCAGAGCTCCTGGCAGAACTGGGCTGGAACCTTTGGGACAATGAGAGGGATGCGGATGAGGGGCTTTTTTCGGAAAGCGTCATGCGCAAGCTCCTGGCGAAGTACAGCAGCGGGGAATGGATCTCTTTCTATAACGACTATGTCCAGGAACATCTGATGAAGGAGCTGGATGTGCAGCCATGCATCCATATACTGGACTGTACCAAAGTCCTTGTCAACCTGGACAATGAAAACTATGAAAATTCTTCAGTGGTAAAGATAGACGGGGAGGCCATGCGCGGATATAAGCTCGGCGTCCTCAGGGGCGTCCTGGATGATTCAGGGATAGTGGAGGAGGCCGTGTTCGGCACACTGAAGACCCATGACATGGCGCAGTGCAGGGAGATGCTGGAGAACACTTCCTGCTTCCACGAGAACGACATACTGATCAATGACAGGGGATTCCTGTCACGGGAGGTGATGAACTATCTCAAGACCGTCCGCAAGGTGGACACCTACATCCCTGCCCGGGAGAACATGTCCATCTACCAGGATGCCGTGAAGCTGGCCGCCACCAGCGGGAAATGGCAGAAGCACCCCAACCGGAAGAGGAAGGACCAGGAAATCCAGCTGGTGACGCACCCTGGTCCCTTATGGGAAAGCGACGAGCCGCAAAAGGATGTCCCGGTCAACGCCTGTGTCGTGCATGACAAAAAGACAGACAAATATTTTGTATTTATGACGACTGACACCAGCAAGACTGCACGGCAGATCATAAATACCTACGAGCTGCGCCCGGAAATCGAAGAGGACTTCCGACAGATGAAGGACTTCTGGAAGCTGGAGGACTTCAAGAGCACAAAATACAACTATATTACCTACCATATTGTAATGACGCTGGTGGGATACCTTTATTTCCAGATTTACAAGAACCTAGACGAAGGGAAAAAGTATTCAGGGAAATCCCTGCCTGTCGTAGCGAAGAACTACAAGGAGACCAGGCCTAAATCAGTCATCATTTATGTCGGGCAGTATTTTGGCATCTTTCCTTTTCTTGAATTCCTACAGCTCTATGCAGAATGCACTTTAGAAGTACGACGGCTTCTTGATCCGATCCTGGCTAAAGTATAACAGGCTTTTGGCGGGATTCCCAAAAGCCTTATTGAAGTTTATTCTGAATCAGGATCTGCTTCATACCATCCTCCAGCAGCGAATCACCGTATCCCATTCTTTCAATCTGTTCCATAGCTTCCCGACAGCCCTGCTCAAAGTCCCCATCCGGGGCATACTTTACTTCAATGACAATTCCTACGCTTTCTTCCTCCAGTTCCACCAGAATATCGCTGTATCCATCGCCCGATTCCACATCATGCCGCCCGCAAGATGCCCTAACCAGTCGGCCTTGCCTGCCGGGTCTGAGGCCCTGTCCATAAAGGTCTGATAGAGAGTTTCCACGAATTCTTCGTCGCTGGTATGCTTATTCAGGTACTCATCGGAGAAGAAGAGCAGCTTGGCTGCGCTCTCCGGTGTCTGTTCGCCCCGGACGATCCAGCTTGTCCAGACGCCCACGCCCTCTTTCTCGCCTTCCCGGCCCAGAACCTTAAGATAACAGCGCTCCGCGAACCGGCGCTTTCCTCTCTCCTTTTCTCTCTTTTGTTACAAAGCCTCAAGAAACATCTCAGCCGATCAGCACCTTTTTGCCCTGAAACGCAAACCCATAGCTGCGGATACGCTCCTGAGGGATGCCCTGAGCTGTCAGCTGTGCCCCATACTGCCTTTCCGCAATCTGACGGTGCGCCTCTTCCACAGTATCCTTGAGCGTCGACTCATCCTCCGGATCATGCACCTTGAATTCCAGTATGATGGCATCATCCTCCTTGGGGTTTTTCGGCTCCAGCATCACATCGTACCTGCCAAAGCCGCTCTCACGGTTGGAGCTTATAACATATCTGCCCTGCAGATCCACGATCAGGCCAAGGACGAAGCCATGGTAAAAACGCTCCGGCTCCTCCTCGGAGGGTCTCAGCCCCGTGTCAAAATAACTGAACGTGCTCAGCGCCACACGGTTCATATATGCATTCATAGCTTTCGTGTCACCCAGCAGCAGCGCCTTGACAAAATCATTGTAATCCGCCTCGGCGCGCTTGAACCATCCGCGCACCATACCATTGAACATACGCTTCACCTCATAATTGGTGAAGGTCAGCTCATACTTTACCTCCTCGCCGTTTTCCAGCAGCTCCTCCTTGTCATAATTCAAAACCTTCAGATAACCGCTGGCCAGAAGCAGGCTCCAGACTGCAGACTCGCTCTGGTCCAGCTGGCTGTATACGATCTGTTCGTCAATGGGGACATATATGTTTTCACCCTGAAGCAGCATCTCAAACTGCTCCTTTACCCTGCGATTCCCCTGCTGCAGGAGCCTGCCTACCAAGCTGTTGGAGCTGGTGTTGGCCCAGTAGGTGGATAATTTCCCTGTATCCAAGAAATTCAGAATAGACCATGGATTATAAATATCCCTATGCTTTCCAAAGACAAATCCATCATACCACCATTTTACCCGTTCTTTCTCTTCAGAAAGCCCGCACTCTTCCAGCGCCGTAAACACTTCCTCTTCTGTAAAGCCAAAGGCTGTAGCGTATTCAGACGAAGTAGCAGTTACCACTTTTAAATTGTTCAGATCCGAAAAAACAGACTCCTTGCTCACTCTGGTTATCCCCGTCATGATCGCCCGTTCCAGCCAAGGATTCGTCTTGAAGGAGGAATTGAACATGCTCCTGATAAAGCCCACCAGTTCCTTCCAGTATCCGCCCACATAAGCCTCCTGCATGGGAGTGTCATACTCGTCCAGCAGGATGATGACCTTTTTCCCATAATAGCGATACAAGAAATCACATAATTTATAGACAGCCATAGCCGCCACTACTTCTGACATATCCCAACGGACCGAGTCGAAGAAATCCTGATCCGCCGTTGTCATCCATGCGCAGTCCCTCAAAAAATGGTTCTGCACATACAGATCCGTGATCAGCAGGCATATCTTCTCCTTGGTCGCCTGATAGTCCCTCTCCTTCACATTAGCAAAAGACAGGCTGATCACCGGGTAGGTACCCTGCAGCTGCCTGTACTCTTCCTCCTTCCATACAGCGAGTCCTTCAAACAGCTCCCCTTGTCCTGCGTACTTCACGGAAAAAAACTGCTCTACCATACTCATGTTCAGCGTCTTGCCGAACCGGCGGGGACGGGCAATGAGCGTGACGCTGTCCCTGCTCTCCCACCACTCTTTTATAAAAAAAGTCTTATCAATATAGAAACATTCTTTCCGTATCAAATCACCGAAATCCTGCAACCCTATTCCGACCGTTCTCGCCATATGCACCTCCTGAAACTAACCTCCTCACTACACTCCTATCCAGTATAACTGACACCTTATAAAATTACAATGTGAAATTATAAGCATCGTCTGAAGACCGGGGGCTCTTTTACACCTGCCTCTTTTGATCTCTTTTCTCTCCCTATGTCGAGGATCCGAATCTTCTGCTCCTGCCCCGGACAGAAGAAATGACCTTTCGCCTGTCCGTGCTATAGGCTGTTGTATTGTCTGAATATATGGCGAAAAGCCGATACAGCGGAAAACGTGATTTCCGACTGCAATGAATTTAGAAACTACCTGATAGGTGATATGCTTACTATAACACAGATGCCGCAAAGATTTGTAACCCGATTCCCCAAAATAAAAACTCTGCATGATCCCTCATACAAAGCCTTTATAATCCATTCATCATATTCCATTCTGTAACAGCCGTTGTAATTTCTTGTCGAAGGTCTTTATCTCATACCCCTTTACCCTATAATAGGCATATAAAATACAATCAACAAAATCCGGATTCTTCTCGCCATAAACAGTCAAGCCAAGTTTGATCACTTCCATTTCATTTGACTGTACCTCTGATAAAAAATCGAACAAGCTTGATTTTATGATATGACGTTTAATACTTGTGAGTTAAAAGTTTTCAATAAAAAGAATAACCCTTCCATATGGTTTTATGTTATCCTATAGTTGCTAAACTCAAAAGGATAAAAACCACACGAAAGAATTATTGCATATATGAGTTTACCATACTTTCGGGTGGTTTACCATACTATTATGATAAATTTTATTGAAAAGATTTTATGCCACTTTGAATCCTGTTTTTCACGTAAAGCTGCTTTCCGTTGGTCCGTGACCATTACAACAGGGCTTATGCTCCGCTCCGATAAGCTTGGAGTTACTTCTATAATACGTGATCTTGCTCTTGCCCCGGGCTGTTATGAACCCATGCTGCATTTCTTTCGGGCATCCTCCTGGTCTCTGGAGGATATCCGGAAATGCTGGCACTCTGCTGTCAGCCGGTATGCGCCTCTTTATAAAGAGGGGAACCGCCATGTCCTTGTAGGCGACGGTGTAAAACAGTCCAAAGAAGGACGCCGTATGCCCGGGGTAAAGAAACTCTTCCAGGAATCTGAGAATTCCGCTAAGCCCGGGTTCATCCATGGACATATGTTCGGCGGACTCGGCATCCTGGCAGGAAGCCTCCGTAACTGGGCATGCATCCCTTTAAGCATCCGGCTCCACGACGGTCGCACCACTAAAAAAGGTGTACTGCATTGAAGTTTTATTCTTCCTTGCAGTACACCTTGATGTGTGCAATGTACTTTTAAATTTTATTATTTCCCCGACTTGATACCTTTGTATTTCCAATCTTGCTTTCATTGTGTGCCTTTCTCGATATTCCAAAAAGATAAGCCGACAAACTGTGACTTTCCCACGAGTTTATCGGCTTTGTATCTGTACCACTTTTTCTGGCAAACATAAAACTTTACCATATCTTTACAAAACGAAAAAAGCATAATCTACTGATTCAATGTTTTTAGCGCTTCTAATGTTGCATCAAGATTCTCTTTGTGCCAGCTTGACATTTTCAATCCTTCACTATAAAAAGTCAGAGCACCAGCCGCACGGAAGTCGCTCAATTCTTTTTGCTGCGCTGTTAATCGGATTGTGTCTGTATCTGTTGTAATTGCAATTTGATAGTTTAACATATCCCCTCTAACTTCAACTGTTTTTACTGCCGAATACGGAATCTTTAAAGTAACTTCCTTCTTCAAGGCTGCTGTCAGAGTACTGAATGGAACTAAAACCATCTCCTGCTTACAAAGCTGCAATGCATAAAATTCCATGCTGAAAAACTGCGCTATTTTATCGCTCAGATTTTCCGGAGCATATTTAACGATAATCCCCCTGTCTGCCACAAGCTCAAATCCTGCACTTTTAATAATTTCCCATACTTTTCTTTCGCCATAATAGTTTCTTCTTTCTATTTGGAGTGACTGGAACCGCCATGTTTCATAATTACAGATTTGATTCTTTATTTCTGGTCATCTTTCTTTTTTTCATTCTTAGTCAATCCGCCCTCCACCAGCATAGCTCCAACTGATGCCGCCGTACCTGTCAATACTGGATCTAATTCATGTCCATTTATATTGCAGATTACATTGATTACAACTAAAACAATCCATATTGCTACCACTATGGCAGCTCCTTTAATAAAACGCTTCATAGCTTTCTGTTTCCTTTCCAAAATAAATTTATTTACCATAGGATAGTATACCAGAGGACGCACAAATTCTTTCAAAACAGTCATAAAATGCACAAACTCGTGAATAAGTGCATTTTTCTTCTTGCAGAATACGCACTTATTCGTCATTTTCGCAGGGCGGTGCTTGATACAAAGAATGATATAAAGTATAATTAGGGAAATAAAAATCGAAAAAAGGAATATATTAAAATGTTATTATCATTTTTTCAGCTTTCCCTTGCTATTCGCAATGTATGGCCAAAGCATATGAGCCTCAAAGCATTCCTTGTCCTTTATATGCTGCTGTTGCTTGCCGGAATGCCTGCAACGCTGTTGTCCTGTATACCGTATGGCCTGTTCGGTATGCCGGTGGCAGTTTGTATTTTTGGATTAACAGCCTGCCGGGATACTGCCGCCCAAAATATCGGTATGGGCATGATTGGAGTTGTACTTGCTGTCATGACGGATAATCTGCTGGCAAATATTTTAGACCTGCTGATTCCTCTGTCCCTCATCAATCAGCAGTATGTTTCTTTTGGTATCGATTTGATTTTCACTTTTTTGTTTTATCTGATTACATTGTTTTGCGGCAAGCTTCTTAAAAAACTATTACTGTCTGGAAAAAGTATTTTACGGTTTCAGCAGACGTGGTATTCGCTTGATGCCGGACTGCTGCTCCTGATAACCGTCTATCTGTTCGATGATTTGATTCCGGGGCAAAACGGCTCTGTCGGCAGAATGATATATAATAATTTCCTGCACCTTTCAGGGTATCTGCTTGTTATGCTTTTTTTGTTTCGGGCTGTGCGTTGTTTCTGTCTGGAAAAAATACAGACAGAGGCAAAACAAAGAGCCTTGCAGGATTTACAGGACTACACACACCATTTAGAAATCATGTACAATGACCTGCGTTCCTTTAAACATGATTACATCAATATTCTGCTCTCCATGTCCGGCTATATCGCAAATAACGATATGGGCGAATTAAAGCAGTTTTTTGAAACTAAAATCTTCCCCACGAAGAATCTGATTGACCAGGGGGATTACAAACTGAATCAGCTTGGTAACATTGGTGTATTGGAAATCAAAAGCCTGCTCTGTGCAAAATTGATTTATGCCCATGAGTCGGGAATTGATGTTACGATTGACGTTCCGGACAGAGTGGACAGTTTTCCAATGGACACCGTAGACCTGGCCAGAATACTGGGGATTTTTTTAGACAATGCCATTGAAGCCTCACTTGCAGCCGAACAGCCGCAAACAGGCTTAAATATCATCCGGCATGAAGCCGGCGTGTCAATCATCATAAGCAACCGCTTTCAGGATAATGGCACAGCATTATATAAGTTAAAGCAAAGCGGCTTTAGCACAAAGACCGGACATCAGGGAATCGGGCTTTCCAACGCCCGGAAAATCATCAGTTCCTATAATAATGTGTTACTGGAAACAACCATGCAGCGCAACTGTTTTATGCAACATATGGAACTTGCTGACAGAGAGGAGTGACATCATATGCTGGACATTTTTGTGTGTGAGGATAATGCCATACAACGGCAGAATATCGTGAAAACCATTCAAAATGCTGTTCTTATAGAAGAACTTGATATGCAGCTTGTTTTAGATACAGGCGATCCTTATGTGCTGTTGGAAAAACTGGAAGCCAGTCGCAACACAGGCATTTATTTCCTTGATATCGATTTAAACAGCAGCATGAACGGAATGAAACTTGCACAGCAGATTAGATTATTTGACCCTCGTGGTTTCATCATATTCATAACCGCACACTCTGAACTAAGTTATATGACCTTCCAATACCGGGTGGAAGCAATGGATTTTGTATTAAAAGACAATCCTAACGAAGCAGAATTAAAAATCAAGGAATGCCTGTTAAATGCAATGGAACGCCATACCCTTCAGACCAACAGAACACACAAAATCTACACGATTGAAACCAGTGGGCGAAAAATCAGCATAGATTATGAGGATATTTTATTTTTTGAAACTTCCAGCAACATCCATAAAGTCATTCTCCATGCAAAAGACCGCCAAATTGAATTTCCCGGAACCATAAAAGAACTGGCATGCGTATTAAGCGTCGATTTTGTACGCTGTCACCGGTCATTTCTGGTAAACAAAAAGAACATAAAAGAAATAGACACAAAAAACCGAATTATTCATTTTACAAATGGAGAAACCTGCCTGATGTCCACACGTATGATGAAAGTATTCTAAAAATTTCGTAACTTATAAGAAAACTCTATGTCACAATTACATTATGGAAAAGTGCATAACTGGCTATTCCGTCATGGATAACTCCAGAAGACAGCCAGTTATACACTTTTCCACAATGCTACTACGCCGATGAAACTCATCCCATTCCTTTCATCCTTATGAGAAAAGCTCTGCCATTGCAACAGAGCTTCCCAATTCTCATTTTGTTTTACTCGTTAAATATTGCCTTGTTTCCCCATGTAGCGTAGTTCACAGACTTATTCCTGCCTTTTGAGCGAAATCATCTTTTCTCCCGATAATTGCCGACTGTTTTTCTTTTGATAAGTAACTGAATACGTCCTCATAAAGAATGTCATTTAACTGCATTTCCTTTGCCGCCAAATACAGCATTGTATGAATCCACTCCTGCCAGAGAGCATCAAACAATGTCCTGCTGTCCGTAAAAGTTTCATCTTCCTCAAAGCCATGCGGCGGCATATAGTATTTCAGCATCACAAAACCGTATCTGTCTACATCAACCACTACAATATCCGCCATTTCGTACAGCTCCGTAAACGCATCAGCCACCTTTTGGCACTTTGCCCGTTCTTCCTCTGTGATATAAATTTTCTTTTCCATATTGCTTTTGCCTCCATGATTTAAATATAAATCATCTCATTTTTTACTATTTCCTCTGCCCGATACCGGATACTGTTCATTTTCTGAATCCATTCCCACTGATTTTTAGCTTTTAGTTCCTCGGTCACTCCTTCTGCAGCTTTCATCTGCTCCATAATAATATCTAACCGTGTCAATGCCGCTCACGTCCACACTCGTCAGACCGCTGCAGCCGTCAAACATGAACCCCATATTTCTCATCTGGCTCGTGTCCAGACCTTTTAAATCAATACTCTCAAGATTTTCCAAATTTCTGAACAATTCATCCATACTCTGCAGAATCTTACACTCTTCAAACCGAACCTTCTTAGCTGCCGCCATAGCATCATGCAGGCTATTTCCATCTGGCACATACCCTTCCCCACTAATCACAACGGTATCGCCATCTACCCTCCAGCTGATTCCTTCCGCCTATGCGTTTGCTGAGCCCACCTCCGGCTCCGACTCCCCAACGTGCGATTTCTCCGGCATCTGCCTTTCAGCCTCCGCCTCCAGCGCTTCAGATTCTTCAGCAAAAGCATCCATTTCCGCTCCTGCTTCTTTCTCCGTACTTGCCTGAACCCCTTCTCCCGGCTCCTCAGCCTCAGAGACCATCGGGGTGCTTGTCAGCAGCAGTGCCAGCGCCATGCTAAGCATCAAACATTTCCTTCTCATCATACTCTCCTCTCTTTTCTCCGATTCTTCCTTCTGTTTCCAAGTCTGCAGAAACATCCTTTCAGGCTTGTCCTGCTAACGGGCAGTTTTCCTTCCCCCTCCTTTCTATGCCTATTACGCAAACCTATTCTTCTCTGTCACAAGTACCTCAGATTCATCAGCCACAGCAGTATCTTGTCGGCAGTCTCAAAAAATAGACTTTATGAGACAGATGATGTATAATGATTTAGCTGACCAAAATAGTGCTTAATACGCAAAATCCGGCATATATGTACCCATATCATAATATCTACTTTTTAAGACACTTTTTCACTGATTTTTTGTATTCCAGACATTTTCGGCAAAATGCGATATGGCTCATATTCAGCTGTTTCAGCCACATAAGCCAGTATCTGCAGCACCCGATTCGAAATGAACACTCCCGTCAGCTCGCTGCCCATGGGGCACATATTGAGCAGCGGCATATCTATGACCTGAATGTCCGCCTCTATCTCCTTTGTGTTTTTTCTACTGATCCAATTCCTCTCCGTAATTCCTTCCCAGCCTATCGATACGCTTGAAAGAGGGGGGATTGTTTATGATTATTGCCAAGCGGGAGGAATAACATCGACAGGACACCTAGATTTTTAGATAGAAAAAACCTTCGGAGATTTCTATTTGTCTCCGAAGGTTTTCCTATTAAGCTGTCCTAAAGCAATATGAGTACACTTCTGTGTATTACAAGAAAAACTGCAAATCCAATTGATAATTTCATTATATCAGAAGATAACGGCGCATACGTCCGTTTCCCTCCGTTTTTACTTTTTCTTCATCCATCAGTTCAGAAAGCAACACTCTCACCCGTGCGGAGCTAAGCCCGATATGCTCCGCTATTTCTGTCGCCTTGCAGCTTCCTTCTTTTTTGAGAAACTCAACTATCTGCTGCTTGTTTTCAGCGGTCTTTGCTGCTTTCCCATTTCTGCTTGTTTTTTCTGCTTGTTTTTTCTGCTTGTTTTTTCTGCTTGTTTTTTCTGCTTGTTTCTTTTCAAAAGAAAGTGTCAGAACTGTTCGATCCGGATTATACTGTTCCTCCACCTCCGGCACCACCCAGCCCTGAGAATCCCATATGGCGAAGATATCCGGCACACCGCTCCCTGCGCGTTCCCCGATTCCTATCAGATTGAACATCTTCATCAGCGCCTTGTTCCGCGGGTCAGAAATCCCGCCCTTCAGCATTTGATCTTTTCCCGGCCGTATATATCCCGGATTCTCAATAATGATCTTATCTGTGTCTTTTCTTATAACGACTCCCCTTGGCATAAAGAAATCGGTGTTCACCAGACAGTTAGCAAGTGCTTCACGCAGTGCTTTATGAACCGGCGTATCATCAATGCGGGTGATTCCTTCCAGCTTAAAGGGAATTTTCAAATCCCTCACCAGCTTGGAATATACTCTGAAAAAGAAATCAAACAAATTTCCTGTCCAGTCACCAGAGCTTGACTGAAGCCTATCCGTCCATCGAATGGACGGATCAAGCATCTCTCGATAATCCAGAAAATATTCCGGATACTCATACAGAATTCGATACTCTTCTCCAAACATCAGAAGCCCTGCCGCCGTTGGATGGAGTCTTCTATCTGCTTTCAACCGTTTTGCGGCTCCAATACGCTCAAGATACTCTTCATCTGTCAAACCTTCCCAGACATGCTCTGAACGGTAAGCAGTATGACGGTTGCGGTAAGCATGGACGGTCTCCATGTTGAGGTCGGAAATCTCCATATCCTCAAGAATCTTCATATCTGACGTTTCTTCGGTCTGATCACGCAGCATTGCCTTAACTTCGGCTTTCGTGCAATGATAGTCGCCCTCCCCGTTTCTGCGGAATGTGCCTCTGAACATATCATCGTTGATGTAGACCGGCTTATCCTCACGATTCGCACGCGGAACCCGAATAGCAAGAATTATATCACCGTTTACTTCATAGGACTCCAGATCATCATCAGTGAACAGATTGATGCTGACCTTCTGACTGTTATTGGCTGTGTTCCAGAAATCCTTCTGCAGCTTTTCCACATCCTTAAGCCCGGTTGTCACAAAGCTACCTTCTTCTTTCTCTACCACTCCAAGAAGAATCATACCGCCATAACAGTTCGCCATCGCAGAGTAGGTATCCCATAGACTGTTCGGAAGTCCGCTTTTTGCTTTCTTTACCTCCAAACAGTTATTCTCCCGATATTCGTCAAATTTTCTGATATCAAAATCCATGTGTTCCGTCTCACCTTTTTTACTGAATATCCGTCATCAGCTCCAGCAACGTATCATACCCCTTCTCTGCAGCCAGCTGGGCCGGTGTGACCCCTGCATTGTTGGCATGGTTATAGTCGGCGCCCTTCTTGATCAGGAAGATCGAGGACTCCTGATCCCCCCATTTCAGCGCCAGATGCAGCGCCGTATCGCCCCTCTTGTTTTCTGCGTTCACATCCGCTCCGGCCCGAACCAGCTCTTTAACGACTCCCTTGTAGCTCCGGGAATCCGCCGCCGTGATCAATGCCGTATTGCCCGCATCGTCCCTCTGTTCCAAGTCCACGCCTTTATCTAACAGCACCGGAAGCAGCTCTGTCTTGTCGTTCAGTCCCAGCTGTATGAGCATCTGCATGAGAGGCGTCCTGCCGCCGCTGCCCGGTATGTCCACATGCTCCAGAGCTTCCAGTATGGCAATTCTGTCATCTAAATCTATGTCCCCGCCGAACACCCTCTTGGTCAATGCAAGATAGGCTGCCGTCTCGCCCTTCACATTCTGTATGGTGTCATCCGCTCCGGATTTCATCAGCAGCTCTACCACCTCTGCATTGCCCCTTGCGCAGGCCTCATGCAGGGGTGTGTTTCCTGCCTCCGCAGGCTGATCCTGAGCGATGTTCACGTCCACGCCCTTCTCTATCATGACCCTCAGCATATCCACATGGCCACTCCGTGCGGCCTCATGCACCGCTGTGGTTCCATCGTCGTTCGTCTGCTCCATGGATTCCCGGGAAAAGAGCTTCGCCGCTTCCTCAAAATAATCGTCCTTTCCCCGGCCCATCATATTTCTCTCCTTCTGGGATGCCACGATATAAGCGGGAGTCCTGCCCTTGACGATGGCCTGATCCATGTCCAGCCCCAGCTCCATGAACTTTTTGATAGCCTTGACCCCGCAGTTCCCGGTAAGGCATCTGTCTCGAATGCATTGCACTGTCCCGCTGCTGTGGATGGGCGCCGTCAGATCGATTCCTGCCTTCACAAACAGCTCCAGCAGCTCACATTTATCATCATTGTTCATGGCATTATGCAGGATGTTTATAACCATCCCCATCTCTTCATCATCGTCCGTATCCACCTCCCGGACCAGCTTTCCCGCAAGGTAAAGGCCCATGGTCATCCTATCCTTCTGTTCTCTCGCACCTGAGAAAGCGTTGGAGGTCAGCCTGCTGAGCTCGTTCAGCTTCAGCCTGCCCGATGTAAAGAGCTGCTTATAATTGTTATCTCCGCTCTCCAGCGCAATATCCTTCGGGGTCTTTCCGTTTCCGTCCGCAGCGTTCTTGTCCCCATGCTTATCCAGAATAGCCATACAGAATTCTATATTATAGCGTGACACAAGGTGCAGGGGTGTCGTCCCCTCCTTGTTGGGCTGGTTCACCAGCTCCTTGTCAGCCTCCATCAGCGCAAGAGCCGCCGCAAAGTGACGTTTTTTTACCGCACGCATCAGCAGGGAATCCCCCTCCTCGTCCACAATATGGATGTCTGCGCCCTTCTCTATGTATATTTTGGACAACGCATAAGAAAAATCGGAATTGTCATCTTTAATAAGGATCTCAAAGGGTGTCATGCCCTCTTCGTCTCTGGCATTAATGTCCCCGGAAAGCCTGCCCGCCAGAGCCGTCCTCTGATCCAGACTATACTTCTGGCTTGCATGAGAATTGATCAGGTCACTGTTGATCCTGATCCCTCCGAGATAATGGAAGACATTCCTCCCTTTTTTATCCGAGAGCGCTGGATCCGCTCCCTTTTCCAGAAGAAGCCCCGCCATTTTCTCGTTTCCCCGATAGCATGCCACCATCAGCGGCGTCACGCCCTCACAGTCTCCCCCTGCGGCAAGGTTTGGATCCACGCCCTTCTCCAGCGCTTTCTCCGCACCCTCATAAAGCCCGCACCACATCAGCAGATGAAACACCGTCATCCCCGTACTGCCTGCGGCCGCTGTCAGATCCTCCGCGGAGCAGGCCGCCACGGCCTCCGTCACCGCCTCTGTCTCCTCCTTGGTCAGGAAGCTGTACCTATACATAGGATTGTCCAGATCCTCGCTCCACCATGGTGCGCATTTGCCCCTGTTCCATTTGCTGTACTCCGCCAGTGAATTCGCTAATTCTTTACTATCCATGATATTTGACTCCTTATTTCTTTAATATATTCTCGGAATCTCCAAACCGCTTAATATATTTTTTCAGGATTCACTTTTGCCGATCCCCCCTTTTCTGAGCGCCTTTCTGACCCAACACCTGATTTTGCCCACTGAGATTCCGAGAGCCTATTTTAATATTCTCTTTTCTTACTCCTCTGCCCCGGCCATGAGCAGCTTCTCAACGATATCGTTGTTTCCGGCCTCCGTCGCATAATAAAGCGCTGTATGCTCGCTCAGATCCGCATATGTGACATCTGCTCCGTTTTCAAGAAGCGCGCCCACGATATAATTGTTCCCGGCCTTGGCCGCTATGATCAGCGCAGTCTCTCCGTTTGCATTGCGCTCGTTGATATTGGCACCGCCGGCCAGAAGCTTCTTTGTGATATATTCGTTCTCGTTTCCTGCCGCCAGATGCAGAGGTGAATCGCCTTCGTTGTCTCTGGCGTTCACATTCGCCCCGGCCTCCACAAGCAGTTCCGTTATCAGCAGATTGTTCTGCATCACGGCCAGGAAAAGCGGTGTCATTCCGGCGTCATTTGTAGCATCTACATCCATGTTTCCGGCTGCCAGCATGGTCTTGACCACCTCGCTCTGACCGTTATAGCAGGACTGGTGCAGCGCAGTATTGCCATAGACATCCGTGCTCTGCCCGCCTTCCACAGACAGGTCTCCCAGCAGCTGGGTCAGGCCCATTGCCGTCGCATAGTCCAGAGCGGTCCGGTTCGTATTGTCTGTCACATTTACATCGGCTCCTAAAGACACCAGATGCTTCACCGCTTCCACCTTTCGGGCCTCCACACCATATATCAGCACGCTCTTTCCCTGCTTGTCGGTGGCGTTCACATCCGCGCCGGCATCCACCAGCATATTCACGATCTCCTTGTTTCCCGACTTGGCCGCCAGATGCAGAGGTGTGACGCTGGTATTGGAAATCAGGTTCACATCCGCCCCTTTGTCCAGCAGCAGCTTCACAATATCCCTGAAGCCCTTCATACATGCGTAATGGATGGGGGCAAGCCCCATCTCGTCCACGCTGTTGACATTGATGCCGTCCTTTTTCAGGAACGCCATCACCACTCCCTTTTGTCCGTTCTGACAAGCCTTCAATAAAAGCTTCTCCATTTGTTCCTACCTCCTGATATATCTCTTGATTTTGTTAAAATCCGATTCAGCGTCATGCATCCTTGACATCCAGCTCCACCGGGCAGTGATCCGATCCCTGCACCTTGTCATGTATCTTGGCATCCGCCAGCTTCCCCTTCAGTGCCTCAGAAACCACAAAGTAATCAATACGCCACCCTACGTTCTTCGCTCTGGCCTGTCCCATATAGGACCACCAGGAATAGACATCCTTCAGATCCGGATAGAAGTATCGGAAGGAATCCAGGAATCCATTCTCCAGCACCCTGCCGAAGCACTCCCTCTCCTCATCGGTAAAGCCCGCATTATTGTGGTTTGTCTTAGGATTCTTCAGATCAATTTCCTTGTGGGCCACGTTCAGGTCTCCGCAGTAGACCACGGGCTTACTCTCCTCCAGCTTCTTTATATATTGCAGGAAAGCCTCCTCCCACTCCATGCGGTAGGCAAGCCTGGTCAGTCCCCTCTGGGAGTTGGGCACATAGACAGTAACCACAAAATAGTCTTCAAATTCTGCCGTGATGACACGGCCCTCATGGTCATGCTCCTCCACGCCTATACCATAGCTCACCTTCCGGGGCTCCTTCTTTGTAAAAAGCGCCGTGCCCGAATATCCCTTCTTTTCCGCATAGTTCCAGTATTGATGGTAGCCGGGCAGCTCCAGCTCTATCTGCCCTTTCTGCAGCTTCGTCTCCTGCAGGCAGAAGACATCCGCATCTACATCGCGAAAAAAATCCATGAAGCCCTTCTGCATACATGCCCGGAGCCCGTTCACGTTCCAAGAGATCAATTTCATACCGTACCTCCCTGCCCGCCCAGACGGACTTTGATTTTAAAAAATACATGACAATATAATAACATGATATGGGCATTTATACCAGTACATCCTTGGAATTTTTTCCTGCCGCCCGTCCGGATTCCGGCAGCAGTTCCGCTATCGGTGCATGTTCTTTCATAAGCTCCCCAGCGCTTCCTAGGGCTTCCTACTGCTTTTTGGTAAATGTCAATCTGTTTTTCTTGCAAAGCAGATCTCCCTATGCTATAGTCAATGTGACCTCATGAGATCTCTGACACTGGATTCAATATAAGCGGAAACTATGAACCTGACACGGACGCGCCGGTACACCCGGCAGTACGCCAAAAACGGAGAAGGCATGAAATCTGAAAGACATGATAGACTGAAACAGAAAAAACTCTTTTTATTTGATATTGACGGCACCATAGCTGTGGGGGACACCCTCTACGATGGCAGCGCCCGGCTCCTCGACCACATTGCCAAGATCGGCGGCAAGGCCTATTACATCACCAATAATTCCACCCGCAGCGGCAAAGATTATGTGGAGAAATTCCGTCAGGCTTTCCATCTGGAAACAACTGAGGACCAGTTCATCACATCCGGCTATATGACGCTCCGTTTCCTGCTCGAGCACTATCTGGACAAAAAAATATTCGTCACCGGCACTGCCTCCTTCATCGGAGAGCTGCGCAGGAACGGCTTATGTATCGCTGAAGAGGCGGAAGAGGATATAGCCTGTGTGGTAGTTGCCTACGACAGCGAGCTGAACTACTGTAAGCTGGTGCAGGTTTGCAAGGTTCTTTCAACCATGGACGTGCCTTTTTATGGTACCAATCCCGATCTGTGCTGCCCGATTGATTTCGGCTTTGTGCCGGACTGCGGCGCCATATGCAATATGATCACCGATTCCACGGGAAAGAAGCCCATCTATCTGGGCAAGCCCAGCCCTCAGGTGGTGGATCTGTGCCTCTCCCTTTCCGGTTTTTCCCGTGAGGAGACCCTCGTGGTGGGCGACAGGCTCTACACTGACATCGCCTGCGGCCTCAACGGAGGGGTGGACACCTGCGTGGTGTTCACCGGAGAAGCAAAGCCCGCCGACATGGCGGATACGCCCTATCCGGCGGACTACTGCTTTGCAGATATAAAAGAGCTGCTGGAACATTGTATCTGAAGAAGCACTGCTTTGGAATCTTATGCCACAGCAGTTCATTATGCCTTCTTCTGATCCCTTACGCCTTCTCAATGACCCCGAAGCCCAGCGGATACGGTCCCGTATGCACGCTGATGGTGGCGCCGATCTGGAAAATGGGAATCTCCGGGATATCGTACCCCTTCCCCCGCAGAACCTCCAGCGCATGATCCCGGAATTCCACCGCCTCTTCATGATCATATCCGAACCCTACCGTGATGCTGTAATGATCGATGCTTTTGGGCGCTTTCTCCAGATAGCCTGCCAAAAGCTCAATGGCTTTTTCCGTGGTGCGCTTTCTGCCCCTTCCGATGCCCGAGGGGAATATTTCCCCTTCCTTCAGGGTGATGACCGGCCGGATGCCCAGCACGCTTCCCGCAACGGCGGCCACCTTGCCGATCCTCCCCCCGTGCTTCAAGTACTCCATATCGCCCACCGTAAAGAAAATCCTCCCGGTGCCCTTGATCTCCTCAAGCCGTTTAACTGCCGCCTCGTAATCCGTACCCTTGTCCCGCAGCTTTACCGCCTCCAGAACGTACAGCCCCTGCAGCACCGTGTCCACGCTGGAATCTATGACCGTGATCCTTGCATCCGGATACTCCTCCAGCATGGCCTCCTTTGCATTGACGGCGGACTGCATAGAGCCGCTGAACTTGGTGGTGATGCAGATGCATATGACAGGAAGTCCTTCCTTCACATAGGGGGTAAACACCTCCATGTAATCCTGCTCGGAGGGCATGGAGGACTTTGGATATACTCCTTTTTGATCCACCATCTGCTGGTAGAAATCCCTGATGCCGATCTCCACGTTCTCCTTCAGATAATGCTCGTCGTCAAAGGAGACATAAAAGGGCACCACCGTGATATTATTCTCCTTCACCAGCTCCTCCGGCAGATCGCAGGAGCCGTCGCTGATAATGTGAAACGCTTCTCTCATACCAAGTCACCTTCCATACATATATATTGTTCCTGATGCGGCATACCTTCCGCACTGTACTGTCAAGCCGCACCGAAATAATTACCAAATATACGCAATGTATAGAATACCACTTCCTGATCAAAAAATCAACACATTATATCTCTCAGCAACTTATTTTATAGTATTTTTATCTTTTTGATGCGGTTTTGATAACCATATCTTGTCGATCAGCACATTTCCACACGCACAAAGTTCCTCTTTCCCACCTTCAGCACATCCCCTGTCTGCACCGGCTCCTCCAGAGCGTCCACCTGTTCTCCGTTCTTTTTGACGCCGCCCTGAGAAAGCAGCCGCCTGAACTGGGCCCCGCTGGCGACCATGCCCGCATTTACCAGAGGACGGATACAGTCATATAATGTCCCGCTCTCCAGCACCACCTGCAGCACATCCACCAGCTCCGGCACAGCCCTGTTGGTGAAGGCCTCCTGAAAGAACTGCTCCGCATCCGCTGTTTCCTCAGCGCTGTGGTAGAGCCTTGTGACGGATTTTGCCAGAAGCAGCTTGCAGTCTTTTGGGTTGCAGCCGTCCGCCATCTGTTCCTTTACTTTGTCCAGCTCCTCCGGCAGGATATCCGTGGCAAGCTCAAAGTATTTCACGATCAGCTTGTCCGGCACCTGCATGACCTTGGTGAACATGGTCCGCGCATCCTCACAGATGCCGATGTAGTTCCCCAGACTCTTGCTCATCTTTTCCCTCCCGTCGATCCCCTCCAGAATGGGCATGAACAGCGCTGCCTGAGGCTCCTGCCCCCGTTCCTTCTGCAGCGTCCTGCCCATCAGTATGTTGAAGGTCTGGTCCGTGCCGCCCAGCTCCAGATCTGCCTGCAGCTCCACGGAATCATAAGCCTGCAGCAGAGGGTAAAAGAATTCATGGAGCCCGATGGGAATACCGTTCCGGAAACGGTTCTGGAAATCATCCCTCTCCAGCATCCTCGCCACAGTGGTGGTGGATGCCAGCCTCAGGACCTCAGTCATATCCAATGCTTTCAGCCATTCCCCGTTGTAGCGCACAAGAGTCTTCTCCTTGTCAAGGATACGGAATACCTGCTCCTGATAGGTCCGGGCATTCGCCTGCACCTCCTGATGATCCATTTCCTTCCTCCCCTTGCTCCTGCCTGTGGGATCCCCGATGGCGGCGGTGAAATCACCGATGATAATCACGATCTTATGTCCCAGATCCTGCATATGCTTCAGCTTGCGCAGTGCTGCCGCATGCCCCAGGTGAAGATCCGGCGCGCTGGGATCCATGCCGAACTTGATTGTCAGCGGCTGTTTCGTCAGAATGCTTCTGGCCACTTTTGCCTCCAGCTCCTCCTCGCCGATCAGGTCGGCTGCCCCTTGCCTGATGACGCGCATCTGGTGCCGAACCTGACGCCGCAGCTCGGCCTCATCTATCCCGGCTGTCTCTGCACTGACCACTGTTTCAATGTCTTTCTTGTTTACTGTCTTGTTTTCTTTCTCTGATTTCATTGCTTTCTCTTCCTTTCTTTCTTCCTTTCTCGCTTTCATCTTCATCTCTGATCGAAACAAAAAAACTCCCGTCCTATCAAAAGGACGAGAGCATATAGTCTCGTGATACCACCTAATGTTTACAGACAGCTCACACTGCCTGCCTCTTCGGGTACGTCCATACATCCCATGGATGATACCCTAGCACGTTAACGGATGCAGGAACCGTCGCAGCCTACTAATCCTCTGCGGACATTCGGTGCGAAGCTCAAAGATGTATTCACACACTGCTTCCCATGCGCCTCTCATCACCCGGCTGCTTTCTGTATGTTCCACAATGGGCTACTTCTTCTTATCATTGCTTTTCTTGATCAATCGCTTGAATATGAAATTAGAAACATTGTAAAGGAAAAAATCCCGTTTGTCAAGCATTTTTTGAGGCTGCTCGAGGGCTCACTTACAGCGGTATTTTACGGTATTTTATATCCAATAAAGAATTTATGTCATTTCTGAACAGATACCCGTACTCCGGATTGTCTCCCACAAGCATATGGGGGTATCTCTCATAGATCTCATACATCCGGGAGAGCTTATTCCTTGACACCTTGACTCTTTCCGTGCTGCCGTCCGCAAGCCCCAGACAGAGGTAGTAATAAACATTGCGTCTGGAATGCTCCTTCTCGCTGTACACCCATGCGATCCGGGCATTTTCCACCAGAATACAGTTCAGGTCATGGCTGAAGGTCCATCTCCTGCCGATCCATACATTGCCCGCTTCCTCCGCAGCTTTAAAATCATCGTCCAGCTGCTGCAGGGTAACCTCCGGATGTCCTGCCAGATACCGTTTCACCCGCTTGCCCACCGAATTTGTCAGCTGCCGTACGATGATAGCCACGGAAAGCAGCGCGAAGAAAAGCCCCAGTGCGGAAAGCCCGTAAATATTGCTCATGGACTCCTCCCCGGCAAGTCCGGGAACCGAGCCCTGCAGCGCCTCGAGGGCGGAAGGCCCGTACCTCCAGAGCGGGAAAACCGCCATGACAATGCAGAAAAGCAGAATCACCCCTGTGCCCATCCAGTTCTTGATTGTCAACTTCTGTATCATAATCAAGCCTCACATTCTGTTTTTACTCATTTGATGAGCTGATCCTTATACTGTCGCCCACCCTTTTCCTGACCAGGACCATGAAATATCCTTGGGTATCCTGCAGCTGGAAGCCCATGGACGCATCACAGGTCTTTTTGGGCGAAGCACTCCCGTAATAAAACCTGACCCCATAGGAACGATAGCTGATCCGCACCTTGCCGCTGCGCACCTGTCCCGATATGGTCACGGTCTCGATCTCCCCGAGACGCTGGGAATCCACCACCGTCACCATGCCGTTCCACGAAAAAGATACCCAGTAACGGCTTCCCACGGTTCCCTGCAGCATGGAGTCCTTTACCTTCTCCCCAAACCGCCATTCCGCTCCCGCGCTCAGGATATCCTCCGCCGCGTCCTCCTGTTCTGCGGGAGAAGGCAGATTTTTTTCCAGATTTTTCTTTAATTTCTTCATGATCTTGTCCGGCTTGGACTGGCCCTTCTGGGCAACCCACAGAAGCGCTGCCGCCGCTTCTCCCAGCAGCAGCCCCAGAGGCAGATGGAACACAAGGGTCTGCTGCAGCGTAGGATTCACCCAGAGCCCAAGGGCCATAAAAAGCGCCACGCATCCAAAGGCGGTGAGATAAGCCATACGGCGCACTCTGTTCAGGCTGAAATCGCACCATTCCTCCACCCATTCCCTCTGGGCTTCCAGAAGCTCCTCCGCCTTGTTCGCATGATCCGGCGTCCTCCTGCCGGCCTTTGACCTTCCGCCTGTAAGCATCCCTATGACACGGACTGCAAATATCAGCAGGCTCAATGCCGCCGCCAAAAGGGAAATCCATATCTCATGTATCGCATAGCCGTTGATCCTGCCGGCCCTTATGACATACCAGTCCGCCTGCTGCCGGCCCTGAGCCAGCTCCTCACCCATGGCGGCCAGAGTCCTGCCGTAGCTGTCGCTGAAATAGGCGTCATAATAGCCCTGCGTCTCCTGAGGATCTCCGTAATCGTCGTAAAGGCTCAGGATCTCGCTGTCCTCCAGCGCCGCAATGACATGCTCTTTCTCCGTCTCCCCCATGGGCTCCAGCACACCCTCCACCGGAACCGGCGACATATCCTTGCTCTCCCGCAGCTGCGCCATCAGCTTCAGGTTCCACATCAGGTCGCCGAGTCCTTTCCCGTCCTCTGTGGAGATGATCACATAGACGAACTCTCTTCTCTGCTCATCATACACCACATACCCTCTGGTTCTGACCCTGTCCGGATCGCCGGAATAATATTCCTCCTCATAAGAGGCCACCGGATAGGCCGCCACATAAGATATGTACTCTCCTTCCGCCTGACGAAACGCCTCCCCCGGTGCCAGAGCCTCAGGACCTGCCAGCAGCTTCGGCACCTGCGGCCCCGCCGTCAGGCACAGCGCTACTGCCGCCCCCAATACACATAATGTAATGACTATGTCCAAGAGCTTTTTCATTCCCAAACATCCTCCCTGCCGTTCTTCATCTATTTTTCCCATATGCTTATACCGACATATTGCCGCACGGTTTCATCCCGGATTCGGTATGCCCCTCCGCAGCCTTACTTCAGCGTATCCCTATACACCCGCAGCACATTTTCATAAAAGATTTTATCCAGCTTATCTTCGGAGAATCCCGCCTTATGAAGCCGCTCCCACAGAACCCCCATGCTCTGGGCGCCGGGCAGCTCCTCATGGGTATCGATGCCGTCAAAATCGCTTCCCAGCCCCAGCGCCTCGATGCCGCCCACCGCCTCGATATGCCTCGCATGGCGGATCACCGCCTCAATGGTGCCGGGATTTTTCACGCCTATGGGTGTCTCCTCCAGAAAGTCTGCGCAGAAATTCAGTCCCATGACCCCGCCCCTCTCCGAGAGCCTGCGGATCATGTCGTCCGTCATGTTCCGCACGTTGGGACATACCGCCCTTGCATTAGAATGGCTTGCCACAAAGGGCTTCTTCGTCACCTCCAGCACATCGTAAAAGCCGGCGTCGGACAGATGGGATACATCAGGGATCATGCCCAGAGCTTCCATCTCCGCTACAAATTCCCTGCCCTTCCCGGTCAGGCCTCCCGTCAGGTTCGGAGTATGCAGATAGGCATCCACGGTTCTCTGGGCCTCCCGGCATTTCTCCTCCTGCTCTGGAGCGCCCTCAGGGCAGCCCTTCCATTCTTCCATAGCCTTCTTCATGGGTGCCCTGAGGTCAGGGTTATGGTTGGGATGGCCGAGCTCATTGTCAAAGTTCCACGTAAGAGTCAGCATCCGCACCCCCATCTCATAGAGCCTGCGCAGATTTTCCACCTGACCTTTACAGACAGCTCCCTCCTCCACAGTGAGCATGGCGGAGATCCTCCCCTCCGCTTCATTCTTGGCAATGTCGGAGAAGGAGAGCACCGGCGCGATCATATCCTGATTTTTCCCAAGCTCCTCCTGATAGCACTGATAGAGGCAGCAGACCTGCTCCCATGGATCCCTGTCCTCGCCAAGCTTCACGAACAAGGCAAAATTCTGGATCAGATAGCCGCTCTCCTTCATCCGCATCAGATCGATATGACAGCCGTTGCGCCGAAGCGTTTCCGGCTTTCCCGTCTCCTTCCCGTGAAAAAGCCCGCTAATAGTATCACAATGCATATCCGCGACTTTCATAAAATCCTCCTTACCATTTAAGCCTCCATGCCCCGCATCTCTCAGAAGGGTTCCTTACAGCCGCCCTCCGCCGAGATGCCGCATCCGGCTTCCGCGCCGGATCCGCCTTATCCCTTCACGGCAAAATCCACTCCCGTGTGATCGGGCTTCTCGTCATTATATTCATAGTCCTTCCCTGGCAGAACCGCATTCAGGATGATTCCCACCAATGCGCCTACCGCAAGGCCGGAAAGGCTTATGGTCAGGCTTCCCACCGTGAATCCCACGGAACCTGCCGCACTGTATTTGATACCGATGGACAGCACCAGAATCAATGCCGCTATGATGACATTGCGGCTCTTGGAAAAGTCCACCTTGGTCTCCACGATATTGCGGACACCCACTGCGGAAATCATGCCGTACAGCACCAGAGACACACCGCCGCAGGTGGCCACAGGCATACAGCTGATGACGGCAGCAAACTTCGGACAGAAGGAAAGCAGGATCGCAAACCCTGCCGCGATCCGGATTACCAGCGGATCATATACCCTTGTCAGGGACAGCACTCCTGTATTTTCTCCATAGGTAGTGTTTGCGGGCGCGCCGAACAAGGATGCAAGGATCGTGGCAAGGCCGTCTCCCAGCAATGTCCTGTGCAGTCCCGGATCCTGAAAGTAATTCTTGCCCACGGTGGACGAAATAGCCGATATATCACCGATATGCTCCACGATGGTGGCAAGGGCAATGGGCATGATAGTGATGACGGAATTGACCAGCAGAGACGCGTCCCCGTCCGTCAGAGCCCAGAATGCCGTCTGTTTCCAGTGGATCGGCAGACCGAACCATGCCGCCTCCTTCACCGCCGTAAAATCCGCCCTGCCCAGCACCGCTGCCAGCAGATAAGATCCCACCACGCCGATGATGATAGGAACTATCTTTATCATGCCCTTGCCCCAGATGTTGCAGACCACCACAAGGGCGATGGCAACCACCGCAATCAGCCAGTCGGCAGAGCAATTGTCAATGGCGGACTGGGAAAGCGTAAGACCTATGGCGATGATGATGGGACCGGTTACGATCGGCGGGAAGAATTTCATTACCTTTCCCGTGCCGAAGAGCTTGATCAGAAAAGAAAGAAGAAGATACAGAAGACCTGCGCAGGCCACGCCGAAGCAGGCATAGGGCAGCAGCTCGGAATTGCTTACTGCGTTCCCCGCCGCATCCGTCATGGGCGCTATGGCAAAATACCCGCCCAGAAACGCAAAAGAGGAGCCGAGGAACACCGGGACCTTTCTCTTTGTCAACAGATGAAACAGCAGGGTGCCTAAGCCTGCGAACAGCAGTGTCGTGGACACATCAAGCCCAGTCAGCATAGGCACCAGGATTGTTGCGCCGAACATGGCAAACATATGCTGGATTCCCAGCACCACAACCTTGGGCGCCCCCAGAGTCCTTGCATCGTAGACGCAGGCATCGCCGATGCCGTTTCCTCTGGAAGCAGTTTTTGACTTCTCGCTCATGAACTCATCCTCCTCGTATCTGCCAGACGGTCTCCCGGCTGACGCTATGAAATTGTATAGTTGCAGGGACGGACATACCCTGACAACCATCATAATATTTCGTTCACCAATAGTCAAGGAGAGATTGCGTGAGCCTTCAAATAATCCTTCCAGATCTGGATATCCTTTCCTTTCAGATGGACTCCGTCATAGGTATAATCGGGATTCATCCCCCCGGACTCGTCGCAGACAAGAGGATTCACATCCAGATAAAATACCCTCTCGTCATCCGCCAGCAGGGCAATTCCCTCATTCCGGGCATCAATGCCCTCATTGTTTATGTAGTCCCCCTTAGCGGAACGCTCCGAGGTG
This sequence comes from uncultured Acetatifactor sp., assembly GCA_964018205.1. Classification (GTDB taxonomy): domain Bacteria; phylum Bacillota; class Clostridia; order Lachnospirales; family Lachnospiraceae; genus Acetatifactor. The sequence goes on along the minus strand of CAXHOW010000002.1, from coordinate 103,739 downwards.
ACCTTCATGATTCCCTGCAGATAGATGACGGCCTCCGGCTGCAGCTCCTTCAGGCGCTCCACCACCTCCTGATATTTCTCCAGAAAGGTCTCCACCGTCCCGGTTCCCATCTCGTTGATGCCTATCATCAGATAGATCTTTGCGAACTGATTCTGTTCCAGAGCCTCCTCTATTGTGATCTTGCCTTCGGGAGCGGACACGATCTGGGACTCAAACATCTTATATACCGTCAATCCCTTGGACGCATAAAAAGTGGAAATCTCCTCCAGGCCGCCGTACTCAAACATACCCACCGTTCTGGAATCCCCTATGAACACCGCATCGGAAAAATAATCATCCTCCACTTCCATATATTCTACGGCCTTCGGCTCCTGCGGTTCCTGACCGTCCCCCTCTTCCGCGCCGTCTTCACCGCTTACGCCGTCACCTTCCTGACCGCTCCCGTGGGCTCCCTCTCCTATACCGGACCCGCCGTTACCTTCCAAGCCGCTCTGGCCGCCCTTGTCTCCCAGACTGCCCTGACCGTCTCCCTCTTCCGGCACCGTTCCCTCTGCCCCCTCAGAAGACGAGGGAAGCTTTGCCAGCCAGTCCGTTCCTTCAAAAAGTCCCCCGAAAGCCTCCGTCCCCTCCAGAACGGCCTCCAGCGCCGACCCTGCCTCGTCCGACCCGCTGTTTTCCCCCTGCTTTCCCTTATACCAGTCCTGCATCTGCCCCAAAGGCCCCGCATACACCTGCCAATGATCCACAAACGCAAAATACACTATCCCGGTTCCCACAAACAATATCAGATAAGCCCATTTCTTCAGCCACTTCATCTATATCCACCCTTACATCCCTTCCTATATAACAGTAAGCCCCTCAATACTGCAGATACATAAACGGATTCAGCCCCTCCGCCTGCACCCTCCACACACAATACCAGAACAGAACCGCCAGCACCACTATCCCCGGCACTGTATCCTTCCCCTTTTTAAACAGCCATCCCAGCGCCGGTGTACACGCAAAAGCCCCCGCCGCCAGCAAAGGCCCATAGCTCTCAAGCGCATTCTTCCAGTCTACCAGACTATTCCTCATGGCGGGGATCACCCCGAACATCCTTCCAAGGTACACCTGCAGCTCCCCTATGTCCGTAATGGCAAAGCACATCCATGTAACCGGAATCAGTATCCATACGTAAAGACGGGAAACCGCCTTTCCTATGCCCTTTTGCAGATACTTCGCCAGTCCTGCCGCCTCCAGCAGCCTCTCCAGCACGATAGCCAGCCACAGCATCATCCCCCAGATCAGGAAATTCGCCGTGCTCCCGTGCCAGACTGCCGTCAGGGTCCATACCGCCAGCAGATTCAAGACCGTGCGGAGCAGTCCCTTTCTGTTCCCGCCCAGAGGGACATACACGTACTTACTGAACCACCTGCCCAGGGTCATATGCCATCTCCGATAAAAATCCCGCACTCCGGTGGCCATATAGGGATCCCGGAAATTCTCCGGCAGTTCAAAGCCCAGCATCCTTCCCAGCCCCACCGCCATCAGAGAATAGCTGTTGAAGTCAAAATAGAGCATCATGGAATACGCTATGGCAGCAAGCCATGCCAGCGGCGTGGATATGCTCTCGAACCCGGCCACCTGCACATCGTTCCACAGCAGGCCCACCCGGTCCGCCAGAAGCACCTTCTCCGCCAGCCCCAGCGTAAACACCTTCAGGCCCTCCTGAATGTTCTTCCGGCCAAATTCCCGGCTGTACAGAGATCCCCGCAGTTCGTCATAGCCTGCCAGAGGGCCGGACAGCAGCTGGGGAAACATGGTGATGTAGGTCGCCAGCTGCAGAAAGGATGTCTCCCTCTCATACTTCCCCCTATACACATCTATCAGGTAAGAAAGTATCTGGAAGGTATAAAAGCTCATGCCAAGCGGCAGCCCCTCTCCCCAAATGCCATACTTGAAGCCGGCCAGCAGCCCTATATTATAAACCAGTGCCGCTGCAAGACAGCACTTTTTTCTCCGATCCTGCTTTCTTATTATGTTATTATATCTATCACTATGTTCTGCCTTTTTCCGCCTTGCGCCCCGTCCCAGATGCAGTCCGAAAAAGTAATTGACCACCACCGACACCATAAGGAGCATCAGGTATACCGGTTCCCCGTAAGCATAAAAAATAAGACTTCCCGACAGAAGTATCACATTTTTCATTTTACAGGGAGTCAGACTGTAAAGAACCAGAAAAAGCGGAAAAAAGAAGAGTAAAAATTCTATGCTGCTGAATATCAAGAATAATCACGTCTTTCGTTTTCCAGTTTTCTTTCAAAACCAATCACTATACTTATATACTATCCTCTCCGTTCCCATATTGCAACTTAAAAAAAAATTAAGTTTATCTGTCCGCCCGTCATAAAAATGTAGCAATTACGTAAAAAATATTGTACACTGATATCAATATATAAAAACGGGCTCCCCACGTATGCCCGGATTCAACAGAAAGGATCAGAAACTCCTATGAGCGAACAGTTATACACCATTCCTTTAAACGATGCGGTCAACGCAGATGACGAATGCCCCTTCTGCTTCATCGAGAGAAACGTGGAGCAGGATCTGCTGGACTTTGTGCTGGGCAGCGGCTCCTCCTACATGGAGGCGGATGTCCGGGAGATGACAGACAAGGCCGGCTTCTGTCGCCAGCATTTCCAGAAGATGTTCGACTACGGCAACACCCTCGGCAACGCATGGATCCTGAAGACCCATTATAAGAAGATCATCGGGGAGATGAAAAAAGAATTCGCCCACTTCAAGCCTGCAAAGACTACTCTCAAGGATAAGCTCCGCAAGACCGCCGAGAGCAGCAATGCCATCGGCATATGGGTGCGGGAAAAGGAAGCTTCCTGCTATATCTGCAGCCATTTCGCCGACACCTATGCCCGGTACATGGACACCTTCTTCTATCTATGGGAGGAGGACGATGAATTCCGCAGAAAAGTGAAGGAAGGCAAGGGCTTCTGCCTCCATCATTTCGGAGACCTGTGTGAAGCCGCAGACGGAAGGCTGCCTAACAGAGACAAAGAAGATTTCTATGCCGCCATGCTCCCCCTCATGGAGCGCAACATGGAACGCCTTTCGGAGGATGTGGCATGGATGGTGGAGAAATTTGACTACCGAAACAAAGATGCAGACTGGAAAAGCTCCAAGGATGCCATTCAGCGGGGCATGCAGAAGCTGAAGGGCGGCTATCCCGCCGACGGCCCCTACAAGATGAACAAATAACCGTCATCTATACACGATCTGCTTCATCATGTCCAGATAATCGCAGATTTCCTGATAGAGCATATCCGCCTGAAAGGAAGCATCCTGAAACCGCTCCGTCATGAGCCCTTTGACGGTGAAATCCAGCATCTTGCGCAGCTTCCCTCCGTCCACCCCGGAAGGCAGCAGACTAAAGTCTATCTGACCTCCTATGGCCGCATAGGTTTCCTCCAGAGCGTTTTTCTTCTCCTCCACGGACAGCAGCGCTTCGTAAGAGTCCTCTGCCAGAGATCGGTTCAGGAACTGCTGCATATAGGGATAGCCCTTCATTGCGTGCATTTTTGCACATTCTATCTGCTTCATCACCGCAAAGAGCTCCTTCTCTTTGGAGCTCACGGTGGAGCGGAGCTCCAGATTCATATAGCGGACGCTGTAATCATATATGAAACGATAGACTCCCAGCTTGCTGTCGAAATAATGAAAGAGAAGGCCCTTGCTGATGCCTGCCTCCCTGACGATATCATCAGTGCTCCCATGACGGTAGCCCTGAGAGGCAAACACCTTCAAGGCCGCATTGATTATCCTATCCTGCTTTTCCTTTTTCAGGTCAAAAAACTTACTGTTCATAAAAATGCTCCTTTAGACCCTAATCATACCATATTCTTGTCTGGACTGGAACCAAATCATAAAATTTTTAGGAAATTTATGCATATTCCCTTTTCAATTCTGCAAAATAGTATTAAGATATTGTTTACGAGAAACACATTGAAAGGAGTCACTTATGGCTAAGAAATTTGGAAAAGTATTGCTTTTGACTGCTGCAGTAGGCTCTGCTGCCGCTGCCGTCTGCTATTTCCTCCGCAAAAGAGAACATACGCAGGATATCGCCGAAGAAGATGATTATGACGATTTCAGCGATGATACGGACGAGTCCGATTGCAGCAGCCGCAGCTATGTCCCGCTGAATACGGAGACGCCGGATGCCGGGACGCCCGCCGAGGAGACCTCTGGGGAAAACGAAGAAGAGCGCAAGTCCGATAGCTCTTTTACCCCCCTTACGGAGCAGGTTGCCCAGACCATGGAAAAGGCGGAGGAAACCGTGGAAGAGTTTTTCGATGAGGATGATACCAGCAACGAGGAGCTCCCCATAAATGACAATTAAGAAAAAAACTGCCGCATTCGGAGCAATCAGGATGCGGCAGCTTCCGTTTTGTCAGCACCAGACTTTTCTCAGAGATTCCGTTCCCCTGCCGATCTCCCCTTCCGTCAGCCCGCCGAAGCCCAGCAGAACAGTGGCGCTGTCGGCGGCGTCCTCCATCATGCTTTCCGACAGCCCATAAACGCGCACATGCTCTTTGGCTGCCCCCTGCACCAGCTGTCTCTCCGATACGCCGTTTCTGGAGGTCAGCACCAGGTGCAGGCCTGCATTCTCCCCCGACAGAAGGAAACGGTTCTTCAAGGGCTGTAGACATTCCAGCAGGAATTCATGCTTTGCCCGGTATATCTTCCGCATCTTGTTCAAATGACGCTCAAAGTAGCCGTCCCGGATAAACTCATTCAGGATACTCTGGTCTATGCGGGACACAGTGCAGGAGTAAAATGCGCAGTCCCTGAGATATTTCTCCAGCAGTATCTCCGGCAGCACCATAAAGCTGATACGGATGGCGGGGGCGATGGCCTTGGAGAAAGTCCCCATATAAATGACCTTGCCGGACTTATCAGAAGCCTGCAGGGCAGGGATAGGCTTGCCATGGTAGCGGAATTCACTGTCATAGTCATCCTCGATAAGATACCTGTCTTTCTCTGCGTCCGCCCATTTCAGCAGCTCCATCCTCCGTCCGATGGGCATCACGATCCCTGTGGGAAACTGATGGGAAGGCATCACGTATGCGACGCGAACATTTTCCTGAACCAGCTTGTCAACAGCCATCCCCCATGCATCCATTTCCACAGGCACAATATCGTAAGCAAAGGACCGGAATATCTGATAGGATCTTTTGTACGTGGGGTTTTCCATCGCAATCCGCACTTGCCTGCCCAGGATCTTCTCCAGAAGCATCAGGAGATAATCGTTTCCTGCCCCCACTATGATCTGCTCCGGCCTGCAGTTCACTCCCCGGGAGGAATGAATATATCTGCTGATGGTCAGGCGCAGCTCGTAATCTCCCTGAGCCTCACCCCTTGCGAAGAGATCGCTGTTCCCATAGGTAACTATGTTTTTGGTGATCTTTTTCCATACATGAAAGGGGAAGCCTGACATATCGATGTCATAAGGAGAAAAATCGATGGAATGCTCCGGGCGCCCGGAGGTCTCCGCAGCGGTTCCCTGATGCTGTACGCCTTCATAGGGCAAATTACTCCTGCCGGCGGGAGCCCTGCCATCGGGCGATGCGTTCCCATGGCACGATGCACCTCCAGCAGACAGTCCCCCCTTATCGGCCATGCTCCCAAGAGACGGCACATTTTGCCATGCGGACGCTTCCTCCAGCCGTAACATCCCCTCCACCGTACATACAAAATATCCCTTGTACGGTCTGGCTTCTATGTACCCCTCACTGAGCAGCTGCCCGTAAGCATAATCCACCGTGCTTCTGGCCACCTGCAGGTATTCGGCCAGAAAACGCGTTGAGGGAAGCTTCTCACCGGCGAGAAGCTTCCCCTCGTTGATTTCCTTTTTGATATGTCTGTATATCTGCTCATACAAGCAGATGCCGCTGTCTGTTCGCAGCTGAAAGTTCATCTCGTTCAAACTTCATACCTCTATCTGCTTCCCTGAGCCTCCTGCTGCTTTTTCAGCTCTCTCTGAATCTGATCCTTCATATCCCGTGCCATATCCTTGATCCGGGCATTGGTGCCGGAGGAGGTAATGACCACGCTCAGCAGCTTAATTGCCATACTATAATCTTTGAAGCGCATCGCCAGTACAGCCACCAGATAATCTATTGTGATTCCGTTCATGCCGCATATGGGAAGCATCTCCGACAGTCTGGCCTCCGAAAAACCCTTATAGGCATTCTCCAGAAATTCTTCTTCCTGCTGTGCCAGCTTTGCGATCAGGTTCTGGTCAGGATCCGGCTTTTCCCGAAGACTCTCCTGATATCCCCTGAGAAGCCATGCGCTTTTCAGGCAGATATATGCCTTCTCCCCGGCCTTGGCGCGCTTTACCACTGCATTTACCAGAGCAAGCTTGTATCTCTCCATAGCCTGTTCATAGCTGTATGTTTCCTCATCATACTTGGTAAGCACTACATTCTGGCTGATTTTTTCCTTTATCTGCTTCGCCTGAAAGGATGTCACACTGGGGAAGAAACGAATAACAGCCGCATAAGCACACACAGGGCACATCACCACATCATACTTCACCGCATCGATTCCATCATATCTTGCCCTAAGATCCCGGTCTGTTCCCAGAAGCCTTGCTTTGTTAGACTTCATGATCTTTGCCGTAAAATGGCTGTCGCATACCGGACACACAAAGGATCTGTCATAGATCAGATCCTTTTCCTGCGGCTTAGGCGGCGCTGCTGCGGCAGCTTTTTGTTTTGTCTGCTCATGTTTGGATTCCTCATACAAGTCCATCTCCTCCATGTTTCCCAAGCCCAAATTCTTAAGTCCCCCAAAAATCCCCATACTCTCCTCCATCTTGTACGGAAGTCTCTGTGTATTATGACTCTGTCTATCCGGACATAATATTTTTCTGCCTTCCTTCGGAAAACTCTGCTGAAACAGGTGGATGTCCCCGTCCTCCTACTTCGGCAGTACATAGGAACTTTTCAGCGACACGATACGGTTAAACACAAGCTTCTCCGGTGCGGAATCCTTTGCGTCCACACAGAAGAATCCCTGGCGCACAAACTGGAAACGGTCAGGGCTCACCGCCCCGGCAAAGGCAGGCTCCAGCCGGCATTCCTTTAATACCGTAAGAGAATTCGGGTTCAGGTTCAGACTGCCGTCCTCGTTGTATACCCCCTTCTCCTCATCGATGATATTCTCATACAGTCGCACCTGGGCAGGCACGGAGGTCTCCGCCGCAACCCAGTGGATGGTGCCCTTCACTTTCCGGCCATCAGGGCTGTTTCCTCCCTTGGAGGCGGGATCGTAGGTACAGTGCACCTCCGTCACATTGCCCTCACCGTCCTTGACGCAGCCCGTGCATTTCACAAAATAAGCGTTCATGAGACGCACCTCGTTGCCGGGGAACATACGGAAATACTTCTTGGGGGGCTCCTCCATAAAATCCTCTCTCTCGATATACAGTTCCCTGCCGAAAGGCACCTTCCTGCTGCCCAGAGCCTCATTCTCCGGGTTGTTCCCTACAGACAGCTCCTCCGTCTGTCCTTCAGGATAATTGTCGATGATCAGCTTCACGGGATCCAATACCGCCATCATCCTGGGCGCCTTTGTCTTCAGATCCTCCCGGATACAGTACTCCAGCATGGCGTAGTCCGCAACGGAATTGGCCTTGGAGACACCGCAGAGTTCAATGAACATCTGAATGGATTCCGGCGTGAAGCCCCTCCTGCGCAGAGCCGCAATGGACACCAGTCTGGGATCATCCCAGCCGTCCACGATCCCATCCTGCACCAGCTTCTTGATATATCTCTTTCCTGTCACCACATTCTTCAGGTACAGCTTCGCAAACTCGATCTGCTTCGGGGGATGGGGATATTCCAGCTCCCTCACCACCCAGTCATAGAGAGGTCTGTGATCCTCGAATTCCAGCGTACAGATGGAATGGGTGATGCCCTCGATGGCATCCTCTATAGGATGGGCAAAATCGTACATGGGGTAGATGCACCATGCATCCCCGGTATTATGATGGGACATATGGGCCACCCTGTAGATCACCGGATCTCTCATGTTGATATTGGGGGAGGCCATATCGATACGTGCCCGGAGAACCTTTTCACCGTCCTTGTATCTCCCTTCCTTCATCTCCTCAAACAAGCGCAGATTTTCTTCCACGCTGCGGCCGGCAAAAGGATCCTCCTTCCCCGGCTCCGTAAGCGAACCTCTGTACTCCTTGATCTGCTCTGCTGTCAGATCCGACACATAGGCCTTTCCCTTTTTGATCAGCCTGACCGCCGCGTCGTACATCTGGCCGAAATAATCGGACGCAAAAAACAGCCGGTCCTCCCAGTCGGCACCCAGCCATTTAATATCCTCCTTGATGGACTCCACGAACTCGATGTCCTCCTTGGTAGGATTTGTATCGTCAAAGCGCATATTGAACCTTCCATGATACTTCTGAGCCAGACCATAGTTCAAAAGTATACTTTTTGCATGTCCGATATGCAGGTATCCGTTGGGCTCCGGGGGGAAACGGGTGCATACAGTGTCGCAGGCGCCTTCCGCCAGATCCTTGTCAATAATCAGCTCAATAAAATTTCTGGACTCCGTCTCGCTCATGATTTCTATCCTTGCCTTTCCGAATCTTCATCTGCCCGCCCTCCGGTACCGCCGGAGAGCATATGCAATATCATAGCATACATATCGGACAGATGGCAATACCTAAAATTCACGAGACTTAAACGATATCCCCTGCGGCATACGTTTCCTTGCCTGTAGCTGTTCAAAATGTCTTGCGTCTGTGTCATTAGTCGAAATTATATCTGTAGCTCTCCCAGTCCGCCAGCGAGACGCTGCCGTCCCCGTTGCGGACCAGCAGGCCCTCTTCCACCATTTCCTGCACCAGTCTTTCCGTCTCTTCCCCGAACGCCACACCATACTGATAATAAGGAGCATATATCCGCAGCGGCGCTTCGCCGCCCTGCTGATCCGCCGCAATCTGGCCATAAATATAATTCTTTCGCAGCCTGTCCCAGTTCGGATAGACAGGAACCTCCACCTGAGCCTGACGGCAGAATGCAAGAACCATCTCCCTCTGGGCACGGGCTTCCACCTGCCCCCAGATGCCAACCACGGTATTATAATCGGGAATAGGCCGGGCAATTTCCGCAAGCGCTTCCCCAAGCTCCTCCCCAGAAGCCCCCTGCCGCCAGTCCTCCTCAAGCTCTGCCAGCGCAATCCTGAACTGTGCAAAGCCTCTGATCTGCTCCAAATGGGGGAGCATCATACTAAGTACATCCTTAAGCGGAACAGGAAAGGGAAATGTATGGGTCTCGATTCCTTTGTCTATCATCTCCTGCAGGACAGGGATATAGGTATCGCACCGCTCCAGAATGCTTTCCGCAGGGTAAGCATCGCTCTTCAGTATATAATCCTCGCTGCCCCACCAGTACCGGCTCCATTCGCTTCCCGATCTGGCATCCTGAATCAGCATAAGCATCTGGGCCAAGTCCTCCGCATACTCCTCTCCCGCCACGGCCTCGCACAGCCTTGCATACAGAACCCCGGAATCCGTATCCGGATCGATCAGCAGCTGTCCGGCGCAGTAAAGGGAAAAGGCATTCACGACATGATTGCTGTCCATCTCGCTCCAATAGGACGGCTTGCATATCTCATCATATTTTCTGGCAGTCTGGTAAGTGCTCCTGATGATATCCATGTTGAAATTCATCTGGGCAAGCTGGTCGATCTCCATCTCACAGGTATTCCATGCCCATGTGCCCAGACGGGTTCCGAAGGATGCTATATCCTGCCGGAATTCCACGTACTTCTGCTCATCATCCCGGAACACGCCCTCATAGAGCGTAATGTCGCTCCCCAGCGCCCTCACAAAGGTTCCCTTGTCATAGGCGTCCACCCAGCAGCTGACCCCGAAATCGATATCCGGGTTCACCGCAAGGAATTTATCCCGCAGCATCCCGGCGAAAAAGGCAATGTCCTCCGCCCGCTCCAGCTCTCCCGGATCATAATAATGAGCGATCACACGGTCGCAGCAGTCCGCAAGCTCCGCATAAATAGTATAATACTTCTCAAAGGTCGCCATCGTCTGAGGGTTGTCCCATGCATTCCCGCTCTCTCCCGCCTCATAGGACACCGTATTGTCCACCCAGCTGAATTCGGAAAATTTCGCCCCCCATACCCACAGCGTGAATTTCATGTCCAGAGAGTGAGCGGCATCTGCCATCATGCGGATCTTCTCATGGGCTGTCCTATAGCTGTCCGCCCCTGCCCACGCGGAACACATCTCAGTCACCTGAACCCCCGTGAACCCGCAGAACTTCAGCATCTTCACATATTCGTAAAGCTGCTCCTCCGTGTAGTCAAGGATACTGTTTTTCAGACTCACGGCCCCGTTCAGATACACCCCTCTGGTGAAATTCACATTCCAGAGAACCACGATAGCCTCCCGCTCCGGCATCCATGGCTCCTGCTCGGCCACATCCCAAGGCACATAAATGCTTTCGGCTACGCTGCTGATACGGGCGCTCTCCTCTCCTGCATCCATCCAGCCCAGATAGGTATTCACAAAAAGGTACATTTCCCGGTACAGACCGTCCACGTCCGCTCCGGTTATTGCCACCTGTCCCTTCTCTATGGCAATCCTGCCCGTACCGTCCTCCATATCCTCATTCAGCGAAAGCCGGATCGCCAGCCCGTCCTGATCCTTGTTTTTCTCTATGGGCAAAGCCCCGCCGCATGTCTGTCGGACGTAGTATTCCAGCTCCTGACATACGGGGATAGCTTTGCTGTCATTATATAGGATCGTATATTCATGAATAGGGACATCTCCGATATACACGGCCTCCTTCAGCTTCCGGCCTGTATCCGCATACTTCTCTCCTTCCCCGAGCAGCAGGCTGCCGTCCTCCTCCACCAGATTCCGGAAAAAATACGCACATCCGCGCCGCAGCCCCTCTTCCGTAGGCGAAAGGAAAAAAAGCTGCTGGTTCTTCCGCAGGATCGTATAGGCCCCCGGCAGCATTTCTTCTAATGTATAGCCGTATTCATTGGCAGAGGACTCCGACATGAGCAGGCAGAATCTGTACCCCGCATCCTCCGGCGTGTTCTTCAGGCGCACGCCTGTCCGCTCCTTAGCCAGATCCATAATATACTGGGTCAGTCCCACAGGGTCATCGCCTTCCACACGGTAGATTTTATAATCCTGCAGGCTTTCACCATCCTTGCTGCCGCAGCCGACACAGAGCATGAGCGCTGTTATAAAAAATATAAAAAGCGTCAAAACGTTTCTTTTTTTCATCTATGAATATCCTTAATCCCTTCCATTTGTGATTCCGCAGCCGCTCTCTTATCAATGCCTACGGGAGCACATTGCCATTCATCAAAAACTTTCATAGGCATCGTCAGCCTCTGCACAGTTAAGGATGGTGAATATATTCTCTTGCTTAATGATGGAACAGACGAATGCCGGTGAAGGCCATGACCATATTATATTTGTCGCAGCATGCAGTCACTGCATCGTCCCTGACCGAGCCACCGGGCTGGGCAATGTATTTCACGCCGCTTTTATGAGCCCTTTCAATATTGTCCGAGAAGGGGAAGAATGCGTCCGAGCCCAGAGTGACCTCCTGCATACCGTCCAGCCACGCCCTCTTTTCCTCCCTTGTAAACACAGGGGGCTTTACCTTGAAGGTCTTCTCCCAGACACCATCAGCCAGCACGTCCATGTATTCGTCGCCTATATAAACGTCGATGGCATTGTCCCTGTCTGCCCTGCCCAGCTTGTCCACAAACTGCAGGTTCATCACCTGAGGGGACTGGCGCAGGAACCAGTTGTCAGCCTTGGTGCCGGCCAGTCTGGTGCAGTGGATCCGGGACTGCTGGCCTGCGCCGATGCCGATGGCCTGACCGCCCTTTACATAGCAGACAGAATTGCTCTGGGTATACTTCAGGGTGATCAGGGCGATCTTCATATCAATGAGGGCCTCCTTCGGAATCTCCTTGTTGGCCGTGACGATATCGGACAGAAGATCCCCGTTTACGTCCAGCTCGTTCCTGCCCTGCTCGAAGGTGATTCCATAGACCTGCTTTCTCTCCAGCTGGGCAGGCACATAGGATGCGTCGATCTGTATGACATTATAATTGCCGTTCTTTTTTGCTTTCAGCAGCTCCAGCGCCTCCTCTGTGAAACCGGGCGCGATGCATCCGTCAGACACCTCCCTCTTGATCAGTCTCGCGGTATCTGCGTCGCATACGTCGGAGAGGGCTATGAAATCCCCGAAAGAGGACATTCTGTCCGCGCCTCTGGCCCTTGCATAGGCGCATGCCAGCGGTGACAGCTCCCCCAGATCATCCACCCAGTAGATCTTTGCCAGCGTCTCGTCCAGCGGCAGCCCCACCGCCGCCCCTGCAGGGGATACATGCTTGAAGGATGTGGCCGAAGGCAGCCCCGTGGCTTCCTTCAGCTCCTTCACCAGCTGCCAGCCGTTGAAGGCATCCAGAAAATTGATATATCCCGGCCTGCCGTTGAGCACGGTCACAGGCAGCTCGCTGCCGTCCTCCATATAGATTCTGGACGGCTTCTGATTAGGGTTGCAGCCGTATTTCAGTTGGATTTCTTTCATGATAGCCTCCTTGTTTTCTTGGTTGTTCTTTATCATTCCTTGTTGTTTCTTGTCGTTCTTATTGTCGTTCCTTTGTTGCTCCTTGTCGTTCCTTTGCTGCTCCTTGTCGTTCCTTTGTTGCTCCTTGTCGTTCCTTTGCTGCTCCTTGTCGTTCTTATTGTTATTCCTATTGTTGTTGCGCTTATCGCTTTTCATTTCGGTTTATTGTTTATTTCCTTGCAGCTCTTTTTCTGGTACTTTCCTCACATTGAGCCGCTCGTTACATCCGTTTCCCACCCCGTATAATTCTTGTTCCATATAATTCTTATTCCATACACTTTTTATTCCTGATGCGTGTCTCATATTTCCCGGTGGCAATCTCAATGAACCTGACAAACAATGATACCTTGTTGTCCTGATTCAGATTCTCCCAGATCATATCAGTGAAACTGTCCACGTCCCCCTCTATGGCAACAGTCTTCGGCTCTCCCTGAAAGCTGGGCAAAGGATTTCCGTCATGCATATAAGTATGGATAAAACGTCCCTCCCCCGCGGCAGGCGCATCATAGGCAAAGGTGTGCCTATTACAGCAGGACGGATCCCCTTCATTACTCTTCAATATGGACATGACAAAGTCAAATTTACCGTCCTCCATATGCATCAGGCCGGATATTCTGGGTGTATAATTAGGCCCGTCCGGCTCAAACTCTCGGCTCCTTAAGCACTGCTCAAAGGTCAGCCCCTCCTTCAGCCCGTCATAGACCGTGTCCGTCTGATCCCCGTTGGTGACGATGGTCCAGCTGTCCAGCACCCTCACCGGCGCATAGATGATCAGGCTGGGGTCCTCCAGCTTGGAGGGGTCGAAGGCCTGCGTGCGGATGCCCTCTCCTTCCTCCACAAAGATGCGGTTGCGGCTGTTGGTGCTTCTTCCCATGATGAAGTACGCCGTCACAGCATACCTTCCGTCAGCGGAGCGTCCGATGACGATGCCCCTCCCGGGGTATTCATTGTTCTTCAGTTCCTGATTCAGTTGCAGCATAATTTCCCTCCTGTTCCGGTACATTGTATGAGCAGTTGCCGTTTCCAGTTCCGTCCAATGTACTGCACTCTCCCGGCACACATGCGCTGGATTCACTTTCGGTTCCCATGACGTACATCCGTAGATATACTCCCTTCAATAATAAAACCGATCTCCCAGGCGCTGCAAAGCAAGCGGTGCCCAGGCGGTCGGCTCGAATCGCTGCACTCCCCATGGGTTCTCCCATTTCCGCCAGTCATGCAGCTTCTGCTTTTTTACCTTATAGGAAAGTCCGTTGCCAGACGGACATGGAATCAAAACGGTGCCATAGGCACTTTTTCATCTTACATGGTTTTAGCGTAATTTGCAAGCCAAATTTTTGTCAAAATTCCTCCCTAAAAATTTATGGAAAGAATTGAAATATCTGGCAAAACGTTATATAATATAAATATCTATGCGGCAATGTGCCATCGCTTATGAAGGAGGTGCTTTTATGATAAACAGTGTATCATCCATGAACAACAATGGAATTTATAAAACATATTCTCATATTGCCAGCGGCAAGAGAATCAACACCGCAGCAGATGACGCGGCAGGACTTGCCATAGGCAAGAAGATGCAGATGGAAGAAAACGGCCTGCGTGTAGGCGGCCAGAATGCGCAGGAAGGCATCGGTGCCCTGAATGTGGCGGACGGTGCTCTGGGCGGCGTGATGGATTACCTGCAGCGGATCCGTGATCTGGCCCTCAGATCCATGGGCGGTTTATCCTCGTCCTCAGACAAGGCCTATTACCAACAAGAGATCAATGAGCTGAAAGACGGCATCCAGTCCATGTCGAAGACTACTTCCCTGAACGAGCAGAAGCTCCTTGACGGCAGTATGGCAGATCTGTATTTGGCTACCAATCCTGACGGAAGCGGCATGAGGATCGGTATGGCCAACAGTACTCTGGAGGCGCTGGGAATTGCGGACTTTAATGTGACCAAGGATTTCAGCCTTGACACCATAGACAATGCTATCAATATGGTGGCCAGACAAAGAGGCAGTCTGGGCGTCGCCACCAACCGTCTGGAGCATACCATCAATTATAATTCCGGTGCACATTATGAGCAGGTAAGCTCCCGGAGCCGCATAGAGGATCTGGATATGCCCAAGGCGATTTCCGAAAAGAAGAAAGAGGATCTGCTCAGCGAATACCGTAACCTGATGCTGAAAAAGCAGATGAATCAGGATTCTATGGTACTGAGGCTGTTCCAGTAAGATGGGAAGCCACTTTCAGCTTTTGCCCCGAAAAAGGGAAGATGGGGTTCCCGACTTATAAAAGAAACTGTTTAAGTCCGAAATGATACTTTGTCATTTCGGACTTAGTTTTTGTTATTTGCTGTTGTGATTCACGCTGTATATTCGCTATACTGCCGATTCACACAATGTTGTGAATCTACTGCTGAGATAATCGATATTGCGCACAAGGAATGAACCAACCCGCCGAGAACAGTACGGGATCCGCTTCAAGTTTCTTCCTCCTGAACGCTGCAAGCAGCGGGGTATTAAACCCATGAGGGAATAAATAAAGGCATGCTCTCGGTTACAGAGAGCATGCCTTTATTCCTACCCGCAAGTTATATCCTGCCTTGTCTGGTTTTATCTGTCTTATTCATCAACACTGTAGTTCGGCGCTTCCTTGGTAATATGGATGTCGTGAGGATGGCTCTCCTTCAGCGACGCAGCCGAAATCTTCACGAATCTGCTGTTCTTCTTGAGTTCAAGGATATTATGGGCTCCGCAGTAGCCCATGCCGGAACGCAGGCCGCCTAACAGCTGGAACACCGTATCCTCCACGGCACCCTTATAGGCAACACGGCCTTCCACGCCCTCGGGAACCAGCTTCCTTGCATTCTCCTGAAAATAGCGGTCCTTGCTGCCGTTCTCCATTGCGGCAATGGAGCCCATGCCCCGGTACACCTTATACTTTCTACCCTGAAACAGCTCATAGTCCCCAGGGCTCTCCTCACACCCTGCGAACATACTTCCCATCATGCATACATTGCCGCCTGCCGCAATAGCCTTGGTGATATCCCCGGAATACTTGATGCCGCCGTCTGCAATGATAGGCACATCATACTCCTTTGCCACCGCATAACAGTCCATGATGGCCGTGATCTGGGGGACGCCGATGCCTGCCACCACACGAGTGGTGCAGATAGAGCCGGGGCCGATGCCCACCTTAACGGCATCCGCGCCGTTCTCGATCAGAGCTCTTGCGCCCTCTCCGGTAGCCACGTTGCCTGCCACCACCTGAAGGTCAGGGTATTTCTCCTTGATCATCCTCAGGCAGTTCATTACGTTCTGGGAATGACCATGGGCGCTGTCCAGCACGATGACATCTACCTTGGCATCCACCAGCGCGGCCACACGATCAAGCACATTGGCGGTAATGCCGACACCTGCGCCGCAGAGAAGCCTTCCCTGCTCGTCCTTTGCAGCCAGAGGATACTTGATAGTCTTTTCTATATCTTTGATAGTTATCAGGCCCTTCAGATTGAAGTCCTTGTCCACGATAGGAAGCTTTTCCTTTCTGGCCTTTGCCAATATCTGCTTCGCCTCCTCAATAGTAATGCCTTCCTGAGCCGTTATCAGGCCTTCGCTGGTCATGGACTCCTTGATCTTCTTGCTGAAGTCCGTCTCAAATTTAAGATCTCTATTGGTAATGATACCCACCAGCTTATGCCCCTCGGTCACGGGAACGCCGGAGATACGGAACTTTCCCATCAGTGCATCCGCATCTGCCAATGTATGCTCAGGAGTCAGGGAAAACGGATCCGTGATGACACCGTTTTCAGAACGCTTCACCTTGTCCACCTCTTCGGCCTGAGCCTCGATAGACATATTTTTGTGGATGACACCGATACCGCCTTGTCTGGCCATGGCAATCGCCATGCGGTGCTCTGTCACAGTGTCCATCCCCGCGCTCATCATCGGAATGTTCAGCTTGATCTTCTTGGTCAGCCAAGTAGTCAAGTCCACCTGATTCGGCACGACCTGCGAGTACGCGGGTACCAGCAGCACATCGTCGAAGGTAATGCCTTCACCAATAATCTGTCCCATTTTCCATCCTCCTGCGTAATATTCAATTATGTTAATAAATTAATTCTCATGAGTTTATCAGAGATGCGGGAAAATGTCAACCACAAATTTCAAGCTGCTTGTCCAGCGCCAGTCGTCTTAGGCATACCGCCCTGACAGACTACTCCGGACAACTCAGCTTCCGGCCCTCCTCCGAGCCTGCTCAGTCCGAAAAAACCTTTCTGGGCGCAGTATTCTTCATCGCCTTTATCAGCTCCTCCGAAGGGCTCAGGATAATCTTTTCACCGCCCTCATAGAACATGGCGTAGCGCCTGTCGGGCTGCAGCTCTTCACCGATGCTATAGTCTTTTATTTTCACGGATCTGTTCTTATAATTGTCCAGATGATAGCTCTTGAAAGGGGCCAGAATCTCTACCCTGTCCAGCTGATAGGTAGCGACCCGCTTTCTCTTGGACTTCGCCATGACCTTGTCCACCACCAGCTCCCTGTCCAGGTAAAGGTACTCATATTCCAGATCAGTGAACATATTCACGAAATAAGCCCCTATCCCGGTGACTACCGCTCCCAGAAACAGAAACACCATAATAGGCGGAAGAAGAAATATAGCCAGAACAAGTATAACCGTCAGCATGATCAGCACCGCTTTGACTAATTTCCCCCAGAAAGGACCCTTTGCCTTTACCAAACATTCCACATATGTGTCGCTCATTGTATATACCTTTCCTTTATCTAAGATTTGTAGAGTCACTGTATTCATAATACCCTAAATCCTTGTAACTTTCAAGTTCCTTTCAAAAATCGCTGTCTTTTTATCTTTTTTTTAGAATCAGGTAAGATTCGATACATTGACAGCCATTTCTCAAACTCGTATGATAATATAAATAGGATTAACAATTACACATCAGAAAGGTGGACACAGACCATGCCGGTAATGGACGAATTCAAAGAGGAACGAGAAGCGCTGAAACACGGAACACCCAAGGAAAAATTTTCATATTTCATGGATTATTATAAATGGCATGTGGTGATTGCGGTGGCAGCCATAGCCTTCATCGTCTCACTGGTCACACAGATACTGACCCGGAAAGACATTGTTTTCTACGCCGCCATGATCAATGGGGCGGAGCTGGAGACCGCCGAAGAGTTCAAGCATACTTTTGCAGAGTATGCATCCATCGATCTGGAGAAAAACGATATCCTTTTTGACACCTCCGTGCGAATCAACATAAACGATACCAGCAGCTACAATCCGGACGCCATGGCATCCAACGAAAAGCTCATGGTCTATATTGCTTCCGGCGAGGTGGATGCCTTTGTCACAGATCCTGATACTCTGGTGCAGTATGCCTATAACGAATTTTTCTTGAATCTGAGAACTCTGTTAACCCCGGAACAGATTGCAGCATATGAACCTTATTTCTATTATGTAGATCAAGCTGTCATTGATGAGATCAAAGCCGCTCAGGATGCCATGGATCTGGATTATGTTCCGGTCTATCCCGACTCCTCCGATCCGGACGCCATGAAGAATCCCGTTCCCATTGGCATCTGTCTGACGGCTTCTTCCTCTTTAAGGGAAAACTTCTACTATACCAGCGAAGATCTCATAGTGAGCGTTGTGGCGAATTCCAAACGGCCGGAAACAGCCTCAAAGTTCATCGACTTCCTGCTGCAGTAATTCCTTCAGCAGTCGGCTTATGCTGACGGGATCCGCCTTGCCCCCCATTGCTTTCATGGTCTGTCCCACCAGATAGCCCAGCGCTCTTTCCTTCCCATGACGGTAATCCTGCACAGAACGCTGATTTTCTCTTGCTACCTTTTCTGCGGTTCTGCGCAGGGCATCCTTGTCGCTTACCATCCCCAGCCCTTTCTCCTTCACATACTCACCGGGATCAACATTTTCCATGAACATAATTTCAAATACTTCCTTCGCTACGGTGGAGCTGATACTTTTATCCTCCGTCATGGCGATCAGCTTAGCCAGATTCTCTGGCGAATAAGCGATATCCTCCGGATCAAGTCCTTTTTCCTTCAGCAGACGCAGGGTCTCCCCCATCAGCCAGTTGGACACCTTCTTCGGCTGGCTTCCCAGCGCCACAGTCGCCTCAAAAAGCTCCGCCATATGTCTGGAATCCGTTATGATATTGATATCATATTCCGGGATATCATACTGTGCCTTGTACCGTACCTTCTTCTCCCCGCATAATTCCGGCAGTCCGGCCCTGATTTCTTCCAGATACCCATCGCTGATATGAATCGGCACCAGATCCGGATCCGGAAAATAGCGGTAATCTCTTGCATCCTCCTTGGAACGCATAGCATAAGAAGTCTCCTTTCCCTCGTCCCAGCGTCTGGTCTCCTGCACCACCCTCCCGCCGCTTTCGATCAGTCCTATCTGCCTTGCCCCCTCACTCTCTATGGCCTTGGAGATGGTGCGGAATGAACCCAGATTCTTCATCTCCGTACGGACACCCATCGTTTCTGTCCCTGTCTCCCGGACGGACAGATTTACATCCACCCTCATGGAACCCTCCTGAATCTTGCAGTCGCTGGCTCCCAGATACTGGATAATCAGGCGCAGCTTCTCCAGATAGGCAATGACCTCCTGCGCAGTGTTCATATCCGGCTCGGAGACGATTTCGATGAGAGGCACTCCTGCCCGGTTATAATCAACCAAGGTACAGCCTTCCTTTTCATCGTGAATCAGCTTACCTGCATCCTCCTCCATGTGGATTTCATGGATGCCGATCCGCTTCGTTCCTGACAGAATATCCCCTTGCGCATCCCGCTTCCCCTCCGCCTTTTCCGGGATTTCAATTTCCACATACCCCTTCCGGCATATGGGGAGATACAGCTGAGATATCTGATAGTTCTGGGGGTTGTCAGGATAAAAATAATTTTTTCTGTCAAACCTGCAGTCACGGACAATACTGCAGTTGGTAGCAAGCCCCACAGCCACCGCATATTCCAGCACCTTTCTGTTCAGCATAGGAAGGGTTCCCGGCATACCCAGACATATGGGGCAGGTGTGGGAATTGGGCTTGTCTCCAAAGGCCGTGGAGCATCCGCAGAATATTTTGGTTCTGGTGGCCAGCTCCACATGTACCTCTAGCCCTATGACTGTCTCGTATTCCTTTGTCATCTGATCTGCTTCCTTTCTTTGTGCCGTCCATGTTCCTGACTGTTCAATGCTTCGTTTCTGCCCTTGTATCGCATTGTCTCTTGTGCCGTTCATGTTCCTGACCGTTCAATACTTCATTTCTGCCCTTGTGTCGCATTGTCTCTTATGCAGTTCATGTTCCTGACCGTTCAATACTTTGTTTCTGCCCTATCTCATGCGTCGTCTGAGCACCCGACAATGAAACTCCTCACAGCAAGCTGCGGGGAATGTACCCTCTTTTTGATTCAATATGCTCTTATTTTATATCCGTCCCCTGCACTGCTCGTAAGTGTACGCAATCCGCAACAGCTTTTCTTCCTGAAAACAGTCCCCTATAAGCTGCATACCGATGGGGAGCCCTTCCTTTCCTATGCCGCAGGGAAGACTGATGGCAGGCAGTCCTGCCAGATTTACAGATACCGTGTAGATATCTCCCAGATACATCTTCATAGGATCCTTCAAGCTTTCACCCAGCTTCGGCGCCACCCCAGGCGCAACAGGCCCCAGAATACAGTCATATTCAGAAAACACCTTATCGAACGCCTTTTTGATCAGAGCCTTCACCCGCAGCGCTTTCAGATAATAAGCATCGTAATAACCCGAGCTCAGCACGAAGCCGCCCAGCATGATGCGGCGCTTCACCTCCGTGCCAAAGCCCTCCGAGCGGGTCTTTTTGTACATTTGGTGCAGATTATCTGCATCCGCTGTCCTATAACCATATTTGATGCCGTCGAAACGCTCCAGATTAGAGCTGGCTTCTGCCGCCGCAATGGTGTAATAGGCCGGCAGGGCATATTCCGCCAGACCCAGTTCAAATTCCTCTACCGCAGCGCCTTCTGTTTCCAGAATATTCGCGGCCTTCATCAGGGCATCCCGTACTTCCTCATCCAGACCTTCTCCGAAATAATCCCTTGGCAGACCGATACGCAGACCCTTCACATCCTTTTTCAGTGCCGTGCGCAGACCGATGTCCCGCTTTTCCGGCTTTCCCCAGCCAGCCCCATTCCCTTTCCTCCCAATATAAGTGGAATCCGCGCTGGGCGCATAACCTGCGATCACCTCCAGAACTGCGGCACAGTCCTCCACATTCTTGCACAAAGGACCCACCTGATCCATGGAAGAGGCATATGCCACCAGCCCATACCGGGACACCCTGCCGTAGGTGGGCTTCATCCCCACCACGCCGCAATGAGCCGCCGGCTGGCGGACAGATCCCCCTGTATCGGATCCAAGGGCAAAAAAACATTCCTGCGCCGCAACGGCAGCCGCCGAGCCACCGGAGGAGCCGCCAGGAACATATGTAGTATTACGAGGATTCCGAACGGGGCCGTACACGGAGGTCTCTGTCGTGGAACCCATGGCAAACTCGTCCATGTTGGTTTTGCCGATCATTACCGCCCCTGCTCTCTCCAGACCTAAAACCACGTCTGCGGAATATCCGGGCACAAAACCGCTCAGCATCCGGGAGGCGCAGGTCGTCAGCATCCCCTTCGTACACAGATTATCCTTCACCGCCATGGGTACGCCCGCCACAGGGCCCGACAGTTCCCCTGCTTCAATCCTATTCTGTATCTCCTCCGCTTTTCTGACAGCCCTCTCTTTGTCGACGGTTATATAGCAGTTGTAGATGCTTTCTTTTTTTTCAATCTGCCCAAGCACGGCCTCCATGGCCTCCACAGCCGTAGTCCTGCCTTCTCTGATTGCCGTGCCCAGCTGCACCGCCGAAAGGGACAAAAGCTCCATAGCGCCTCTTTTCCGCAGGCCTGCTATTCCATATCCGCCCGCTTCTTTTCCTGATTCTCCGTATTTTTAATCCGTGACGATTCAAAATCGGCCTATTTAATACTCCGATATTTTATTCGAACGTCTTTGGTACAACAAACATATTATCCCTCCGGCAGGACGTGTTCCGCAGCAGCTCCTCGCTCTCATCGCCATTGGTCACAACATCGTCCCGAAACACATTCCGCACCGGAAAAATATGACACATAGGCTCCACTCCCTCCGTGTCCAGTTCCTTCAGCTTATCTATATATGTCAGCATACTGCTTATGTCCTCCCTGACCTGCTCCCTCTCCTCCCCGGAGAGCTCCAGCTCGGTCAGAATGCCCACATATTCTATCATTTCATCGCTGACCCTATTTTCTATGACACCCTCGTTCTCCATGACACCCTCGCTTTCCATGGCGCCCTCGTTCCCCATGACGCCCCGTTCCCCATGACGCCCCGTTCCCCATTATAGTCTACCAGAATCTCCAAACCGTTTTTCATGGGACTTTTCCAAAGTTGTCTTGAAAGTTTTACCGATTTCCCGACCTTGTCAGCTAATATATTTCCCCACAAACGGCAACCTATGAAGCAACAGCGATATACACATACAGATTATAAAGCATACCGCCGCATGCAGGGGAATCCCTGCGATGTTGGGAATGGTCATGCTGTGAAATCCGCATTTCTCCAGTATTTCCATTACGCCGATATGCATCATGTACACGCCCATGGTTCCTATGGAGAACCCTTCAATGATATATGCTGTTCTGCCGGAGTACTGCAGTCTGCTCATCACCTCCGTAAAAAAGAGAAACTGCGCAAATACAATGCAGAAGGTAAACAGCCCAAAGCTGTCATAGATTCCGCCCAGAGGCACACCTGCCCGCACAGACAGCATATTCCCCAGCACGATATTCAGTACCGCCGATGGAATCACGCTGATGTATATCATTTTATGGTATTTCCGGGCAACCCCAATATGCGCAATGTAATAGCCCAATATAAAATACCCTACGTACCCGCAGGCCAGCTCAATCTCTGTCAGACCCAGCACATACGCCAGCGTGCCGGACGGCCAGATTTCCCTCATGGTCTGAACCAGAATCTTCAGGATAAAAAACAGAACCAGAAAATACTGCAGATTCTTTTTCTCTGCATTGTGAACCCACACACGCAAAATAGGCAACAGCATATAGATCCCGATTATCATGGGCAAAAACCACAGATGGTATCTGCCGAACAGCATCTCTCTCAGAATATCCTTCCAGCCCAGACTGTCGAAGCCGAAAAAAGAGCAATCCAGCAGACCGTATATGCAAGACCAGAAAACATAAGCCGTGACCAGCCGGAGAATATTATGGGTATACAGCCTCTTTACATCCAGCTTATATTCCTTGGACAGAAGCAATGACCCGCTCAGCATAACAAAAACAGGCACACCGAACCGGGACACCGCATTATATCCGTCCGCAATCTTCCACTCCAAAGAATTAATGTCCAGAGAATCCCAAAACTGGGCGCAGCTATGGAGCATTACCACGCTAAAGGCAGCAATGATGCGGAGCAGATCATAATGCACCATTCTCTTTTTCCCTGATTTTTCTTTCACGCCCTCTGTCCTCCACACATTTGCCTGCCACGGCTCCAAATAGCTTAAAGCTGCAGTTCTTTCATCCTATCCACTGCCTCCACGGTATTTTCATAGCTGCCGAAGGCAGTAAGTCTGAAGTATCCTTCTCCGCTGGGCCCGAATCCTGAGCCCGGCGTTCCTACCACATTCACATTTTCCAGCAGACAGTCAAAAAACTCCCAGCTGCTCATCCCTTTTGGTGTCTTCAGCCAGACATAGGGTGAATTAATGCCGCCATACACCGTATATCCTGCTCCTTTGAGCCCATTGAAAATATATCCGGCATTCTTTTTGTAATAATCTATCTGCTCCTTAAGCTGTGCCCTGCCGGCCTCGGAATAGACCGCCTCGCCGGCGCGCTGTACGATATAAGGTGCGCCGTTATACTTTGTTCCGTGCCTCCTTGCCCACAAAGAATGCAGCATTATGCCGTTGCATTTCAAGTCCTTGGGAACCACCGTGAAGCCAAGTCTCACACCGGTAAAGCCTGCATTCTTTGAAAAGGATCTCAGCTCTATGGCGCAGGCTCTCGCCCCCTGACACTCATAAATGCTGTGGGGCACATCACTCTCGGAGATATAGGCTTCATAGGCTGCGTCATAAAGAATCACCGCCCCTACCTTATTTGCGTAATCCACCCACTCCTGCAGCTGCCCTCTGGTGATGGCTGAGCCGGTAGGATTGTTGGGAAAGCACAGATAAATCAAATCCGGAATCTCGTCCGGCAGTTCCGGCACAAAATCGTTGTCCGCCGTACAAGGCATATACACAATCTTGCTCCATGTCCCCTTTCCCTCGTCATAATCTCCTGCTCTGCCCGCCATGACATTGGAATCCACATATACGGGATATACGGGATCGCATACCGCTATTTTATTGTCCAGACTGAAGATCTCCTGAATATTTCCGGAATCGCATTTCGCGCCGTCGGAAATAAAAATCTCATCTTCAGCGATGTCACATCCCAGCGGCCTATAATCCCCCTCCACAATAGCCTTACGCAGGAATTCATATCCTAGATCCGGCGCATAGCCGCGGAAGGTCTCCGCCTTTCCCATTTCGTCCACTGCGCCATGCAGCGCTTCGATGATTGCCGGAACCAAAGGCTGGGTCACATCTCCGATGCCGAGACGGATGATCTTTTTGTCCGGGTGGGCTGCGCTGTAGGCGCTGACCTTCTTCCCGATGGTAGAAAACAGATAGCTTCCCGGCAGCTTTAAATAGTTTTCATTCAGCTTGAACATTTCTTATACCTCCCCTTCAAATACTGTGACCGCAGGCCCTGTCATATACACCAGATTTTTTTCCCTATCCCACTCTATAAATAATTCACCGCCTAACAGCTTAACTGTAATCGCATCTTCAGTTAAACCGTTCAGTACACATGCCACCGCCGTAGCGCAGCAGCCCGTTCCGCAGGCAAGCGTCTCTCCGGTTCCCCTCTCCCAGACACGCATAAAGCAGCTCTTTTGGTCAAGCACCTCCACGAATTCCACGTTAGTCCGTCTCGGAAACCTGACATGATTTTCAAAGGACGGCCCTATCCGCTCCAGCTCCATATCCGCAACATTCTTTCGGAAAATCACCGCATGGGGATTCCCCATGGACACACAAGTCATACGGTATTCTTCCCCATCTACCTCAATGGGTTCATTCACTGCGCAGGTTCCCTGCACTTCAACGGGAATCAGCGCCGGTTCCAGTATCGGGTTCCCCATGTTGACCCGCACCCTTGTGACTTGTCCCCGGCTCTTCGGACTATGGACATCCCGCTCCACCTCCAGTTCCAGATAATTCATCCTGCCTGCGCTGATAATGGATATCCGTTCCGCATCTGTCAGCCCTTTGTCATATACAAACTTCGCCACACAGCGTATGCCGTTGCCGCACATTTCCGATCTGGTACCGTCGGCATTGTACATCTCCATCTCAAAGTCAGCCTCTTCGGAAGGGTTGACAAATATCACCCCATCCCCTCCGACTCCGAAATGCCTATCGCTGAGCCTTCTCGCCAGCTCCGGCTTCTCCGTGTCAGGAACTTGTTCCTCAAAGCCATTGATATATACATAATCATTACCACAGCCCTGCATCTTGGTAAAACGCATCCTTACTCCCTCCTGCTTTCTTCAGCGTGCATTCCACAAAACCTTGCCAACTACTAAATTCAGTCTATACTTAGATTCTATTGAATCCACTCTATGGATTGCTCCCCATACAAAAAGGGCAGTCCTCCCCTTTCTTCGGAACGCCCTTGCCCTTCTCTTATCATAACAACCAAAACTGCCTCTTGTCAATGAAAAACAAGAATATTCCTTCCGATCCGCACATATTTATTATTAAGATAAAATGTCAAGACAAGAGCATAAGGGGAATATGGATGAGTGCTAAAACAAAAATTGTCGTACTTCACATGAAGGAGCTGATTTATACCGGAATCTTTGCCGTGCTGGGAATCTTGTTCCTTGTCCTGCTGATCATGATGTTTCTGCCGGACAAAGACAAAAGGAATACGCCTGCTTCCTCACCGCAACCAGATGTCGCCGAGACAGCCTCCCTCTACATACCCGGCATCTATACCACCGAGCTGGTACTGGGCAGCCAGTCCATCGACGTGGAAGTAATCGTGGATAAGGATTCCATCACTTCCATACGTATGGTGAACTTAAACGACGCGGTGACAACTATGTATCCTCTGCTTCAGCCTACCTTCGACTCCATCTGTGAGCAGGTCTATGCGCAGCAGTCTCTGGAAAACATCACTTATACCGCAGACAGCAAATATACCTCTCTGGTACTGCTGGAAGCCATCCAGAACTCTCTGGACAAGGCAAAGATCCAGTAGAGGAGCCACTCCCGATCATACATAGGACTGTCCCGCCGTGACATCTTAAGAAGATGCCGCGGGGCAGCCCTTTCCACTGCCATGGACACACCTCTCGCTGCCATACCGTTTCCTATTGAACCGTTCCCTGCCGCACCGTTCACCGCCACCGCTATTTTTGCAATTTTTCCACTTCCGCCATCCAGAGACTTACACTGGCATCGGAAGGCATACGCAGATCTCCCCGGGGAGACAGCGCCACGCTTCCCACCTTGGGCCCGTCCGGCAGACAAGAACGCTTGAACTGCTGCTGAAAGAACCTCCTATAAAAAACCTTCATCCATTTTAAGATTGTTTCGTCACTGTACTGCCCCAGAAAAGCCAGCTTTGCGACCCGATACACCTTTGCAGGCGGAAAGCCGCAGCGCAGCATATAATATAAGAAAAAATCATGCAGCTCATAAGGCCCCACCAAGTCCTCTGTCTTCTGGGAGATCACCCCGTCTACCGGCGGCAGCAGCTCCGGGCTCACCGGAGTATCAAGTACGTCCTCGAG
Organism: uncultured Acetatifactor sp.; assembly: GCA_964018205.1. Lineage (GTDB taxonomy): Bacteria > Bacillota > Clostridia > Lachnospirales > Lachnospiraceae > Acetatifactor. Next base: position 77,058 of record CAXHOW010000002.1, on the reverse strand, counting down.
CACATCCGCCAGCTCCTTCTCTCCGCAGGTATCCGCATAATATTTCACCAGATGCCGTACCAGAGTCTTCGGAACACCTGCGTTCACACCGTACATGGACATATGATCTCCGTTATAGGTTGCCCAGCCCAAGGCCAGCTCAGACATATCCCCCGTTCCGATCACAAGTCCCCCCTGACGGTTTGCGATATCCATGAGCACCTGCGTCCGCTCCCTTGCCTGCCCGTTCTCATAGGTTACATCATGATTCGAAATATCCTGTCCTATATCCCGAAAATGAATGTTTACAGCTTCTTTGATGTCTACCTCCTCAAGGGAGACCCCAAGCGTGCGGGCAAGCCTGCAGGCATTGTCATAGGTTCTGTCTGTGGTGCCGAAGCAGGGCATCGTCACCGCCACGATTCCTTTTCTGTCCAGCCCCAGCATATCGAAGGTGCGGACAGTCACCAGAAGCGCAAGCGTGGAGTCCAGTCCCCCGGAAACACCAATGACGGCAGTATTCACGCCTATATGCTCGTACCTTTTTTTTAGTCCATAAGACTGGATTGACAAGATCTCCTCACAGCGCTTGTTTCTTGCAGCTTCATTCCCGGGCACAAAGGGCATACATCCAAAGGTTCGCTCCAGCCTTGTCTCCGTCATCTCCAGACGAAAAGATATCTTGACATATGTTTCCTCAGACTCTTTTCCAAAGGTACCCATACGCCTTCTCTCAGACAATATACGCTGTACATCTATATCGCCATAGACAGTGTCACACTTGAACCGCTTCGTCTGTGACATGATTACGCCGTTTTCCGCGATCAGATTATGCCCTCCGAACACCAGATCCTGAGTGGATTCCCCCTCCCCGGCCGAGGCATAGATGTATCCGCAGATCAGCCGGGCACTGGCAGACTTTACCAAGAGCTCCCTATATTCATCCTTTCCCACTGTCTCATTGGAGGCCGAAAGGTTCGCAATCACTGTGGCTCCCATCAGGGCATACTCGGTTCCCGGAGGACTGGCCACCCACAAATCCTCACAGATTTCACATCCAACCACAATGCTGCGCATATTCTCACATTCAAACAGAATATTTGTGCCGAAGGGAACTGATTCCCCTGCCAGCTTAAAAGGAACCGGCTCCCTGTTGCCGTCAGTAAAATGCCTTCCCTCATAAAATTCAGCATAGGACGGGATATTGGCCTTGGGAACCAGCCCCATAACCCTTCCGTTCCAGAGCACCGCCGCCACATTATACAGCTTGCCGCTCCGCTCCATCGGCAGTCCTGCCATAACCAGCGCATCCTTGTCACGGGTAGCCTCTGCAATCTTAAGCAGCTGCACGGAAGCCTCCTCCAAAAGAAGCTGCTGCTGGAACAAATCGCCACAAGTATAGCCCGTGATACACAGCTCTGGAAATACAATGATTTTTGCTCCCTGTGCATAGGCCTCTTCCAGCCTCTCACAGATGACTCCGGCATTGTATGCTGGATCCGCCACCCTGATTTTCGGTGTTACTGCTGCCGCCTTGATAAAACCCTGCTCCATGCTTTTTCCCTCTTCTATTCTTGTTTCTGACTCCGACACGACACTTTCCGCAGTCCAATTGCTCCTGCCCACATCAATCCCTCTGGCTTTTATAATATAGCCTCTTTAATTCCTCCACGCTGAATTTATATTGTGTATTGCAGAAATGACAATTGACTTCAATCTCATGTCCTTCTTCAATCATGTCGGAAATTTCTTTTTTCCCAAGGCTGATCAGCACCTTTTCTATTTTCTGCTTGCTGCAGCTGCATTCGAAAGCAACAGGCATAGTATCCACGATTTCACAGTCCAGCCCATCCAAAAGTGTCTCCAGTATCTGTTCCGGAGTCCTTCCCTCATCCAACATAGCAGTCACAGAGGTAACCTGACTTAATTTCTGTTCCAGCCTCTCAATCACGGACTCCTCCGCAAAAGGCATCAGCTGCAGAATGAATCCCCCTGCCTGCCTTACTGTGTTATTTCTCTCCATGAGCACACCCAGCCCTACAGAAGAGGGCACCTGCTCCGATGTTGCAAAATAATAGGTCAGATCCTCCGCGATCTCTCCTGTCTGAAGCATAGTCTGTCCCACATAAGGCTCTTTTAAACCCATGTCCTTGATCACACTTAAGCTTCCCTCTCCTATGGCACCTGACACATCCAGCTTGCCTGCGGCATTTGCCGGAAGAATCACGTCCGGAACCAATACATATCCTTTTACCTTTCCCTTAGAATCCGCCGTTACCACCACATTCTTCAAGGGACCGTCTCCTTTGATCTGAAGCGTCAGCAAGTCTTCCTCACCCTTCATCATGCTTCCCATCATTGCACCGGCGCTTAAAAGCCTGCCCAGCGCTGCCGTTGCCACCGGGCTGGTGTCATGTGCCTGTCTGGCTGCTTCCACCAGATTCTTTGTAGTGCAGGCAAATGCCCGGATCTGCGCCTGTGCGCCAATGGCACGTACAATATAATCTGTCATATCCTACCTCGTCTCTAAATCAGTTGTCTGTCATAAACGCCCTGCCGGATTCTGCACTATGCCACTTCCGAGCACAATCGATCTGTATCCTGCCACGGTCAGCCGGTCTGACCCATGCCATATTCATTCGCCGCAATCAGCCGGCATGAGCCTTGCCGCATTCTCTCGCCACGACATAGATTCGCCCGCTCTCCTCCGTGACAGTCTCACCCGTGTCCGCATCCATGATTTCCAGCACCGTCATACCCGCCTGCTCCACCAGCTTCTTCATCTGCTCCGCCGTATATCCCCGCTGGAAATGGGTCTCCGTAAACCTGCGGAAGCATTCTCCCTCCTCCCTGACAAATACAGTCAGGTCGCATTCATTCATCTCCTCCTCCACATCATATACGTTTTCCCAGATAAAACTGCACTCTTCCCGGTTTTCTGCAATCGTCGCATCCCCGATAAGCTCACGGTACTTATAGTCCGTATTGACATCAAAAATCAAGAGTCCTCCGGGGAATAAATAATTATTGATCAGCCGGAAAACCGTCAATAATTCTTCCTCCTCCAGAATATAGTTCAGAGAATCGCACACACAGAATACCGTGCCTACTGTACTATACAACTCCAGCTCCCGCATATCCTGCTGAAGATAGAGAATATCCGAACCGCTTTCGTCCTTTTTGCCCATAGCGATATTCAGCATGGATTCCGAAGCGTCTATCCCCATCACATCATAGCCCTTCTTGTACATGAGCTCTGCCAGAGTCCCTGTCCCGCAGCCCAGATCCAGCACAAGATTCTTCTCGGAATCTAAAAGCCCCTCCACGTCCCGCTCAGGCTTTGATATACCGTACTTCCGAATCAGTCCGTCCAGACGCTCTGCCCACTGGGAATAGGGCACGTTGTCCATAAATTCGTCATAAACCTCCGCAAAACCCTGATATGCCTCCATAGATTCCATATCCGCCCCACCTTCTCTTTCGCTATCCTATCTCTTTTATTCTCCCAGCTTCATGGCGATCACGCCGCCCGCACAGAACGCCACCGCTCCCGTGACCAGACTCACCACCGTAGGCGCCGGATAGGTTCCCATCAGCAGAATGGCAATAGGAGAAGAAACAATCAGTCCTATGATCCCCCAATAAGCATAAAGCGGGAATTTTTCAAATATGATCTCCACCAGCTTGGCAATACCGAAGATGCCTGCCACCACACCCAGACCGAAAGGAATCAAAATCCCGCAGCCCGAAAGTATCGCATCCATATCGAACGCTGCAAGGGCTTTGAAAAAGTCCTTGACAGCATTCAGCACAGGATAATAAAAGCCCATGAGCATCAACACCATAGAACCGCTGACTCCGGGAATCACCATTGTGGCAGATGTGATGATTCCTACGCCGAACAGTATCAATATATTACCGAAGCTGAAGCTTAAGTCTGCCGCTGTACCTTCCTTTTCCCCCATGGCGGCCATACCTACCACCAGCACAAAGAAAAGAAGACATACTATCATGTGTCCTGCTCTTATCTTCTTCCCTTTCACCTTCTTTCCGATTGCAGGAAGACCTCCCAGAATCAATCCAATGAACAAAAGATTCGTCTGGATCGGAAAATTGTCAAACAAATAGGTAAGCCCAAAGGAGCTGGCCCCTATTGCAGCCACCATACCTACCGCAATGGGAAATAGAAACAGCAGGCTTTTCTTAAATTCACTGAATAAATGAGTGATACAATGAATCAGCTTGTCATAAATTCCCATGGACACCATCATGGTGCCTCCGCTGACTCCCGGAACAATATTTGCGATACCGATTACCATGCCTTTTAGAAAACTTTTGATCATTGACATATGATTTCTCCAATCTTTTTTGCTTAAATTTATATGCTTTTCCTGGTACCTTTCTGACATAATGCCTGATTTTGCTGCCTAAAAATCCGAAAGTCTATAAAAACTCTACTTTGCCATGTTCAAAAGCTCCCTCTCATAGATTTCCTTTTGTTCCTCACAGCCCATTGCCTCATAGCAGCGGATCAGACCTTCCAGCCCCTCCCTGCCGCCTGCTTGTATGTTCAGGATAGGACGGGACTCGTATATTGCATTATAATACCATATAGCAGCCTCCTCCCAATCCTTTCTCTCCTCATAAAAATGTCCCATCTCGCAGCAGATTTCCGAGCAGGCCTCCTCGGCGATCACTTTGGATGTATACTTGAAAAAGCTGACTGGATCCCCTGCCAGCCTTGCCGCCTTTGCCATCACGCAGCAAGCCTGAGCAAGCTCCTCCCCGTCTCTGTCCGAGTCTGCCGCAGATTCCGCAAATATCTCCCGGGCCTGACGAAAATCCTCCTCGTCCCCCACAAGCATCAGCTCTCTGGCATAGAGACCATGGAGCCTTTTGGAGAGCCGAAGTCCCTGCTGACAGTGCCGATAGAAGCAGGTCATATCCCTCTTTCCATGCCCTTCCTCCGGCATATGAGTAATTACAATATCACTGTCATACACTACCGGCATCAGACGCACCGTCTCATGAATCGGATCCTCCCACACAAAACCCCGCTTTCTCTTAAAAAGCTTCGGGCGATATTCCTCATCAAAATTATATACTGCCCCAAACTGCAGCTGGTTGGCATACTTCATCTGCACGATCTCAATCTCCGGAAGTAGGGTTTCCTTCAAAATCCGAAACCTTTCTCTGTTTTCCGGCGACAGCACCTCATCCGCATCCGCAGAATATATATATTCCATAGTGGCTCTGGAAAAGACATCGTTTCTTGCCGCGCTGAAATCATCGATCCATTGAAAATCATAAACCTGATCCGTATACCGCCTTGCTATTTCCTTTGTCCCGTCATAGGATCCGGTATCCGCGATAATGATCTCATCAACCAGATCCGCTATGCTGTCCAGACATCTCCCTAATACCCTTGCTTCATTCTTTACGATCATGCACAAAGAAACTGTAATCATTCGTCCCCCAACGGCATTGCCATGAATTTAAACAGTACAATCATACCAAAAAGCTGTTGTCGAAACAACTATTATCCTCAAAATTTAATAAAGAAAATTGCATGCCCCCTCTTCCGCCTTGCCTTTGTGAATTTATCCTACGTCATCGCACAAGTTATTTTCGGATAGTTCCTTAGCCGATTTACCCACATATTTGCCAGCCTCCCCAAAAGAGTACCGCCCAGAATGCTGTGACGATATACGGAAGAAAGGGCACCGGCTGTATAAGATTCCCCTTTTTGTCGATATTGCGGCGCCATACCTGCATTGGCACCAAAATGCTGTAGGCAAAAATCATATGGACAAGCATTCCCATGATATCCATGCCTCCTGCGGCTTCCGCCACCGCACAGACACAAAAAGCGTAAGAGTCAGCCCTTCCGTACATCCTTCCAAAGACCACGAGCTGTACAAGCACAAAAATCACCAGAGATAACAGCTGATCCCATGAAAGAACCCTTGTTTCATAAAGGCAGTGCCGAAAGCATCTGATCCCCAGAAGGATTAGTGCCGCCGCCAAAGCCGGCCACCAGATAAAATTATGTACCTGACATAGCAGTATATCCGTCACAGATGCCAGAAGAAGGCTTCCGCCTATGACGGATAGGAGAAACCGGATATAACCCGGCTCCCCTTCTGTCAGCAGCATTATGATATTTCCTTCCAAGACGGAAGCGGCCAGAACGTAAAACTGTCTTTGGCGGTCCAGCGGGAGTCTGACATCCCATTTTCTGATGATCAGCGCTCCCGTCCCCACCATACTCAATATCACCCCCATCATCTCAGTCTTGTCCTCAGCTCATCCAGCACACTGCCGTCCACCTCCAAGGTGCTGATCGCCGGATGGGCCTCAAGCTTTTTATCTCCCTTATATGCCCTGACTGTAATTTCACAGACAACCTCCGGTGCATCCAGCGGAATCATGAACTGTATCTCTTCTGTCTTTTTGTGCTGGGGAGACGCTGTATACAAAAACGTCCGATTATATTTTGAAAGGAAATCCGGAAATTCCACTTCCACTTTTTCTGCGTATCCCCATACCTCCACGCTTAGAATCCCGCTCTCTCCCTGCTTGAAAATAGGGTCATGGGGCGACAAGATCCTTGACACATCTGCCGTCAGCGCAAATTCCGTTACTTCAGTGCACGTCACGGTTTCATTTCCCACATTATCCTTGGCATATACCTCAACCGTAAAGGCTCCGCTGAAAATAGGCTCTGCTTCCGTAATATTGATCCTGATAACGCCATCCTCATCCGGATAAAATCTTTCCTCAAGGAAATTATCCTTGTTCTTTATCTCCAGATAAAAGTCCTTAATCCCGGAAAGATTGTCCACCGCACAAATCTCCAGTAACACGCTGTTATTCTTTCTGTCAATCAATTCCAGATCAGCCAGTTTCTCAAGGCCTGTTATTGCAGGTCCCTCTCCGTCCCCGATCAGCCTGACCGCATGTTTGACGTCATCGTCCCAGTTAGAATACTTGACAGAATCCTTATATGCCGCTCCCGCTATCGGTACGACGGAAACTGTCTTGTCGCTCTGTGACGCAGGCATGATAAATCCGCGGCTGCAGCTCACGCCCCCTGTTCCTCCGCTCCTGACGGCTTCCATGTAAGAAGCATCTGTCAAAATGGCGGTGCCTTCCGTCCATTGACGGAATTGTGATGTATCCAGCACTTCGTCATACCGTATTGTCTCCGAATAAGGCAGCAGCAAGCCGTGCTTCTGCGCCTGCCCCTCCGTTCGCAGGTCGTATATCTGATGATCAATCTGGTAATCAGCCCTTGCCGGTCCTTGTATATAGGATCGGAACGAGAGTAAAAACGGAGTATTTCCGTCTGCCTTCACATAATAGGTATTCTCTTGTCCTGCAGGATATACGCTTCCATAGTCATTTTCGCCCACTATGCTGCTGATCTCCATGTTCTCTGTAGAAATGTCCCATGCGATCCCTATATCCTTCGCTGCCAGCTTCACATGAACGGTATCCGAAATATTACCGGCATTGTCCACAGCGGCAATATGCAGGTACTGAGTCTTCTCGCTTATCTCCACTTTCACCTTCCTATCCCCCGGCTGCAGCGTCTTACACACCTTTTCCGGAGCGTCCAGAGCCGAAATCTCCGTCCCGCTGTAAGAATCAATCAGGTAACAATATCCTTTTACTCCGGCCGTTACCACACATTCTGCAATATTTGAGTCGCATATCTTCTCTCCTGTCAAAACGGAATAGGACTCTGCCTTGAAAGAATATCTGCTTCCTCTGTCTTCTACGCCCACGAATTCTATCAATGCCGTGTAATCTCCCACAGCCTTCATTGTGACAGTGTCTGCTTCAATGGCATAGGGTGCGGCCTTATCCGGAGCATCCACCGCATACATATTCCCCGCTTCTGTAAAGCCGGTCATTTCTGCCCGAATCGAAGCGCTGCCGTTGCCGTTCCTTACTCCTCCCGTTGTCAATGATGACATGGCATAATTGAGATTGACAAAGCTGCTGCCTCCCTCTGCCGGAACATCAATATCCATGGTGTTACAGTCCAATATCATACCGCCTGACAAATGCACCTTGTCAAAACGCACAGTACACCATTTGATCGGCTTCGGAATCTTCTCTCCCTGATGATACTCAAGAGAATCCATCATCCCTTCCGCATAGATATAAATTCCCGTTGTTCCTTCGGGAATATCCACCTTGTACCTGAAGTACACCCCCGACATCCCATACCATTTGGATTTCTCTGAAAACAATATAGGTCTGCCGGCAAAACCACGATGTGATGCTATATCAGAATTCCATAAATCTGCCGGAGGATAATATTCATCTGCATAATTTCCGTAAAATATCGGATTCTGATACTCCGAATTCAATGCGACCTTTGCCGCCCTCGCTGTTCCGTCCTCGTAAAATATCGGGTACGATACCTGATATCCCTCCAAAATGTCATAATCGTCGCTGTCAGGGTCACTTTTACTCCAGTCCGTGAGCATGGAAATATTTGCTATAGGCGGCCATCCATTATATATTCCGCTGCCCGCTGGCAGAACCACTCCCGTCTCAAACACATTCCATTCCTGCCGAAGCTTTGCTATTGTAGAGGTAAAAAACGGAACACCGTTCTGATCTGCCACTTGTATGTAGGTCTTTCCACCGATCTCATTTATCCCTTCCCCATATACCCATACGCCAAGATCAAGGGCTGTATTGCCGTCTACCGGAACCAGACTGTCAAAACTGCCCATTTGAGAAGAAAAATAACAGTCTCTCTTGATAAAACTGTCGTCCTCCCAGTCCGTCTCCTCGTCCCACCACTCTTTTAAAGCAGATACAACGGCATAGTCAGAATCCAGTGCGTCAAAGGAACCATCTCGGTAACATCCGCTTTCCACAGAATGTATATGTACGATTCTTGTACCGGCCTTGCCGCCTGAAGCGCCTCCGCCGCCTCCTGCCATGCCGCTGCCTCCGCTGCTGTCCTTATCCGGGACATAGTCCGTAATATCTCCTCCCTGCAATCCGCTGCATGAGGATGTAGCGCCTCCGCCGCCTCCCGCAATAAGAAGGATTCCCTTTTTATCCGAGCTCACGATAGTACACCCGCCCCCGCTGCCAAAGTCCGTCGCACCGCCTCCGCCGTTAAAACCATTCTGCCCGCCTACCGTAAAGCTGACAGTCTCTCCCTTTTCCAGATAAAATGTGCCCTCTGCCCTTCCTCCCAGACCTCCGGCATGGGCTCCATAATTTCCTCCCTGCGCTCCTTCCGCAGTCAAGGTATAAAATCCGGCGGACGGTATCACAAGCCTTCTGACCTGCCCCTCATATTCATAGGAAAGATCCGGCAAGGTGCTCAGCCTTTCATCCTCACTGATATAAATCTGCTCAAATTCCCTCTGGCCTTCACCTCTTCGGTAAATCCGATAGGTCTTGCCCACACCGTCCTGCTGTGCCCAGCTCAAATTAACGGCTCCTTTTCCTTTATTTGCAGCATAGTCGGGAACTGCCGTCAGCTTCAGATCCACCCATTTTGCATACATAATGACGTTTTCCGTCAGAATATATGGATCTCCCCCATATCCCGCCAGCTGTGTACATTCGCTGTCCAGATACCATCCGGCGAAGGAATGGTTGCTTTTGGACGGTGCCGGCAGTATTATGGGATCCGGTGCATAGACAGCCTGAAGGATATCCACAGATCCGGAACTGCCCGTAAAACGATAACTTCCGGCATGGAATTTTCCTGTCGCAGGTTCCACAAGTCTCCATCCCCAAAAGGATCTGGTTCCAGTTATCTTCGACACCTCCAGCGTTCCTCCGTCTGCCTGAAACCGAACCGTATATCCTGAGGGCGGAATCAGCAATGAACTGTCTGCGTTCCAATATGAACCCCAGTTTCGGACAATAGGGTTCTCCCCCTGATAGCTGCCTCCATTGGCATCTATCCTTAATGTGGACTGCACCCGTTTCCATTGGGCATACAAGGTGACCGTGCCCAGATCTGTGCCCTCTTTATAATTTTCCACGGATAAATTAAGGATTTCCGCACCGTCCTCATAAAAATCGCCGCTGCCGTCCGGCTTCGTATTCCATCCTGCAAACACATACCCTTCTGCCGTCCTGTCAAAGGTACACAAGGACAGCGTCTGCGCCGGCGTCACCTTTTTACCCTCATAGATATCCGCATTGTCATACATATGAAAGCTTGCAGACATAGTGCCCTTTGCTCCCCGGGCATTGGCATCATATACCACACGGTATCTGTTGCTGGATATCCCCTTGCATTTATGCGGTGTAGCCTCCCAGTATCTGTTCAGGTGCCTGCACGGCTCATATCCCACGATTTCACTACGGGATTCAGTTTCTCCATAAACGGGTCTCATACATGGGCACAAGAAATAATATCCCATGTCCACATCAAGGATATGGATGCTTTTGGCAGCTTCATAGCTCATATAGACATTTCCCCGCAAAATAGCATCCCCGCAGTCGGCACAATATGCCATCCATCCGGAAAAATAAGGCAGCTCACAGATATCCGGATTTCCGCTTACAATCCCATGTCCCGGAGCCATGGTTTCTGTCTGCCTCGAAATGCAGAACACGTAAGGGTCTGCCACTCTCCATTCTCCCACCGGCACCTTCCCTGTCCTATCATACTGATAATAATGCTCCCCTGCCTCCGACATCCGCAGTTCGGATGTCCGCCCCATCAGGCATCTGGTTCCCAGACCATACCAGCACACGGGTGTGCCGTCCTCCTTCACTCCCGTCGGCAGAGTCTGGCTCACGGTCCACAGCCTTCCGTCACTGGAGGTCTCTAAACTATATGCCTGCTCTGCCCCGAATGCCCTGACAGGCCAGAGGAGCCCTGCAGCTGCCGCCACAGCTGCCGCCAGAATAAACAAATATAATTTTCTCAAAGCTTTCCCTCCATCCTTTTTATTCGGAATCCCTATAGCTTTATCTGGCTTCTTCCGGAGCAATCGGTTCAAATCCTGTCTGCTGTCGGTTTATCTCCTCTCCGCAGCGACTGCATTTATCGCACCGGTAAAAAACCACTGCGTTATATTCAGGCTCTATACACGAGCCGCTGTAGGGCTGATAATCATGCAGCGCCCTTGCCCGATTTTCGTAATTGACTGTATCCTGCTTTTGGGCCCCGCATTCCTTACAGAAATGCGAGACTACCTTAGGGTCGGTACAGTTCCCGTTCGTCACCACGGTATCCTCCCAGATATGCGCATCCGGCCCCAGCGTCAGGATATCGCCCGTAAAACCGCATCGGACACATATCTCCTGCACTTCATAAGTATCCGCACAGGTAGGCGGCTGTATAGAACGCCATTCCCATTCGTGTGACTCACATTGACCGGATATGTCACCTTTTTCTTGTCCGCAGCCGACAAATCCCAGAATTACTGCAAGTACCGCAATGCAAAGCTTCCTTTTCATGCCGATTCCCTCCCTCGTCCCAGCTTTATTCACAGATTTTCACTACCCTCAGGCTGCCCTCTGCCAGCCCCTTATAAAATGCCTCCACATCGCCCTTGTCTAAATAGATATTGATCCTCTGTGCCGTCATACTCTCGTCTCCGCTGGGAATGCTTCCGCCTGAAGCATCAAAGACCTGCTGTATGTATACCTCCTCCCATGCCAGCACCGCCTCCCCGTCCTGAATCGAATATATATGCACCCGGTCCCCGGCCCGCAGCGTGCCGCCTACTACCTGATACATATCTTCCGCCCTGAACCCGGCAATCACCGGCTCTGCCATGTTCTTGAGAATATCCTCCAGACGCTCAAACATTCCCTGCGTCAGCAGCACACCCTTCTCCACATCAAACACGGCCGCCAGACCACATACCTGCCCCGGTTCCCTTAACGCGCTATCCGGAATGCATCCCACATCCAGCTCCTGCTCCTCAAAATACTGCCGGAAATTTTCTTCCGTTATCATCTGCCCCTTCGGTATCGGCGCCGAAGCCGTGTAGATCATTCCTTTTTCATACTGCGCCAGAACACCCTTCTCTATCTGCAGCAGTATCACAAACACCGCTACAGCCGCCACCAGTGCCGTTATGCTCACTCCCGCCTTTACCTTTGCAGCCGACAGCCTCTGCCCGTCGGGTTTATTCTTTTTCTTCATTCCATGTGCTCCTCTCATCCATACAGTCAGCAGTTACTATGCCGTGACTGCCGGGAAAGCTTTCCGTCTGTAGCTATATGCCTTCCCGGCATCCCTGCCTATCGGGTGACATCCACCAGATTACCCTTGTGGGCTTCCACTTCCGTCCCCAGAAATCCTTTTACCGTAAAAGTTATCTCGCTGTACACAGATGTCGCCTCAACCGTCCTGCCGTTGGGTGCCGTAACATATCCGAACGTCCCCTGCCATTCCGCCACCAATCCGTTTTCGTCATAGCTGTAAATCCTCACACTGTCCCCATATACATTGTAAATCGTGTAATTGACGATATGAACCGAGCCCTGCACGATGCTGCCTGCCTTTCCTTTCCATGTATCATCCAGATTCAGATTTCCCCTGACTGCCCATTTATAGCGCTGATAGGCTTCATCAGGATCATCTATCAGAATAGTGTGGGATATGCCGTACTCTTCCACATCTACTACCGCAGACGCCAGATTTGACGCCGCCAGCGCATCCTCAAGATACAGTGCAGTCGTGCGATAAATCTCCAGCTCCATGAACCCCCGCAGGAACACCGCCAGAAACAGCAGGAAAAACAATCCTACCGACCACCCTGCCTGCCCCCGGGAGGCTTTCAGCCTAATGCTTGGCAGTGGATACTCTTTTTTCCGTAAATTCATATCTGTTCTCCAATTTCCCTTGTATCTGCAGCTGGATAGGCTCTCCATAATGTACCTGCCAGACGGTGGTTCCGTCCAATCGTATCTGAGTGACGCCCGCCGCCTCCAGTTCCTTGTAAAGAGTAGTCCTATCGACATCCGTAAGCATCCCCGTAGTCTCCATCCGCAGGATATACTTTCTGGCGATCTGATTGACCTCTGTCTTTTTCTGAATCAGTCTGGCGCTGCCCATATAGGCCACCATGACTGCCGTCAGAGCCAGCAGACAAAGACCGGCAGACATGAAATCCCCGACATTTCCTTTCCTTTTTTTCATGGCGTCACTCCCGTCAGGATCTCCTGCGCCTCATTGGTCATAGATTTGACAATGGTCTCGATGAAGGTCTTCAGACTGTCCTTCATGATAACACACAGAAGCAATGCTATGATACATAGCCCCACAGTCACGATGATGCCGTCTATGCCCGGCTCCGTCTTCATGCCCGCTGTCTTTACCTTATACAATGCATTCCTCACCACTGCCCCACATCTGTTCATAATTTTTTCCATATAATTTTCCTCTCTTTCTTTAAAATCCTGCTGCCGCCCCGAACATATATGTCACACAAGCATATAGGGCGATTGCCAGTACCACTGCCAATATTCCCAGCTGATAAAATGTAATGCTTCTGTCAAGCGCACTCTTTCTGCGCTTCATCACGGTTTCTTCCATATCCTTGACCTGCTCCCCGATATCACTCAGAAGCTCCACCGCCTGCCCTGACTCCAGAGCCTGCAGTATGATGATACAGAGCGAATCCACATAACGGTTGTCAAACTTCTGCTGGAATCTGTCAAGCGCCTCATAGGCATCCGCATTGATCACGACATCCCCCGCCAGCTCCAGCAAGGCTTTCCTCAGACGTTTTTCCTGAACACTTCCGTACATTTCCGCCAGTGCGTCCACCACATAGACACCCGCACGAATCTGTATTTCCAGCGCATGAAAGACAAGCTTCAGCTCCGGCAGGAGTTTTTCATTGTCTCTACTGTTTAAGTAGACCAGAATCCATGTAGGCACAAAATACAAAAATATGCAGGCTGCCGCTCCGTATTCCCACGAGACAGATCCAAGAACCACCATCCCCAGCGCCGCAAGAATCATTCTCACCGCAAGATATTTCAGCGGTGTCATACTGCTGCCATAGTGAAAGGTGCCTCCGTTCTGTGCCAGCCACCTCTGCTTTCTCAGATACCAGCTGCTCTGCCTGCTCTTTTCCCGCAGCAGGCCGGACAATTCCTGATAAGTGGTCAGAATCCTCCAGCGGGGCCTATACTCCCCATAGAGCACCTGCACCAGCACAAACATCAATCCCCCTGCGAATATCGGCAGCAGCTTCAAACCATAAATCACAGCCATCTCTTTCCTCTCCGCCCGCCCCAGCGGACATCCCTTGTTTCTCTGTGACACTGATGACACCTCAAGGTGTCTCCATATCCCATAGGCATCAAAGCATTTTCTGCACCTGACCTATATACAGAATCACTATCACTGCCACTGCCACAATCCCGATACGCCCCGGCAGCGTTGCTGTCAGCATATGCGGCACCGACATCTCCACCATATTCCCTACCGCAAACAGTACGATCAGCGACATACCAAGCAGCAGCGCCATATTCACAAAGGCCTCCCGCAGCATCCCTTTCCTTTCCTGTGAGAGACGAAGATATTCTCTCAGGCTTCTCCTGCTGCCGGATACCAGCGCAGTGAAATCCGCACAATAGCGCAGGCTGACTTCCATGTTCCGGACAAGCTCCTTAAATTTAGGATGCTCGATCTTTTCTGCCATGGACAGCAGCGCCAGTGTAGTGTCCCCTGTGGTCTGCGCCTCATAATAGCAGGAATCCAGCGCGCTTTTTATAGGCTCCTCCATGTATCTGCTTACCTGATGAAATATACTGGCGACGTCTCCTGCCGTAATACTATAGTTTCCTAGAAAATCCAGCAGTTTCATCATATGCTCATTGACTGCCCGCAGATTGGCGGTCCGCAGACACCGCAGCACCAGATATTCCCCTGCAAGCAGCAGGACATTCCCCACGACTGCCGCCCGAAAGCTGACGAATGCCGACAGGCACACAAAAGCCGCCGCCATTGCCGCCAGACTCCCTGCTATCCAGAACTCTGCGGTCAGCCCCGGAAAATGCAGCTTCAGGCCGCTGTAGTTGAGCTCTTTTTCCAGCGCATACAGCCATGTATGCTCCTGCTGTAAATACAGCAGCTTCCTCCGGCCCTCCAGAGCCCTCTGCCTTGCGGCTGCGTCCATGTCCCATACGGTTCTTTTCAACAGCTCCCTCATATGCTCCAGCAGCCTGATCTCCGAAAAAAGAAACCAGAAACCTAAAAGCAGGGCCAAAAACAATACTCCCTTCAAAGCTCATCCCTCCCATATATCTTTTTGTAGGTCAGATCATTGCGCTCTACACTCCATCCGCAGCACTCAAATATTTCTTTCACACGATACCGCTCCATGAACACAAGCGTCCGAAAGCAATCCATCATCTTCATCAGCTCATCCCGGGAGTACCGGCTGCCATACATGGCATAATCCACCAGCTTGTCTGGAGCCTTGTCAGCCGACGGCGCATGAATCGTGGCCGCACAAAGCTGTCCCGTATATGCGGCGTTCAGCAGGTACAGCGCCTCTGCTCCCTTGACTTCTCCGATGATGAAGAAATCCACATCCATGGTCAGACCTGCCAGACTGATTTCTTCCAGCCCATAGGCAACCTGCTTCTCCCCTGCCCCGGCCAGAGAATGAAGAAACATCATATCCGGGTGGAACCGGGTCGTAAGCTCGTCCGCCTGCTGAGCCACCAGCACAGCCATGTCATCGGGCAGCGTCTCCTTCAGGGCATTCAACAGTGTAGTTTTCCCGGAGGAATTGCCCCCGCAGATGAGCGTGGAGCCCTCCCGGAACCTGCGGATCAATAGCTCCGCCGTCTCCTTGTCCAGCATCTCCTGAGCAATCAGTTCCTTCATCTGGGGAAAGGTCTTGGGAACCTTCCGAATGCATAGATACGGCTCATTATAGGTATTTACCAATGGCATGGACAGCGTGAATCTGAGAATAAAATCCGGATGACTTTCATTGTCCGTGAATCTCTGAATTGCGTTTAGATTGGAAATGTTGACTTGATTCCTTGTTGCGATATAGTCTATAAACTGCCGGTATTCCTCGGGGGAGGAAAAAGCGATTCCCGCATCCATCCTCCGCCCTTTTCTCTTGACACGTATATTATCATGGCCTACCACTCTGATATCCGAGACTGTCTTGTCATCAATCAGCACCGACAGTCTGGAATACCCGAAGATGTATCTCTCAAAGGCATCCAGAAGCTTCTTTCCCTGATCCGGCGTCAGCGTATAATACATGGCTATATGCCTTGCCGCCTCCTCAAGAAACTCTTCTTTCGTAAGCTGCCCTTTCTTCATCTGCATCAGCGACTGCTGCTTTCCGGCGGTATAATCCTCAACCAGCTCCTGCAGCAAATCCTCCCTTACAGTACAGTTCTCTGCCTTGATGTTGATACCTCCCTGCCTATTGCAATAGGCAATGCCTGCTTCAACAAGCATTCATTCAATTGTCAATTGTCCGAACAACCTTTCAAACAAAAACAACTTTGATAATCCGGCTGAACCAGCCTCTGGGACAATACATAAAAGAACTAGAAAAAAAGATACTTAGCCGTCGACGTGTATACTAAGTGTTTTTTAATTTACACCCATCCCGCTGAAATGTCAATACCCAATTTTTATTTTCAGCTTAAATTTTCAGCTTAAAATTATATCCAGCAAAATTATATCCCCGAATTTTATCCGATAGGACGATTTCATCTTGTGATTTCAGAATAAAGGTGCTATAATAATGAAAAAGGCGGTGTGACCTATAGACACCGGGCAGTTCGACAGAGAGGCAAAGAGAGGTACAAGATCATGTTCATTGTTTTGGCAGGCGGTTTGTTGATCATTATTTTTGCAGTAGTGGTTTCGGTGGTTTCCAGCGTGGTTTCCGCTGTTGCGGCTGAGACGGACGAAAGCACGGACTGACCGGATCGCTTTCATCCAAAAAGCTCCGTTAAAGCAATACTGAATAGGAATAAGATTTTTGTCCGCATACAAAAGATTACCCTGACTCTCCTTCAGGAAAGGTGAGTCAGGGTAAATCTTTTTAATCTGCGAGCACATCCATGCTCAGAAGCTCTGTCAGGTTGGCTGGCTGGTTATAGGCAACGTTCTGCCATGCCACTCCTTCCCTATAAGCCCTATCCTCCAGAAGGCAGGGGAAAACATACTCCGTCTCAAAAGCGGTGGCATAAATGCGGATCTTGCTGCTGTCCTCCTTGTCCCTGACGATGAATTCTTCTCTCCAGTCGCCGTAAAGATCGGCCACCAGCCCTGCGTTCCCCTTTGTACCATTGTTCAGTGCCGCTCCGTCCGCCTGCAGGAGCACCTCCGTCCTGAGATTCTCATAGTCCCATTTCTGCACCTGAGGAACATTCCCTTCTACAGAATCATAATCGAAAAGCTCCATCAGAAGATCTCCGTCCCAGAAAATAGAAAAATTCTGACTGGGCTTGGCATCCTCATAGATAATGTTCCCCTGACAGTCATAGGTCACATTGGTGACGGCACACCACATTTCCGCTCCCGGATAACGGGGATCAATGTCCGCAGCCACGCCTCTGCCGGTATCCTTACCATTATAATGGCCCCATAATATCTCGCCTGTCTCGGCATCATGCAGCTCCACATGATATTCCGCTCCAGCCTCCTCATGCACCTGAAATACCTCCAGCCTGCCGTCACCGTTCCAGTCGCTGACATGCATGGCGTCACCATGTCCCAGCCCGGTGGTATAAAGGGGCGTCCCATCGTCGTCCATAGTCAGAGATCCATAGATAATCTCATCCAGTCCGTCCCCGTCCACGTCGTTCACGGACAAGCCATGATTTCCCTGCGCCGCGTACATGGACTCGTTAGGCGCGTCAAAAGCCCATTTCATCTCCAGCTTCCCGTCAATGAGCTTCCAGACGGTGATCGCCGTCCTGCCATAATACCCTCTGGCAAAAACAGCGCAGGCCGATCCCTCGTCCAGATAAGCGGTGGCAGAAAGGAATCTATCCGCCCGATTTGCATAGCCGTCGTTCTTCTCGGCCGGCAAACCGTTCTTCAGCCCCCAGTTGCTGGTGTCCCATGTTCCCGTGGCCTCATCATAGGGCCCTCTGGACGGAATATATTCCACAGTATCGATGATCATGCCCGTCTCGCCGTCAAAGACTGTCAGATACTCCTGCCCTTTGACGATTCTTCCCAGCCTGCCGCTGTGCTGGCGGAAATCATATCCTGTGGGATTGCTTCTGTTAGTCACATTCAGGGATGCCATGCTGAGAGCGCCCACATATCCCGTCTCCTGCAGATTTCCGTCATAGGTGGTGGTGCCGTCAGCCGTCTTGCAGATCAGCTCTGCCTTGCCGTCTCCGTCATAATCCCATACCTGAAACTGTGTGTAGTGGGCGCCGGAACGGATATTCAGCCCTAGATCGATGCGCCACAGAAGCTTTGCCTCTCCGGTGTTTATATCAATATCATAGGCATCCAGAAAGGTTGTCCCCGTATATCCGTCCTTGGCATTGTCCTGCGCGTTGTCAGGATACCATTTTACAATCAGCTCCAGCTCACCGTCACCGTCCAGATCTCCCACGGACATATCATTAGCGGTATAGTCAGTGACCTTGGCATCCGGCATCATCTGGGACTCGGGCACATTCAACGTAAACTCCTGATATTCTGCCGCCCATGCTGTGGCCGTCTCGCCCTCCGAAGATATTCCTTCGCTTGCCGTCAGTCTATAGGTGTCCCCGGCGCTGCCTGCCTCGTCCAGATAATTGGTGAGAGAACCGGAATACACAGCTTCACCGTTCCTCTCCAGCATAAAGATGACGGCATCCGAATCCGATGTGTAGCTTCTCCAGCTGACAAATACACCTTTTTCCGCCTTCACCGCTATAAGCCCTCTGTCAGAATAGGTCTCCGCAGGAGCATACCTGCCCGGACTGCTCAGTTCTCCATAAACCGTTACCGCCGGATCCGGTGACGGCTCCGGCGCAGGTGCCGACGACTCTTCAGGGCCCTCCGACGACTCTTGTCCAGAGTTTTGTTCCCCTGAAGCTTGTTCTCCCGAAACTGATTCACCTGCAGCCGAAGACTGCTTTTCCCCCTGCTCCTCCGGCGAAGACTGTTCTTTCTGACCACAGGACGCCATGACAGTTATCATGCACAGCAGCAATAACAACGCTGTGAATCCAATCCTCCCGGATTTATGCTTTCTGCCTTCCCTGGCGGACATCCGCTCAAACATTTGAAAATTTCTCATCATCTTGTTACCTTCCGTCAATCCAAAAGGACGGGCGCCCCAAAAGCCCCCGGACACCCGCCCTATTTCTTTTTATAAATCATATCCCATGCGCAAGCTGACGGGACATCAATCCTGCCGCACAGCTGCACGGGATTCTGCCGCATCGGTATTTGGCCTTCACGGCATTCACAAAACCATTTGCCGGTAAGCCAATTTATCGGCTTTGATACGACACGCTTCTTTATACTCAGGTCAACTACTTCGACTCAGTTCATTGCGCACCAGAATAAGCATCATGCCTCCACTTCCAGATGCAGCACGCTGCAGGGAGGAAGTGTAAAGTTCACCTTATTACCTGCAACAGCAACAGCAGTAAACTCTTCTGTATGCACCTTGTCAGGAACATCAAAGGTATTATGGGCATCCATGCTGCCGGTCAGGATAGTTCCTTTTACGGAACCGATACTGCTTTCCGCAAAGACACATTCCATCTCCTCCGCCTCGTCCAGCGACAGATTTGTCAGGGTCGCATGGAGCCTGCCGTCTCCGGAACGAGACACGGACTCGGTGAGATTAGGTACCTTGAAGCCCTCCTCGATTCCGACTTCTCTGGTCTCCACAGAGGACTCCACCAGCTCTGCGTCCTGATGATGCTGGTACATATGGAACACATGCCATGTAGGGGTCTTCACCATCTTGTCCCCCTCCGTGAGGATCACCGCCTGAAGCACATTGACCATCTGGGCGATATTGGCCATCTTTACTCTGTCGCAGTGCTTATTGAACAGATTCAGGTTGATGCCTGCCACCAGCGCATCCCTCATGGTATTCTGCTGATACAAGAAACCGGGATTGGTGCCCGGCTCCACATCGTACCATGTGCCCCATTCATCAATGATCATCCCTATTTTCTTTTGAGGATCATACTGATCCATGATAGCCCCGTGCCGCTTGATCAGCTCCTCCATCTTTAGAGTAGCCTTCAGTGTCTGATACCATTCCTTCTCGTCAAACTCCAGCGCAGAGCCCTTTTTGTTCCACTTTCCACTGGGCACTGTATAATAATGCAGAGACAAACCATTCATAAAGCCATTTCCATGATCGAATGTGGTCTCAAGCACCTTCTCCGTCCAATGATAATCGTCCACATTGGCGCCACAGGCCACCTTATAAATAGGCCTCTTGGAATCGTAGGTGCGCACATAGGTCTGATACCTGCGGTAGAGATCGCCGTAATACTCCGGCCGCATATTTCCGCCGCAGCCCCAGTTCTCATTGCCTACTCCAAAATAATCAACCGTCCATGGTTCGTCATGACCGTTCACTCTGCGCTGGTCTGCCATGGGAGAGATACCCTCAAAAGTCATGTATTCCACCCACTCGCTCATCTCCTGAACCGTGCCGCTTCCCACATTTCCGTTTATATAGGTCTTGCATCCCAGCTGCCTGCACAGCTCCATGAATTCATGGGTGCCGAAGCTGTTGTCCTCCACTACGCCGCCCCAGTGGGTATTGATCATTTTTTTGCGTCCTGCCTTAGGTCCGATGCCGTCCCTCCAGTGATATTCATCGGCAAAGCATCCTCCCGGCCACCTCAGCACCGGCACATGGATCTCCTTCAGTGCTTCCACTACATCGGCACGCATACCGTTGACATTGGGGATATCGGCATTCTCCCCCACATAGATTCCCTCATAGATGCATCTGCCCAGATGCTCCGAGAAATGTCCCTGCAGCTCAGGGTTCAGATGTCCCTTCTTTACGTCGGGATTCACATACAGCTTAGCCATAGCTCTTGTTTTCCTCCTGCCCCAAAGGGCGTGTTTTTTCGTGTTACTGTTTCAGTCTATGACTTTACGGGAAAAAAGTCAAGAAGATATAAAGACTGCGGCATTGGCAAAGCTTTCGGCGGTTTCCATGTTGACGGCAAATAAGCGAAATCTCTGCCGGATGCATTTATGCGGAGCTTTCCGGCAACACTATAAGTGCCCATTATGCTGCATTGGGTTCCGCGAAACATTTATCGAAAACTATAGGATGGCAAGATAAACAAGAATACAAAAAGAGAGGTATGAACATGAAAAATAAAACAGACGGCACAAATCTTACATCCGCTCTGGCAAAAAACACTCTGGATGACATTCCTCAGCCCAGATCAGATGCCAAAGAGATTACAGGACTGCTGAAACAGAGCGGCAAGATCAACGGCTACCAGCTCTCCGACGGTTCCATTGTCAGCAAAGAGGAGGGCGTCCGGATGGCGAAGGACGGTGAGATCAAAGGCGTAGGCATTGCCCACCGGGGAGACACGGAATACCTGAAGGCCGTGCCTGACGATTCCGAAAACAATAATCTGGGCAGCCTTCCCTCTATTTCGGGGTAATATCTGAGGCCGACAGCTTGGGATGACATCACTGGACGGCATATCGGTATATGCCGTCCCTGCTTGTCTATCATAAAGAGCCTGCAGCACAAAGCTGATATATGTCTGGCGACTTTATACCATGTCTTCGACATTGCGCTCCGCAGGGATGGCACTCCGCTTCGCTCCGGTATAATGTCTGGCGACATTATACCATGTCTTCGACATTGTGCTCCGCAAGGATGGCCACTCCGCTTCGCTCCGGGCCGGTATAATGTCTGCCGACATTATACCATGTCCACATCCGGGATCCCTGCGCATTTCTTCCACGCCTGTGCGATCAGCTTATGTCCTGCCGCCGTGGGATGGACGCCGTCTACCGTCCAGTGAGGAGCCGGCAGATTCTTCTGGGCTTTGTCGAACACCCCCTGCAGATCCACATAGTCCAGCCTAAATTCCTCCGCAAGCTTCTGGGTGATGTCTCTGCGTATCTTCACCTCTCCGTTAAAGACCTCCCACTCCGGATCCGTGGCCGTGCCATGGGTGACAAATGTCCCCATGAGAATAATACGGATATTCGGCAGTGTCTCAACGGCTTCCCGCAGGAGAATCCTATACACATCCTCGAAGACTCTGGGATTCACCCCATTCCTATCTCCCAGCTCATGCCACACGTCGTTGACGCCTATAAAAATCGTCAGCACATCCGGCTCCAGATTCAGACAGTCCCTTTTCCATCTCGCCAGAAGATCCACAACCCTGCTGCCGCTGATGCCGCAGTTCATGACATCACAGTCCCGGACCGCCTGCAGATCCGCCCGCAGCAGATAAGGATAGCCGCCCCCTAGACTATGGGGATCTTCATAGCTTGTCCGCCCTGCATCCGTAATAGAATCTCCCTGAAATAAATATCTCATTGCTTTACCCTCCTCATGGCAGACGCCACTGAATCATATGGTTATGAATTTTTATTTCATTATATACTATCTTTCACCCCGGCGCTATATAAAATTCAGAAAAGGGGAATCCTAAATTCAAGAGTCGGCGTCCTGAATCCAGAAATCGGGCGTCCCAAATCCAGATACCGGGCATCCTGCATTCAGAAAAAGCCCCCGCCCTGTCAGTTTATCTGTGTTTTAGAAATAGTTTATAAATTCGTTAGCACTCATCTCTTGACAGTGCCAATAATGAGTGTTATATTACATATAGAACAAAGGAAACAGAAGTCCAAAGGCACATGACGCAGGACCCCGATCCTCAATGTTCTATATAAAAATTTTCACTACGGAAAGGAGATATGACTTATGATGTTACCTAGCATTTTCGGAGAAAGCTTATTTGATAATTTTATGGAGGATTTTGCGTTCCCTTCGTTCAGGGACGTAGACAAGGCATTGTACGGAAAGAATACCAACCAGATGATGAGAACAGATGTCAAGGAGACTGACAATGGATACGTAGTCGACATCGATCTGCCCGGCTTCAAAAAGGACGAGATCCAGATGCATCTGGAAAAGGGCTACCTCGTAGTCAGTGCCGCAAAGGGTCTTAACAAGGACGAAAAGAATGACGAGGGCAAATATGTGAGACGGGAGCGCTACGCCGGAAGCATGAGCCGCAGCTTTTATGTCGGCGATGCCGTCACGGAGGAGGATATCCATCCGAAATACGAAAACGGCATCCTGACCTTCAGCCTTCCCAAGAAGGAAAAGCAGGTGGTCGAGCAGAGGAGACATATCGCTATCGAAGGGTAATCATTTCCAACCCGAAAGCAGATTGTTCCCTGCCGTCTCCTCTCGGAAAAAAAGATATTTGTGTCGTACAGATGTCCAAATACGGACAGCGGCCGGAGGATAATGCCTTCCGGCCGCACATTTGGCAGAGGAATGCTCATAATGCTTATCCGGCAACAGAAGAAGTAACGACTTCCGGCCGCGCATTCGGCATAGGAGCTGATTTCAGAAGGAGGGAAAGATATGGGGGCGAAAAGAGATTATTACGAGGCACTCGGCGTTAGCCCCACTGCCGATGAAGGAGCCATTAAAAAAGCATATCGTAAGCTTGCCAAAAAATATCATCCCGACACAAACGCCGGCAGCAGTCAGGCAGAGGAGCGCTTCAAGGAAGCAACAGAAGCCTACAATATACTCAGCGACCCCGAAAAGAGAAAGCTGTATGACCGATTCGGGCATACAGCTTTCAATCAGGGCGTGGACGCGGGTGCATACGGATATGGGCAAGGGGAAGGCCGCGGCCCCTTCCGCTACGGATATTCCCATGCCGGGGATTCTCATAATGGCAATGCCTATTATGAAGATCCAGACGGATCCTATCAGGAATTTCATTTCGAAGGCGGCGATATGGATGATATCCTGAAAAATCTTTTCGGCGGAGGCTTTGGAAACGGTACATTTGATAATGGTGCGTTCGGGGACGATGCCTTCGGAAACGCATTCCATAGCAGCTACAGCAGGGACAGTCGTCGTCAGGGCGGTCGGGATCTGCAGGCAGACATAGCCATCAGCTTTGACGAAGCCGTTTCAGGATGTGACAAGATCATAAATCTGGGCAGTGCAGACGGCTCCGCAAAACCCGGCCCCTCTCTGAAGGTCCACATTCCGGCAGGCATCGACACCGGTACCAGCATCCGGCTGCAGGGGAAGGGAGTACCTGACAGCTACGGCAGGCCGGGAGACCTATTGCTGAAGGTAACTGTAGGAACCAAGCCCGGTTTCCTGCGGCAGGGCATGGATGTGTACACCACCGCCAATATTCCCTTTACGGTAGCCGTTTTCGGCGGAGAGACTATGGTGGACACTCTCTACGGCAAGGTTCTCTGCAGAATAGCGGAGGGAACTCAGTCCGGTGCCAAAATCCGTCTGAAGGGCAAGGGGATAGTCTCCATGAAAGACCCTAAAGTACATGGCGATCAGTATGTGACTATACAGATTCAGGTTCCCAAGAATCTTAATGACGAGGCAAAGAAAAAATTAAAGGAATATGAAAAGGCCTGCGGTGCCAGAAAGCGGAGCGCCGCATAAAGGCCCCGCCTATCTATGGACACAAGCCGCATATACACCGACCTCTATCCCATGGCGGGGCTTTTTGTTATCTTCTGCTGTCTCATCCCCGGAAACGGTCAAAGCACGCATACAGCTCCTGAATCCGGGGCTTCGCCAGACCGCAGGGGATGAAGGATCCGCAGAAGGGCTTCCATCCTTCCTTTTCCCATGCGTTCCAGATCGTCCCGATCACCTGTCGGACGGTTTTCTTTCCGTCCATTACCTGCTCCAGTCCGTACCGCATCAGATGCGCCAGCGCAGTCACCTGCTCGGAGTCGATCAGTTGCTCCAGATACCTCACGTTGACCTCCTCCTTGTCCAGAGAGAAGGATTCCAGTCCAAAGGACTTGGTCTTCATATGCTCGTAGCGGCTGTCTCCGCCCCCTCTTCCGCCTCGGCCTCCTGAATGCCTTCCCCCACGGAAGGGAGGAAGTGTCCTCGCAAACTCCGGAACGGCAAAGCCCGGTGCCTGCGTTCTGGGCTCGGGATGTCCGCCGCACAGCTCCTTCACCCTATCGGTAATATCCACCGGACGATAACAGTCCATCATCAGAATGTGGTCTGCAATATAGAAGAATGCCCCAGAGCTGCCTGCTACCAGGATCGTAGATATCCCTGCCTTTGCATAGAGATCCACCGCCCGCTCCAGAAACGGGGTGATGGGCTCCTTATCCCGGCTGATGACCTGCTGCATGAACTCGTCCCGTACCATGAAATTGGTGGCTGAAGTATCCTCGTCGATGAGGAAAAGCCGGGTGCCTGCCTCGATTCCCTCTATGACTCCTGCCGCCTGAGAGGTACTGCCGCTGGCATCCTCGGTGGAAAATGTCTTAGTATCCTTTTTGTTGGGCAGATCATTGATAAAGAGGGAGATATCCACGTTCCGGATGGACCTTCCGTCCTCCGCCCGCAGCTTCAGCGCCGTGTCATCGGTTATGACAAACTCCCGCCCGTCTCCCTCGATATGATTATAGACACCCGTCTGTATGGCCTCCAGCAGAGTGGACTTTCCATGATAGCCCCCTCCCACGATGAGAGTGATCCCTTCGGGGATAGCCATGCCGCTGATCTCTCCCCGATGAGGCAGCCGAAACGTCCTCTCCATGGTCTTTGGCGATACGAAGGGGACGCTGCCTGCAAGAGGCAGATCCGATACGCCGCTCTTTCTGGGCAGCACAGAATCGTTGGCCACAAAAGCCACCAGCTTCTCCTCCTTCAGGATGCGGCGCACAGCCTCCTGATCCTCCGCAAGAAAAAACGTGCTTTCTACCTTCCGGGCATCCAGTCTGGGATAAAACAGACTGTTCTCTATGCATCGGGGAAGAAAATCGAACAATATCTTGTCCAGCTCACCTGCGTTAATGGTACGGCCGAAAGCAGGAAATCCTACGTGGAAACGCACTGCTACCCCTTCCGGCCCGATATGGCAGGCGCTGCGCTCCAGCACCGCCTGACCACAGCGGCTAATAGAGAGCAGGCCGCTCTTCCCCGAGCCCTTGGCCTTGAAATTATACTGCTCAAACTGTTTGGATACCTGCCGTACCAGCAGATCCTCCAATGCGATGCGGGTATGGCCTTCCTTATAATATGCAGGAGGAAATTTCGCCAGCGCATGGGGAACCTCCACATGCAGGCTGGAGGGAGATGCAAAGGGATCTCCCTGTACATGGTCTATAACCAGCGTATAACGGTCAAATTTCCATGCCCCTGCCAGAGATTTATAGGCCGGATAGCCTTTATGGTCTATGGAACGCAGCAGCGTCCTCAGTTCATTCTGTGTCTTCATTATGATTGATTCCTTTCTATAATTCCTATCCGTAGTTTTTGCAATACTCGTGAGCGCATTCATTTGCCGTTCTCTGTCCCCGGCAGCCATGATCAATTGCAGCACACTGTCAAAGCCTCACCCAGACGCTCATCTCCCCTTCTCCCCGGTTGTTCCATGCGTAATAGGGCACAAATGTGAGTGTGGCCTCTTTTTCCCGGGCAGTTCTGAATTCCCCATAAAGCTCTTCCTTGGAACCGGAAGCCTCCTGCCGCAGGCCGGGGATTTTCAGAATACGCATTTCATGGCCCAGCTCCGTGCTGGTCTCCACGGCAGCGCCTTTCAGATTCCCCTTTTCCCGGCGGCCGTCTGCGGCATCCGTCTCATTCTGCGCCTGTAGCGTATCCCTTTCATCTGTTCGGACGGGATCTTTTGCCTGAGCGCCTCCCGCCTGACCGGCTCCGTCTGCCTGCCAGAGCTTCTCTTTGTCCACCCTCAGCAGCCACAGCCCTTTCCCATTGTCGGCCTCCTCCATACAGTAGCACAAAGGCCCTCTGGCAAACGCCACCCTGCCTATATCCTCCCGCACCTTCGTATTGGCGCTGACACAGCGGATCTCCATAGGAAAATCCAGCCGGATCTCATCGCCGTCCTGCCAGTCCCCCGTCAGGTACAGATACCCCTTCTCCAAGTACAGCTCCATATGATCAGCAGGGACAGACACAGACTGCCGTTCTCGATCCAAAGCAATATCTGATATTTCCTCTGCTGTGACTCCGGCCGACACAATCTGTATGTCTCTGCCATGTCTTGCCATATGGCTGTTTACCAAGGTCTCATAAGCCGGCTCATCTGTCTCTGCCTTCCGCCTTCTGCGGACTTCCGCCTCCGCAGTCCTGCACCATCCGGGAACCCGGAACGCCAGTCTGCCGGAACAGCTGCTCTTCGCCGCAGCCTCGCCGGACGGCACCGCGTCTCCTGCAGCATCCCCCCGATCAGGTATGCGGAGCACAGCCCTCACCTTCCCTTCCCAAGGGAAGCCGCTCTCCAGTTCCATTTCCAGCGTCCTGCCGTTTAAGCCTGCGCTGATATGGCTGCCCACATACAGATGGGTGTACAGCGTATCCTCATTCCGGGTATATACATATGCCCCCAGAGAGCTGACGACTCTGGCGATATTAGGCGGGCAGCAAGCGCAGCCGAACCATTTCTGACGCACCGGCTGCACATGGCGTTTCCGCTCGTCCTGCCTGCACCCTTCCGGATACACCTCCAGCGGATTCACATAGAAAAAGCTCTTGCCGTCCAGCGCCATGCCTGCCAGCACCGTATTATAAAGTGCCTGCTCCATTACGTCGCCGTAGCGGCTCTCCGCCTGAATCTGCAGCATCCTCCTTGCAAAAAAAGTAAGGCCGATGGCGGCACAGGTCTCAGAATAAGCTGTATCGTTGGGCAGATCATAAGAAAATGAAAATGCCTCCCCCACATGGGTGCCGCCGATACCTCCGGTTATATACAGCTTTTCCTTTGTGATGCTGCCCCAAAGCCTCTCGCAGGCCGCAAACATCTCCTCGTCACCGGTGAGTCTGGCAGCGTCCGCCATGCCGCTGTAAAGATACACTGCCCTGACCGCATGCCCCACTGCCTCCGACTGCTGCCGCACCGGCATATGGGCTTGATGGTACCGGAAACGGGGGGCTTCATCGGGCTCCTTATAGGGCCTGCCTTCATGCTCCGCCCTCTCCTTCTCCTCCAGATCAAAATAATAGGGTCTGGTGCCCCGCATATCCAGAAAAAAGCCTGCAAGCTCCAGATATCTCCGCTCTCCCGTCAGCTCATACAGTCTGGCCAGAGCCATCTCCGCAATCTCATGGCCGGGATATCCCTTCCGCTTTCCCTCCTCGGGCCCGAACTGGCTGCTTATAAAATCCGCATACCTTTCCGCCGCCTTCAGCAGCTTATCCTTGCCGGTGGCCTGATAATAGGATATCGCCCCTTCCGCCAGATGGCCGAAGCAGTACAGCTCATGGTGATCCCGGAGATTTGTAAAAATCCGGTCCATGCCGTTGATGATATAATATGTGTCCAAGTAGCCGTTCTCCGCCTGAGCGGCGCACACGATGTCAATGGCTCCGTCTGCGATCCTCTCCAGCTCCGCATCCGGATGATTGATCAGGGAATACCCTACCGCCTCGATCCACTTCGCAAAATCACTGTCCTGAAACACAAAGCCATAGAATTTGTCCGGTTCCGGATTACGAGGATCCTCCGGCAGGGCCTCGAAGCCCCGGAAGGTGTAGGACGGCGCCGTAAAAGCGCTTCCTTGTTCCCTCTTTTCTTTCATCATGCGGCCCGCCACCCGGAAATTCCGCATACAATAGCTGGGCGCCGCACCCGGCACCGCATCGTTCAGCGCATCCCACTGATAGGGGATCACCTCCCTGCGCACCAGCTCCTGTTCCCGCTCCCAAAAAGCATCCGTGATCCTGATATTCTTCAGGTCTAAGGGAGTACTGTAATTCTCCTTTTTCATTCTGCCTCCTCTGCATATCCTGCGGCCCAGCACCGCAGTTTTTGCATCCGCCTTCTTCGGCTGCACAAGATTTTCGGCGGAACCGTTTTCTGCTGCCCTCCATTATATCCCACAGCCCGTTTTGATTCAATCCTAATTTCTATGCTTTTTATTTTGATGCTTTATTTTATTGTTTTAAAATCCAATGACTCTCTTGTCATTTTCTACATATAGTGTTATAATATCTTTATCTACTACAAAATATTGTACCGATTGACAAAGTCAAATACCCCGCAGAAGAATATGATGTGCTATATGTCGGTATCTGACTTTAAAATGAATACACAGAGATATGTTCCTATGAAGCTGCAGAGATTGTTTTGTATTGAACCTATAGATTCTTATGACAGCTGACGCACAAAGGATTGTCATGTACAAGCTCACGCTCCACATGACACCTCTCACATAAACAGAAAGGCAGACCATGAATCAGTCTGATTTGAAGAGGAACTCATATATGCTGCGGGGCCATCTGGCAAGAAAAGGTTATATGCGCTGGTGGCATTCTTTTTCCGGTGTGCAGGCACAGACCGGAGAGACCCGCACTTTTTTTGTGGAATTTTTCATTATAAATCCTAAGCTGGGGGCAAACCATCCCATTCTGGGACAACACCCCTACTTCAAAAAGCGGGGGATGCGTCCCTCTTATGTGATGATAAAGGCAGGCGCCTTCCCTGACAAGAACGGAAACGGCGGCAGGCAGCTTCATGCCTTTTATCCTATCGCGGCCCTGCGCACCACTGGCAGCCCTCTGGTGATGCAGGTCAGAGACGGGCAGGAGACTGCCTGCCTCTACAGCGAGGATAGGATTACCGGTATGGTGGAGGTGACACAAGAAGAGGCCAGACACCGCTCCTTCATGACAGATGCCGGACAGATGGAATGGAACGTGGAGATACGCAAGGCCGTCTCCTGCCATACCGGTATTTTCAGCGGCAGATTTCTTCAGGCCCTGAATACGCTGGACAGCTATTGGCACGGGGAAGGCATCCGCAGCTTCTGCAGCGGCAGCGTCACTCTGGACGGCGTGGCCTATGAAGTCACGCCGGAGTCCAGCTACGGTTACGCGGACAAGCATTGGGGACGGTGCTTCAACAAGCCATGGCTCCAGCTTGCCTGCGGGAATATGACCAGCACCCGCACCGGCAGCGAGCTGCGTCATTCCGTGCTGGCCCTCAACGGCTTCTGCCCCAGATTCCTCTGGTTTCCCCTGCGGCACAAGCTTATGCTGCAGGTGACCTATATGGGGGAGGATTTCCAGTTCACCCGCTGTAAATGGGAGACAAAAGAAACCGGCAAACGCTTCATATGGCATATTTTGGCCCAGAACAAGCACGCCGTGGCCAAGATTTCCATCAGCTGCACGAAGGAAGAAATGCTGCGCCTGCAGTATGAGGATCCCGAGGGCAGGAAGTCAACGCAGCCGATTCTGGCAGGGGCCGGCGGACTCGGCACTATCCAGATTTATCACTGGGTTCCCGGCGGAAGGCAGCTGCTGGATTCGCTGACCCTTAACAGCGGTCTCTGCATCTATCAGGAAGCTGAAAATCGCTGAATCTGATCCGGACATCGGATGCCGGGAATGAAGGCACTATCTCGTCATCCGCCTTCCCGCTTCCGCTTTCTGTCCACCAGATCGGCGATGGTGATATTGTCCACCACCTGATTGACGGCATCATAGACGGCTCTCCAGACCTCCAGCGTCTCGCAGGTATCGCAGCGCTCACACTCCTCTGCCCCTTCCTCCAGACAGGACACGGGAGCCATGGAGCCTTCCGTCAGGCGCAGGATCATCCCTATGGTATACTCCTTCGGATCCTTCGCCATACGGTAACCGCCCTGCGCCCCCCGGACACTTTTCACATATCCTGCCTTATTCAGCACCCCGATGATCTGTTCCAGATACTTTTCCGATATGCCTTGTCTGGCGGCAATATCCTTTACCTTGATGCATTCGCCTCCGCTGTTCAGTGCGAGATCCAGCATGACCCGGGTCGCATATCGTCCTTTGGTTGAGATTTTCATAATATACCTCTGTAATAGATCTATGTCAATGCTGTTACCATCGTTTGCAGATATCAGATTAAAATTCCGACATATGGCACCTTGGGATCCCTTTCTCCTTACAGATCTCAGTACACCATAACGTTTTCTTTATATCACCGATATCGCACTGCAGATGTTCACAGATGCTGAGCATTACGATAATAATCTAAATTGTACCACAAATATATAAAAGCTTCAATCATTTAACTTCACTTTCCGATTTCTTATCACTGAAGTCCTTATCACTTAAATTTCACTTTTACCTGATACACTTCAAAGCACCTATGCAGGTACAGCAAAACGCATTTTAAAAAGGCTTCGGAAATTTTCCCGAAACCTTTTTATCTACTGAACATCTTACCATGGATCTGTCCGGATCCCGATCAATAATTCTCTGCGCTCACCTCAAAATACGCCTGCGGATGGGCACACACGGGGCAGACCTCGGGAGCCTTGGTTCCCACCACGATATGGCCGCAGTTGCGGCATTCCCATACCTTCACTTCGCTCTTGGCAAACACCTCTGCCATCTCCACATTCTTCAGAAGCGCCCGATAGCGCTCCTCATGGTGCTTCTCGATGGCCGCCACCATGCGGAACTTTGCAGCCAGCTCAGGAAAGCCCTCTTCCTCGGCGGTCTTTGCAAAGCCCTCATACATATCCGTCCACTCATAGTTTTCCCCCTCGGCTGCAGCATTCAGATTCGCCGCCGTGTCCCCGATACCATTCAGCTCCTTGAACCACATCTTTGCATGCTCTTTCTCATTGTCCGCCGTCTTGAGGAACAGCGCTGCAATCTGCTCAAAGCCTTCCTTCTTTGCCTTGGAAGCAAAGTAGGTATATTTGTTTCTTGCCTGAGACTCCCCCGCAAATGCCGCCTCCAGATTCTTTTCCGTCTGCGTCCCCGCATACTTACCGCTCATTTGTTTATCCTCCTGTTTTATCTTTCATATCCTCTCGGAATCTCCAGACCGCTTACCATACAGCTTTCCGAAAATTGCTTTGGGCGATTCTCCCACTTTTCAGATGCCGTTCAGACTCCAATGCCTGATTCCGTTTGCTGAAATTCCGAAAGTCTATTCTTTTCAATTCGGTAAATCCTTAAATCCATCAAATACTGCTTAAGTTACCTCTATATGGTCACTTTCTCAAAATCCGATGCCGGATGCTTGCACAGCGGGCAGATATAATCCGCCGGAAGCTCCTCACCCTCGTAGATATGGCCGCAGATCCTGCAGCGCCATACGGTTTTTCCGGAAGCGGCGGGCTGGGCGGGCTTAGGCTTGATGGAGGACTGGTAATATGCATAGGTGGCTGATGCCTCATCCGACAGCACCTCCATATCCTCTACGGAAGCGATAAAAAGGGTATGGCTCCCCAGATCTATTTTCTGCTCCACGGAAGCGCTGATATAGCCGTTTGTCCCCGCAGTAATATAGTAGAGGCCGTTGGCGCTGCGTCTGCAGTTCTCAAAGCCCGCAAACTTGTCCACCTCCCGCCCCGACTGAAAGCCGAAATGACGGAAAAGATCAAAATCCGCCTGCTCGCTGAGGATGGAGATATTGAATTTCCCGCTTTTTAGTACCAGCTCCTGCGTAAAGTTAGCCTTGTTCACAGCAATGCTGATCCTATTTGGCTCAGATGTCACCTGACCGGCCGTATTGATGATACAGCCGCTGTCCTTCCCCTCAAAAGCGGAGGTGAGAACAAACAGCCCATAAGTCAGATTATACATTGTCTTTTGGTTCATAATGGTTCCTCCTGATATGATAAATTTATAGATCTGCGTCCGCCGCAATGCCTTCTGCTTTCCTGCAGTCCGGACAGATGCAAAAAACCTTCAGATCATAATACAAAAAGTCTTCTCCCAGCCTTTCCCGCAGGGTTTCCGTCATATCATCAAAATTGATGTCCATAAGCCTCCCGCAGCTCCTGCAGACGAGATGGTCATGTCTCTCGACACGGTCATACCGGTCAGGCATCCCCTCAACAGAGACCTTGTATATCAGGCCTGCTTCCCACAGCTTATTCACATTGTTGTATATAGTGGCGAGCACGATCTGAGGATATATTTCCTTCATCCGCCCATACAGCTGCTCTGCCGTCAGATGATCTCTGGAAGCATTGATGATATCGTATATCTCTTTCTCATATTTTGTCATATTTACCCCTATCCTAACCCGGCAAGCCGGAACAAAATTTTGCCAGAACGCGCAAAATTTCGTGTTTAAGTGCCTAAAAGGAAACTTACTTTGCTTTTAGAATAGATTTAATAATTTTAAAATTATTCTAATTTGTATCGAGGGTTTTGTCAAGTCATATTCTTCAAAATGACTTTTCCAAATAACTCTATATAACACCCAGCCGCTATCCTACGTGATTCCATGTTTCTTGCCGTACCGCCCCAGTCTTATAAAACACTCTCGGGATCTCCTGCTGCGCTGTGCCCAAAATCTCATCGTAAAGAATCATCCATAAAAAAGAAACGGTTGCAGGTGTCCAAAAGAAAGCGTATAGTAAAGACAAAAATACACCATAAAAACGGAGAAGCTATAATGAATGCAGAAAATATTTATACCGTCCCTTGCTTATACAAAACGCTGACGGATAACTCATCCACGGCTCCATCCCCCCTTACGGTAAGCGTCCCCGGCTCCAAAAGCATCACCAACCGGGCGCTGCTGCTGGCCACCTTGGCCGAAGGCGTCTCCACCCTGCGGGGCGTTTTGTTCTCTGACGATTCCAGGCATTTCCTGCAGTGTATCCAGAAACTGGGATTTGAAACCCATGTGGATGAAGAGAAGCGTTCTGTTACTGTCAGGGGTCTGGGCGGCGCCCTGCCGTCGAGCGAAACAGATATATATGTAGGCAGCGCCGGAACCGCTGCCCGTTTCCTCACAGCCTATCTGGGGCTGTCCCATGGCAGATACCATCTGGATGCCTCGGAGCAGATGCGCAGACGGCCCATGGCTCCTCTGCTGGATTCCCTGACCGAGCTGGGCTGCGAGATCATCTACGATCAGGACAGCCAGAAAGGACATTTCCCCTTCGCGGTTCAGGGGCATGGTTTCTGCAAGGACAGCATTTCCATCAATATCGACAGCAGCAGCCAGTTCCTGAGCGCCCTGCTCATCGTCTCCTGCCTGTGCGGGCAGGATTTCACCACCCATATTCAGGGCAGCCACGGCATGGCCTATATCCTCATGACCCT
This sequence comes from uncultured Acetatifactor sp., assembly GCA_964018205.1. Classification (GTDB taxonomy): domain Bacteria; phylum Bacillota; class Clostridia; order Lachnospirales; family Lachnospiraceae; genus Acetatifactor. Next base: position 42,826 of record CAXHOW010000002.1, on the reverse strand, counting down.
GAAGATGATGGAACAGTTCGGCGTTTCCGCAGAGCAGACCGCCTCCGGCGATTTTCTCACAAGGGCAGGACAGCATTATCAGGCCCGGGATTACCTAATCGAGCCGGATGTGTCCGCCGCCTGCTATTTTTATGCCATGAGCCCCCTTCTGAACCTGCCGGTTCTGGTGCGTAATGTCCATTTTGATTCTCTTCAGGGAGATGTTGCATTCGTAAAAATTCTGGAGCGCATAGGCTGCACGGCCGAGGACACCCCGGAAGGCATCCTTGTGGAACCCCCTGCGGACCGCCGCATCCGGGGTATCCATGCTGATATGTCCGCCTGCTCTGATCAGGCCATCACCCTTGCGGCCCTGGCCCCCTTTGCGGATGCCCCCACCACCATATCCGGCATAGGGCATATCCGTTTTCAGGAGAGCGACCGCATTGCCGCCATTACCGCAGAGCTGTCCAAGATGGGGATTCGCTGTGAGGAATCTCAGGATCGGATCACCGTCTATCCCGGAATTCCCCAGCCCTCCACGGTAGAAACCTATGACGACCATCGCATGGCCATGGGTTTCTCTCTCATAGGCCTGCGCAGCCCCGGCATCCGCATCAGCAACCCTGACTGCTGCCGCAAGACATTTGAAGAGTACTTTGATGTGCTGGACGGCATTGCAGCCGCTGCACAGCAGAGCTGAATGCGGGAATATATCGGCAAGCCTATAGCGGGATATCAGCCCTGGACTCACTGTGCTTGTCGTTAGTTCGCCGCGCAACGGAGCTGCGGGGAATCAGCCCCTGAGAGATTAAAACCGCAGAAGCAGCTTCAAGATACCCGAACCACCGCCACACCGTAACCAGACAGGGTCAGCTCCCCTTCTGTCTCCCCTCCCGTGACCAAATCCTGCCCTCTCTCCGCATCAATGGTCATAGGCTCCGGCGTACAGTTAAAGTAAAAGGCATAGGTTCCTTCCTCCCCGCTCCTTACATGGTATTCCACGCCATCCGGCAGCTTCCTTGCAGGGATTCCCGCATCCGCAAGCATCCTTTCAAAAAGCGGGCGCATCTGGGGAGCCGGGACTCTCGCCGCCGCATAGTAGGCCTTTCCCCTGCCCTGGCTCCTGCAGGTCAGGGCCGCGGTTCCCTTGTAGAAATCATCCGTATACACACCCAATACCCGAGCATCCTGCACCCGGAGGATTTCCGCATAATCCCTTACCTCCCACCGGCTGCCGTCCGTCAGCTCCACGGCATTTTGATCCTTGGGATAGAAGGTGTCCACCTCCTCGCTCTCGATGCCGAACAGCTCCTTCAGCCCGTCTCCCGGGAATCCTCCTAGGTAGCAGAGCTGCTCCGAATCCACATAGCCTGTGAAATAAGTGGCCAGCAGCTGACCGCCCCGCTCCACGAAGGCCTTCAGGTTTGCCGCCGTCCCCGGCTGCAGCATATACAGCATGGGAGCCACCACCAGATCATATCTGTCAAGGTTCTCGTCGGAGCCCACAACGTCCATGTCCACTCCAAGCTTCAGAAATTCCTTCCAGATGCCGATGCATGTCTCCTCGTATTTCTTCGTGGCCTGCGCAAAGGCCTTCACATCCCAGATGGCCCAGCGGTTATCCCAGTCGAACAGCAGGGCCGCCCTTGTCTTGACGACAGTTCCTGCTGCAGGAGCAATCCTCTCCAGCAGTCCTCCTACCTCCGCCACCTCTTTAAACACCCTTGTATCGTCTCTCCCATTGTGATCCATCACTGCGCCGTGGAACTGCTCATAAGAGCCCCGCCCCTTCCTCCATTGGAAATACTGCACGGAATCGGATCCGCAGGCGATGGCCTGCAGGCAGGCAAGCCTATGTACACCCGGCCGCTTAAGCTTATTCACCGTATGCCAGTTCACCAGCCCCGGAGCGCTCTCCATCATCATAAAGGGCGTGTCCCTCTTCAAGGAACGCATCACCGCATGCTGGAATGCCGTCTCCGCCATAGTTTCTCCCACTGTCTCGTAATCATTATGGAAAAGCGGATAATTGTCCCATGAGACCACATCTATGTCACGGGCCAGCTTTCTATAGTCAAGCCCTCCGAACAGACGCATGAAATTAGCAGTGACCGGGATATCCGGGGTCACGCTGCGCAGAACCTCTATCTCGGATTTCATGAAGTCATCGGTGATCCATGTGGTGAATCTCTTCCATTCCAGATTCAGCCCCATGATGCTGGTCTCCCCATTGTCAAAAGGAGGCTCGATCTGGTCAAAGCTGTTGTAATGATGGCTCCAGAAGGAGGTCCACCATGCGGCGTTCAGCTTTTCGATATCATGATCATATTTTTCCGCCAGATACTCCCGGAACCGTCTGGTGCAGTGAGGGCAGAAGCATTCCCCGCAGAATTCATTGGAAATATGGTACATCACCACCCCGGGATGGGAGCCGAAACGCTCTGCCAGCTTCCTATCTATCATTGCAACCTTCTCTCTATATATGGGGGAAGACATACAGTGATTATGCCTGCCTCCATGATGGCAGCGCATCCCTCTTCTGTCCATGCGCATGGCCTCCGGATATTTTTCATCCAGCCATGCGGGACGTGCCCCCGACGGGGTGGACAAGACAGTATAGATGCCGTTTCGGTAAAGATCGTCTATGATCTTCTCCATCCATTCAAAACGGTATTCCCCTTCCACGGGCTCATAGGCCGACCATGAAAACACCCCCAGCGTCGCGCTGTTGATGCCCGCCTTCTTCATCAGACGTATGTCCTCCTCTAAGATATCAGGCCTGTCAAGCCACTGGTCGGGATTATAGTCCCCGCCGTGGACGAATTTCCCCAGCTGAGGGAAAAGTATTTTTTTCTCCATATATACAGTTACCTCCTCTTATGCTCCAATGCTTTCTCCCTTCTGCATTTCCCAAAGTATACCACACTTTTGCCAGATAGTAACCACTCATTTTCCCTTTATCATCAAAAATTCCGCCATACCTCAACAAAGCCAAATACCCCGCCTACGCTAAAAAAGCCGAGTTCCTATTGATTTTAAGAGGGGAAAAAGGTATACTGAAATTCTAACTGATATCGGGACATAAGATTTCATTTTACGAGACAGAGAGGTAAATATATGAGCAAAAAAAGAGCAGTGGTATCCCTCGGTCACGATGCCCTGGGCTACACCACCGGCGCCCAGCGGGATGCCGTAAAGATAACCGCCGGTGCCCTTGCCGACCTTGTGGAGGCAGATTACCAGCTTACCATCACCCACAGCAACAGCCCTCAGGTCAGCATGATCCATAAGGCCATGACCGAACTGCGGCGGGTATACACCGATTACACCCCCGCCCCCATGTGCGTCTGCTCTGCCATGAGTCAGGGCTATGTGGGGTATGATATCCAGAATTCCCTGCGGAGCGAGCTGCTGAAACGAGGCATCTATAAGCCCGTCAGCACTATCCTGACCCAGGTGACCGTAGACCCTTATGACGAGGCATTCTATGAGCCTACCAAGGTCATCGGCCGCTATATGTCCAGAGAGGACGCAGAGACAGAGCTGAAAAAAGGAAATTATGTGAAGGAAGATCCCGGCAAGGGCTTCCGCCGGGTGGTGGCCGCCCCCAGACCTATCGACATTGTGGAGATCGAGGCCATCCGCGCGCTGGCCGATGCAGATCAGGTAGTCATCGCCTGCGGAGGCGGCGGGATTCCCGTCATCGAACAGCAGCACACCCTGAAGGGCGCATCCGCCGTCATAGAAAAGGACGCTATCGCCGGAAAGCTTGCCGCTGATCTAGATTGCGATGAGCTGATCATCCTCACAAGCGTGGATTACGTGTATAAGGACTTCGGCACCCCCAGCCAGACTCCCTTCCTTTCCCTGAATACGGCTCAGGCAAAGGAAGCCATGGCTCAGGGCCAGTTTGAGGCAGGCACAATGCTGCCGAAGATCGAAGCCGCCCTCACCTATCTGGAGAAGGCAGCCGCCGGCAGGGTACTGATCACCTCCATGGCAAGGATCAAGGATGCCCTCAGAGGAAAGGCCGGAACCGTGATCACCGCATAGCCTGCTGACCCTATCGCCGGACACAGCGTCCGGCAGGGATCCATAGGCCGCTTATGCCTCAGCCTAATGAGCATCCCGCTGCAGGCAGCGGGGTATCAGACCCATGAAGAAGTCAATTACCCCGCAGCAAGCTGACGGGGCATCAATCTTGCATCGCAGCAAGCTGCGGGGTATTGACTCTCGCGGCATTCGCCAAATATGCGTGCGAGCACGCCTACTTGGCTCATTGCTCGCGGGAATAAACTTCCCCCGCCGCCGAATGGGCTTTCACCAGCAAGATCAATGCCATGCTCGGCACACAGAGCCTGACGGGACCCGTCAGGCTCCGATTGCCGCAAGCAGCGCGCCTATCATGATACAGAAATCCGAAATATTGAACACCACTCTCCTCAACGGCTCCCATTTCACATTAAAGGAAAAATAATCCACCACATACTTGCGCTTCAGCCTGTCATAGGTATTGCTGAAAGCGCCTCCCAGAAGGAGCGCCAGCCCGACCCGCAGCAGGCGATTGCCTCTGCGTCCCAGACTGAGAATAAAGATAACCGCCACTGCGATACACATAGCCACGGACAAGGCAGCTACTATATGCCTTTTATTCTGGCCCAGATTCAGCACTGCACCCTTATTGTGATACCTGCGCACTTGTATATACCTGTGGAAGAGGGAGCACCGGGAGCTGCCGGCCGCCCCAGATTCTTCCCTTTCTGCCCCTCTTTTCTCTGCCAGATTCTTGATCCGCATATCCCCGAAAAAGACTCCGAGCATGATCAGCAGACAGCCTGCCGCTTCCATGTGCAGCCCCTCCTTCCTGCCGGCAGACGCAAGCCTGCCTTACTTTCTGTCTATTCTGGATCTGACGATGGCCTTGAAGACAAACCACACCACTACATACACCAATGCCGCCACAGGCCATAGGATCGATGCCATCTTCCATTCGACGCCGCCCAGCCCCATGGCCAAGAACACTGCCGTCGCCAGACACCAGTATGCTCCGTGGAAAAAGGACGTGGCCTTCCTTACCCGCTTCTCTTCCACCGTGTAATCCCCCTCCTGAAGCAGCATATCGTAGCTCTCCTTGATACTGCCTGCCCACATGAACAGAAACACCGCTGCCGCCAGAAGCCCCAGCAGCAGTCCCACACAGTATATGATGACCAGATCCGATGCGGAAAAAGCTGCGGCCATCATGATAGGCACCACCCCCAGAATGCAGAGCACTGTTCCCACTGTCATGAAGATTCCGTAGGTTTTTGCAAATCCCTCCCGGTTCCTTTCCGCAATGCCCCTTACGCCATACTGCAGCGTCAGGTTCTCTTTCTCCAGATACTCATACTTCTCCAGCTTCATGTCGCTGAAAACCAGAATGCCCGCGCCCAGAGCCACTAAAGCCAGCAGGATCGTCATCCCCAGACCTCCTGCCAGATCCTCGCTGATACCGGGCCGTCCATACTCCGCGAATCCTCCCATCAAAATCAGAGGTATGGGGGAAAGGACGCACAGCGCCGTACCCAGAGCCTTGGGAAGGGCCAGCTTCCTTCTCAGCTTCACGAAGCAGTCCGCCTCTTCCACGGAGACGCTTTTGGCTTCGGACTCCTCACATACGATCTCCCTTGCCGCGGTCTCCTCCGTCTCCAGCTCATCCTTCAATAAATAATCCGTGCTGACCTCGAAGATCCCGCTCAGCATGATGATCTTGTCGATGTCCGGGATGGAAGCCCCTGACTCCCATTTCGATACGGACTGCCTCGAAATGTTCAGCTTCTCCGCCAGCTCCTCCTGAGACCATCCCTTTTTCTTCCTTAACATCATTACCTTTTCTGCCAAAATCATGTCCTTACCCGCCGCAGTTCGCAGCTTTTCCTTTCCGCACCGCTGTGCACATTCTGTCTTCATTTTCGCTTTTTTGAAACAGCGTACAAGGCTGCCTTAAACGAAAACCCACCTCGCTCTTCCCGGAATGTGCAAAAGCCATATGCCCTGCAGCAGCATCTGCCGCACATCCTTGCAGAAAGAATAGCAGAAATGCCGGTTGACAACCAGCAAGTGCGCTTGGAAATCTGTCAACCGGCAGTTGCAGGCGGCAGAAATGCAGGTGTTTTTAATTATAATCCACGCCCATGAGGCACAGTCCCTGAGCAGGAGCCGTGGGTCCGGCCTTCTGCTTCTCGGGGCTGTTCAGCACCTCCTTCAGCTGCTCCGTAGTCATTCTTCCGTAGCCGATCTCCAGAAGCGTCCCCACCATGATCCGTACCATATTCTGGAGGAAGCCCTCACTGTGGATATTAAAATACAGATATCCCCCGTGCCTAACGATCTCTATTTTGTCCACGCACCGCACGGTGGACTTCTTCATCCGGGGATTGGTACAGAAATTCTTAAAATCATGCTCCCCCTTCAGGATCTCCGCCGCCTGACGCATCAGCTCCACATCCGGCTTTCCTTCCAGCGGGGTATAATACTTTCTGTCAAAGACCGGCTTCACGTCACCATCATAGCAGGTATAGCAGTAGGTCTTGCCCTTGGCATTATAGCGGGCATGGAATCTGGGAGCAGCCTCCCTTACCTCCTTCACGGCGATGTCCTCAGGCAGGTACCGGTTCATATAATCACGGATCTCTTCGCAGGAGCTCTCCGTCTCCAGAAACGCATTCGCCACCATCGCCTTGGCATGGACGCCGCCATCGGTACGGCCTGCTCCGATGACCTCCACATCCTTCCCGCACATGATACTCAGCACACTCTCCAGCTTTCCCTGAATAGTGTTTTTGTCCGGCTGATTCTGCCAGCCGAAATAGCGGCTGCCGTCATACTCTATGATGAACTTATAGTTCTTCGCAGAGCCCTGTTCCGTTTCTTCTCTTACCGTGCTGTTTTTTGCCATACTGTTTTTTTCCATATCATTTTTCCCCGCATTGTTTTTTTCCATGATGTTTTTTTCCATGATACTTTTTTCCACGTTGTTTCCCTCCATCCCGCAGCATTCCTCCATTGTCTTCTCTGGCATCCGCTCTTGTTCATGCCGGTTTTTGTTCCATTCCATCCTTCATCTATGCCGGCTTTCATCTATTCCATCTTTCATACCTCTTGGATCTTTGGCAGGCGCTGCCCTGATCCGGACAAGCCGGAACCGAAATTTTGCCTCTTTGCGCAAGATTTCGCTGTTAAGTGTCTAAAACCTTCCGGACACACGCCCGGCAATCTCCTTAAGCTTTGGCAGACAAGCATCAAAAAACATCTTATACGCCTTACAGAACCGATTCTCCCTGCCTCCTCCCGAAAAGGAATTCCCTTCTTCCCTATGCCGCCGGCATCCTCCTCTGCAGAGGAAGAAATATGGACATTCCCTGCAGGCCGCCGTGTGGTTCATAGAATCCTGCAGGAACCTGCTCTCCTCCAGACGGCACAGGATCGTCTGCATATCATCCTCATTGAAATTCCCCAGCCGGTATTCGTCCAGACAGTAGAAATCGCAGGGATAGACGCTGCCGTCCGCCTCCACGATGCTCTGAAAGCTGCATCCCCCCCGCTGCTCGCAGGACTCCGGCTGCCTCCCCAGCAGGATCCCCACATAATTCTCAAACTGCCGGACATAGGGCTGCCGGCCTTTCTGCAGATCCAGATACCAGAGCTCGAACAGATCGATGAGAAACTGCCCGTACACCTCCGGTTTCAGGGAATATTCCTGCTCATGGCCCGCCTCCCCCATAGGACTCAGGCAAGCGATATACTGCTGCCATTCAAAGCCCAGCCTGCGGTAGTTCTCATAGATCCTGCGGATCTTGGGCGCGGTTCTGGCATTCACTACAGTGAGCACGTTAAAATCTGCCCCCGCCGCCCTCAGCATCCCCGCCGCCTCCAATGTATGAAAATAAGTGTCCCTTCCCTCCGCATCCTTCCGGTATACGTCATGTGTGGCCTTGATTCCGTCCACCGACAGCCCTATCAGGAAACGGTTCTCGGCAAAGAAGGAGCACCACTCCTGATCCAGCAGGAATCCGTTGGTCTGGAGGGCATGGGATACGGGAAGCTTTCTGATATTGTGCTTTTCCTCCAGCCTCAGCAGCTCCCTATAGAAATCCAGACCGGCCAGCGTAGGCTCGCCGCCCTGAAAGGCGATGGTGCATGATCTTTCCGCAAACTCCAGCACTCGGCTCACCACGTTTTCCAGCGTCTGCAGGCTCATGATGCCATAATCCGTCCGGCTCCTGTTTTTCATCTCGTCCGCATAGAAGCAATAGCTGCACCGCAGGTTGCACAGCCCGGATGCCGGCTTCACCATCACATGAATCGGAGGCATATTCCTTCCTTTCTCCGTCCGGAGCGCCGCTTGTCTCCGCCGGTTCCCTAGACAAAATCGTTTCCACCTTTGTTTTCTTATTATAAATACTTTGGGGGCAATACGCAAGAGATATCGAAACGGATATTATTTTCTGTAACAAATGCTGTAACGAATCCTCCAAAAAACGGATTAAACAATTGAACAGCCTGACAGCCACAGCTTCAAATCCATATCCCCGCTGCCGGGAATAAGTTCCGGACTCATGGGAAATGAAAGGATACGCAGTCTTTCAAAAACATGTTTTGACATCGATACCAGTACCAAGACAGAAAGGAAAACACATGAAAAGGAAAACATTGAGATTATCACGTTTTTATCCGCGCCGGCGGATTTCGCTGCCGCAGAGATCATCAGGCCGGAGCACGATGCTGCGCATTATTGCGGCGCTGACAGTCGCTGCGCTCCTGCTTACAGCCTGCGGAGCCGACCCGGAACCTGCCGCGGCGCAGCAGCCTGACAGCTGGGTCTATGTGCCGGAATTCCTCTCGCTTGAGGGAGAATACATTGACTATTCCAGCATGAAGCTCTCAGGGGACTGTCTGTATTACCTCTCTATGGAATATGATGACGAAATTCAGCGTTATACCCAGAAAATGGGCAGCTATTCCCTGAAGGAGCGGACATCCACAGTCTCTTCCTTGTCATGGCCGGAGAATCCGTACAGCATGAGCATCCACCAGTATACCTTCGGAACGGATGGCTGCATGTATGCCATTGCCATGGTCTATCCTGCGGATTCCCAGCCCCGGACATACCTATGCAAGTTTGACACAGAGGGAAAGTGCTTGTTCTCTCAGGACATAACCGATCATCTGCAGGACGCTTCAGACAGCCAGTCCTACATAAGCTCTCTGGAAACAGACTCCTCGGGCAGACTCTACGTTGCAGGCAGCCAGACAGTCTGGCTCTATGATGAGGAAGGGACTCTCAAAGGGCAGGTTTCCCCGGATTCCTCCGCGGACATCTGGATCAGCTCACTGCTTCAGGCGGGAAACGATAAGCTATACATCAGCTACCAGATACCGGGCAGCAGCTCCGGCGGCTACACTCTGGCGGAGATTGATTTTGAAAATAAAGGCCTCACATCCTGCTGCACGGATTTTCCCGGCAGGAATGATTTCGCTCCCGGCCTGCAGGAGGATTTTCTGATGCAGGACCGCACCTATCTGTATACCTATGATCTGGAGGAACAGAATGCGGAGATTCTCTTTGAATGGCTGGACTGTGACATTAACGGAAACAGCGTGCTGGACTTCGGAGAATCCGATGATGGCAGTATTATCGTAGTAATGGAGGATTCTGAAAAAGGCGGCGAGATCGCCCTGCTGAAGAAGACAGACACCGCTCAGGTACCGCAGAAGGAAAACATCACCCTTGCCGTCTGGTCCGGCGGGTACAATTACCAGCCTGCGGCAGTAAAGTTCAACAGAAAACAGAACCAGTACCACATTACCATCAAGGAATACATGGATTACAGCGACAACAGCCCCACCGCACGGTCAGACGCACTCACAAGGCTGTATGCCGATATTACATCGGACAATTGCCCCGACATCGTCGAGCTGACCGGACTGGACGTAGAGCTTCTGGCGGCAAAGGGCGTGTTCACAGACCTGAATAGCTTTCTGGAAAGCAGCACCTTCCTCGGTTCCGATGATTTTCTGGAGGAAATACTGGACGCCTACACATTCGACGGTGTCCTGATCAGCATCCCTTCCCTGTTCTTTCTGGAGACCGTCATGGGAAGCTCTGCGCAGCTGGGTACAGAGCCCGGCTGGACCCTTGAGGAGATGATCGCTCTGGCAGACGCAAATCCCGGCGCAGAGCTCTTTGACGGGGCAGATAAAAAAGATATCCTGAGCCATGTGCTGCTGTATAATCAGGATACCTTCATCGACTGGTCCACCGGTGTATGCAGCTTCGACTCCAGGCAGTTTCAAGATCTCCTGCAGTTTGCCGACAGATTTCCGGAGGAGGTAAGCTATGATCCCGACCGTCCTTCCACCCCCGTCAGGATCCAGAACGGAGAGGTTCTCCTGAAAGACACCTTTCTCTACGACTTTGATTCTATTCAGATGGACATGGCAATGTTCGGCACGGAAGCCGTCTGCATCGGCTATCCCTCACCGGACGGCAGCCCCAGACACGGTCTCACCACCGCATATGCGTACGCTATCACCTCAAAATCGGACAAAAAGGAAGGGGCATGGCTCTTTATAGAAAGCGTCCTGAAGGAAGAGGAAAACAACAGAAACCAGATGGGCTTTCCTACCCTGAAACGCAGGCTGGATGCCATGATAGAGGATGCCATGAAAGTGGAATATATTCTGGACGAGCAGGGCAGCCCCTATCTGGACGAAGACGGTAATCCCATTATCAGCGGCACCCAAACCACCAGTTCAAACGGCTGGAGCTATACTTACCACACCGCCACTCAGGAAGAAGTGGACATGATCCTGTCCTTGTTAGACGGTGCCGCACTGGCTCCCGGAGGCAGCCGGAACCAGATCATGGACATCATCTCTGAGGAAGCGGAAGCCTTCTATCAGGGCCAGAAAGCTGTCAGCGAGGCTGCAGAGATCATCCAGAACCGCATAAGCGTCTATGTAAATGAAAATCGGTAGATTTGCCTTTCAGGCAGCTGCAGATGCCCCATGGTTATATCCACCAGATCCGTCACCGCCACCTTGTCCATACCGAAAATCGTAGTCTGGAGAGTTCCGTGTATGGGCTCCGTCCACTCCTTAGAAATGCACGAAATACCGCCCCTCATGCCCAGAACCGATCCCACCGTGGCACCGTTGCAGTCCGTGTCAAAGCCTGTCTGTACCGCCAGACAGATACTCTTTCCATAATCCCCCTCACCGTAGAGCAGGGAAGCCGTCACCACCATTGCGTTGGAAATCGTATGGCACCAGCCATAGAGTGTGTATTCGTCCCATTCCTCATGGATCCGCTCAAAGCATTCCTCTTCGCTTACCCCGCCGTCATGCCACTCTATCACCTTCTCCAGATGCTCGTACAGACGGGAGGTTTCGGGAATCTGTGCCATGCCGCCCCGGATGATCTCATGCATATCCTCCGTCACGGCAGCCACGGCAAGCATGGCAGCCACGAACATCTCCCCATAGATGCCGTTCTTTACATGGGATATGGAAGCGTCCCGCCATGCGAGCTCTGCAGCTGCCTCCGGATTCCCCGGATTAATGTATCCGAAGTAATCTCCCCTGATCTGGGCGCCGATCCACTCCCGGAAAGGATTCTGGTACACGGCGCTGTCCGGCGGCTGGATTGCAATGAAGAAGTTACGGTAGGCCACTGCCTCAGCAGTGAAATAGGAGGTCACCGGCTGCAGGCGCAGCCACTCCCGGGACACATCATAAGGCGTGAAATCCCTGCCGTACTTCTGGATCAGCTTCTGTGCCATCACAACATAATTGGTATCATCGTCATAAGGCATATACGAGACCTCATCCGCAAAGAAAAACTGCTCCCTGCCTTTAAAGAAGCTGTAATTCTCCCTCATCCATGGGGTCACATCATCTGCTTTAATATATCGGTGCATGGGATAATTGCCGGACTGCTCCAGCAGCGGGGTCAGCTCGTTGGTACGTATCCCCTCCACGGTCTTTCCTAAAAGACAGCCGCAGATCCGGCCCATCCATGCTCCATGGATCTTTTCCCGCGCCGTATTTCCATCCTGCGCCTTTTCCTCCGGCCCCCTGCCATCCGTACCTTGTAGCGCTTCCTGCCGCCGGGGCTGTAGCCGCCTGATCCCCTCCAGATCCGAGGGTTCCTCATAGGCGTACCCCTCTTTCAGCGGCGCATTCAGTACAATGTCGAAAAGCACGTCCGCCATCTCCGCCTTATGCCTGTCAAGGGGCATCTCCTCCACTGCCTTGAAAAGAGCCTCATATTTCTCGATATCCTTGCCCTCCGCTTTTGACTGGCAATATTCATACTGTATATGGGACGCATACTGCGACTCCATCCAGCCCTTTACATAATCCGGTTCTATTCTCACCGCAACATTCCTCCCTATTCGTTCTTATATACTCTCGGAATCCCCATACCGCTTAATATGCGCAACAAGTCACAGCCAATGTCATTAAGTTAAGCCGATTGAAAAAATCTCATCTTATGGTCTAACTCAAATTTACCAATAAATTTCAGAAAAGGGGTTGACACATAGCCCAAAATGTGCGGCCGCTCTCGCTACTGATTGTATTTTTAGAGGTAGCGAGAGCGGCCCTTGAAATTGAAGACAGCACTTTCATTTCAATTTCAAGGAGGTACCTTATATGTCATTCCCTCAAAAGGTCAAATCCACGCTCTGGGCTATCGTGGATACCATGGCCTGTAACACTGCCCAGTTTGTTAAAAACCCCGAAAAGGATTTTACACGGGACCGGAAGCTGGGGTTTGTACAGCTAATCCGTTTCTTTCTCTCCATGGGAAGCGGCTGCATCAGCCATGAACTGCTCAAATATTTTTATTTCCTGCCTGATGAAGTCCCTACTGCTTCCGCTTTCATCCAGCAGCGCTCCAAGCTCCTTCCGGAAACTTTCAGGCACATCCTCGGCCAGTTCAACCTCCGCTTCCCGCCAAAAGGCCTTATGGGCAGGTATTCCCTCATTGCTGCGGACGGCTGCGAATTTAACATTGCCAGGAACCCACAGGACCCTTCCACCTTCCATCCCACAAGCGGCAGGTCAAACAAGGGCTTTAATTCGCTTCACACGGTCTCTCTGTATGACCTGCTTTCTAAAAGGTATCTGGATGTGGTCATCCAGCCGGGCAGGCTCAAAAACGAATTTGCCGCCCTCTGCCGGATGATAGAACGCTATTCTTATGGCGGCTGCCCGATCTTCGTGGCTGACAGGGGATTCGCCAGCTATAATGTCTTCGCCCACGCGCTTGAGAAAGGCTGCTTCTTCGCCATCCGCGCCAAGGATATCAACGTAAAGCGCCTCCTTGCGGCTAACAGCCTGCCTGGCCAGATGGACCAGTGGGCGGACGTTATCCTTACCCGCTCAAATGCCAAAAAGAAAAGGCTGCACCCCGAATCAGGATCTCTTTACCGCTTTATTTGCAAAAAAGTCCCCTTTGACTTTATCACGGACAGCTGCCCTGAATACCATATGCGGCTGCGTGTGGTCCGTTTCCAGATAGCGGAAGGGGTTTATGAGAACATCATCACCAATCTCCCCTCGGATGAGTTTTCATTGGAACAGATCAAGCATATTTACCATCTGCGCTGGGGCCAGGAAACATCTTTCCGCGACCTCAAGCATACGATCGGAACCGCAAACTTTCATTCCAAGTCTCCGCAGTACATAGAATTCGAGATTCTTTGCCGGATGACCCTATATAACTTTTGTACCATCATAACCATGGAGGTTCCCATAGAAAAGAAAACAGAAAAATGGGAATATCAGGTTAACCTGTCCATGGCGATAAAAATATGCTTTGCATTCCTCTCAGACCAAATGGGGCCTGGCAATGTAAATGACCTGATCAGCCGCTATATACTACCGATCAGGCCAGACAGAACCTATTCCCGTCAGCTGAGGTTCCAAGTACCAGCCAGTTTCGCCTACCGTTTCGTGTAAAGCGCAACTGCCGCTAATAGTATATCATTTTCTGAGGCAGATACACAATCTGTCTGTTTGCCATACCCAAGACTTCCTAAATATATTAAATATCTACTCATAAAACCCCCGATTGCTGGCAAAATCCCCATATCATCCCAATACATACCTGATTTATGGAAGAAGTCCTATGACAGCTCTTGCTTAACTTAATGACATTGAGTCACAGCAGGCTGCGGGGAATCAACCTGCGAAAGATCAAAACAGCCCCATGCAACATATCCGGCACCAAATATAAGGCACTTTCACCCTGCATGGGGCATTTCCGTCTCAGACCGCAGATCCGCCGCAGATCATGGAGCATCTGCCGCTATTCCTCCTATTGTACATCAGACCATAGCTTCCCTGATACCTATATCAGTTCCCGCAGGAAGGTGACAGCCTTTCCGATATCCTGCACCGGATTGTCGCCCACCTCACGCTCGATGGTCAGATACCCGCCGAAGCCAATCTCCTTCAGAGCCGCAAGATAAGAGGGGAAATCCACCTTTCCTTCTCCCAGCGGCACTTCCAGAAAATAATCTCCCAGACGCAGATCCCCTACCCCGCCTTCCGCAAAGTAATCATAGATATTCTTGGGATCTGTCTTCTGCAGCATGATCCCGTCCTTGGCATGGGTATGCACGATATACTTGCTTAAGCTGTGCACCGCCTTCACCGGATCATCCCCTGCCACCATCACAAGGTTCGCAGGATCCAGATTCACGCTCATGCCCTTGCTGCCCCCAAGGCTGTCCAGAAATCTGCACAGACGATCCGAGGGCTCCGGCCCTGTCTCAATGGCAAAAAAGGCTCCCACGCTTGCCGCATATTCCGCCAGCTCTCCGCAGGCATCCTGCATGATACGGTAGGTCTCGCACTGAGTATCCTCCGGGATCACACCGATATGGGTGGTGACGATATTGCAGCCCATGGTAAGGGCCATGTCAATGATATGCTTGGATGTCGGAACCTTCTTTGCATTATCTTCCCGACGCGAGAAGCCATGTCCGCCCAGATCGCCGCAGAGAGCCGAAATCTGCAGCCCATTATCACAGATGACCTTGCTCTTTTTCTTCAATTCCTCCTCGGAAGCCGACAGCATCTCCTTCGAAACCGCATAGATCTGCACGCCGTCCGCTCCCATGCGCGCGCACTGCTCCATGCTCTCCGCAAAAGGCATCCGCAGCATATCCGCTATGATACCGATCTTAAACTGACTCATTTTCCCAATCCTCCTTTTCAAAATCTCCTGCCATGAGCAAAGCCACGCTCATGGTACTTATGGCCATAAGGCCCTTGCTCTTAAGCCTTCCGCGATCCGGCACAGAGTGCAGTGTACCTTCCCTCACTCCCGATACTCCGCCCTCAGCTCCACCTCAAACATCCTCTCCCATGGCATAGACAGATGAAGAATCTTCATCTTGTCCGCCACGGCAGAAAGATAATCGGCTTTAAAAATATGCAGCTCCTCTTCCGCCAGCCGACTGAAGATGCCCTGCTTTTCACGCAGGCAGGTACTCTCCACGCCTCTTGCTTCCGCTGCCTTTGAGATACTCTTCCGAACCACGGAACAATACCCCGCATCCTCCAGATACCGCTCGGTCATGAAATTCTTATGCGCAGCAGTTTTTCCCTGATAATAAGCGGCAATTCCCTCCGCAATGGCAGTTCCCAGAGTGTTGGCTGATGTGTTCCAGCCTGCGTAACCGTCCAGCGCCATCAGCAGATCCTTCTCGTTCAGCATCCGGATCAGCTGCAGATCCCCGCCGTTGGCATAGGCATTATCCGCCAGCGTAACGATCTTTCCGGCCTTGATCATCTCCCGCAGGAAATCCGTGAACCCATCCAGATCCCGGTCCGCCTCGTATTCCTTCCGCCGGGAGGGCTGATGTGCCGCCTCCTCCATCACACCTGCGGCAGACATGGCAAGCACGATATCCGCCTTCCGCCACTCCTCGGTCTGCGTACAGCCTGCCGCCTCCAGATGCTTCTGTATCGTGCCGGAAAGCGCAGAGCCCTCATATAAGGGAATCATCTTCTTTGCGCCCTCCGAGGCATATTTCACATAGACCTTGGGCCGCTTCCCATGCAGGGTATTCAGCATCCGGGCTGTAAGCGTCATGCCCACCTCGTCCGCTCCCGGGTAGATCGCCACCTGATCCTCCAGCCCGCATTCCCTGACTTTCTTTTGAACCCTCTGCTGATCCAGAGTCGCATAACCGTATAGGCTGCAGTCGTCCTGAGGAAATACCAGCAGATCCAGTGTCCCGTCCATCACATAGGCCAGACTCTCCTCGTCCATGCCTACATTGCGCTTCCTTCTGGCCAGATAATCCTCCAGCGCCCCCGGCAGAATCCGCTTATGAATCTCCTCTGGATTCTCATCCAAGGGCAGTCCCAGCATCTGTTTGTGGGAAAGCTCTCCTGACTTGTATATCTCACGGCCGCATATGCCATAGTAATCCGGCTCCTCGGAGCTGTCGGAATAAGCAGGACAGCGCATAATGGTCTGGAATCCATAGATCAGCAATTCCGGATTCTCCTGCCGCAGCCGGCGTAGCAGCTCTGCCCTCTCTTTCAGCTCCTGCTCCTCCATATCGTGCAGTCTGGAAGGCAGCAGCCCCCCGTACAGCAGCATATCCATGGAAAGCACCAGCCCGAAGGCATCCCTGCATTCCCTCAGGAGAAATTCCTCCACTCTGCCATACTCCGCAGGCCTTTTCTTTTCGCCCAGCTCCTGAAAAACCGTAAATGCTATATCTGCATTTCCGAATAAATACTGCGGGAACAATTTATTGCATGGTCTGTCATCCAAAGGAACAAATACTATCTTCCTTTTCATGGGATACCTCCTAACCGCTTTTATTCCCTGCCATGTATTACATTTTTTCGTGTTTTGCATTGTTTTGCATTGTTTTGCATTGTTTTTATGTTTTGCATTGTTTTCATATATTTCTTTTGCGTAAGCAATGATCACTCAACGGGAACCCATATCCCGGGACGCTGCGCCGCCTTCAGCGCCGCCTCCCGCACTGCCATGATAGCGATGGTCTCCTCATGGCTCACGGGAATCTCTCCCGTATGGAAAAACTCCACCATATTCCGTATAAAGCCGCCGAAGGAATCGGATTCTATGGAAAGGAACTTGCATTCTCCTTCCAGACAGAGGTTCGCCACGGAAGGACAGTCCCCCCCTGTGCACAGCAGGGAAGCATTCCTGCCGTCCTCCCATTCTATGAACAGATTCGCCCATTCCCCCTGCGTCAGGGCGAGCACCCGCTTGGCCTCCCCCTTCATCAGCATCATGATGGGCTCCAGCTGGTGAATGCTGTAGGTCTCCAGACCATAAGGCCCCCATGTATTCATAGCAAGGATCTTCCTGCCCTCATAAGCTCTGTACTCCGTCGCGAAACGCAGAGCGGATGTGGAATAGCAGGGAGTCCCATGCTCCTCCGCCAGCCGGAACATGGCTTCCGCGCTCTTTTTGTCAGGGGCAAAGGTCTTGTCCACATAGGTATTCTTGCCCGACATCAGGGGCAGACGGGTCAGCTCCTCATGCATCTCGCAGTTGTCCGGGGACAGCACGATCAGTACATCGCTCTTCTCCACTACCTCCTCTATGGTCTCGCAGAGGGCAACACCGTACTCTCTGCACCACTCCTCCGAGGTCTTGCCTGTGACAGGGCTGGGAATCTTGCCGTAGGCATAGGCAACCTCCAGCTCCCCGCTGCCGGCATCTTTGATCATCTTCGGATAATGATTGGCATGCCACTCATCCAGATAATAGTCTATAAATCCAACTTTCATTTCTACACCTCTCCGCCGTCTTAGACAGTCATCCTTTTAGTCGATCGAAAAAATTTATTCATCCTTCCCTTTATACCGGTTATCCCAGCACGATCTCCCTATGCTGCTCGGCAGAATCATAGATGGCCTGCATGATCTGGGAAGTCTTCACTGCCGTGTCAATATGGGAAGGCAGCTTCTCCCCGGTACGGATGCACCTGATAAAGGAGTTGATCTCGTTCTCAAACATATTCGTGCTCTTATGCTCCGGCACCTCCGGAGTATACTTTACAAAGGAGCCATGCTCCACGGTGTACAGCGTGAAGTCCCCGCCATAGATCAGGCGGATTCCGCCCTTGTCGCCCATGAAGTCCACAAAATCCTCGTCTGCATCGATATTCTGGGCCCATGCGCCGTTTACGGTGAATACGGGACCATCGGTACGAACCAGCGCAGTGACGGAATCATCCACGTCATAGATGCCGTCCTTTACGGGAGGGCCTGCCCACATCCCCCTATACGCATAGCCTTCGATATCCTTGCCCAGCCTGCTGAATACCTCGCCGGAAACCGTGAGCGGTCTGGGATCGTTTAAGCAGTACATCACCAGGTCCAGATAATGCACGCCCCAGTCGATCAGCACTCCGCCCCCTGCGATAGCCTTGGTGGTAAACGCTCCTCCCAGTCCGGGAATGCTCCTATGGCAGCGGAAGCTCAGATACACATGATAGATGTCGCCCAGCCTTCCCTCCTGAATGTACTTGCGGATCAGGTTCACCTTGTCGTTGAATCTGTTCACCACGCCGATATTCAGCACTTTTCCGGTCTCGTGCTGAGCCTGCTGCATAGCCAGAGCCTCCTCATAGACTCTCGCCGCAGGCTTCTCGCAGAGCACGTTCTTGCCTGCCTTCAGGGCATCGATGGCAATAACGGAGTGCATCAGGTTAGGGGTACACACGGACAGCGCCTCCACCTCCGGATCTGCCAGCACCTCCTTATAATCCACCACAGCCTTGCCGCAGCCGTATTTCTCCACCGCGGCCTCAGCCCTCTCCGGTATGATGTCACAGAAGTACTTGATCTCCACCTCTTCGTTCTTCATGTAAGCGGGAATATGCTGGCTGTTTGCGATGGTTCCGCAGCCGATGACCGCCACTTTCATTTTTTCCATCTTTGTTCTTACTCCTTTCTTATAATATTATATTGTGGCTGCTTTGAGCCGCATTATTTCCTTAAAGCCGGCCTTGAGAGAGGCCAAAAACCAGGAAAACCAGTCCTTATCAGCCCTTCACTGCTCCGGTAGCCATACCGCCCTTGATGAACTTAAATACAAACGGATACAAGCACATGATAGGTACGATGGACAGCAGCAGGTAGCTCTTCTCCACATTATTCCAGTAGAACGCCAGCGTAGGGTTCATATCCGTCATGGACTGCGGAGACAAGGACATGAAGTTCCTGATATAGTTGGGAACCGGATAGAGATCCTTTCTGGTGCTGATATAATACAGAGCCGGACCATAGCTGTTCCAGTATCCCACCACCTGAAAGAACGCAATGGTGGCAACCATGGGCTTCGCCAGAGGAATGATGATCTTGCGGAACACATACATATTGGTAGCGCCGTCGATCTTTGCCGCCTCCTCCAGCTGGGGCGGAAGGCTTTCGAAAAAGCCCTTCATCAGAAGCATATTGTAGACCGACATCCAGCCGGGTATGATCAGGGCCCAGATGGTATCCATCAGTCCTAAGGTATCCATCAGTATGATCATGGGCGCCAGGCCGCCGCCGAAATACATGACAATCATAAAGAATATCATGACCGTTCTCTTCAGGGGCATCTGAGGCTTGGACAAAGGATAGGCGGCCAGCGACACCACCACCACTGAGCCGATGGTTCCCATAGCTGTCACAAAGAAGGAATTCTTAAAGGAACGGAGGAACTGCATATCTGTGACGGCATATTTTAAGCCTTCAAAATCTATGTTCTTCGGTATCAGGTTTACAATCTGCCCCGGTCTGGAAATAGACACTGCCACAAGGTTAAAGAACGGAAGCACAAAAATCAGAATCATGATGACGGCAGCAGTCTTAACCAATATCTGGAATACATTTTCGTCATTATACCGGCCGAATATATTGGGCATTTTCAGTACCACCAGCCAGCGCCAGCCGGCCATTCCGGGCATCAGAAAGGAACATATCAGGATAACGGGAAACAGAACAAGCCAAAGGAAATCCGCCTTATTATGTTTCAAATAATCCAGAAAACCCTCATTCACGGTATGCTTGTAAATACGGGGAATCGCCTCTGCTGTCATAACCGCCCAGAGCAGGACA
Source organism: uncultured Acetatifactor sp. (assembly GCA_964018205.1). Lineage (GTDB taxonomy): Bacteria > Bacillota > Clostridia > Lachnospirales > Lachnospiraceae > Acetatifactor. The sequence goes on along the minus strand of CAXHOW010000002.1, from coordinate 22,690 downwards.
AAGACTATATCCATTATGCCGTGATAGTCCACTGTAAACTTGTTGTCCACCAGCTCTACAAACAAGATTGCCATGGAAGCCAGCAGGCAGAACAGGAGTATTCTTCTTATCATATTGCTTCTTTTCTCCTCTTTTGTCAAAGGAGCGCTTATCTTCCTTGCCATAGTCTCCCTCCCTCCTACCACAAGCCGCGCTGAAACACTTTTCTGGAAATAAAGTTACCGCTCAGTACCAGAACCAGACCCACAAGGGAATTGAACAGTCCCACTGCCGTGGACAGTGCATACTGGGGCAGCAGACCCGCTTCCTTCACCAGACGGTAGGTGTAGGTGCCCAGAATGTCCCCCGTCTCCTTAATATACGGTGAATACATAGCCAGAACCTGATCGAATCCCGCGTCCATGATGCCGCCCACCCTCAGGATGAACATGACCGCTATGGTGGGCAGGATGCCCGGCAGGGTCACGTGGATGATCTGCTGCCATTTTGACGCGCCGTCTATTTTGGCCGCCTCTATAAGGTCACGGTCGAGAGCCGTGATGGCCGACACATAGACGATGGTGTTCCACCCCAGAAACGCCCATGCCGCCGACACTACCAGCACTCCCCGAAAGGTGTCGTTACTCGTTACGAAGGGAATCCTGTCAAATCCCAGAAACTGCATGATGTTGTTTACAATACCGGTATCATAGCTTAACAGTGTAATGAAAATACCCGCTACAGTGATCCATGACAGAAAGTGGGGAATATACATGACTGCCTGCAGGGATTTCTTTACGATCTTGCCCCGCATCTCATTAATACAGACAGCCATTACAATAGGGATGGGGAACAGAATCACTATCTTTTGTACACTGATAATAAGGGTATTTCTAAGTGCCTTAAGAATATCCGGATCCGAGAATATCTTCTTGAAATGGTCAAACCACACCCAGTCCGCATCCAGAATGCCCTGAATAGCGCTGGAACTTCCCAGCAGATTAGGATTTTTCTTAAATGCCATAATGATTCCCGCCATCGGGATGTAGTTAAATATGATGACCAGTACAATCGCCGGAATATAAAACCAGAACAAATTCCCGTACTGCTTCATCTGCTTGCCAAAGCTGGGCTTTGCCACAACATCAGACTTATTTTTCTTCAAAGTCCTGCCTCCTTTCATCCGCCACTGATTTCACTTCTGAGAAGAATGCCCTCCAAATCACCAGATACCAGAGGACTTGAAGGGCATTCATTCACAAGTTTTAAATTGACAGGATCATTTTACCGGGGCTTAACCGTATTAAAATCATCCTTGCTGGACCATGTGGAATACCACTCATTGATGGAATCCGTAATCTCCGGGCCATTGTATGTCGTCCATGTATTCAGCACAGCACTATGGTCATAGGTACCGGCTTTGTCATAAAGATTCAGCGTGAGCGTTGCATTCAGCTCAGAGCTCACTTTGCTCCAGTACTCATTATAAGTATCATTAGGAGGCATCATGGTAACAGGGTTCTTGATACCGGTATTGTCCACATTGTAGTTGATTGTGGAGAAAATCTTGTCCTGTGCATTGGACTTTCTGGTTCTCGCCAGCCAGTACTTGGAATAATCCTCCATTCTGGTTCCATTCATGAACTTGTCAGCATAGGTCATCTTGTCAAAATGCTCTGCTCCCAGAATAGGATAATACTCGCCGTCCCTTATTTCGAAGGTATCTCCTTCAACACCGATAGTCAGCTCAAGGAACAGATCCTTGTCCAGCTTCTTGTCCACAAAATCAACCACGCCTGCAATCTGCTCCGGTGTGCTGTGTATAGGCACTACGCCATACTGATCCACATACTGGCTGCTGAACACCCTTACCTTGCTGGCATCGCCTGCGCAATCATCAGGCACCAGCGCCGCCATATAACCGAATCTGTCATCTGTATAGGTATTCGTATCTGTACCTTCCGGCGCGCTTACTCTTTCAATATTAAGAGCCTCCCAGTGGTTAGCAAGGCAGACACCCGTCCTGCCATCCTGCATCATGGTGATGTCATTGACATCGGCACTTGTCTTTGCATAGTACAGCAAATCTGTATCATACAGATTGTCAAGGAATTTTCCGTAATCTTCAAATCCGGGCTGCTCCACAATATAGGTCAGCTTTCCGTTGATATCAACCCATTCCTGATATAAATCAAAAGCAGGAAGAATAGGATTGATCAGGGCCGATCCATTTCTTACAGCCATAGGATAGCCGCCATCGGCAACCTTGCCCTTGAAATACTCCAGCATCTTAGTGAAATCAGACAGACACATGGAATAGCCGTTTTCTTCGGAAGGAACAGGAATCTGTGCCTCCGGATGCTCTGTGTTGTAATCATTCAGCCAATCTACACGGTACGCAAGACCGTTGGCAGTGCAGTTCTTAGGCTGAATGTAAGGAATGCCGTAGATTTCGCCGTCCGCTCCTCTTGCGCTGTCCCATACTGTCTCGTCCATAGCATCCTTCAGATTAACAGATGCATCCACATACTCGGTCAGGGGAGCCAGTGCGCCCTGCATCATCAGAACGTAGAACTCGTCCTTGGTGACATTGACTATCTGATAATCCTCCTTCAGCATGAAGATGTTATTCTTAGCCGTGTCATCTCCTGAAGGCGCCTGAACATAGGTGATATGATATCCCGTCTTCTCCTCGATGAGCTTTGCGATAGCCTCATTGTTGAACTCCTCGTCCGTGATCCCTGCGTTGATGACGAAAGATCTCAGATTGGTCTCCTTCTCATAGTCTGCAAGGGTCTTCTGCCCCCCCTGTCCATTTTCCGAGCCGTTTCCGGCATTGCCGGCCGGAGTGCTTTCCTGACTGTTGCCGCCGCTGGGAGCCGCCGAAGAACCACCATCGTCTCCGCCGCAGCCAGCCAGCACAGTTACGCTCAATGCTGCCGTCAGTAACAATGCAATTGCTTTTTTCATACTAGTTCCTCCTTGTTGATTTTTATATGAACATAACGCTGCGTTATGATCATTTCTGATCCAAATATGCTTCAAATCTGTTCGTTTTAGCTGCCAATTATCTGGTTCCAGATTTAGAGTATACTCAATAATCCTCTGTCTCCATCGGCAGAAGCCTTGATTCAAATTAACAATTTTAACCAATTAAAAGTGGGAAAAATGCATTATTGCAAGCATTTTGACAGCGGGTTTCAGTGAACAAGTAGTGGTTTGGTATGTATATTGTATACTATACTCTTATTTTCCAGAATTTCAATGTGAAAATTCAACATAATGATTGTCATTTTTGGCTTTATGCATTTTTGGGATATTAAATATTCACCATTTTTCTACCATTCTGCCCTTTTGAAGCAAAACGGAAATGTTTTTCTTGTCCTTTTGTACGCCTCCTATCTTTGAACCTGGTCTGTGACACCATTCTCATTATGCGATAGGAGGCTTTATTACGTTATTTTCTTGCACTTCTGCTTACTCAGTTCTCCTGACGCAGCCGGGGAATTCCAAGCCTACTCTTTATACGGTCTTTTACCACATCTACTGTGATTCTGCCTTCGCCTCTGCCCACCTGCCTGACAATCTCCAGCAGCGCCTCGGTATTGACCCTTGCGGCATTCGTTAATTATTCATGTAAACATGGTCATTTCCCTCATTGCTCACAGGAATAAACTCCGCTCCGTGCTCCACCATACGTCCCCGCACCTCTTCTCCGGCAAGCCGGCCCGGCAGCACCTCCCTATCAAGAGACATAGCTGCGGCGATTCCCGCCGCCTCACCCATGCTGTGGCAGCAGATCTGGATGCGGATGCCGGACTGAGCCACAAAATCCGCCCCTGCGCAGCGGCCTGCGGCCAGCAGATTGTCCACATCCGCAGAGACCAGACAGTCATAGGGTATCTCATACCAGGGCTTCTCCGGATCTCCTTCCGGCAGGTCGTCCTGAAACAGATCCGCTCCGCCGTGCACATCCACGGGATAATTACACTGGCTGATGCAGCCCGCAAACTTCTTCTGCCCCAACAAGTCAATTCCCTTCAGCTCATACTTCGCATGTATCCTGCGGCTTTCACGGATTCCCACCATAGGCGCTATATTGGAAATATAGGCATCGTCAAAACCCTTGAAATATTTTTTATAGAACATCAGCTGGCGCAGAATAAACGCCTTTCCTCTCAGCTGAACCTCCGTCAGCTGCAGCGGGTCTGTGGCATCCGTAAGATCAAAGAACTCTGGATTGTTCAGCGCGAGACCGTTCTCCCTGCCCGGTATCTTGAACATCTGCCAATAGGCCATGTCCTGCTCCGTCAGATCCCCGTTGGCAATAGCCTCCCTGAACAGAGGCTTCAGAGCGCCCTCGGTCTTGTTCCAGACAGCCGCATACAAGGCCCCTCCTTTTCTGCCGGAATAGGCGCTGGCAGGATCGTCATAGGTATCAAGGAAGTCCTTGAATGCCTCCATGTCCACGCCGTCTACCATATAGCGCAGGGACATGGGCTGATTCACGCCGGTCTTGGGATGGCCCTGCTCATATCCTGCCCCGGCCAGAACTGCCAGAGAGGCGTCTCCGGTGCAGTCGATGAATCTCTTGCCCTCTATCTTCCGGATACCGTCCTTGCAGGCTACGGCTATAGCCCTGATCTGCCGATTCTCCACCTTCGCTCCGCAGACGGTGGCATGGAACAGCATCTTTACTTTGCTCTCCGCGCACATCTGCTCCTGAATGATCCCGAAAACAATGGGATCGCAGGAATTCTTCACATATTTTTCCTTATGGTACTCTTCCACCCGCCGATCCAGCTCTTTATGGAGATAGGAGCATCTGGGCTCCCCCGGTATCCGCACGGTCATGTAAGGCATCACCAGACCGCCTACTGCGCTTCCGCCTAAGCCCCCCTGACTCTCCACCAAAAGCACATCGGCTCCTTCCCTTGCCGCTGCCACCGCAGCGAACACTCCTGCGGAGCCGCCTCCACAGACTACCACGTCTGCGTTCAGATAGGTGTCCAGACCGTCCCACTGAATCCCATCGCTCTTTCCCTGTGCATTCATCGCATTATACCTCCTTCTTCTTCCGATTCTTGTTTCGGCCCTCATTTTGATTCATAATGCTTATTTTGGTTTCTGTTTAGTATCCTCCGATGCCGGCCTGTCGCCTCAGGCTCATTTGCGGCTGCAACGATGCGTCTTCTCAAATCATTTTACATATCCGCATCTGCTCTTATTGTCCATATGCCGTCCCCAGCAGCGCCGCTCCGATCAGCCCTCCGCTGCCGCCCAGCACCGTGGTCCGAACCACCGCATCCCGTATCAGATCAGACTTCAGGAATCCCAGCAGATATTCCCCCTGCACCGCCACGCCGCCTGACAGTACTGTCACCTCCGGCTGGAAGATTTTCACCAGACTGTTGATGCCTGCGGCAAGAATCCTGCCGTAATCCTTCAAAAGCTCCTCCGCAGCCACACACCCGTCCTGCGCTGCCCTGAAAACAGTGCTTCCGTCCACTCCTCCGGCAGCTTCCTTCGCCAGCAGACTTCCGGGAAACGCCCTGACACATTTCTTTGTCATATCAATCAGCGCACTGGCCGAAGCGTACATCTCGAAGCACCCCCGCAGGCCGCAGCTGCAGACACTCCCATGCATATTGATCACAAAATGTCCAAATTCCGCAGCCTTATAGTTATGCCCTCTGTATATGCGTCCGCCGATCATGACCGCGCCCCCGATGCCTGTGCCGATTGTAAGGATAAGGGCATCCTCAAAGCCCCTGCAGGCACCGGCAGCATGCTCCCCTATCAGGGCACAGTTGGCATCATTGTCCAGAAACACCGGTATTCCCAGCACCTCCGATACCTTGGGGGCCACAGGCTCCTCCACAAAAGGAAGGTTTCCTGCCGAAAGCACATATCCGGTCTCGGGGTTCACCAGCCCAGCAGACCCAATCCCCACCGATGCGACGGGATACTTGTCCATAAGCTGTCTGCAGGCGCGGATAATACTCTCGATGATTCCGTCGGCAGTACATACCTCTCCCGTAGGTATCCTCATATTCTCTGCAATATGGAATTCTTCATCCACTACACCCAGCTTCACGCTGGTACCGCCGATGTCTGCTCCGATCCTATAGACCATCCTGCCCTCCTTACAGCCTTCCTCAGCCTTTTCCTTATGCCTCAGGCGCAGACCATCTTTCCGTCCACAAACACGGCCTTGATATTCAGCTCTCCGTCACATACCACGATGTCTGCAGCCTTTCCCTCCGCCAGAGATCCAACAGACGCTTCTGCTCCCAGCGCTCTGGCAGGATTCAGTGAGCCCATCAAGGATACCTCCTCCAAAGGAACGCCCATATGCAAGAGGTTCCTTGCTCCGGCAAGCATGCTGACACAGCTTCCTGCGATATGCCCTTCAGGAGTACGGCACACACCGTCCTTCACGATTCTGAGCTGCTTATAATCTCCTATCCGGTACTCTCCGTCCCCAAGGCCGGTCATATAGCCCGAGTCGCTGATGATGGCAATCTTTTGGGCACCTTTCAGCCGGTACACCATGCGCATCACAGCCTCATCCAGATGCACAAAGTCACAGATCATTTCACAAGTCACCCTGTCATCAGTAAGTACTGCTCCCAGTATGCCAGTCTCCCGGTGGCTCAGAGGACGCATTGCATTAAAAATATGGGTGGCTCTTGAAGCTCCCGCTTCTATTGCGGCTTTCGCTGTCTCATAGGTGGCATCGCTGTGGCCCAGCGATATCTTCACGCCCAGCTCTTCTGCTGCTTTTATCACCTCGATGGCATTCTCCCGCTCCGGTGACAGTGTCATGATTTTTAACATCCCGCAGGCTTCCTCCGCCATCCTCCGCAGCGCCTCGGACTCACAGACTATGTCCGGCGGGCACATGGCGCCGCTGCGGCTGTGAGAGACAAAGGGTCCCTCCAGATGAATTCCCAGAATCTTTGCTCCCCCGGACGCCTTGCCTGCCTCTCTGAGAATGTTTTTCTCTGCGGCTATGGTAAGTTCCATAGGCATAGCGCGCACCGTGGGCGCTACTCCCGTGATACCCTGTTCCGCAAGCCATACCCGGGCTTTTTCAAAGGCTTCGTCCTCAGCCGCAAATTCCACGCCTACACACCCATGATCGTGCGTGTCGATGAAACCCGGTATCACATATAGACCTTCTGCGTCGAAATCCTCGGAAGTTTTCAACGTATCTGCCGCATTGCCAAAAGAAACAATTTTGCCTTCCGATATGCATATGTCCGTGGGTTCGAAGCAGTTGTTCTCCCCCTTAAGCACTAAACCATTCTTTATGATCATTTTTTATCTTCCTTATTCCAGTTCCGCATCCATCCAATCAATTCCCTCTCCATGGAAGGATTTCCGGCCGCAAGTTCGCGCGTCCGCAAATCCTTCCGGGCATTGATTGCATGGATGCTGTTTATTCCAGTTCCGCATCCATCCAATCAATTCCCTCTCCATGGAAGGATTTCCGGCCGCAAGTTCGCGCGTCCGCAA
>CAXHOW010000002.1:4052-15090 GCA_964018205.1 uncultured Acetatifactor sp. | reverse complement strand
ATCCTTCCGGGCATTGATTGCATGGATGCTGTTTATTCCAGTTCCGCATCCATCCAATCAATTCCCTTTAACTTCTCTCCAGATCCGCTATCATCCTCTGTATGTTCTCCGTGCCGATGGCAACGCCCTCCAGCACGGGCTCCATCCCCTCGAACTCCAGAGATACATATCCGTCATAGCCGGAATTTTTGATGGCAGAAAGAATCTGGAAGGTAGGCACGTCCCCATGGCCGAATATGGTTGCCCTGCGGTAATTGCCGCCTCTGGAGCGGTTGAACCCGCGGCCCGGATCATAATACATACCCGGACGGATGAACACATCCTTTGCATGAACATGCACGATCAGCTCCAGCAGCCGGGATACGGCAACGGAACAGTCCTCGTCAACGCCTCCGAAATTGCCTATATCACAGAGAAAGCCATAGTTTGTATTGTCCACTGCGGTATACAGCTCCACCATACGCTCGCTGTCCTGCATCAGCTGTCCGTGGTTCTCGCTGCAGGTCTTTACACCCTTGCTCCTTGCGTAATCCGCAGTCTTGGAAATCCATGGTGCCACCTTCTCCACTACGTTTTTATAGGTTCTGACACCCTCATAGCCATCAAAGTAAGTCCATGTGACATCATGGCGCAGCAGAGGGATACCGCATTCCGACGCGATATCGATATGCCTGCACACCCGTTCCACCTCACGCTCAGGGTCAGCTACAAAGAAATTAGCTCCAGTAGTATAAATGGGCACCTCCAGCCCCATCTCCCGCGCATGCTGGGTCAGTGCAAGAGCATGCTCTCTGGGAGTACTGCCGTCCGGCGTAGTATCGTCAAGCACAAACTCCACGCCGTCACAGCCCAGCTCCTTGGTCTTGTCGATGGCATCGAAACGGGTGAATTTCCCGTCTGCGTATAATCTCTGATAACTGTAAGTACTGATGCAGCTTTTCATATTTCTCTCCTATCTGTCCGGTTACGGACTACTGTAAAATCTATAAAATCAACGCCTGTTTTCGTGTCGATCCCATGATGTCACCGGCGGGCTCACTGCCCTGCCGAACTCTGCTGTCCCCTTTGACACAAATATCAGGCGTTGAATACAATGTTGTGTATATATAAACTCTTCTTTATAAGAGGATTTCCTTTCCGGTAGCTGCGGAATCGTAGATGGCCTGCAGCATCCTCTGCATGTCCACAGCCTGAGACATGGGATACTTGGTCTCCTTTATGCCCTTCTGCACACACTCCGCAAAATGCTCGATCTCCAGAAGGAACCTCTTCTCGCCGCTGAATACGGTAATATTGTCCGTGCTCAGATAGTCATTGCGCTCCCCGTAGATCGTGAAAGGCTCCAGTGTCGCGCCTGCCTTGGTGCCACAGATGAGGGTCTCCTCCTTAGCCGGGGCATTCAGCGCCCAGCTTGCCTCGAACAGCATCGTCGCGCCGTTCTCGAAATGGATCACGCCTGCTCCGGAATCCTCACAGTCAAACTGGTTGTCCGGACAAGGAGTGCCGATCCACCTGCTCACGCCCTTGGTCTGGTAGTCGCCGATCTTTGAGAAAACATTTGCAGAAACCCTTACCGGTCTGGGGTTGCCCATAATGTACCATGCCGCATCAATACGATGGATTCCGATATCAATGACAGGGCCGCCTCCAGAGGTCTTTTTGTCGGTGAACCACCCGGAAGGAGTCCCTCTGCGCCTTACGGCCGATGTTTTTGCATAATAGACATCTCCCAGTTCTCCTCTCTCATACATATCGCGCAGATACATATTCTCATATCCAAAGCGGGAAGGCACAGCCAGCATAAAAATGACACCTGCATCATCTACCGCCTTCTGCATCTCAAGCGCATCGGAAAGATTCATGGTAAGAGGCTTCTCACACAGTACATGTTTCCCTGCCTTAGCTGCCGCGATACATACCGGTGCATGGCCGTTATTCCATGTGCAGATGTCCACTGCCTCAATGTCAGCCTTCTGGAGCATCTCCTCTACGGAAGAATAAACATGCTCTATGCCGTATGTCTCTGCCGTCTTTTTCGCCCGCTCGAAATCGATGTCACAGATAGCTGCAGGCGCCGCATTGCTGCAGTTTTGATATGCCGGCAAATGGGCGGAATTGGCAATATTACCAGCTCCAACAATGCCTACTTTAATTTTTTCGCACTTCTCCATAACGCACACTCCTTATCGCTATATTCTTTTGGGCAACTTGACCTATATACACCCATATATTATATATAACCCTTTACGTCCAAACAAGCAATGTGAAAAATGGTTGCCTTTATTGTCATTTTTGGGTATTTTTGTTTTTGTTGCTTTTTTTGAGGAGATAGATTATAATGAAAACAGTTTTTAAGAAAGGATGATACTACTTATACTAAAATATTGTAATTGTTTTGTTCTGGCTCCGGGAGGAATTATCTGTATGGAAGAATATGTTGAACTCCTGCAGGAAAGTGTTACAAATAGGCAAAAAAAGCGTTACCATATGAGTGTTGAATTCTTCGATTCACCGCTGACATTGGATTTATTTGACGTATACCAGATTTGCGATTTGGCCTGCTCCTCGGATTACGAGGTGGAAACGCACAAGCAGCTCTGTTATGAAATTTCTTATATCGTTTCCGGCGAGGGGATATTTTCCCGGAACGGCAATTCTTATGCCGTCAGCCCCAATATGATTTTTGTAGTCAATTCATCGGATATCCACCAGATCAAGTCCTCCAAGCATAACCCTCTGCGGTATATGTGTCTTGGCTTTACTTTTCATACGGATAACCATAACTATTCAAAGCTGGAAAAGCTGCGCTGCTTTCTAGACAACATGAAGAACCCTCTGGCAGTTGACAGATACAAGATCTATGATCTTTTTACCCTTGCTTTGGACGAGATTTCTGCGCCTAATTCTCTTTCTATGGAAATGTTCGAGTCTTATATCCTGCAGATCATCATCCTCACCTACCGTTGCTTGTGCAACCTGCCCAGATTGCACTACACAGATTTGATAGAAAAGGACAACACAAATCCTCTGGTCTATGCCATCACCAACTACATTGATGCCAACCTGACCAGCATCAAGAACCTTGCCGACATCAGCAGTGTGTTTGACTATAGCTACGGCTATCTCTCCAAGCTTTTTTCTCAGGTCATGGGCATCACGATAAAGGATTATTATACCCAGCGGCGCTTCGAAAAAGCTGCAGAGATGCTGACACAGAATATGTCCATCAGCTCCATCAGCGAGATTCTGCACTTCTCTGACAGCTCATCCTTCTGTAAGGCCTTTAAGCAGTATTATCATATCTCGCCCAGAAAGTACCAGCTCTTCATTGAGAAAAACGCAGGGGGCGGCATAACCGCCCCCTGAAATACCATTTGATCTTCTGCCGGTCTAAATCCCCGCAGCATAAAAGAACACTTCCCGCAGATGCTGTACTGTCTTTTGCTGCTTTTATGCTGTCATATCCGCGGTTCATAAGGCCTGCTGCTCTCTCCTCTTTCCCAGCACCACGTCTATATTGTCCTCCCGCTCGATCACCTGCCGGATACGCACTGCCAGCTCCTGCGCAGACAGACCCGGATTTTCTCTGAGCGCACAGTCAATGACCTCTATCATCTTCGGCAGATAAATGATAGAATCCCCCTGCGCCACCACCAGCCTTGCCACCTCCGCCAGAAGGGTATAGGATATCCTTTCGGGAACCGCTCCCTCTATCAGGGCAGGATACTTGATCCTCAGATTATCCACATAGCTTTTGATAATGTCCGGATCCAGGATTTCATGGTATTTCTGCCGGACGCATTCCCCCAGCTTCTTGATCATGTAATCTACCGTGTTCTCATCCAGCACGTCAAGCTTCTCAGAATACAGCACATTATGATAAGCCGTTATCATGAACTCCTGCTCATCCATCTGTATATTATCCTTGATCCTTACGATAGGCAGCAGAATCCCATCCCTTGCCAGCTCCCTGCGCAGTACCAGTACCTTATCCACGAATTTATTGTCGGTGAACAGGGGCACCGCCTTCGCTCCGAACTGCAGCTCCACGGAATCAAGACTACCTAGTATGTAATTCTTCACCTCCTGCTGAAGCTGCTGTATCCTGCTGCCGTTCCCCGCCCCTCTGCCCTGCGCCTCTGTTTCAAGCAGATAATCCGCACTGACCTCCAGCAGGCGAACCAGATCCGCCAGCATAGAAACATCAGGAAGGCTCACGCCCCTCTCCCATTTGCTCAGAGCCTGAGGCGTGATCCCCAGCCTGTGTGCCAGCTCCTCCTGCGTCATATTCTTGTTCTGGCGGCAGGCGGAAATCCTGCTGCCCAGCAGCTTCATTTCGTTTGCACTGTACATAATCCTCGTCTCCTTTCGATTTACCTTGCTGTTCTTTCAGCTTATATCCAGTATAACCAAAAAAGACTCCTTTGTAAAACAACTTGTTGTTCAGAGACTCCTAAACATACGTCCCATATCCCGCAGCCTCCATTTTCTCCCTGAAAGCAGCCTCGGATAAATCCGTCCTCCGCTTCTATCTCCCAGCTTTCAGGCAATTTCTCTCCAAGGTAATGTTCCAGCACAGACCTGATTCTATCCGGTTTCGTCATGTATTCCCTCAGTGCATTGTTCGGTTCTCCCATGCTCTCCTTTCCGCAGAGGCAAACTGCATCAGGCTCCCTATGAGCACATTGATTTGTGTGATTTTAAGCAGGAGATCCCTGAACAGAAGAATGACAGATGGCGGCTTTTGCCGTCAAAGATCGTCAATGAATAGAATGGCCTGCTTATTGATATGATCCATTATTGAAATGATCTGTTACCGGAAATAGTGTAGCATACTTTAAACTGATGCGCAATTATTATTTTACACATATAACCTGACCGGCAAAAGCATTACTTTTTCTTCTTGCAAACAAGGGGCAGCCGCTTCCTTTTACAGACGCTCTGCCCCCATGCGGCATTTATGCCGATCAAAACACTATCCAAAAATATGCCCTTTTTCACCGCAAGACTTATTCAGCCGAAATCTCCTCTCCGGCCTCCTTCTCCCCGGGCCTCCTGACCAGTATCCTCTTATACGGCTTATCATAGCCGCCGTGGATGATCTCGCCGCTTACCCTGCCGTCCTCCGACACTGTGAAGCGGTACTGATGATACCTGCCCTCACGATAGGCAAAGTCCTCCCCGTTGTCCAGATAATGGTCACAGCTGCCCTCACCGGGATATACCTCCAGCACCAGATCCTCCAAGGGCTTCTCTCCCACATAGGACTGGGGCTCCATGACGGGAATGATGCTTCCCGCCTTCACATAAATAGGACATACATCCAGCGGAGCATCCTTCACAAACCACACCGGCCCTGTCAGCTTCTCCCCGCTCCAGTAATCATACCAGACGCCCTCCGGCAGGTAGACCATGCGCTTGCCTGCCCCCGGCAGCACCACCGGAGCCGCCAGTATCCGGCTCCCCAGCAGGAATTCGTCATTACAGGTCCGGGCCGCCTCATCCTTTTCGTAATGGAACACCAACGGGCGCATGACAGGCGCTCCCGTGCGCTCCTCCTCAAAGAAAAGATCGTAAAAGTAAGGAATCAGCCGATACCGGAGTTTAACGTATTTCCGGTAGATGTCCAGCACCTCTCCTCCAAGCTGCCATGGCTCCTGCTTTCTGGTGCCGATGGCGGAATGGTTCCTGAACAGCGGAGAGAAGCATCCCACCTGCACCCAGCGGGCAAGGAGCTCCGGCGTGGTGTCCACCCCGAAGCCACCCACGTCCGTGCCTACGAAAGGCATGCCGGACAGCCCCAGATTGCAGAGCTGGGGAATCGCCATCTGGAGATGGGCCCAGATGCTGCAGTTGTCCCCCGTCCATGCCGTAGCATACTTCTGGCTGCCGGCATAGCAGGCTCTGGTGATGACGAAAGGCCTGCGTCCGTCCAGCTCCTTCAGTCCCTCATAAGCGGCTTTGGCCATGAAATGTCCATAAACATTATGTATCTCCTCGTGGGTAGTCTTCCTGTCCCCGTCCGTAAACACGATGTCATCCGGCAGAGGGCCGTTGAAGCTGGCAGGCTCGTTCATATCATTCCAGATGCCCCGCACACCCTGTTCCAGCAAAAACTGCTGGTTTTTACCCCACCAGCGTCTGACCTCCGGATTACCGAAATCGGGAAACGCCGCGGCTCCGGGCCACACCGCATTGATATAAACCTCTCCCTCCGGCGTCTTGGCAAAATATCCCTTCTCCACTCCTTCGTCATAGACTGCATAGCCCTCCTGCTGCTTCACACCGGGATCATTGATGGTCACCGCTTTAAAGCCCTGCCCCGCAAGCCTGCGCAGGAAAACTGCAGGATCGTCATGATACCGTTCCTGATTCCATGTAAAGACCTTATAGTCCTGCATATAGTCAATGTCGAAGTGAAGGACATCACAGGGAATGTCATTCTCCCGCATTCCGCAGGCGATCCCCTCCACGTCCTCCTGCGTCACATAGCCCCATCTGGACTGGTGATACCCCAGCGTCCATTTCTGGGGCAGGGGATGGGTTCCTGTCAGATAAGTATATCCCTGCAGCACCTCCGGCATGGAGTCTCCCGCAATATAATAATAGTCCAGATTGCCGCCGTCTGCACCAAACCAGTAATAATCCTCGGATTCCTGACCCATATTGAAGTAGCTCTTGAAGGTATTGTCAAAAAAGATGCCGTACACATGGGTGTCGGTCAGCGCCATGAAAAAGGGAATGCTCTTGTACAGCGCCTTGAAGCAGTCAACCTGAGGCGCCGGATTGTCCGTATTCCACATTTCATAGTCATAATGTCTCTTGTCCAGAAAGCCGGTCTTGTCCCCCAGCCCATAGAAATGCTCCGAAGCTCCCAGCTTCTTTATGATCTCCACGCTGCACTGATGCCCGCCTGCCATGGCTGCATGGCCTTCCTTTTCCAGAAGGCTGGAACTGACCCTTTCCAGAGGCTTCCTCTCCCCGCGGTAGTCTACGCAGACCTCCGCTCCGGTCCGGTCAAAGAAATCCACATAAAAATCATGACAGACCCTTATGGATACCTCTTCCGCCAGAATCCACAGCCCGTCGCCTCTTTCCTCTACACGGATGTCCGCTGCCGCAGCCTTGTCTCCCTCTATGGCCTTGGAAGGAAATCTCTTTCCCTCCGGACTGTAAAACACATTCACAATGCGGGGCGTCACCGCCTGAACCTGTGCCCTGCCCCCTTCAAACTCCAGCTCCACCAGCTGTCCCTTCTGCTCATATTTTATCAATCTGCCAAGTCTTGCCGCCATATTCTTCGCTTTCCTCCAAATCCGTTAAAATATCTGTCACATTTCACTCTTCCGTTCCTATGCCTGCCCTATAGACATATCATCCGGCTTTCTGATTCTTTCCGGGCCGTCTCCCCACAGATCCGTCACCCTCTCAGCACCAGCTCCCTGATTTTCCTGAAATCCCCGTCCATAACCCGGTACGTGGCTTCCACCTTTCCGAACTCCTTCGGGGAGATTGCCGTATGAATATACAAGGAGTCTATGCCCGCCTGATTCGCCCCGGCGATATCCGCCTCCTCGTCGTTGCCTATCATGACGCACTCCGCCGGATCCAGCCCGAACCGCTCCAGCAGCCTTTTGAAAAAGATAGGGGAGGGCTTCCTGCAGCCCTCCTCGGAGGAGATAAAGATGCCGTCAAAGTATGATGTGAGCCCCAGCATCTCGATCTCCGGTCTGGTGAAGTCCGTCTGGGCGTTGGACAGCAGATAGATGCCCCTCCCCCGCTCCCGCAGCTCCCCCAGAAGCTCCTCCACTCCGTCGTAGATGCGCAGATATTCTCTGGAAATCGCCCGGAATGTGACGGCGGTCAGCTTTGCCAGCCGGGCATCGCAGCCCACGCCCTTGCTCTCATACAGCGCCCAAAAGACCTTTGACAGATCCGGCTCCCCGTTTTCTGTGGAAAGCACCACCGCTATAACATGATCCACAGGCTGGAGGAAGTGCTGCGGATAGGAGACGTAAAAACACATATTTCGAGTCAGGATTACATAGACCATGAGGGCAGGGAGGACGGATGGCTCAGCCAGACGAGCTTTGCCTACGAGGACTATCCCCGGTGGACTTACTTGGTGAAGGGCGTAGAGATAGTGAGGACCATTGCCCTGATGAATGCACACATGCCATCAGCACCGCATGGTCGTTTCTCCCGCAGGAACCTATCATGGTCAGGGAGGAAAATCCCCCCAGACCATTGGTCATCAGAAAACAGCTTTCCTCGCCCCGCTCAAAGGTCTTCCAGTCTTGTTTTCCATATATGAAGTTCATGGCAGTACTCCTTGCTTTTTATGCTATCCGGCTGAATCCTCGTTTCTCAGGTTTTATGTTCCCCTGACAGAATCCTCATTTCTCAGCTTCTTTCATCCTCAGGCAGCCGCCGACCCGCAGGCCTGCTCAGCCTCCGGCCCATGGCTCTCAAAACAGCAGCCATTCTCCTGCTTCTTTTACTTTTCCGGGCAGCTCTGCTCCTCCTTCAGCTGCTTACGCTCCTCCGGCTCCTCAGCCTCCGGATGTTTGCGCTCTTTCAGCTTCCTCTCAGCCTCCAGCCGCCTGCGCTCCTCCAGCTCCTCAGCCTCCAGCCGCCTGCGCTCCTCCAGCTTCTGCTGCTCCTCTCTCGCCTTTTCCTCGGAGAGCCTGCAGGAGAGCTTTGTGAGCCTGTATATCTTTTCCACCGCCTCATCGGTGAACATATCCCTGCTCATGCGCCACTCCCAGTTGCCGCCCAGAGTGGAGGGCTTGTTGATCCTGGCATCCGCGTCCAGCCCCAGATAATCCTGCAGAGGCACCACGCAGGTATTAGCAGTGCTCATCATGGCCAGACGTATGAAATCCCAGTACTTCTCCTCGTCAGGCCTATGGGCATTATCCATGTATTCCGCAGCAAAGGCCCTGCTTTCCTCGTCCAGCCCCTTATACCACTGCACCAGCGTCTCATTATCATGGGTGCCTGTGTATACGACACAGTTCTTGTCATAGCTGTGGGGCAGATAATCCGTGGCTTCTCTGGGATCAAAGGCAAACTCCAGCACTTTCATGCCCGGATATCCGCTGTCCTTCAAAAGCTTCATCACGGAAGGGGTCAGGAAACCCAGATCCTCCGCAATGATCTGCTTCTCGCCCAGCCTGCTGTTCAGCGCCCGGAACAGATCCATCCCGGGTCCCTTCTCCCAATGGCCTCCTATCGCCGTCTCCGCCCCGTAAGGAATGCTGTAATACTCATCGAAGCCCCGGAAATGGTCGATGCGCACCACGTCATACAGCTTAAAGCAGTGATCCAGTCTCTGGCACCACCACTGATAGCCGGTCTGCCTGTGATAGTCCCATTTGTACAGAGGATTGCCCCAGAGCTGCCCCGTCTCCGCAAACGCATCCGGCGGGCATCCCGCCACTGCAGTGGGCAGATACTGGTCATTAAACTGGAACATCTCGGGATGGGCCCACGCATCCGCCGAATCGAAGGCCACATAGATAGGAATGTCGCCGATGATCTCGATGCCGTTTTTGTTGGCATAGGCTTTCAGACGCTTCCACTGTACATGGAACTGATACTGGATGTATTTATAAAATTCAATGTCAAAATAACATTCCTTCCTATAATAATCCATGGAATAGGACCAGCGTTTCCTGATATCCTCTGCCCACTCACACCATGCAGCGCCCTCAAACCGCAGCTTCACGGCCATGAAAAGGGCATAATCCTCCAGCCAGCAGGCATTCTCCTGCACGAAGCGCAGAAACTCCGGATTATGGGAAATATCGCTGCGCCCATAGGCCAGCCGCAGCAGGTCAAAGCGCTCCTTGTATATCTTTCCATAGTCTGTGCGCGCCGGATCGTCCCCGAAATCACAGGCATCGCACTCCTGTCTGGTAAGTACTCCCTCCTCTATCAATGTGTCCAGATCGATAAAGTAAGGATTCCCCGCAAAGGAGGAAAAGGACTGGTAGGGGGAATCCCCGTAGCTGGTAGGGGAAAGGGGCAGTATCTGCCAGTAGCTCTGTCCCGCTTCCCTCAATCTGTCAATAAAATCATATGCCTCTTTCGAAAAACATCCTATGCCGTACTCCGACGGCAGACTCGCCACCGGAAGCAAAATACCGCTAGCTCTCTTCATACTCATCCCTCCTTAATTTATACTCGCAGCCAGAAACATTTGCCAACGTAAATGTATAACGAGTGAGCGCTTCTGCAATGCAGAACAAAAGAACGGCAAAGGAATGCGCTCACGAGTTTATACTCGCAGCCAACGACATCTGCCAACGCAAATGCACAACAAGCGAGCGCTTCCGCAAAGCGGGACAGACAAGCGGCAGCTGAATGCGCTCACGAGTATATATCCCACACCAAGCTTTACAGAAACATCCCGAAATCAGGCCCGGGAAAGCGGGGTTCCTACGAAGGAAGCCTCCCCAGCAGCATCCCGCTCCCTATCTCCACCCGGACCATGCTTCCTATTGTTTCCGTCACCGGCCTGCGGCAGTCCGCCTGCCTGCCATCTGCCAGAACTTCCCAGCCCGCTCCGCCCTCCCGCAGCTCCTGAACATATTCCTCACCGGAAGCATTATAAATAATATACAGCTCATCCCATTCCCCGTCATCGCCGGAGCGGTTATCCACCCGGAAGGAAACCACTCCCTCCCTATGGACTGTCTGATGTGTGATGCGTCTGAATGCGGAGGGCGTCTTGTCGCATAGGCCCGGAAGCTTCTTTCTCAGGCGGATCAATCCCTTATACCTGAATCCGTGAACTTGACCTCAAATTAAAACCGGATGGAATTATCCGGTAAAAACATAGGCGGCATGCCTCATTTTTGTGTAGTAATGCCTATTGTTCTATAAAAATGGCATCAATTCACAAGCCCCGTTCCTATAGGGACGAGAATGACAGATATCCTGTTGTCATCCGGGTTAGAGGGCAAAATATTCAAAGGCATAATACACATGCCGGAAGACATCGCGCCAGACATTGCTTTTTCCTAAGCCTATG
>CAXHOW010000002.1:0-2671 GCA_964018205.1 uncultured Acetatifactor sp. | reverse complement strand
TAAAACAAGCAACAAACACCGAAAATATGCGGTGTTTGGAAAACAATTTGTAACGAGGTTCACGGATTCAGGTTATAATAATCCACCAGATCCCCGAACTCATGAACCTGACGCCACCTGAGCATATTGACCTCTGGCGCGGAACGATAGCTGTTGTCGTCCCCCAGCTTGGTCCGCCCGAACTCCTCCCCTGCCTGCATGAGCAGATTGCCCTGACAGGTAAAGTAGATAAACGCCGCCAGCTTGTTTGCCGCCAGCACATCCTCATGGCAGCAGGTGAAATCCTTTTCCCTGCAATGCTGCCGAAGCTCCTTATGCATGGTAAGCACCAGCTTATCCCAGAGGGTAAAATTGTCATGGACAGACACATAGTTCACGATCTGGCCGCAGCTCTTAGGGACAAAGCAGGCTCCCCCGTCCCTCCAGCCCGTCACCGCATGGAGAATCTGCTCTTCCAGTTCTATACCTCCGTTTACAAAGCCCGGCACCTCGCTCTGAAACACATGCCCTTTTATGGCATCTCTGGTATCGTCGCTGAAAATCCCGATCCCGTCCTCCAGCTTCCCGGCATTTTCCTTCAGTGCGGCAGTGGTGCCCGGCTCCATGGGAGAATCCTCCGCCCGCCACGGTTCCCCGTAAAGCAGGATCCTTCCCGGGCCGAATTCCCTGTCCAGCTCCCGCCGGATCCGGTTCATCAGCTCCACTGTCAAAAGCCCCATCAGATCGAAACGGAAGCCGTCCACATGGTATTCCTTTGCCCAGTACAGCACGGAATCCACGATGTAATTGTCCACCATGGATCTGCCTGCAGCGATATCATTTCCGCAGGCAGATCCGTTGGCGGGGCTGCCGTCCTCCCGGCTGCGGTAGTAATAGCCGGGAACCGTCCTCTCCAGCCATGAGTCCCCGCTGTAGGTGTGGTTGTATACCACATCCATGACAACCTTAAGCCCGCACCTATGCAGCGCCTGAATCATCTCCTTGCATTCCCGGATCCTCACCGTCCCGTCATTCGGATCCGTGGCATAGGAACCTTCCGGGACATTGTAGTTCAGGGGATCATACCCCCAGTTGAACTGCTCTTCCTCCCCAGCTTCATCGACCGATGCATAGTCGAAAAACGGCATCAGCTGCACATGGGTGACGCCAAGACTCATAAGATGCTCCATGCAGGCAGGCTGCCCCTCTCCGTCCTTTACCGTAAAGGCCTTATACTTTCCCCGATACTTCCGGGGCACGCCACTGTCTTCATCATAGGAAAAGTCCTTGATATGCAGCTCATATATGATGCGCTCCGCTTCCTCCGGCGGGGCCTGGTCCGCGCCGAAGCCCGGCGGATCCGTCAGCCGCAGATCCACCGCAATGCTTCTGGAGCCGTTGCAGCCGCAGGCCGTTGCATAAGGGTCTGCCGTCTCCACATCTTCACCGTCATGCCGCATCAGATAATCATAGTACACCCCATGGAGATTCTCCGGAAATTCCAGCTTCCAGACTCCTTTAGGCTCCCGTTCCAGCTCCTTTTCCAGAAAGGCCTCCGACACATTATCCCGGTACAGCCGCAGCGTTACCCTCTCCGCAAAAGGGCTCCACACCTGAAACGTCGTACCCTCCCCGCGGCAGCAGGCTCCCAGATCCCTGCCGTCATACCGAAACTCCTTGTCGAATTCTTCACTGGAAAAAAATGATATTCTGTCAGTCATCCTCTCTTTCACAGGCACACACTCCTAAAAAATGCTGCCGCAACAAACAGCCTTGCAGCAGCATTCTAATATAGTTTACATCCTTAAACCCATACTGTCAAGGAAAACACTTGCTTTCCCGAGACGCAGCGCTGTATACTTTCGGATCCGGCGGCAGCCGGCACAGTGCCGCCGCCTGCAGTCCGTATTCAGCCCTTCACGGCTCCTGCAACGCCCTCCACGTAACAGCTCTGGGACAGCAGGAACAGAATGGATATAGGGATGGAAATCAGCACACACCCTGCATAGAACTGGGTATAGTAATACTCGATATACTCTGCCTCCAGCATACTCCACAGCCCTATTGCAATTGTATAATATTTTGTGTCATTGCCCATGATGACCTTTGCAAAAATGTAGTCCACCCAAGGTCCCATGAAAGAGGTCAGCAGGGTATAGGTGATAATGGGCTTTGACAGCGGAATCGTCACATGGATGAATGTATCCCATTTGGATGCCCCGTCAATATAGGCTGCCTCGTCTATGGTCTTGGGTATGGTGTCGAAAAATCCCTTGGCCATATAGAAGCCCAAGCCCGCGCCGCCGGAATAGACCAGCACCAGCGCCACCTGCTTCAGCACCCCTGTCTCCAGCAGACCGAGGCCCTTCAGAATGTAGTAGACCGCGATCATGGACATAAAGCCCGGGAACATGCCCAGGATCAGGGCTATATTCATAAAAGGCTTGCGCATCTTGAAACGCAGGCGGCTCATGCAGTAGGACACGCACAGAACAAAGAAGGCTGCCAGCAGCGTGCTGAACATGGCGATCACAAGAGTATTAAGGAACCATCTGGTAAAGTCGATGTTGCTGTGGCCCGTCACCAGATTCTTATAATTGTCCAGCGTGAATCCCTTAGGCCACTTATCAATGATTTTTGACGCAAAATGGCAAAATTTCTGCGTAAGAAAAAATACCTATGCCAATGTTGG
>CAXHOW010000001.1:57302-235068 GCA_964018205.1 uncultured Acetatifactor sp. | reverse complement strand
TAATCGGCACGGCGGCGCTGGCTGGAGTCGCATCTTTCCTCACATCGCTGGCAGGTCTGCCGGAACTGGAGGAAAAATAATTGAAGGAGCTTCGGCTTCCTGTTTTATTGCTCAATGAGCAGAAAGGGAAAAGATGATTATTAATGTACATGCCGGGCATAACCCGGACGGAAAGGTGGCCTGCGGGGCCATTGGAATTATCAGAGAGTCAACGGAAGCCCGCAGGGTGAAGGATGCAGTAATCAGCGGCCTCCGGCAGCTGGGGCATACTGTCTATGACTGCACCTGCGAGAATGGGACAAGTCAGGCAAATGTGCTGTCCAGGATTGTAGCTGCCTGCAATACGCATAAGGCAGATCTGGATGTGTCAATTCATTTTAATTCTGGCGCTGGTGATGCTGCCGGAAATGGAAAAACTACCGGTATGGAGGTCTATGTATATAATTCCGTCAGCAAAGCGAAAGGATACGCAGAGAGAGTATGTGCAGCCATTGCCGGCCTGGGCTTTAAAACCCGTGGTGTGAAATATAATACAGGGTTATATGTCCTGCGGAAAACCAGTGCCCCGGCCATGTTGATTGAATGCTGTTTTGTGGATGATAAGGACGATGCGCAGCTGTATGACTGCCAGGAGATGGCTGATGCGATTGTCTATGGTATTACCGGTCAGCGTGTGGAGCCGGAGAAGGATCCGGACACGGATCAGGATGCCGCAGCTCCCGGATCCGAGACTCCAACCGGAGATAAAAAGAAATTGTATCGGGTCCAGGTGGGAGCATATTCTGTTGCCGGAAATGCTTGCAGCACTCGGATAAGCTAGGGCGGCCGGATTTGATGCCATTATAGTCAGTGCATAGTCTCACATTTATGTCGACAGAAAATCAGGTGAAATAATTTTGTCCAGAAATCATATTTCTACAACTGATTTAGGGTGGTTTGTCATGACAAGATTCATGACAAGAAATGGTATAAATCGAACTTATATGCTATAATCATACTTAATAAAACTGAGCGTCAAAAAGGCCACAAACCATTGATTTCACTGGAAAATCTATGATTTGTGGCCTTTATTTTAAAAAGCGATAGACGGGACTCGAACCCACTACCGCACTCAGAAACCGCATAAAGAAAGGGTTTCCAGCACCTCCCCTATTAAGTGTAATCACAAGTGTAACCACCTTTGAAACAGGCCACCCGGCTCTTATATTAGTACACTCACTGTTTACAAGTTAGGTGGAAAACCATTCCTAATAAGCCTACTACTATATCCAGTCGGTTGGTTAGCCATAATCATTACAGTGTACCCTACTGTTGAGAAATTCATAGTTGACTAACCAAAGACAAGTCAAGGTACAACAACACCTTGACTTGTTTTATTTTAACAGACTCTGAATCTTAATACAATACCGTCACAAAATAAAATAACCACCTCTCATAGGATATTGAGAGGTGGTTGATTATCAAACTTTGTATTGAATTTTAAGTAAAAGTCTTATATATAATTATAATGCAATTACATAAGAGTTACCCCATCTTACATGTAACTGTTCACCGCTTTAGGATTGGAGGTAACTCTATGTTTCTTGCATTACTTAGGGCTTTCTTAGGAGGTTGTATTATTGCATTACTGTATGCACTGTATAGGTATGTAAAATACAAGCTCAAATAAGCCCCAGATAAAACATACCACCACAACTGTATCTTTTATTTTAACAGACTCTGTATTATAATACAATATCGGTTACAAAATAAAACAACACCTTCAAAGTATATTGAAAGGTATTGGTGATAAACATACTGATTGATTAACCTTAACCTAAAACAATTAGCTAAATATCAGCTTCTTCCTGAGTCATCTGGCCATTATTACAGCATCTTCTACTGTAGAGGTCCCCGAAGTCCCATACACAGATACTCCAGTCCCTCATCTGTGTTTACTATTTCCAGATTGCCATTCTCTACTTCCTGCTCAACGTAGTCGTACCATTCGTAGGTTTCAACGACGGGATGCTTGCATACCCTACAAACACCATACATTGCACATCTTGCATGGAACAGTACTGGAGATTGGCGTCGATCATGCAGACCAATGCCCCGGTGAGTTCTTCCATGCAGTGTACACATCTGCTGCTGAGCCATACCCACTTCCAATGTTTTCACGATTCACCCATGGGTTCTCACGATGGAGTCATGGAGTAGTTCACTGCCACCGCCTTAGCGTCTCAAGAGCATCGGAATCCAGCGTACTGTGAGAAATCTGAATAATCCGCTGCTTGCCCGGTCAGCGTCCAGCAAGGCGATGAACTCGCTGTTGCACAACGTTGCTTCTGTAGAGGTCTGGGCGCTCGTGCCTGCCGTTCCGGTCTGTTCCGTGGGGTTCCTGCACCACCCTGGGTAGTCTGGCCTCCTGTCTGGGTCTTAGAGCCTCCCTGATTGGCTGTCTGCGTCTGGGGTTTCTCAGCCACGATATAGCTGTCGCTCGCATATACGATGCTTTCGTCGTCAAGCTGGATTCTGTACCATCCAGTCTCAACGCACTGTCCGGTGACCTTGACTTCCTGACCGCCGCTCAACCGGCCTACCTTGTCTCCGTCCGTTGACGGTAAATTCCGCAGGTTTACGGAAGTCTTTGCATACATCGTTACGGACTTCATGTCCTCGAAAGTATACCCGGAAACCTCGTTGCCCTTAGCCTCCTGGAAGTCCTGTTGCCTGGTTTTTTTCCCCTGCCTGGGTCGTTCCCGCTGTCTCACCTTCTCATTGTCCGCACCCACGTCCGAAACTGCCTTTTCGTCAGATGCCGGTTCTCGTCGGCTTGCATTGCCTCCGGTGTAGGTTCTGCGTGGTTCTGCCGTTGCCTCCGTACAGATTCTTCCGTCCATTCTGCCCGCTTTCGGTACTCGCTATTGCAGCCTGAACCCTGCGTCCCCCTCCATTCTGTTCCCGCACCAGTGAACGCTTGCGCATGGCCGTGATTAGCAGTGCGTCACAATTTTCTTCTTCATGTGTACATTCTCCTGTGAAAACTCTTTCCCCGGATATGTCCGGAAATCCGTTAGGGATTCATTCTCCTATAGATTACCCCCCGGATTTTTTGTCAATAGGAACCTCTGAAATACTGAAAGGCTCTTCATATTGCCAAAACCGGTTCCAGATTCTTAGTTTCAGTCCCATTATACCACCATCAACAGGATAGTTCAATCTTTTATGAAATATCTTTCAGGATATATATTGTATCAATTATCATCAATCTGACATATCCCTAAAAACTTCTATATAATGATGCCAAAAGGAGTTGGCAAGACAATGGACGAATTCGGAAAAGTAACTTTGAACCTGGAAAAGCTGATTCAGGAAAAAGGAATAAGCAAGACGCAATTATCATATAAGGCAGAGATAAGCCATACCCAGATTAACCGCTTCTGCAAGAACGATGTGGCCCGGATAGATTTGAATACGATAGCCAGGCTATGCCATATCCTGAAATGCAATGTGGCCGATTTGCTTATATATGAGCCTGCAGAAAATCCTGGGGTACAGACGGAAAATCAGCGTGTCAAGGGGAACGTGGAATAAATTGGCGCTTCTCTATAGCGCCGTCCTTTTTATGCCGCGAAAGCCCCTTGATACAGCGGAAACTGGTGGCAGACCATGGGGATGGGGGAATTGATAAATGCACTTTTATCAATTCCCCTTACCTATGCACTTGATTTCAGTTAGCTAACAGGCTGTCGCATAAGCTCTATTCCATGGCTTGTCGCGGAGCATATAAGCCATTTCTATATTGAGTTAGCTGTAGTTTTATTATCGTGCGCCAATAGAACGGCTGCACGTTCTTCTAGCTTGCATTATTTCCCCTTAATTATTTCCATATTTACTTTTATTTCCTTAGTTATATATAAAATTCCAATCCTGTTTTTCATGCAGTATATTTTCTCAAAACTAATCTCTATAAGATGAAATCAAGCTCAATCTCCCCCTTGCACAAAAATATTTTTAGAAGACATTCTTTTTTTTATGATTTGCACAATCGTCATTTAGAACCTATTCTTATTTTACAGTTTACACAAATTTAGCCCGTCCCCGGCTTGATTTTTTTACAGCATATGCGATTCCCTGGCTTAAATTTTTTCTCGGGGTACATTTTTTAATTTTTCCTTGTCTGGCATAATGGTTGCAGAAAAGGAGGTAGCATATGCAACTTGATAATGAAAGATTTTCCAGTCATTTAAAATCAATTCGGAAAGAAAAAGCGTATACCCAGGAACGCATGGCACAATTGCTTAATGTATCAAGGGAATCTATCCTACATTATGAAAAGGGGACTTCTCTGCCTCCCCTTGATATCCTGGTTAGGTACTGTACCATTGCATCCGAAAGTTTGGAGTACCTGGTATTTGGAGAGAAAGCGCCTGATAACTTCCGGCTCAACCACTATGTATCCAGGCTGAGCAAGGATTCGCAAAAACTGCTGATGGCGTTTTTGGAAAGCCTGACTACACCTATCCCTTAGCATTGTGGAAAAACTGCTACATATTTTTTCCTGATGTTGCTAAAAATCCGCACGGTAGCTGCTACACTATAAGTATCTGTTGTAGAGAGCTATTAGCCAGTAGTTCGTCCTTGTGCTTTATGGCCTACAGGAAATCCAGCCATGAGATTTTTAGGAGGTGATGCAAATGAGGCAAAAAATAAGGCCTCCCCCACCAGGAGAGACCTTATCCGTGTAACCCTTTAATGAAGCACGGTTACATAATACTGTAGCAGGTTTATTATACCATGCTTTTGCTACTATGGAGGAGGAAGATAAGATGACCATAGTGGGAATTGTAACAAGCGAAAGGGGCGGCAAGAACTCAACTACGCTCCATGTGGTGGGCGACTTTGACGCTTACCAGCTCAACCCTGACTCTGGCTATATCTGCCAGGGGCAGAAAGCAGAGTCCGTTTATGTCGGCGGCCACGACTGCTCTGGCCTGGAAGTAGGCCAGGAAATCGAGATTTATTATGGCAAGGCCATCACTACGGCCAAAGGCACTTTCCAGCCTGTCGCCCTGATTCGGGTTTTATCCGAATAGGAGACCGTAGCACCCGGGGGCTTATGCCCCTGGGAAAACTAAATAACAAACAAGGAGGATTGGATTTATGATTATTGAGATTTTTTTGGTGTTATTTTTAATGGCGCTTGCATTGGCGTTCTGTGTCGGAGGGGTGAAGATGACCCACCCGAACTATGACCTGGCGGAGTGTACCCGGAAATTCAAAGCGGATTTGGGCAGGGTCTTAAGCGTCCTTTTCAGCGGCGACAATGCCCGACACATTTTTGACATGTCATTCTGGGAAAATTGCCTGAAGATTCTGGCAGAATACTGCCACGACGCTTTTCCACCCGAATGTCTGGCCGACTATTATGATGGCACCCCCAGAATCCGCTTTAGCTTCGTCCCGAACCGCAAGCTTTCTGCGGAGGAACTGAACCAGCTTTGCAAGCTCCTCTGCCTAAAGTCCCGGCAGTACCTACAGCTGTACGGTTTATCTTGGCGGATGTTTTCGGAGTATCATGTATTGGACGGTTCAATAACAATTAGTATCTATTATTCCGAGCAAAAAGAAGATTTGCAGCCGTTCTTTAAGCGGTATCGGATTGCCGTGAAACACGCCTCCACTGACAATCAGGGAGTCCTCCATGATGAAGAATTAGACAGGGAGATAAACTATGCCAGGCCGAAGCCTTAAGCTGGGGTTCTCGCATGGGTATTGGATGATGGGTGCCAAAGTGCCGTTCCTCTGGCACCCGGATTCCGTGCCACATTTGCTGATATCCGGCATAACAGGCGGCGGGAAGTCGGTCTGCGCCCAATATATCGTAAACCAGCTTTTAGACACGGACGCGAAACTCTCCATTGCGGACTTCAAGGCCGGGGGAGACTGGGATGGGATTGTCCCGGACTATGGGGAATATCTGGAATGTGACAAGGTACTGAAAGCTTTCTATGATGCTTTCCTTGCCGCCGTCAAGGGGAAAATGCGCCACGAAAAGTATCTGCTATTTGACGAGTTCAGTTCCTATGCCCTGTCAAAGGACGCAAAGGGCTTCAAGGAGCTGATGGGGATGGTAAGCCATATAGCCTTTATGGGTAGAAGCTTCGGCTATCATCTGATACTGATAAGCCAACAGTTCAACGCCAAAGTGATAGATACGGCAATACGTGAACAGTTCGGCGTAAAAATATACATGGGCTCCACCATCTCCACGGAGTCCGCCGCCATGCTGTTCCCCAATTGTCAGATTGACAAGGCCAGCCATCTCCCAGCGCATTGCGGTTACATATCCCTCCCCGAAAAGGAGCTGGACATCATCCAGATGCCGTACATTGCAGAGCCCCAACGGCTGAAAGATTTATTGGCGGCAAAAGGGAGCCGCAGACAGGGCGGAGGATGATTCGTCAGCCTGCCCCCCAGCACGCTCCAAAGCGCGCGGGGGGCAGGGAATCCAATTCAGTGTAGAACTGTAGTAAACCGCCGGAAAGCCTGGCTTTCCGGCAGCCCTACCGGGTTCCGGGCTTGTCAGAACCCGGTAGAAAATGTAGTAAATGTAGAAAAATTTATCAAGGAGTAGAATTCCATGAATAAAGAAGATAAACCGAAAATCAATATGAAGACCGTCCGCTGGGTGGAAATCGTCTCCCGGCTGACTTCCGATGACGGAACCACGCTTTTTGACATGGACAATGCCCTGGAAGTCATCCAGCAGAAAGAGAACGCAATAGCTGAATTCTGCTACATTATCCATGACCGGGATGTCTATGAAGAGAACACGGAGACGCGTAAAAAAGGCGACTTAAAGCCACCACATATCCATCTGCTTTTGAAGTTCAAGAAGAACCAGCCCCAAAAGCTGGGCTACATTGCCCAGTGGTTCGGAATTCCTGAGAATTTCATCAACTGCAAGGGCAAAAGCTGGGAATCCGCCTGTCTGTACCTGGCCCATGTCAATGCCCCTGACAAGTTCCAGTATGCCATAGCGGATGTTTCCGCAAGCTTTGACTACAATGAATTCATTGAAGAATACCTGGCTGAACTGGAGGACGAGGATGAAGAGGAAGACGATGGGGAAGACGGCACGTTCAAAAGGAAGAAGAAAAAGAAATCCCCCATTGAGATTGCAGTGGAGCGGATACTCAGAGGTGAAGTCCGGGAGTATAACAAGACCCTGGAAATAGACCAGAAACTCCTGGTTCATTGCTCCCGGCAGATTGACCAGGCATTCAAAGTCCGCTCCGAATACCTCCATGCAACCCAAAAGGACAGACGAATGGAGTGCGTCTACATAACCGGCCCCTCCGGCTGCGGCAAGACGACGCTCGCCAGGAAGATGGCGGACTCCCGGGGGCTTGCCTACTTCGTCAGCTCCGGCTCCAACGACATCATGGACGGATACGGCCAGGAGCCATGCATCATCGTGGACGATATCCGCCCCAGTGTGTTAGGGCTTTCAGACCTCCTGAAAATGCTAGACCCACATTTGGCCTGTTCCGTGAAGAGCCGCTACAAAAATAAATACCTTAACTGCGAACTTGTAATTCTTACCACGGTTCTGGACATAGATAAGTTTTACGAGAATGTGTTCTCTGAGCAGAAAGAGCCTGTTACCCAGCTAAAACGGCGGTGCAGCACTTACATACGGATGAACCAGCATGAGATTAACATTTCACTGTGGGATAAGAAATATATGCGCTATTCCTCCCCGGTGACGTTCCGTAACACTGTCCTGGAAGAATATGTCCCGAAGAGGAAAGTTGACCCGGAAGACGTATGGAAGCATGTATCAGAGAAGAT
The DNA here is from genome assembly GCA_964018205.1 of uncultured Acetatifactor sp. GTDB lineage: Bacteria > Bacillota > Clostridia > Lachnospirales > Lachnospiraceae > Acetatifactor. Next base: position 227,229 of record CAXHOW010000001.1, on the reverse strand, counting down.
GTCTTTTCTGGTACCGGATTTAGAGTCCATGGGCATTCCAGAGGAATCGCCCCATGCGGAAAAGGGACTGAAAAAGCCGGAACCGGAAAAGCAGATGGAGCCGGAAGAGCAGACGTTCCCGGAACTGGATTTCAGTGCGCTCCTGCAAGGCGCTGTCCAGCCGGATGACGATAAAAAATGACCAAAAAGGAGAAAAAATCATGAAAGAAGATGAAAGACGACTGACAGACCCCATGCAGGGGGACATGTACCACCTGGCGGAAAGTGAAGACTATGTGTCGGTGGTGTTCCGGGAGCGTGACGCTGTTGCCGCTCTCGCCACCGCAATGAAAGCCCAGGCCAGGCTGTACTGGTGGGATAGCCTGGCGCGCTGCTGGAACCTTGTGTACATGCCATGGAAGCCGGATGTCCCAGGGCTGCAATGCGGTGCGGATGCCCGGAAAGAATGCGGCATGTTTCCCCGGTGCCGGTGCCGGTACGACTGCCTCTATGAGAGGACAGGGGACTATTTTGATGCGGGAGCCGGGACTGTCATCCTCCCCGAAAGGCTGGTGGTTGACAGGTGGGACTGGCGGAATGACAAGCCACTTCCTCCCTGCCCGCTGGACGGATATGGCATCTATTCGGAGGCAGACCATAAGGAAATAGATGGTTTGCTGCATGGAATGGCGGAACAAGACGCTTCTGCCTATACTGACTAATTCTTAGAAGAAAGGAGACGCGCATTAAGGGACACAAATACTTAAAACCTAAAATCCGAAAACCTAAACACTAGAATCCGAAAACTTAGATACAGTCCCATTGCATGGCAAAAGGCAATGGAGCAGAAAGAATCCATAAAACAGAAAATTGATATCTTGTATCAGGCACTGGAAAGCGGTATAATAGATGCAGACAGTGTGCTTGATACGCTTATGTCAACAAAGAGAGAACAGATAATGAAGATGCATACTTATGCGATTACCCCGCCAGCAACAGAAAACGGACGCTGGCAGACATGCTACAAGGATGCATCCGGCAAAAGGAAGAATATCAAAGCACCGACAAAGGAAGAGCTGCTGGATAAACTGATTCCCATATACTTTTCCGAAACGCACCTTGACAAGCTGACATTTTACGGACTCTATGAAGAATGGCTGGAATTCAAGGCCACCGTCACCAACAGCACGAATACGATAAAACGGCACAAACAACACTATAAAAAATATTTTGAGCCGTCTGTACTCCATGGCATGAAAGTCAGGAAGATTGATGAACTTCTGCTGGAAAAGGAATGCAACCGTATTGTAAAGGAATTCAACCTGTCCCGGAAAGAATGGTACAATGCAAAGACAATCCTGAATGGCATGTATGAATATGCCGTCAGGAAAAAGTACCTTACAGACAATCCCATGGATAAGGTGCAGATTCTTGTGAAGTATCGCCAGGTAGTGAAGAAGACTGGGAAGACGGAAACATACAATACCAAAGAACTGGAAGACATGAACAGGTTCCTTGAAAGCATGTACGAAGAGACGCTGGATGCATCTTTCCTTGCCGTCAAGCTTAACTTCCTTTTGGGCTTGCGTGTAGGGGAACTGGTGGCGCTGAAATGGAGTGACTGGTCTGATGTCGGCCATCTGCATATCGTCCGTGAAGAAATCAGAGACCAGACAGAGAACCGTTTTGAAGTCGTGGAGCATACCAAAACGAATCAAGACCGTTTTGTCATACTGGTTCCGAAAGCCATAGAGACATTGAAGAGGATAGAGAGGCAGGGCGAGTACATGTTCATGCGGGACGGAAAAAGAATCACCGCTAACCGGATTGCCGTTATCCTCAGAATGTTCGCAAGGTACGAGGGTATCGCTGTAAAGTCGAGCCATAAGATGCGCAAGACCTATGCCAGCAACTTGAATGCCAGCGGCGTCCCCCTTGACTGCATCCGAGAGATGCTGGGACACAATAACCTGAATACGACACTGGGATATATCTACAATCCCTTGACGGAGAGCCAGACCTATGACCTTATGACGAAAGCACTACAGTAGAACGTTTGTACTGTCTACAACTGTCTACAGGATTTTAGACACATAAAAACAGCGGAAACCCACATTTTATGGGCTTCCGCCATGCTTTAACACGAGCGATAGACGGGACTCGAACCCGCGATTTCCACCTTGGCAAGGTGGCGCTCTACCAACTGAGCCACTATCGCATTATAAAGTAGTATTTCCGATGAACAAATTTAGTTTACTATAGGAATATGAATTTGTCAATATACTTTTTAAAATTTCCATAAGCAATTTCCAAAAGTGAGGGGAGCCCAAAAGAATCACATACAGTGGAATAGCGGGCAGAGGTGGAATGTATTAAGGCAGCAGTGCAGGATTTGGGTCAGGACGGCCGAAGCAGGGAAGCCTTGCCGACATAACCCCGAAGCCTCAGGGGAGCAGGCGTCTGTATAGAAAGCCAGACACTCTTTTTTCCAGCAGCTCTCTGCTCACAAGGGCGATGATTATGCTGACAATAATGGCGACGGCAGCGCCCAGAAGGGTCCGGAGGCTGCAGACGGAAAAATCAAATACCATCCTGTCCAGCAGCATGACAGGGTAATAATGCAGCAGATAGAGAGAGAAGCTGGCGTTGCCCAGCCGAACCATGGGAGAGGGTATTTTTACCGGATAAAGCCCTATGACGAAGGTGCATAGGACGATGACCGCCGCAGGGATTCCCCATAGGAGGGGCCTGTAAAAGCCCAGAACGTCGGCAGTGGGATCGGTGGCCAGCAGGCCTATAAAGACCCCGATGATACATATCATGGACAAAGGCAGAAAGGCGGGGCGGAATGCCGATATCCGGAAATGCTTGTACAGCCTCCGTGCTGCATGATATATCAGGATTCCCAGAACGAATTCCAGCATGACAGGGTTCCCGTAGAAAACGAGAGGCGCATATGAGCCGGGCAGGAGGGCAGACAGCAGCAAGGAGCCGCCTATTATGGCCAGAAGAAAGGCGCTGCACAGCAGGCCTCTGTGCTTATGGCTGATTTTCATGGCAAGGAAAAACACAATGTAAAACAGTATTTCATAATTTATTGTCCAGCCTACCCGCATCAGAGGCTGAATGAGGCCTCCGCCCGGGTCGAAGGGAATGAACAATAGGCTTTTCAGCAGAAAAACCGGATCTGACCTGCTCTCCTGAAACATGCCGGGAAAGAGGACAAGGAGGAAAAAGGTGCCGACTGTCATGAGATAGTACAGTGGCAGAATACGGAACAGCCTTTTGCGCAGGAAATACTTAGGTCTGGCATGGGTGGAGAACATGATCATGAAGCCGCTGATGCAGAAAAAGATGTCAACCCCCACCGCAAAGGCATTGCGGTTTAAAAAACGTATGTGTACCAGTATCACAAGCAAGGAGGCAATGCCCCGCAGAGCCTGAATGCTGTCGAAATGTTCTTTATGAAAAGCTTCATCATAACTGTCTGTAAACTCTTTTCCCATGCTTATACCTCCCTGCTTCGTCCTGACGGCCATCTTGATTTTACCACATTGCCCTTTTGGCCGCAAGTCTTGCCTGCGGGGCAGAATAAAAGCTGTGGAGCAAAAACTGCAAAAGCAAAAACTGCAGACCCAAAATAAGATTGCAACAATAACGCAGGAGGATTACAATAGGAGCGGAGATATGGGTGAATAATGTGGACAGAGACATAAGCGGAAACATATACCGGGCCGCAGACAGCATATCGTGCTGCTTCAGGACAGCGGACGTTTCCTGATGGCATGGCTGCAGGAGGAGAAGCGGATTGGGGAATATGCGGACGAGAAAGCGTTGAGGCCCCGGCCCTATGAGGCGCTATGGGAGGAGCTGGCAGGGGATACACTGTCAGATTGCTGAAGCAGATGCGGGTATGATCCATGTGGCTGTGCCTTACCTTTAGGGAAAATGAATAATATAATACAGAAAAGCTTGCAGGAAAGCACCAAACATACTAAAATAGAAATATGGAACATGAAAAAGGAGGAGAAAGGTATGAGACTGATTTTCGTAGGTGCGGATCATGAAGTCACTGGCAGCTGTCATTATCTACAGGTAGGGCATAAGCACATCTTGGTGGATTACGGCATGGAGCAGGGGGTAAACGTCTTCGAGAATGTGCCTCTGCCCGTGGACGAAAGCCAGATCGACTATGTGCTGCTGACCCATGCCCATGTCGACCACACGGGGCTTTTGCCGCTTCTGTATGCCAGAGGGTTCCGTGGACAGGTGTATGCAACGGACGCTACCGCGGATCTGTGCAGTATCATGCTCCGTGACTGTGCCCATATTCAGGCCATGGAGGCAGAGTGGAAGAACCGGAAGGCCAAGAGGAGCGAGACCCTTGCCATGGTGGAGCCGTTGTATACCATGGAGGATGCGGAGGGGGTCATCAGGCGCATTGTCCCCTGCCATTATGACAAGGAAATAAAGGTGTGCGACGAGATGACGATCCGTTTCACGGATATCGGGCACCTTCTGGGTTCTTCCAGCATCGAAGTATGGCTGACGGAGGACGGCAAGACAAAGAAGATCGTATTCTCCGGGGACATCGGCAACAAGGACCAGCCTCTGCTGCACAGCCCTATCTGCACGAAGGAAGCGGATTATGTGGTTATGGAATCTACATATGGGGACAGACTCCATGCCACGGATCGGCCGGACTATGTGAAGGGGCTGGTTTCCATATTGAAAGAGACCTTTGACAAGGGCGGAAACGTGGTCATCCCCTCCTTTGCGGTAGGCCGTACTCAGGAGCTGCTTTATTTCCTGCGTAAGATCAAGGTGGGGCGCATGGTAAAGGGACATGAGGATTTTCCGGTGTATGTGGACAGCCCGCTGGCGGTGGAGGCGACGGGAGTCTTTCAGGACAACCGCATGGAATGCTTTGCGGGAGAGGCTCTGGAGCTGGTGCAGGCGGGGATCAACCCCATATCCTTCTCGGGGCTGAAGCTTTCTATCACCAGCGAGGAGTCCAAGGAGATCAATTTCAACGAGACGCCCAAGGTGATCATCTCCGCGTCAGGCATGTGTGAGGCAGGGCGTATCCGGCATCATCTGAAGCATAATCTGTGGAGGCCGGAATGTACCATTCTTTTCGTGGGCTATCAGGCGGTGGGTACGCTGGGACGGCTGATCGTGGACGGTATCGACGAGGTGAAGCTTTTCGGGGAATCCATTCAGGTGCGTGCCCAGATCAAGAAGCTGGTGGGCATGAGCGGCCATGCGGACAAGAACGGGCTCATCGAGTGGATCACCGGATTCGAGAAGAAGCCTGAGAAGGTTTTCATAGTACACGGGGAAGACGCCGTCTGCACAGGCTTTGCAGAATGCCTGAAAATAGAGTACGGGCAGCATACCTATGCACCTTACAGCGGAACGGAATTCGACCTGCTGTCAGGTCAGCTGGTGACGGAAGCGGTGCCGGTACCTATCAGGAAGAAGGCGAAGAGTGTTGCTTCCAATGTATATGCAAAGCTGCTGGCTGCTGCCCAGAGGCTGCTTTCTCTGGTCAAGAGGAGCGACGGAATGCCCCACAAGGATATGGCCAGGTTTGCCGACCAGATCAATTCGCTGTGCGACAAGTGGCAGTAGAGAGGACAAGGGAACAGGACAAGGAAACGCTCTGCAGGGAGTCTGCGGGCTTTACAGGCAGAGCGATTTTTGATATAATGCTTTCGGTGAGTTTTTGTTGAAATGCCGTCGGGGAAGACGGGTTTCAAGGGCGGGTGCCCGGAAATAAGGAGGTACAGACAGTTGAATCTGGCGATCAGGGAAATTGAAAAGAAATTTGTGACCATAGAATGGGACGCTGTGGCGGACGCGGAGGAGTACGGAGTATACTGGGCGGATGCGGATACTCCCGGTATGAAGCATAAGAAGGTGCAGGTGACGAAGGAATGTGCCTATACTCTGAAAAAGTCCACCCATATTCCCCATTATCTGTATGTGGAGGCTTATAAAGGCGGGGAGCTGCTGGAAAAGAGCAGTATGCTCAAGACTCCGGTACATTATAGGCTGAAGGAGCAGATGGAAAAGCTGAACAGAGGCCTCATTGCGGTAAAGACTGGTGAAGGCATTTACATAAGCTGGCGTATGCTGCTGGAGGAGGTCAGCGGATATGACAAGTCCGGCATGACCGGCACGGACTACGCAGTATACCGGAACGGGGAGAAGCTGGCTCTGGTCACGGACAGCACCAATTATCTGGACAGGGACGGGGGAGCGGAGGATACCTATTCCGTGGCGGCAGTCCGAGAGGGAAAGGAGTCTGAAGCCTGCGACGGAGTAAAGGCATGGGACACGGGCACCAATTATCTGGAGATTCCTATGCAGATTCCTGCAGGCGGCGTGACTCCTGCGGGGCAGGCCTATGAATATTCCGCCAACGACATGAGCATAGGCGATGTGGACGGCGACGGGGAGCTTGAGTATTTCGTGAAGTGGGATCCGTCCAATTCCCATGACGTGTCCCATAAGGGGTATACGGGAAACTGCTATATCGACTGCTACAAGCTGGACGGGAGATTATTGTGGCGTCTTGACATGGGAGTGAATATCCGCGCGGGCGCCCACTATACCCAGTTCATCGTATACGACTTTGACGGGGACGGCAAGGCGGAGATGTCCGTGAAGACAGCGCCGGGCACCAAGATGACCCGTTTTGACGAGAAGGGAAATGTGATTTCGGAGAAATATATCACCATGCCTGAGGAGGATGTGAAGGCAGGGTATTCCAATAATGATAATTATGTCTGCTCTGCGGAGGATTATTATGAATATCTGGTAGAGCTGTTCAAGGGCTGGAGGGAGCATCCGGAGGTGAAGTGCGGCCACTGGCCGGATACGCTGGAGGAGTGCTTCGGGATCGGGAAAGAGTATGAGTATCCTCTGTCCGATGCCGACGCAAGGAAGCTGACGGATTATTTCCTTGACGTGTATGCGCCTGCCAGAAGCGAAAAGAACGAGCTGCGCAAGTTCGAGGGCTTCATCTTTAAGGGGCCGGAGTATCTTACCATGTTCTCAGGAGAAGGCGAGGAGCTGGAGACGATTTATTTCCCGGTGCCCAGAGAGGATGACGGCCTGATGTGGGGTGACTACGCATGGTTCCGCATCGAGCCCTGCAACCGGGTGGACAGGTTCTTGTCCGGCGTGGGCTATCTGGACGGGGAGAGGCCGTATCTGATCATCGCCAGAGGCTATTACACCAGAGCCACCATCACGGCATATGATTTCTTTGAAGGGAAGCACAGGGAGTATTTCAAGGTGGACAGCGGCTTTGTGCCCATGAAGAATCCCTTTGCCCGCTGCCCGGAGGATGCCGAGCTCGGCACGGATCCGGTGTACGGCTGCATCGCGGGGCAGGGGGATCACAGCCTTTCCGTGGCGGATGTGGACGGAGACGGCTGCCATGAGATCATATACGGCGCGGCGACCATCGACCATGACGGCAGCGTGCTGTACTCCAGCGCGGATCTGATGCCGGACGGCCGGATGCAGTATCTGGGCCACGGGGATTCCATGCATGTGGCAAACATCAATCCCGACAGGCCGGGGCTGGAGATATTCAATGTGTTCGAGGAGGGCAGCAGCGTGCCCTACGGCTGGGCCCTGAGAGACGGGGAGACTGGAGAGGTGATCTTCGGAGAGCCTGCCAACAAGGATCTGGGCAGGTGCATGATCGGAGATATCTGTCCCGATGTGAGAGGGCTTCAGGTCTGGGCCGTGGGCGTGTACGACTGCAACGGCAGCAAGCTGGATGTGAAGCAGCCGGGAACCAATGCCAGCATACGCTGGGCGGCGGATCTGTCCACGCAGGTGACGGACGGTGTCGACTATGTTCATGAGAAGCATATCGGGGTCATCGGGGACAATACCCATGGGGTGATGCTGCATCCGGAAGGAACCTCCACCAACAACGGAACCAAGGGGAATCCTTGCCTGATTGCGGATATTTTCGGTGATTTCAGGGAGGAGCTTCTGCTTCGTACCGCTGACAGCAGCGCCATCAGGATCTATACAAACACGGAGCTGACGCACCATAAGCTCTTTACCCTGCTGCATGACACAACCTATCGCTGCGGCGTGGCATGGCAGAACAACTGCTACAACCAGCCCTGCTACACCAGCTTTTATTATGCAAGCGATATGGACTTTAAGAATGTTCTGAAATATTTGGAAGGGTAAGCAGGCGTACAGAATATGAAAATATTGAAGGGTATCTTTTTCTCTATAATGGCGCTGATCATGGCCGGCTGCATAGGGATTCTGGTCTGTGCGCTGAATCCTTTCCTGACCCGGATGCTGGCGGAGAGGGTGGGCGATGCTCAGGCAGCTCCCGGCCAGATTTCTGACAGCCAGCCTGCGCCGGGCGTCGATACAGGATGGATGGAGGGCAGGGAGGGGTATGAAAGTCCCGACAGCCTGCCCTCCGACACGCCGGCTTCCGTCAGCGGCAAGACCGGCTATGAGCCCGTTCAGGAGAGCGGGGAGCAGATCGCCCAGAACGAGGCGGATAACCTGTCCGGGGTCATCGCACCGGGAGACACGGGAAGCGGACTGGTATTTGACGGGGAATTCTATCCCTATTATACTATGCTGGCGCAGGATATGCGGCCCTTGTATCATCAGATATATGCCAATGCGGCGGATCTGACCACTGTCTTTACGCCGGTGGTGAATGTGTCTGTGGAGCAGCTGAAGACGGTATTCGAGGCTGTCTACAATGACCATCCGGAGCTGTTCTGGCTGGATACAGGGTATTCTTGTAAGTATCTGAGAAGCGGCAGCTGTGTGGAGATCACTTTGAAGTACAATGACACGGCGGATCATATCGACAGTGCAAGGCAGGAGTTTGAGGCTATGGCGCAGGTGGTGCTGGAGGGAGCCCAGACTCTGGAGAGCGACAGTGAGAAGGAAAGGTATGTCCACGATGCCCTGATGCAGATCGTGGAGTATGATGCGGCGGCACCTATGAACCAGAGCGCCTACAGCGCACTGGTAGGAGGCAGGACCGTCTGCGCCGGATATGCCAGAGCGTTCCAGTATCTCTGCCAGCGGCTGGGGATCCCTTGTTATTACTGTACCGGCTTTGCGGGAGAGGATCACGCATGGAATATCATAAAGCAGGGAGACTATTACCGCAATGTGGATGTGACATGGGATGATACAGATCCTGCCACCTATGATTATTACAACAAGACAGATCAGGAGTTCGGTTCTACCCATGTGAGGACAGAGCTTGCGGTGTACCTCCCTCCCTGCCTTGCGGATCCTTCCGAGGCGGTGAGCAGTGAGCCGGTGTCCTCGAATGTGGATGCGCTGATCAATCCCAATCCTATAGAGCCTCTCAGATGGCAGAGCAAGTCCGGACCGGAGCCGGCAGACCCGGGACTCACCGCAGAGGAGCAGAAGCAGATCAATCTGGAGAAAGCAGGCATCACGGAGGATCAGGTCCGGGAGACCGTGGAGGAGTACTATCAGGACTGCCTGAATCTTCTGAAGCAGGTGGGCATAGGGGATAAGCAGTTTTCCAATGTGGTGCCGAGTACCTTGTGGAATACTCTGGAGCAGGCCTACGGCAGAGGTGATTACTGGAAGGGCTATGTAAACGAGGCGCTGAAGGCGCTGGGGGTGGAGAATTTTGTCCTCCAGCTGCAGGTACAGCGTCTGGGAGGCGGATATTACCGTCTGTACCATAATGTATATACGTATTGACAATTTTTTGATATTTCTGTGCTGTGAGGCAGCCTTGGATTTCCGGGGCTGTCTTTTTTTGCGGAAATTTATTTTGAGGTTTTCAGATGCAGGGCAGGAATATCCGGAGGGTTTGCTCATATATTTGTGAGTAGGAGGACAGGTTGATGGAGAACTCTATTTTGCAGATGTTTCCCACAAGATACCGGGAATTCTGGCAGAGGGCGGCCCGGGAGCAGGAAAACCTTCAGGAAATCCGGCTGAGGGCAGGCAGGCCTATCGTGCTGCACATGGATGGCAGTGAGGTGTTTCTCACACAGCAGGGGGACTTTACGGATTCCGTCTTTCACGCCCGCCGCGCGGAGGACAGGGAGCTTTCGGAGATGCTGGAGCATATCTGCCATTACTCGCCCTACGCCTTTGAGGAGGAGCTGCGGCGGGGCTTTGTCACTGTCGCGGGGGGACACCGGGTGGGGGTGGCGGGACAAGCCGTGCTGGAGGCGGACGGGAGCTTAAGGACATTGAAGAACATTTCCTATATCAATATCAGGGTATCCCACCAAAAAAAGGGGGCGGCGGACAAGATTCTCCATAGGATGTACCGGGAGGGGCGCTTAAGGAGCGCGCTGATCATCTCACCTCCCGGATGCGGCAAGACAACCCTGCTGCGGGATCTTATCCGGCAGGTATCGGACGGCAACGCATGGGGGGAGGGGCTGGATGTGGGGGTAGTGGACGAGCGGTCCGAGCTGGCAGGCTCCTTTCTGGGGGTGCCTCAGAATGACATGGGGATGCGGACGGATGTGCTGGACGGCTGTCCCAAGGAGAAAGGAATGCTGCTGCTCCTGCGCTCCATGTCGCCTCAGGTCATTGCCATCGACGAGCTGGGCAGCGAGGGGGAGCTGAAGGCTCTGGAGCAGGCGGCGGCATGCGGGTGCAGGATTCTGGCAACGGCACATGGAGAGAACAGGCAGGACGTGGAGCGGAGGTTCGGGCTGGAGAGGGCTTTCTGGGAGAGGCTGTTCGGGCTGTTCATAGTGCTGGGAAAGGCGGAGGGGAAATGTGTAGTGCGGCATATGGAAGAGGGGAGGGAGGCGTTTGATCAGGATTCTGGGAGGCTGTATGATCTTCAGCGGCTGTCTCGGACTGGGAGTCTGGTATCGTTTTCAGCTGGAGGGAAGGAAAAAGACCCTCCGCAGCCTGATTCACATTCTGGAGCTGCTGGCAGGTGAAGTACGATACGGCAGGGCCACTCTGCCGGAGTGCTGCAGCCGGGTGGCGAGATATCTGGAGGAACCCTTAGGTGAGGCTTTTTCGCGCATAGGCAGAAGGATGGAAGAAAATACAGGGATATCCTTCGGGGATGTTTTCCGGGAGGAGACGGAAGGGGCGCTTAAGGCGATGCCGCTGAAGGAGGAAGATAGGGAGAATTTCATGAGATTCACGGCACAGACAGGGTTCATGGACGGACAGATGCAGCTGCGCACCATAGAACATAGCATGGAGCTGCTGCAGGCAACCGAAGAAAAGCTGGAACTGGAAAACGCGGAAAAATGCAGAATGGCGGTAGGTCTGGGGGCAATGGGAGGGCTGTTGCTGGTTTTGGTGTTGTGGTAGACTCCGCAGAATGTGAGGAAGCATGGGGGTAAGTCTGATATTTAAGATAGCGGCGGTAGGTATATTGGTGACTATATTGAGCCAGATATTGAAGCACAGCGGCAGGGAGGAGCATGCTTTCCTGCTCAGTCTGGCAGGGCTGATACTGGTGCTTACATGGATTGTGCCCTACATATACGAGCTCTTCGAGACCATACAGACCTTGTTTGCCCTATGAATCATTGTGGAACTGGAATAAAACGGCATTCGTCCCGGCATCTGTGCGCCGGGAGGACTGACGGCGTCTGAAGACGCCGGGATACCGGAATAGGAGGTGCGGTATGGCAGAGCTTGTGAAGGTTGCCTTTTTGGGAATCGCAGGAGTGCTGCTGGCGGTGCAGTTTCGGGGGAGCAGGCCGGAATATGCGACCTATATCGGGCTGGCGGTCAGCATCGTCATATTTTGTTTCTGTATGCGTCAGGTGACATTTGTGACGGAGCAGTTTGCGAGAATCAAGGTCTATCTGAAGGGCGGGGAGGAGTATCTGGCCATCCTGCTGAAGGTGATCGGAATCACGTATATCTGTGAATTCAGCTCCGGAATCTGCAGGGATGCGGGATATCAGGCCGTGGCCGGCCAGATCGAGGTACTGGGGAAGCTGACAGTGATGTTTGCGGGGCTGCCTATCCTGTTTGCCGTCATCGAGCAGATACATAGCTTTCTGTAGGGGGACACCGAGAAGCCGTGACGGCGGATGCACAAAAAGAGCCGGAGAGGGGGCGTCATAATGGATCTGAGTCTGATTTGGCAGGATTATGGGCTGGACAAGCTGGAAGAGGGCATTAGCTCGCTCTTTCCGGAGAGGCAGCTCAGTCTGGAGCGAATGTTCCAGACGGTGATGTCAGGGGATATCTTCGGGGCGCTGGAGCTGTTGTTTCAGGGCGGCATTTCGGATTTTCTGGGACAGCTGGCGGGAATGAGAAATGTGTTCGTATGGCTGCTGGTGCTCGGGATCGTGTCTTCCCTGATGACCCATTTTGTGGAGATATTCAATAGGCGTCAGGTGGCGGACATGGGGTTCTACTTCATGTATCTGCTTTTTATCACGGTGCTGCTGAAATGCTTTTCTCAGGCGGTGGACATCGCAGTGCAGACCGTAGAGAACATTATTCTGTTTGTGAAGCTTCTGGTACCTGCGTATCTGCTTGCGGTAGGTGTCTCCTCGGGGGCGGTGACGGCGGGAGCCTCGTACCAGATGATGCTGCTGGCGGTGTACGGGGTGGAGTATGTGCTGTCGGCGGGGCTGATTCCTCTGATCTACAGCTTTGTCATGCTGTCGGTGGTCAACGGTATATGGACGGAGGAGAAGCTTGGGCTTCTGATAGAACTTCTGGGCAAGATAATAGGGTGGAGTCTGAAGGCTGCGCTGTGGGTGGTGACAGGGATAGGGGTGTTTCAGGCGCTGATCGCCCCGGTGGTGGATTCTGCCAGAACCTCGGCCCTGCAGCGGCTGATCTCCGCCATACCCGGGATAGGGGGCGCCGCCGGGGGAGTGGCGGAGCTGGCCCTTGGGTCCGCGATGGTCATCCGCAACAGTATAGGGGTGATACTGCTTCTGCTGCTCCTCCTGCTCTGTGCGGTGCCTCTTTTTAAAATCGGGGTGATCGCAGGGCTCCTGAAGGCGGCGGCAGCATTTATGGGAATCGTCAGCGACAAGAGGATAACCTTGTGCGCCGATAGGGCGGGGGACGCGGGGCTTCTGCTTCTGCGGACTACCGGGACGGCGCTGCTGCTGTTTTTGATCGCCATTGCGGTGACTGCAGTATGATGAGGGCAATGCTGTACTGATTTGGCTTATTGCTGTTCGGATCAGTAAAGCTGTCGGAAAAGTGGGGGGATCGGAATGCAGAATATATTTTTTCAGGCAATCTGCCGGGTCGGAATATTTATGATATGCGCGCAGGCGATGATACATTTCAGGCCGCAGGAAGCTTATGAAAAGTACTTAAAGCTTCTGGTGAGCGTTATGGTACTGATACAGCTGTTTCTGCCGGTCGGCAGTTTTCTGCTGGGCGGCGGGGGACAGGAGGCGAAGGATATGCTGGAGCAGTTTAGGCAGGAGCTGGGACAGAGCATGGCGGATGCCCAAAAAAAAGCGGAGGAGGCGGATGCGGTTCTGGAGCAGATGACGCTGGAGGAGCTGCGGAAGCGTCTGGAGGAGCAGTCTGCAGAGGAGCAGTCTGCAGAGGAGCAGTCTGCAGGCGGGACAGGGGAAATGCAGGAGGATGTCATAGGGGCAGGAGGGAAGGAAGAAAGCGGAACAGGCACCGCAGGCAGGCAGGGAGATGCCGGGGAGAGAGCGCCGGATGCAGCAGGTGCAGGAGATGGCGGGGAGAACAGGATAGGCGTGGCGGTCGATGTGGAACCGGTGGAGCCTGTGACCATAGGCATTCAGGAGAAATAGGTATGCCGGAGGAAATAGACGTGTCGGAAAAAAGCGTCGGGCAGAACTGATGCCCGGCTATGGGCAGAGGATACGGATCTGGAAATATGCAGGAATCGAGAGGGAGATCATGGGCAGGGACTGGAAGAAATGGATGGCGGACAAGGGGCTGCTGAAATGGTTTCGCAGGGATAATCTCATCGTGCTGGTGCTGACAGGGATCCTGCTGGTCATCATAGCGCTTCCCACCAAGGAAAGCGGAGAAAAGAATCAGGGAGACGCCGTGACGGACGTGGGAAAGGGCAGTTCGTGGCTTGCAGAGTCGGGTTCCCCGGGGCTGGAAGACGATGAAGGAACAGCGGGTTCCTCCAGCCGGAATGGGGGAACGGAAAACACAGAGGAAGAATATGCCGGTTATCTGGAGCAGCGTCTGACAGAGACCCTTTCCCAGATATCGGATGTAGGTAAAGTAAAGGTGATGATTACATTGAAATCATCTAGTGAACTGGTGGTGGAAAAGGAGGAGCCTGTGAAGCGCTCCACTACCAATGAAAGCGATTCTCAGGGAGGAAGCCGTATCGTGAGCCAGATGGAGACGGAAGAGAATACGGTATACCGCACGGAGGGAAGCACCAGCGAACCCTATGTCATCAAGACCCTGCCGCCTCAGGTGGAGGGTGTGGTAGTGGTGGCGGAGGGCGCTGGGAACGGCACTGTGAACCGCACCATCGTGGAGATCGTTCAGGCGCTTTTCGGTGTGGAGGCCCATAAGGTCAAGGTGGTGAAAATGGGGACAAATGAATAGCATATATTGGCAGCAGGGCTCATACAATAAAGTAGCAAAACACAAAGAGGGGAAACAAAGTGAAAAACCTAATCAAAAAAAATCAGCTTATGATAACCGCACTGGCAATCATGATTGCGATTGCAGGCTATCTGCAGTTTGCGGGAACCGGTTTGCAGGATGAGTACACCAAGGGAGGAAACGATACCAGTCCGGTGGATTCCGACGGTATCATAAACGAGAACTACACGGCGGACGGACTTCTGGATCTGTCCGAGGAGGATCTGCTGGCGGGCCTTATGGACATTGAAAGCCTTGACAACGACGGGGACATCATTGTGGAAGACTATCTGGATTCGGATATGCAGGTGGTGGACACATCTGGCACGGCGGAGGGAGAGGCGGCAGGCCCTGTTCCGGAGGAAGGCGAGATTCCCGGTGAGGCAGTGTTTACATCCACTCAGGGCGTGGCCCTGCTCTCGGACGCAAAGCTCTTGAAGGAGCAGACCAGGGCAAAGAACAAGGAGACTCTGTTGGAAATCATCAACAGCGCCGGCATCAGCGACGAGCAGAAGCAGGCGGCGGTGGACAGCATGGTGGAGATGACCGCTATCGCGGAGAAAGAAGCGGCGGCCGAGATCCTGCTGGAGGCAAAGGGCTTTCGGGACGTGGTAGTAAGCATCAACGGCAATGCCGTGGATGTGGTGGTGAACGCACCTGCCCTTGACGACATCATGAGAGCCCAGATCGAGGACATCGTGAAGCGTAAAACAGAGGTTTCCGCAGAGAATATTACCATCAGCACGGTTGTACAGTAGAAAATGTTTGTTTTACATAATAAATGTGGTATACTTACTTTAACTATGGCAGTTTTTCCGGATGAGCGCCTACCGGTCAGGCATCGCCTTCAGAAAGGACAGAAGAGATTATGAAGAGAGTATTTTTGATAGTATTGGACAGTTTTGGAATCGGCGGGATGGAAGATGCGGCTCAGTACGGGGATGTGGGCGTGAATACACTGGGGACCGTGTCTTCCAGTCCGTTCTTTTCCATGCCCCACATGGGAGAGCTGGGACTCTTTTCCATTGACGGAATCAAATGTGTCATGCCTAAGGACATAAAGCAGGGAGCGGGCACGGACGGCATTTGCGGCATAAGCGGACTGGGAGCCGCCTATGGGCGTATGCGGGAGAGGTCCAAGGGCAAGGATACTACCATCGGCCACTGGGAGATTGCGGGCATCTGCTCCCCCAGGCCCCTGCCTACTTATCCGGAGGGATTTCCCAAGGAGGTGCTGGATACCTTCTGTGAGAGAACGGGAAGGGGGGCCATCTGTAATCTGCCCTATTCCGGGACAAAGGTCATTCAGGATTATGGGGAGGAGCATATGCGGACCGGGGATCTCATCGTGTATACCTCAGCGGACAGCGTGTTCCAGATAGCGGCCCATGAGGATATCGTGCCGCCGGAGCAGCTTTATGAATACTGCCGCATGGCAAGAGAGATCCTGCAGGGCGAGCACGGTGTAGGCAGGGTGATCGCAAGGCCTTTCGTCGGCACCTGCGCAGGGCAGTTTGTCAGGACGGCACATAGGCATGATTTTTCCATCCTGCCTCCTTCCGTCACTATGCTGGATCAGCTTTCGGAAAGCGGTAAGGATGTCATCGGAGTAGGTAAGATCCGGGACATCTTTGCGGGCAAAGGCATCACGGAGGCAGTATATACAAGCGGCAATGAGGAGGGCATAGAGCGGACGCTGGAATATCTGGAGAAGGATTTCGACGGATTATGCTTTATTAATCTGGTGGATTATGATATGCTGTATGGACACCGCAGGGATGTGGAGGGCTATGCCAGAGCATTAAGCTATTTCGACACGCGGCTTCCGGAGCTTCTGGGCAGGCTGCGGGAGGATGATATCCTGATGATCACCGCGGACCATGGCTGCGATCCGGGCTATACGGCCAGCACCGACCATACCAGAGAGTATGTGCCTGTCCTGATGTGCGGCCGGAACGTGACGCCGGGGAATCTGGGGACAAGGGAGACCTTTGCGGACGTGGGCGCTACTGTCCTGAAGTATTTCGGCATCCGGCCTGCCTTTGATGGCACAAGTATGCTTACGCCGCCGTAGGTATGGCATCCGGATGAAAGGATCGCGGCAGGCGAGAGCAGTATGCCGGTCGAAAATATTGTCTGCAAGTGCGGTATCGGGAGCATCCTTGCGGATAATAGCAGGGGAGGCAATATACCGGGTTTGCATGGACAGGAGATCAGGTACAAGGACGCAGATGCCGGGATATAGACGCAGGGCCGGGCGGATGCGGGAATATGGCAGACGCGGGAACAAGACATGAATATTAAATGAAATATAGACACAAGAACATAGGAGGCTCAGAAACCCATGAATCAATATACGGAAGAAATCAAGCGCCGTCGCACCTTTGCAATCATTTCCCACCCGGACGCAGGAAAGACCACTCTCACGGAGAAATTCCTGCTGTACGGCGGCGCAATCAATCTGGCGGGGAGCGTGAAGGGAAAGGCCACGGCCAGACACGCCGTCTCCGACTGGATGGAGATCGAGAAGGAGAGAGGTATATCTGTCACCTCCTCCGTACTGCAGTTTGAATATGACGGTTACTGCATCAATATTCTGGACACGCCGGGGCATCAGGACTTTTCGGAGGACACCTACCGCACGCTGATGGCTGCGGATTCCGCCGTCATGGTCATCGACGCGTCAAAGGGCGTGGAGGCACAGACCAGAAAGCTCTTCAAGGTCTGTGTGATGCGCAAGATCCCCATTTTTACGTTTATCAACAAGATGGACAGGGATGCCAACGACACCTTTGACCTTCTGGACGATATTGAGAAGGAGCTGGGAATCGCCACCTGCCCCGTCAACTGGCCCATCGGCTCGGGAAAGAGCTTCAAGGGAGTGTACGACAGGGAAAAGAAATGTGTGATTTCCTATTCCGATACGGAGAAGGGCACGAAGGAGGGCAAAGCCACGGAGGTTCCCGTTCAGAATGAGGAGGCCCTGAGGGAGCTGATCGGAGATGAGCAGGCGGACAAGCTTCTGGAGGAAGTGGAGCTTCTGGACGGCGCCAGCGCGGAGTTCGATCTGGAGGCCGTGCGGGCAGGGGAGCTGACGCCCGTGTGTTTCGGGTCGGCCCTGACCAATTTCGGCGTGGAGATTTTCCTGAAGCATTTTCTGGACATGGCCACGACACCTCTGCCCAGAAAGGCTGACATAGGGCTCATTGACCCGATGGAAAGGGAATTCAGCGCATTCGTGTTCAAGATACAAGCCAATATGAACAAGGCGCATAGGGACAGAATTGCCTTTATGCGAATATGCTCCGGCAGATTTGACGCCAACATGGAGGTGCGCCATGTGCAGGGAGGGAAGGTCATGCGGCTGTCCCAGCCTCAGCAGATCATGGCGGACGAGCGGAAGATACTGAGCGAGGCTTACGCAGGGGACATCATCGGGGTGTTTGATCCGGGAATCTTTTCTATCGGGGACACCATCTGCTGCCCAAAGGAGAAATTCCAGTACGAGGGGATCCCTACCTTTGCGCCGGAGCATTTTGCAAGGGTGCGCCAGATGGATACCATGAAGAGGAAGCAGTTCGTCAAGGGCATAGAGCAGATCGCTCAGGAGGGAGCCATCCAGATTTTTCAGGAGTTCAATACAGGGCTGGAGGAGATCATCGTGGGCGTGGTGGGCGTGCTGCAGTTCGACGTATTGAAATATAGGCTGGAGAATGAGTACAACGTAGAGATCAGGCTGGAGAATCTGCCTTATGAGCATATCCGCTGGATCGGGAACAAGGATGAGGTAAACATCGAGAAGCTGAGCGGCACCTCCGACATGAAGAAGGTGAAGGATATGAAGGGCAATCCGCTGCTTTTGTTTGTCAATTCGTGGAGCATCGGCATGACACTGGACCGCAACAAGGGACTGGTGCTTACGGAGTTCGGCAGTCCGTCCTGATCCGGGCAGACGGCTTACGGGCCGGTATGTCGGCAGCATATGGATCCCGCAGCGGCGATATCCGGGGCAGTTATTCTGGATCCATATGCTGTTTTGAGGCTGCCGGAAGGCGCGGGCTGATGAGGTTCTGGCTCTGGTCGGGCGACATGGGGCGTAAAAGGGGAAGGAATATATGAAAAAAAAGCTGTGTGTTTTCGCGTATATTTTCTGTACGATGCTTTGCTGCATGGCTGTGACAGGCTGTGCGGCGGAGGCGCTGTGGGATGAGATCCCCAAAGATTTCGGGCTGCGGCAGGAGACGGAAGGAGAGGACTCCGGGGACAATGATGTCAGGGTGGTCTCTCTGGAGGAGGTGCTGGCGGTTCCGGAGCATGGCGGAAACGGGACAGAAGAGGAGGAGAAGGAGAAGGCCCCGTTTTTAACGGAGGAGGTCTTTCCCTATGCCTATGAGAGGCTCAGCGAGGCGGAGCAGGCATGGTATGAGGATATGGAGGAGCTGTTCGGGAGCTTCGGGGAAAAGACAGAGCTGTCCGAGGCTTTTCTGGACTCTTTTGCCCCGTCTGAGGTGGAGGATGTGCTGGACAGGGTTTTCCGCTCTGTGCTGGGGGATCATCCGGAGATTTTCTATGTGGACGGTTATTCCTATACGAAATATATGCGGGGGGAGGAAATCCTGTCCATAGAGTTTTCGGGAAGCTATACTATGGATCAGGAGACGGCTTCCGGATACAAGGAGGCTATAGAGGAAAGCGCGGAGACGGTTCTGGCAGGCATAGGGGAGGAGGCTTCTGACTATGAGAAGGTGAAATATGTCTATGATACCGTCATCTGCGGCACGGATTATGATCTGGGCGCTCCCGACAACCAGAATATCTATTCGGTGTTTGTGAATCACCGTTCCGTCTGTCAGGGCTACGCCAAGGCGGTTCAGTATCTGCTGAACAAGCTGGGGGTGGAAAGCACGCTGGTGCTGGGAACGGTGTACACCGGCGAGGGACATGCCTGGAATCTGGTGAAGGTAGACGGAGACTATTATTATGTGGATGCCACATGGGGGGATGTGTCCTATCAGGTGGACGAGGAGACGGAGAAAGCCCTCGATCAGGAGGATCAAGCAGAAGATAGAGAGGAGAGCATGCCCGAGATCAATTACGATTACCTGAACGTCACCACGGAAGAGCTGCTCCGCACCCATTCCGTGGGCGGCGTGGTGCCCATGCCTCTCTGTACGGCCACGGCGGCAAACTATTATGTGATGGAGGGGGCTTATTTTACATCCTATGACAGGGAGCAGCTGAAAGGGCTTTTCGGAAGGGCCGCAGAAAAGGGAAGAAGCGATGTGAATGTAAAATGCGCCGACGTGGAATGCTATCAAAGGATGTGTGAAGCCTTGATAGAGGATCAGGAGATTTTTGATTATATTCAGACCGGAGAGGGCGGAATCGCCTATGCACGGAATGAGAAGCAATTGTCGTTGACATTTTGGGTGACAAATGAATAGGGAATGTGTTATAATATCGGGGTATACTCATACCAGACCAGTTTTGAGGAGGATATTCTAATGGAGAATGAGAACAGGAGCAGCGCAGTGGTGCTGGATGTGAAGGAGAACGTGGGAGTGGTGCAGATAGCTGACGATGTGGTGGCGATGATCGCATCCCTTGCAGCGACAGAGGTGGAGGGCGTCAGCGCTATGGCGGGAACCATCACCAATGAGCTCATGAGCAAGGTAGGTGTGAAGAAGCTGACCAAGGGCGTGAGAGTGGACGTTGCGGAGGGCAAGGTACGGGTGAATCTGGCCGTTACCATGGAATACGGCTACAATATTCCCGCCACCTGCCACAGAGTGCAGGCAAAGGTGAAAGCTGCCATCGAGAATATGACAGGGCTTAGCTGCACTGACGTGAATATCCGCATCGCAGGTGTGAAGCTGAAGTAATGATATCAAAGGGATTTAAGGTGTGAAGCAGAGGAAAAAGCGCGATGGGACGACATGAGAAAAGGGAACAGGTCTTCCTGCTTTTGTTTCAGGCGGAATTTCATGCGCCTGAGGATATGCCGAGGCAGGAGAGGCTGTTTGTAGAGGATAACGAGGCGATCAGCTCCCAGAAGGACGCCGATTATATCGAAGCCAGATGTGAGGCCGTCAGGAAGAGGATTCCCGAGATAGACGGCTTCATCAACGGCAGCACGGAAGGATGGGACACTGCCCGTATGGGAAAGGTGGAGCTTGCGGTGCTGCGTCTGGCTGTCTATGAGCTGCGTTTTGATGATGACATACCTGCAGGGGTAGCCATCGACGAGGCTGTGGAAATAGCAAAAAAATACGGTCAGGATAATTCCGGCGCTTTCGTGAACGCCATTCTGGCCAAGATTGCGAAGTTGGGTGATTGAGATTCGGAATGTTTATACCGTAGGACAGTTGAATTCCTACATCAAAAATATGTTCACGCAGGACTATCTTTTGCAGAGGCTCTTTGTGAAGGGCGAGGTGAGCAACTGCAAATACCATTCCTCTGGACATATCTATTTTACTTTGAAGGATGCAAAAGGGACCATAAGCTGCGTCATGTTTGCGGGCAGTCGTTCGGGTCTCTCTTTTCGTATGTCCGAAGGTCAGCAGGTCATCGTAGGCGGTACGGTGGATGTATACGAGAGGGACGGGAAATACCAGCTTTATGCCAGACAGATCACACTGGAGGGGAGCGGCCTGCTCTATGAGCGTTTTGAGCGGCTCAAGCAGGAGCTGGCGGAGACCGGTATGTTTGCGCAGGAGTACAAGCGGCCCATACCCAGATTCATAAGGACGCTGGGAGTGGTGACAGCGGACACAGGAGCCGCCGTCCGGGATATCATCCAGATAGCGGGCAGGCGCAATCCTTATGTGCAGATCATCCTTTATCCTGCCATTGTGCAGGGAGCGGACGCGGCATCCAGCATCGCAGCGGGCATCCGGGCGCTGGAGGCCCTGAGGGTGGATGTGATGATCGTGGGGCGGGGAGGCGGCTCCATAGAGGATCTGTGGGCCTTCAATGAGAGAGAGGTGGCGCAGGCGATTTTTGACTGTACCGTGCCTGTCATCTCTGCCGTGGGGCATGAGACGGATACTACCATCGCAGACTTTGTGGCGGACCTGCGGGCGCCAACCCCTTCTGCAGCGGCGGAGCTGGCGGTGGCGGACATCCGGGAGATACTGGGGAAGCTGGTTCTTTACAAGGATGCGCTGGACAAGAGGATGGAGAGAAGGCTAGAGGATAAGCGCAGCCGGGCCGGACAGCTGGGGCTGAGACTGAGGGTGGTAAGCCCTGTGTACCGGATACGGGGAAAAAAGATGGATATGCTTGCGGCGGAGGAGAAGCTGCAGGAGAGAATGAGGCGGCTGCTGGAGAAGCGGCGCCATGAGCTGGAGCTGTATGTGGAGAAGCTGAAGGGGCTTTCGCCTCTGGACAAGCTGTGCAGCGGCTATTCTTATCTGGAGGATCAGGAGGGGAGGAATATCCGCTCCGTGGAGCAGGTGCAGGCGGGACAGAATGTCCGGATCAGGGTGAGGGACGGAAATATATATGCAGTGGTGTCCGGCACAGAGAAGCTTTCATGAGGACGGTGCCGGATGCATGGGAGGAACCCTTTTTGCCGGCACAAGAGCCCGATAGATAAATTCTCGAAATTTCGGCAAGCAAAATCAGGGTCAGGATCAATAATGTGGCCGGTATAAAAGAAAATAGCAAGGACAGGAGCTGGAATATGGGTAAGGATACGAAGCAGCCGGGGCTGGAGGAGAATTTCCGGAAGCTGGAGGAGATCATTCAGAGGCTGGAGGATGACAGCCTTCCGCTGGAGGAGGCTTTCTCGGCCTACAGTGAGGGGATGACAGTTCTGAAGCAGTGCAACGACCAGATCGACAGGGTGGAGAAGCAGGTGCTTAAGCTGAGCGGAGACGGACAATTGGAGGAATTCGGGGATGGAGATACAGGTATTTGAGCGGGAGCTGAAGGAGCGGACGAAGCTGGCTGAGGAGGCGCTGAGGGCGCATCTGCCGGCAGAGGAGGGGCTGCAGAGGAGGCTGATAGAGGCCATGAACTACAGCCTGCTGGCGGGAGGCAAGCGTCTGCGCCCCATACTGATGAAGGAAACCTATGAGATGTGCGGCGGGGAGGGGGATCCGGATGCCCTCCGGGCTTTTATGGCCGCCATAGAGATGATCCATACCTACTCGCTGGTGCATGACGACCTTCCTGCCATGGACAATGACCGCTACCGCAGGGGCAGGGAGACTACATGGTATGTTTATGGGGAGACGATGGGGATACTCGCGGGGGACGGCCTGCTGAACTATGCCTTTGAGACGGCGGCGGGAGCCCTGACCCAGTGCTGCAGGGAGAGCGGGATTTCCGAAACGGAACGTGCGGTGCGGCTGGAGCGGATTGCCGGGGCGCTTTCGGTGCTTTCCCGGAAGGCGGGCGCGTACGGCATGATCGGAGGTCAGGCGGTGGACGTCATGGATTCTGCAGATCAGGCGGTGGACGTCATGGATTCCGCAGACCCGGCGGATGCTGGGCTCACTGAGAAAAAGGTGTCGGCAGGCCCGGCGCAGGAGCGCCTGCTTTTCATCCATGAGCATAAGACGGCGGCGCTGATCCAGGCCGCCATGATGACAGGGGCCATCCTTGCGGGAGCATCCCCGGAGGAAGTGGGACAGATAGAAAAATGTGCCTATAATGTGGGCATCGCCTTTCAGATTCAGGACGATATTCTGGACGTGGTGGGGGACAGCCGGGAGCTGGGCAAGTCCACGGGGAGCGATGCGGAAAACAATAAGCAGACCTATGTGGCGCTGAAGGGGCTTGAGAGGGCAAAGGCGGATGTGGAGAGGCTTTCTCAGGAGGCAGTGGATATTCTGGACGGTTTCGGGGGAGAGCATGCTTTCCTGAAGGAGCTGATTCTGGCACTGATACACAGGACGCGATGACCCATAATATGGTGGGAAAGGTACAGGTGAAGATATGTTTCTGGAAACCATAGAGCAGGCGAATGACATAAAGAAAGTAGGGAAGGAGAACTGGGAGGCACTGGCGCAGGAGATCCGGGATTTCCTGATCAGGACCATCAGTGTCACGGGAGGCCATCTGGGCTCCAATCTGGGAGCCGTGGAGCTGACTATGGCCCTGCATCTTGCTCTGGACCTGCCGCAGGACAAAATCATCTGGGACGTGGGTCATCAGTCCTATACCCATAAGATTCTCACCGGCAGGAGGGAGGACTTTAGCTCTCTGCGCCAGTTTCACGGCATCAGCGGCTTTCCGAAGCGCAAGGAGAGCGAGTGCGATGTTTTTGACACGGGCCATAGCTCCACGTCCATCTCGGCAGGTCTGGGGCTCGTGAAGGCAAGGGAGATCACCGGCGGGGAAAATACCGTGGTGTCGGTCATCGGAGACGGCTCCCTCACAGGGGGGATGGCCTACGAGGCACTGAACAACGCGGCCAAGCTGGAGACCAATTTCATTATCATTCTCAATGACAACAATATGTCCATCTCCGAAAATGTAGGAGGTGTATCTAAATATCTCAACAATATCCGCACCGCTACCGGCTATCTGGATCTGAAAAAGGGGATCTACAACGCTCTTCAGGGCATGAAGAGAGGAGACGATATCATCAACCGTATCCGCCGGGCAAAGAGCAGCTTCAAGCAGCTGGTGATCCCGGGGATGTTCTTTGAGGACATGGGGATTACCTATCTGGGGCCTGTGGACGGCCATGACATCAGTACCATGATTTCCGTCATCAGCGACGCAAAGCGGGTACAGGGGCCGGTGCTGATCCATGTGCTGACCCAGAAGGGAAAGGGATACCTGCCTGCGGAGCGCCATCCCGCCAGATTCCATGGGGCGGAGCCCTTTGATATCGAGACGGGCATTCCCTCCCACCCAAGAACCGTGGCCAATTACACGGATATCTTTTCTACAGTCATGTGCAAGCTGGGCCAGAGGGATGAAAAGATTGTAGCCATCACGGCGGCCATGCCGGACGGTACTGGCCTGAAGCGTTTCCGTAATATATATCCAGAGCGTTTCTTTGACGTGGGAATCGCTGAGCAGCATGCGGTGACCTTTGCGGCAGGGCTGGCGGTAGGGGGGCTGAAGCCTATTGTGGCCGTATATTCCTCCTTCCTGCAGAGGGCTTACGACCAGATACTGCATGATGTCTGTATACAGAACCTGCCTGTGGTCTTTGCCGTGGACAGGGCAGGGCTGGTGGGCAGCGACGGCGAGACCCATCAGGGGATCTTTGATTTTACATATCTTTCAGGGATTCCCAATATGCACATCTGCGCCCCCAAGAATAAATGGGAGCTGTCGGACATGATGAAATTCGCGGTGGGGCTGGGCAGGCCCATAGCGGTGCGTTATCCCAGAGGCACCGCCTATGCGGGGCTGAAGGAGCACAGGGCGCCTATAGAGCTGGGTAAGGCAGAATGGATCTACCGGGAGAGAGAGATCGCCCTGCTTGCAGTGGGCAGCATGGTAAAGACCGCCGAGTGCGTCAGGGATATGCTAAAGGAAAAGGGGCACGAGGTGAGCCTTGTGAACGCACGGTTTGTAAAGCCTATCGATGAGGAGGCTGTGAAGGAAGCCTGCGAAGGCCATAGGCTCATCGTGACCATGGAGGAGAACGTGGCCTCCGGGGGCTATGGGGAGAAGGTGCTGGACTGCATGAACAGGCTGGGATTAGACAATGCATTCCTTGGCATCAGTGTCCCGGACGCATATGTGGAGCATGGGAATGTGGAGCTTCTGAAGGAAGAGCTGGGGATTGATGCAGGGAGCGTGGTAAAGCGGATCGAGGCGGTTTTGTGATGGAAGGCAGTTGGATGGATGGGGGCGGTCAGGGAAAGGAGCGTCTGGACGTGATCCTGGTGAATCGGGGCTATGCAGGCTCCAGAGCCCGAGCCAAGGAGATGATCCTTGCCGGAGATGTCTATGTGGACGGAAAGAAGGCCCGCAAGGCAGGGGCTCTTTATGAAAAGGATACATCGGAAATACAGATTCTCGGACGGATGCCTGCATATGTGAGCAGAGGCGGCCTGAAGCTGGAAAAGGCTGTGGAAGAATGGGGATTAAAGCTGGAGGGCATGGTCTGCATGGATATCGGCGCATCCACCGGAGGATTTACGGACTGTATGCTGCAGCATGGGGCAGCAAAGGTATATTCCGTGGATGTAGGCAGAGATCAGCTGGCGGAGAAGCTGCGGAGGGATGAGAGAGTGATCTGCATGGAGCAGACCAACTTCCGCTACATGGACAGAGCGGATATTCAGGAGGAACCGGATTTTGCCAGCGCAGACGTATCCTTCATTTCTCTGACGAAGATACTGATCCCTGCAGGGAATCTCCTGAAAAGAGGGGGACAGATGGTATGTCTGGTCAAGCCACAGTTCGAGGCGGGCAGGGGCAGGGTGGGAAAGAACGGGGTGGTCAAGGATCCCGGAATCCACCGTGAAGTCATCGGAAGGATTGTGGACTATGCGGATATCATAGGCTTCCAGGTGCTGCATCTGGGATTTTCCCCCATCAGGGGGCCGGAAGGGAATATTGAGTATCTTCTGCATCTGGAAAAGAAGGAGCAGGCGGAGCCGCTTTCGGAAGAAGAGGCGCAGGACGCTGCTGCGGAACGCTGGAAGGAGCGCAGCGGACTGTCTCATACGCTTGTCTGGGCAAAGCAGATTGCAGAGACCGTGGATGCGGCATGGAAGGCCTTGCAGGGCGGTGGCAGTATGGAGGGAAACAAGGGAGGGCTATGAAGCATTTTCTGATCTATGCAAATACATATAAGGATAAGAACCTTGCTGTCACAAAGCGTATCTGTGATTTTCTGGAGCTGAAGGGGCAGAGGGTCACTGTCGTGACCCGAGGGCAAGAAGGCAAGGGCGCCGAGGCGGAACCGGCTTCCGGTTCCTTAAAAGGGGCAGGTCATCTCAAAGGAGAGGCGGATACCCTTAAGGAAGCGGACTGTATGATCGTGCTGGGCGGGGACGGTACCGTGCTGCAGGCGGCAAGAGAGATCGGAAAGCTGCATGTTCCCATCGTGGGCGTGAATCTTGGGACTTTGGGGTATATGACAGAGATAGAGCCGGCTAGTCTTGAGGAGTCTCTGGAGAGACTGATCCGGGGGGAATATGTGCAGGAAAGCCGCATGATGCTGAACGGCAGAGCCTGCTTTTCGGACGGAAGCCTGCAGGAGGACTGGGCGCTGAACGACATCGTGATCTCCCGCAGCGGCCCCCTGCAGATCATTAAATTTGATATTTATGTAAACGGACAATTCCTGAACAGCTATAATGCAGACGGCGTGATCGTAACTACACCAACGGGTTCCACCGGCTATAATCTTTCAGCAGGCGGCCCTCTGGTAGAGCCCGGGGCAAGGCTGATCATGCTTACTCCCATCTGTCCGCATTCCCTGCACCAGAGAAGCATCATCCTCTCGCCGGAGGATGTGATCGACATCGAGATTCCTGAATGCAGGAGAGGAGGGATCCAGACCGTGGAGGCGAATTTTGACGGCAGCCATGTCATTCCCCTGCGGACAGGGGACAAGATACGGGTGGTGCGGTCGGAGAAGGTGACAGAATTCATACAGCTGAATCAGGTCAGCTTTCTGGAGGTACTGCATAGGAAGATGCAGGCGTGAGATTCTTTGAAAAGAACAGCGGTTGCTGCTGGATCGGAAAACAGTCAATCATATATAGGAGATAAAAAATGCTGCAAAGCTTACATGTGAAAAATCTGGCACTGATCGAGGAGACAGAGGTAGAGTTCGGCAGGGGGCTGAACATCCTGACCGGGGAGACCGGCGCAGGAAAGTCCTTATTGATAGGAAGCGTGAACCTGGCTCTGGGAGGAAAATTTGAAAAGGATATGCTGCGGAAGGGGGCAGACAGCGGCCTTGTGGAGCTTGTGTTCGTCTGTGACAGTCCTAAGGTGAGGGAAAAGCTGGAGCAGATGGAGCTGGATGCCGAGGATGACGGGAGCGTCATTATCAGCCGGAAGCTGCAGGCGGGGAAAAGTGTCTGCAGGATCAACGGGGAGACCGTCACTGCCAGACAAGTGAAAGAGCTGGCGGAGCTTCTCATCGATATTCATGGTCAGCATGAGCATCAGTCCCTCTTGAACAAAAAGAAGCATATGGAGATTCTGGATGCTTTCTGCGGGGAGGAATTTCAGGGTGCGGCGGAGGCAGTGGAGGAGGCCTACAGAGAATGCGCAAGGCTGCGCAGGGCGCTGGAGGAGAATTCCATGGACGAGGAGACAAAGACGAAGGAGCAGGCGCTGGCTAGGTTTGAGCTTCAGGAGATCGAGGCGGCGAAGCTTGTGCCAGGCGAGGACGAAGAGCTGGAGAGGCACTATCGCCTGATGGTGAACGGAAAAAGAATTATGGAGAGTCTGGGGGAGAGCTATCAATATACCGGAAGCGATTTTGACGAAGGTGCCGGGAGCGCGCTGAGCAGGGCGCTTCGGGCGCTGCGGGCGGTGTCGGGGCTGGATGACCGTCTGGGAGAGCTGGAGAACCAGCTGTCGGAGATCGACGATCTCCTTGCGGATTACAATAGGGATCTGGCGGAGTACATGGAGGACTGTGAATTCGACGGGGAGGACTTTGCCGCAGTGGAGGAGAGACTGAACCTCCTGAACCGTCTGAAGGAAAAATATGGCAGCTCTCTGGAAGCGGTGATAGCCTATGGAGAGGAGAGACAGAAAGTTCTGGACAAGCTGGAGGATTATGATGTATACATGGAACAGCTGGCGGAGAAACTTAAAAGTGCGCAGGACAGACTTGAAAAAGCCTGCGGGAAGCTTTCCAAAATAAGAAAAAAGAACGGAAAGGTGCTGACAGAGCAGCTCAAGGCAGCGCTGGTGCATCTGAATTTCATGACCGTGGAATTTGAGATTGCCGTAGGCAGGGCCCAGAATATCACCGCCAAGGGCTATGACGACGTGGAGTTCCTGATTTCCGTGAATCCCGGAGAGCCTTTGAAGCCCTTGAGTCAGGTGGCCAGCGGGGGCGAGCTGTCCCGTATCATGCTGGCTATCAAGACGGTGCTGGCGGGAAGGGACGATATCGACACCTTGATTTTTGATGAAATAGATACAGGTATCAGCGGCAGGACGGCATGGAGAGTATCGGAGCAGCTGGACAAGGTGGGCTTTTCCCATCAGGTGCTCTGCATCACTCATCTGCCCCAGATCGCCGCCATGGCAGACAGGCATTTTGTGATTGAAAAAAATGCCAGAGACGACAATACCATCACCGATATCCGTCAGATGTCCGAGGAGGAAAGCCTAGGGGAGCTGGCGCGGCTTTTAGGAAGCGACGCGCTGACGGAGGCGGCGCTGTCCAACGCAAGGGAAATGCGCGCGCAGGCTATGGGGCATAAGAAAAATCAGGTATAAGAAGAAAGTAGGAAAAACAAGTAATAAAAATATGTAATAGAAAATATAATAAAAATAAGTAAGAAAAGCGGTTAATAAATATAAGAAAGAACAGATAAGAGCAGGTTTTTTAGAGAAAATGAAAAATCAGGCATAAAGAACCAAGTATGAAATAGAAAAAAATTCACATACTATAGCTGGAGCATATTGGTTTGTCGCAGCAGCACGGCAGTTCAAGGAGCAGACCTCCTGCCGGAGGCAGAGCCGGGCTGAGGCGATTCGACAGTTAGGGAGTGTGTGGATATGGATCTGCAGAGGGATAAAGACAGAGGCATTAAAGAATGTGCATGCGAGGACATGAGGGTTCTGATGCAGGACTGTAAAAGAAGAGTAAGACATCTGAAGATCTATCGGGCCTGCCTATGTCTGGCGCTGGCGCTGAGCTGCACCGCACTGGCCGGATCCTTCTATTATTATCTTGACAGGAGCATCCCATCCGTGATCAATGTGCGTGCCGGCGAGGAGGAATCTTTTTTGCTGGGAGTTCCCGCGAGGGGCGACATTGTCAGCGTAAGTGATCAGGGAACCAGCAATATCCCCAAGGGAGCAGTAGATATCGATCTTAGCAAGACAGTGACCCTGAAAGCAGGTGCAGAATCCGGTTATCGGATGCAGGTGAAGCTTTTCGGGTTTCTGTCTTTTAAGAATATCGATATACGTGTAATCGAAGATCAGGAGCTCATCCCGGTAGGTATGCCAGTGGGAATCTATGTAAAGACCGACGGCGTTCTGGTGGTGGGAACGGGAGAATTCAAGGGCGGAGACGGCGTCAGCTATTCGCCTGCAAAGTATGTCCTGAAATCCGGTGATTACATCCGCTGTATTGACGGGGAGCCGGTGACGGAGAAGGATGACTTTACCAAAAGGGTGGAAAACAGCGGCGGCAGAGAGATCAGGCTCACTGTGGAACGGGACGGAGAAGAGATGGACGTGAAGGTCACGCCGGCAAAGGACGCAGCAGGCAGCTACAAGATCGGGGTATGGATAAGGGACAATGCCCAAGGTGTGGGCACCATGACTTATATCGACAGCAGGGATAATTTCGGTGCGCTTGGGCACGGCATCACGGATGTGGATACTAGCACCCTGATGCATATGGAGGACGGAACGCTGTACCAGACGGACATCGTGGACATCCAGAAGGGAAGCGCAGGAAATCCCGGCGAGATGACGGGAATGATCATTTATTCCGACGACCGGATCCTTGGCGAGATAACCGACAACAGTGTTCAGGGTATCTTTGGCATCTGTAACAGCAGGGCGCTGGAGATGGGGGAGAAGGAGCCGTTGCCCATAGGGCTGAAGCAGGAGATCCAACTGGGACCTGCCAGAGTCTTATGTACCGTGGACGGCGTCACCCGGTATTATGACGTGGATATCACGGCTGTGCATCTGGATCATGACAACGTAAACCGCGGGATCGAGCTGACAGTGACGGATCCTGACCTATTGGCGGCAACCGGGGGTATCGTGCAGGGGATGAGCGGCAGCCCTATTATCCAGAACGGAAAGTTCATCGGGGCGGTGACCCATGTGCTGGTGCAGGACAGCAGCAAAGGGTATGGGATATTTATTGAGAATATGCTGGAGCATTGAGTACGGGTAAGGAAAACCGGGGCCGCAAAAGAGAGCTTGCTTGCGCTTTTGCGGCTCCGCAGCATTTACCAGTCCCTGCCTTTCCATAATTACGTACAGATCCGTTACGAATAAGAGAAAACGATACTTGACCCCCCAAATCCTCTTTTTTATAATCCCATCTTTAACACTTAAAGAAATGCAAAATGGCGCTATCCCTTGATTTTACTGGGTTTGCGCCATTTTTTTCATGATCATGGATGTTGTATGGAAAGCCTACCTGGAAATTTTTTTGATTTTTTTATTCAGTTCTTTGGGCTGGTAGTATTTTTTGTCCAGGCCAAGATCAAAAACAGCATTCAGGGCTGTACAGACCTGCGAGTTATTGTAAGTTGACATATAACACATATCCTCTATGTTTGCTACTTCCATGTTATTCAGTGTTTCAATGATATTTTCAATTGTAAAATGTGTCCCATACCGGTCCAGCTTTGCTTCCAGCAGCCGGTAGACCAGCAGTGCAGTGTAACAGATCATGAAGTGGGCAACAATACGTTGCGGCTTCTGATGGTATACCGGACGTGCGGAAAGGTTTGTTTTCATCACCCGGAAGCAGTCCTCGATCTTATACCTGTTGGAGCTGATTTCGATTATGGTTTTTGCAGGGTCATCAAGGTTTGTTGCCACGGCATAATAGCCGTCGTATTTTTCCTCTTCCTCTATAACGCTTCTGTCCAGTTCATACAGGTCTGTCACTTCTTCCCCGGATT
Source organism: uncultured Acetatifactor sp. (assembly GCA_964018205.1). GTDB lineage: Bacteria > Bacillota > Clostridia > Lachnospirales > Lachnospiraceae > Acetatifactor. Next base: position 195,853 of record CAXHOW010000001.1, on the reverse strand, counting down.
TTGTGGAAGAAGTGCGTTTAATAAAACGGGTGACATCATGGGGGCCCTTTTTGTAGGTGTCCGGGTCAAGGGTGGCAAGCATCTTTTCCGCCCGCTTTACCTGGCGGTTACGGATACGGCGCTGGTATTCCATCATTTTTCTGGAAAAGGTAATTATGACTTTCTGCTTCACGGTGGCTTTTGACTTTACCATCTTTACCTTACCGTTTTTCAGTATTTTTTCCTCATAAAGCCCCAGGTCGAAAGCTTTGTCAGCCGGCAGGATTTTGTAAGCCCTGTCGTTATATAATTCCTTATTCCCTTTATCAAACCTGTCAAAAGCCTTCATGTCCTGAATGGTTACAGGCAGATCAGAGGAAAGGAGCCTGTAGCCGTAATCATTAAATACTGCTTCCTTTAAGGTGCCGGAAAGTTTTTTCACGGACTGGGTAACAATAAAGGCACGCCCGCCCATGGAATTGAAATTCCTTATGTTGAGGGATCCCAGCCCTGCATCCGCACAGTATATGAATTTTTTCCCCCTGAACATCTGCGTAAGCTTCTTCTCAAGCGGGATGGCGGTAGTCTGTTCGTTGTCGGAACCGGAAGTGATGCACATGGAAAGGGGGATGCCTTCCCTGTCCATGAACAGCCCCATCTCCACGATAGGGTTGGGGCGGTGCTCTTTGGACGGCCCATATTTGCGCAGGCCCCTGACCGTTTCCCCGGTCACCTCATCCACATAATCGTCATCTTCCGTTTCTGTTTCAAAATAATAGTTGCTGCAGTCATAGAAGCAGACGGAAGTGTCCCTTTTTACGATGTTTCTGCTCTTTTCAAACAGGTGGGTGATGTATTCGTCATAATGTTCCTCCATGATATCCATGGTCCGCATGATATGCATGTAATCAAACCGGGGCTGTTCGTAAAAGTCTGCCAGGTGCCGGTATGTACCGAGTTTGGAATCCGGATGGAGGATACGGGCACAGGTAAGGAACCTGTTTACCAGGTTTGGGTCAAATGTAATCTTCGAGTCGGCTGTCGCAGCATCAAAAAAGGAGCTGATCTCCAGGTCGTGGTAAAGCTGCTGGAGAAAGAAGTAGCCAATGTTAAGCTGCCTGCTGGAAGAGGCTGTGGCATTGTCGGCCTTAAGTTTTTCGGCAAAGTTAATTTTGAGTTCCAGAGAAACCTGGTTATTATTTTTAGCCTCCTCATTATATTTAGCGACCTGCTCCCTTGCATAGGAGAGAGGGTCGTCGGTTATTCCCAGAAGCTCTGAATGCCTGCCGATCCTTGCAATGTTTTTTGTAGTTGTCTTTTTGCCGTTCCTGATTCCCAGCTGGACGAAATAGGTCGGGTCTTTTGATTTTCTGTCATACCAAAGTTTCATACCCTTCATTATACCATGGTTTCACGTGAAACACAACACCATACAACATTAAAATTTTATAAACTTGACATAAAAAAAGCCGCAGTTATGCGGTTTCTGCCATATTATTCTATTTACAAGTGTTAAAAATCCGCCATATTATTCTATTTACAAGTGTTAAAAATCCGTCTATACCATCGGTTTCTTTCAGTCAAGCCGACGTGTGAACAGTAACGATATTTTAACTTTTTAGATATATTTTTATAAAAAGATTGACTTTCTCTTTTGGATTTGGTATATTCATACTAAATTCAAAAGAGAAAGCGAAAGTCAGTTATTCTAAAGCTTATTTCAAGCTTCTGGTATATTCAAGCTGGTGATCAGAGAGTGTCCCGAGGAAGAGGTTTCCAAAGAAAATTGTCTGAAAGGAAGGGTATCTGTATGAAGGTGTCTGAAAGAATGAGTTCCTGAAAGAATAAGTTCCTGAAAGAATAAGCTCCTGAAAGAATAAGTTCTTAGTTCCTGAAAGGATAAGTTCTTGAAAATTTAAGTCCCTGAAACTATAAGTTTGAAAGCATGAGTGTCAAAGATATAGGTTTCCGGGGAAAGAATGTATGAAAATGTTATTTTTCGTAGTCTGAAGTGAGTCTATAGCAATTCAAGTCTTGCATATTTTCCGAAAAAAATACAGCAGCGGACGTGCAGGCCTATACGCCAAGTACAAGGAACAGTAATATTTCTTGTGGTGTATGCTGATAAAAGCCCCCGGCTGTCAGACAGCAAGGGGCTTTTACCGAATAAATTTATTCTTTCCGCTGGGCTGCGCGTTTCCGCATAGTTGGATCCAGTATCTTCTTGCGGATCCTCAGGTTCTTGGGCGTAACCTCCAGCAGCTCGTCCGTATCGATGAAGTCCAGAGCCTGCTCCATGGAGAGGATCTTGGGAGGGACGAGACGGAGGGCCTCGTCAGCGCTGGAGGAGCGGGTGTTGGTCAGCTGCTTTTTCTTGCATACGTTCACCTCGATGTCCTCGCTTCTGCCGGTCTGGCCTATAACCATGCCTGCGTAGACCTTCTGACCGGGGCCGATGAAAAGGGTGCCGCGTTCCTGTGCATTGAAAAGGCCGTAGGTGATGGCTTCTCCCGCTTCAAAAGCGATCAGGGAGCCTTGATGCCTGTACATAATGTCACCTTTATAGGGGGCATAGCCGTCAAAAACCGTATTTAATATACCGTTGCCTTTTGTGTCCGTCAAAAACTCGCCTCTATAGCCGATAAGGCCTCTGGCAGGGATGGAAAACTCCAGCCGGGTGTAGGTGCCCCCGGAGATATTGCCCATGTTGCGCAGTTCGCCCTTCCGCTGCCCCAGCTTTTCTATGACAGATCCGGCGAACTCGTTGGGAACATCGATATAGGCCAGCTCCATGGGCTCGGTGCGTTTTCCGTTCTCGTCGGTATGATAGAGAACCTCTGCCTTGCTGACAGCGAATTCATAACCTTCCCGCCGCATGGTCTCGATCAGCACAGATAGGTGCAGCTCTCCTCTGCCGGACACCTTGAAGCATTCCGTGGTGTCGGTCTCCTCCACCCGCAGGGACACATCCGTATTCAGCTCCCGGAACAGTCTGTCCCGGATATGACGGCTGGTAACATATTTGCCCTCCAGACCTGCAAGGGGAGAATCGTTTACCATAAACTGCATGGCGATAGTGGGCTCGCTGATCTTCTGGAAGGGGATGGGGACAACGGCATCCGGGGAGCACAAGGTATCTCCGATGTGGATGTCGGCGATGCCGGAGATCGCAACGATAGAGCCGATATGGGCTTCCTTAACCTCCGCCTTGTTCAGTCCGTTGAACTCGTAGAGCTTGCTGACTTTTACGCGGGTCTGCTTGTTCGGATCATGGTGATTGCAGATAACGACTTCCTGATTCACTTTGATGGATCCGTTATCCACCTTGCCGATGCCGATACGCCCCACATACTCGTTGTAATCGATGGTGCTGATGAGAACCTGGGTCCCTGCGTCAGGATCACCCTCCGGTGCAGGGATATAGTTCAGTATGGTCTCAAAGAGGGGCTCCATATTGTTCCCCGGAGCGTCGGATTCCATGGATGCAACACCTGCCTTTGCAGAAGCATAGACAAAGGGACAGTCAAGCTGGGAATCGTCGGCATCCAGCTCCAGAAACAGCTCCAGTACCTCGTCCACCACCTCATCGGGCCTTGCCTCGGGGCGGTCGATCTTGTTGATGCAGACGATGACAGGGAGTTTCAGCTCCAAGGCTTTCCGGAGGACGAACTTGGTCTGGGGCATTGGGCCTTCGAAGGCATCCACCACCAGAATGACACCGTTTACCATTTTCAGGACACGCTCCACCTCGCCTCCGAAATCAGCATGTCCCGGCGTATCCACGATATTTATTTTTGTGTTCTTGTACATGACGGCGGTATTTTTGGAAAGGATGGTGATGCCTCGCTCGCGCTCGATATCGTTGGAGTCCATGACTCGTTCCGCAACATCCTGACCTTCCCGGAACACGCCGCTCTGTTTCAGCAGCTCGTCCACCAGAGTCGTCTTGCCGTGGTCTACATGGGCTATGATGGCAACATTCCTGACATCTTCTCTTTTTTGCATATTGTTTGACATAATTCATCTGCTCCTTCAGAATTAATGACTGTATTGTCGATAATTGCGCATTTTTGTCAACGATTTGTTTGTCGAAATTTCAAACTGTTACAGTATAGCACTATTTTCATGGGGACGCAAGATTTATTAGGGGCAGAAGTTATTGAAAAACAGTTTTACATATAGCAGCAAATGAAAATTTGGGTATAATTGATGAAAAATGGCGAAGGATGCGATGGAAAAAAGTACTAAAAATACAATTTCTATTGTATAAATAGTAATATCCATCCGAATGAAATCCTGTTCGGATGTATTACCGGAAAAAGTCTTAGAACAAGAAGGGAGAACGAAAATGACAGATAAGGTAATTGAAAACAATCAGGTAACGGTTATGGGTGAAATTGTCAGCAGCTTCAGCTATAGCCATGAGATCTTCGGAGAAGGCTTTTATATGATGGATGTGAGGTGTAAACGTCTGAGTGAAAGCTATGACATTATCCCCGTCATGGTATCGGAGCGGTTGATGGATGTGAACGCGGACTATACGGGTGAGCTGATCTGTGTGACGGGACAGTTTCGTTCGTACAACCGCCACGAAGAGCGCAAGAACAAGCTGGTGCTTTCGGTGTTCGCCAGAGAGATCGGCTTTGTGGACGAGATGGAGGAGAGCTCCAAGACGAATCAGATCTTTCTGGACGGCTATATCTGCAAGGAACCCATCTATAGGAAGACACCTCTGGGACGGGAAATCGCGGATCTGCTGCTTGCTGTAAACAGACCATACGGGAAATCCGATTACATACCCTGTATCTGCTGGGGAAGAAATGCCCGCTACGCAAACAATTTCAAGGTGGGAGAGCGCTGTGCCGTGTGGGGCAGGATACAGAGCAGAGAATATATGAAAAAATTGGATGAAGAGAATGTGGAGAGAAGGGTTGCGTTCGAGGTGTCGGTGAGCAAGCTGGAGCTGGTGGATGAGAGCTTTGAATGATTATTGTTCCCAAAACCGAAAAAATAGAGCAAATGATTTGCCAAATGCCGGAAAGTATGTTATTTTAAGGATGTAGCATACTTTTTGGAATGATAGGGGTGCGATATGGCAAAAGGATTGGTATATATTTATGCGGGGGATGGGCGCGGCAAATCGCCTGCTGCACTGGGCAGGGCCATGCAGGCTGCGCTGGAGGGGAAAAGTGTTGTGATCATTCAGTTCCTGAAAGGGAAGGGAGTGGGGAATTCTGATTTCCTGAAGAGGATGGAACCGGAGATAAAGCTGTTCCGCTTTGAGAAATCCGATGAAAATTTTGAAAAGCTTTCCGAAGAAAAGAAGCAGGAGGAGATCGTCAACATCAGAAACGGGGTGAACTTCGCCAAAAAGGTACTGGCTACCGGAGAATGTGACCTGCTGATACTGGATGAGGTGCTGGGGCTGGTGGAAAAGGAGATCGTGTCCGTGGAGGATCTGAAGAGTATGCTGGAATGCAGGGAGGATACCAGTATCATCATGACGGGTGTGAAGCTGCGGGATGACATCTGTATTCTGGCGGACGAGGTATCCAGAATAGAGATGGTCAAATTTAAGGTTTGGGAATAAAGCCATTGACAGTGTCAGTATATAATGTTATGATTTGAGCATGAATTAAATGATAGAGGTTGCGTTTCTCAGGAGTACTTTTTTTGATGCGGCAGGCGCAGGGGACGGGAAGGGAAAGGGAAAAACGCCGAAAGATGAGATGACCTGCGAATCGAGTCTTGGGCATGCAGTTAAGAGCTGCATGACTGTCACCCATTCTGGGTGGGGCGCTATCGGTACATATCCTATGGGATTTATTCGCCGGCGCTGTTGTGCCGGCGATATTTGTCATTATCACACATAGGGAGCAGGCTCGGCGGCAGACATGAGCGTCGGATTGAAAGAAGCAGATTCATAAAACATAACAACGGAGGAGAGGGTATGTCGATTTTCAGGGGTTCCGGTGTGGCCATTGTCACGCCGATGCATGACAACGGAGAAGTGAATTATGAGCAGTTTGCAAAGCTCATAGAGTTCCAGATCAAGAATGGGACGGATGCCGTCATAGTATGCGGCACTACGGGAGAGTCCTCTACGCTGACCCACGAAGAGCATCTGGATGTGATCAGATACTGCATAAAGACGGTGGCAGGCCGGGTACCGGTGGTGGCGGGCACAGGATCCAACTGTACGGAGACCGCAGTCTATCTTTCAAAGGAGGCTCAGGAAGCCGGGGCGGACGGGCTGCTGCTAGTGAGCCCTTATTACAACAAAGCTACCCAGAACGGACTGTATGCCCATTTCAAGACAGTGGCGGATTCCGTGGGGCTTCCGATCCTGCTCTATAACGTACCCGGCAGGACAAGCTGCAATATCCTGCCGGAGACTGTGGTGAGGCTCTGCAGCGAGGTGGAAAATATCGTGGGAATCAAGGAAGCCAGCGGCAATATCAGCCAGATTGCCCATCTTGCGGCCATTGCGGACGGAAAGGTGGATATCTATTCCGGCAATGACGACCAGATTGTACCTATCATGTCGCTGGGCGGCATAGGGGTGATTTCCGTGCTGGCCAATGTGGCACCGGCCCAGACCCATGCCATCTGCCAGAGCTATCTGGAGGGTGACTGCAAGGAGAGCTGCAGGCTGCAGCTGGAGGCTATGGAGCTGTGCAATGCGCTGTTCAGTGAGGTCAATCCTATTCCTGTGAAGAAGGCACTGAACCTGATGGGGCTGGGGGCAGGCACGCTGAGAATGCCTCTGACAGAGATGGAACCGGGGAATGCGCAGCGTCTGGAGAAAGCGATGAGAAATTACGGCATTTTGTAGAATCGGTATCCCACCCTTACCTCAGGGTGGGATTCATGGTATTATGGACGTATGCCGCCATGGACAGCGGAATATAAGGAAAATTATTTTTCCATCCAGTATTGTGGATGAGAAAACGAGGGATCGGTAAAGCGGATGTCTTAAGGAGACTATGAATGGCGGTTCAGAGAGTGTATGAGGTTATATTCAGGAGGAAAATTAAATGATCAGAATCATAATGCATGGCTGTAACGGAAAGATGGGGCAGACGATCAGCGGTCTGCTGGCAGAGGACAGGGAGGCGGAGCTTGTGGCCGGCGTGGATGTGTCTGACGACGGACATAATCCCTATCCCGTATACAAAAACATCAGGGAGTGTGATGTGGAGGCGGACTGTGTGGTGGATTTTTCCACTGCGGCGGCACTGGACGATCTGCTGGACTACTGCGTTGAAAAGAAGCTGCCCTGCGTGCTCTGCACCACGGGGCTTGACGGGGAACAGCTGGAGAAGGTGGAGAAAGCGTCGGAGAGCGTCGCCATATTGAAGTCTGCCAATATGTCCCTTGGAATCAACCTGCTGCTGAAGCTTTTGAAAAACGCGGCGGCAGCTCTGGCGCCTGCCGGATTCGACATGGAGATCCTGGAGAAGCACCACAATCTGAAGCTGGATGCACCCAGCGGCACTGCCCTTGCCTTAGCGGATTCCATCAATGGGGAGCTGGGAAATGAGTATACCTATGTCTATGACAGGAGCGCAAGGAGGGAGAGAAGGCCGGAGAAGGAGATTGGCATCAGCACAGTCCGGGGAGGCACCATAGTGGGGGATCATGACGTGATCTTTGCAGGGCCGGACGAAGTGATCACTTTTTCCCATAGGGCATATTCCAAGGCGGTCTTTGGAAAGGGGGCCATTCAGGCGGCAAAGTTTCTGGCGGGAAAGCCGGCGGGGAAATACGATATGGGGGATGTGATCGAGGGCTCGTGCTGATAAGGCATACTGACAGGCAGGAAACGGCCGGGCATCAATATAGGAAATTCAGTATGGGGGAAATAAAGATGGACGAAAGGGACGGGAAGGTTTTAAGGGTATTGGCGAAGCAGTACCGGAATGTGGCGGCAGCATCTACAGAGATCATCAATCTGCAGTCTATCATGAACCTGCCGAAGGGTACGGAGCATTTTCTGACGGATATTCACGGGGAGTATGAGCAGTTTAACCATGTGCTTAAGAACGGTTCGGGATCTGTGCGTAAGAAAATCGACGAGGAGTTTGGAAATACTATCAGCAGCAGGGACAAAAGAGGCCTTGCTACATTGATCTACTATCCGGAGGAGCGGGTGGAGATCGCAAAGAAGGAAGAGGAGAACATCGAGGACTGGTATCTGATTTCCCTTCATAGGCTGGTTCAGATGATCAAGAGGGTATCATCAAAATATACACGTTCCAAGGTGAGGAAGGCTCTGCCAAATGACTTTGCCTACGTAATTGAGGAGCTGATCACCGAAAAGGAAGAGATTCATGACAAGGAGGCATATTATAACGAGATCCTGCATACTATCATCAGGATTGGGCGGGCGCCTCGGTTCATCATTGCATTGAGCCAGCTGATACAGCGCCTTGTCATAGACCATCTCCATATCGTGGGGGATATTTATGACAGAGGGCCGGGCCCTCATATCATTATGGATACCCTCTGCGCATACCATTCCATAGACGTACAGTGGGGAAACCATGACATGGTGTGGATGGGGGCGGCCAGCGGCCATCTGGCCTGCATCGCCAATGTGGTACGGATGGCGGCGAGGTACGGGAATCTTGCCACACTGGAAGACGGGTACGGCATCAACCTGCTTCCCCTCGCTACCTTTGCAATGGAAGCCTATGGGCAGTCGAACTGTGATGTGTTTGCAATCCGGTATAACACTGACTATAATACAAAAGACCTGAGCCTTGACACCAAGATGCATAAGGCCATTACCGTGATTCAGTTCAAGCTGGAGGGGCAGCTGATCATACGCCACCCGGAATTCGGGATGGACGACAGAATGATGCTGGACAAGATTGATTTCGAAAAGGGTACTGTTCGGCTGGAGGATAAAGGCACGGGTGCCTTTAAGGATTATGCCATGCTGGACATGGACTTTCCTACCATCGATCCCAAGAATCCTTTTGCGCTGACGGAGGAAGAGAGCAAGGTCATGGCAAGGCTGCAGCAGGCATTCGTGCAATGTGAGAAATTGCAGCGCCATGTGAGGTTCCTTTATGCAAAAGGGGGACTGTACAAGATTTATAACGGCAATCTGCTGTATCATGGCTGTGTGCCCATGAATGAGGACGGCAGCTTTGCCAGTGCGGATATCTATGGAAAGCAGTATTCCGGCAAGGCTTTGTATGACATTTTGGAGCATTATGCCAGAAGAGGGTATTACGCCAAGGATAACGTGGAGCGTGCAGCCGGTCAGGATATTATGTGGTACATCTGGTCGGGGCCGGGTTCTCCCGTGTTCGGAAAGGATAAGATGGCTACCTTCGAGCGGTATTTTGTGGCGGAAAAGGAGACCCACAAGGAGGGGAAGAACAGCTATTATCAGCTTCTGGAGCAGGAGGATACTGTGAATCGCATCCTGAAGGAATTCGGGCTCCATAGCAAAGATGCCCATATCGTCAATGGGCATGTGCCGGTGGAGCAGATACACGGCGAGTCCCCTATAAAGTGCGGCGGGAGGCTTTTGATCATTGACGGAGGCTTTTCCAAGGCCTATCAGAAGAAGACAGGTATAGCAGGATATACCCTTGTCTGCAATTCCAGAGGAATGCATCTTGCCGCCCATGAACCCTTCGAGTCCGCCCATGCGGCGATTATGAACGAATCGGATCTGTTTTCTCATTCCATCGAAGTGGAAACCTATCCCCGGCGCAAGCTGGTGGCAGATACGGATATCGGGTGCACGATCCGGGAGAATATCTATTATCTGGAAGAGCTGCTGGAGGCATATAGGGACGGCACGATCATGGAGGAGGAATAGGAGAAAGCTGAATATCCCGCAGGCAGGCTGGGGAGCGGTGATGCCGCGCCGCAGTCTGCTGCGGGATGTTTTTTTATTGACTTATTGCGCCGCCGGTGCTGTTGTTGATCTGGCCGATGCCGCTGATGCCCATAGAACTGCCGCCAGCGCCGGTGTTGGTTCCGGTGCCAGTGTTAGTTCCGGTTCCTATGCCGCTGCCCGTTCCTGTGGTGTTGCCGGCTCCTGTGCCGTTATTTGTACCGGTGCCGGTGTTTGATCTTGTGCTGCTGCCGGTCCCGGTTCCATGGCCTGTAGAATGGCTGTTTGCAGAGGAACGGCTACGATCGGTACTGCTGCCGCCAGAACTGTTATTGTTTGTGCCGGAGCTGTTGCCGTTGGTGCCGTTAGCCCCGGCTGCGGAATCGGAGCTGTTGCCGTCTGTATGGGTGCCGTTGTTTGTCCCGTTTCCCATGATATCGTCGGTGATGTTGTCGATGCCGTCGGTCACATCGTCTACCACATTGGTGATACCGTCACCCAGATCGTTAATTAAGGAATCATTGTTCCCTGTGGTGGTTCCGTCGTTTCCTGAATTGTTGTTCCCTGTGTTTCCTGCGTTGCCGGCGGAGCCGGATGCTGAATTATTTCCGGCAGCGTTTGCCCCGTTAGTTCCGTTGTTGGTGCAGGCAGTTGCTGTGCCGATGCAGGCCAGAGTCAATCCTAATGCCAGAAGCTTTCTGGCTCCTATTGATTTTTTTCCCTTTTTCATAATCTCCTCCATTCTGCTGCGTAAGCTTAAAAATCAGACCGTTCAAATCATTTAGGCATGAAATATCGATGTCTTCGATTGAAATTTTCGTGCCGTGGCGCAATGCGTGAAATGTCTGATATGTGTATATTTTGCGGAAAAAAGCAATAATTTATTCGTAAATTGTAAAAAAGCATATGACGGTTTTTGGAATTGACTATGGAAACATATGCTTAAAGGGAATTGAGCTTAAAAGAAAACGGGGTCTAAAAAACGAGCTTAAAAAACGAGTCTAAAAAGGAAACAAACCTGAAAGAAAATCATTAATGTCAAAAGAAAATATTGTCATGTAGTTTTAAATACTATATAATAAAGCTGGTACACTTGAGGTGCTGCGGGAAGAAAAATCCGGGGAAGGGAGAAAACATGACTATAGATAATAATGATTTGTTAAACAGTTTATTAACGAGTCTTGACAGAGTGGGGTACATCAGCCCGGAAGACATACCCAACATTGATCTGTATATGGATCAGGTCACCACGTTCATGGACAGCCGCCTCCGGGCCACGGCCAGATATCCGGGCGAGGACAAGATTCTGACCAAGACCATGATCAACAATTATGCAAAAAACGACCTGCTGCCTCCTCCGGTAAAGAAAAAATATTCCAAGGAGCATGTTCTGCTGCTGATATTTATTTATTACTATAAAGGCATTCTGTCCATCAGCGACATCCAGACGCTTCTGGGACCCATCACGGAGCGCTTTTTCCAGAAGGAGGGGAATTTCAATCTGGAGAGCGTGTACAGAGAGGTTTTCGGCATGGAAGGACAGCAGCTGCAGTCGCTGAAAGAGGATCTGATAGAAAAATTCAGGACGGCGCAGGAAACGTTTCAGGATGCTCCGAAGGAGGATGCGGATTTCCTGAAAAAATTCTCTTTCATCTGTACCTTGAGCTTTGATGTCTATCTGAAAAAGATGATTATCGAGAAGATGATAGACGGACTGTCGGGGGCGGCACGGAGCGAGGAGAGGAAGGGAAGCAAGGGGGATAATGTATAAACAAAAATAATGGGTAACAAGGATAAGCTCCTTTCATAGTATGTATTATCTGAATATGGCAGACTGCGGGCCGGATGTGCGTCTGGCGGATTCAGGAGTTTCCGATACAATTAATATGAAACCGGAGGTTATTATGAAAGGACTATCCTTTAAAAAGGCGGGCATCATCGGTCTGGCCCTGATGGCGGTGACATTTGCCGCCGCAGGCTGCGGTAAGGATGACGGTACGGCAAAGGACAAAGGCGGCAAAAAGGAAGTTGTACTGAACGAGGTGGCGCATTCCATCTTCTATGCCCCTATGTATGTGGCTATCGAGGAGGGATATTTCGAAGAGGCGGGAATCGAGCTGACACTTGTCACCGGCTTCGGCGCCGACAAGACCATGACGGCAGTGCTTACGGGGGAGGCAGACATCGGCTTTATGGGATGTGAGAGCACCGTATATACCTATGCGGGAGGCACTGAGGACTATGTGGTGAACTTTGCGCAGCTGACGCAGCGCGCAGGCAACTTTCTGGTGTCGAGGGAGCCTGTCGAAGACTTCTCATGGAAGATGCTGGTAGGCAAGAATGTGCTGGGGGGCAGGGCAGGCGGTATGCCGGAGATGGTGTTTGAATACATTCTTGCAAAGAACGGCATTGATCCCCAGACTGAGGTAAATATTGACCAGAGTATTGACTTCGGTTCCACTGCGGCAGCTTTTTCCGGCGGGCAGGGGGATTTTACGGTAGAATTCGAGCCTCATGCCACAGCTCTGGAGCAGAAGGGCGAGGGCTATGTGGTAGCATCGCTGGGGGAGGATTCCGGTTATGTGCCGTATACGTCCTTTTCGGCAAAGAAAAGCTATATAGAGAAAAATAAAGACACGGTGCAGGCCTTTACGGACGCGCTGCAGAAAGGTATGGATTATGTGCGGTCCCATACGCCCGAGGAAATCGCAGAGGTGATAGCCCCTCAGTTCCCGGAGACGGACATGGAGACCCTTACTACCATTGTGGAGCGGTACCATGTGCAGGACACATGGAAGGAGAACCTGATATTCGAGGAGGAATCCTTCACGCTGCTGCAGAATATTCTGGAGGACTCCGGTGTGCTGCAGGAGAGGGTGCCCTATGAGGATCTGGTGACCAGAGAATTCGCGGAAAAAGCGGCGGAGTAAGGCGGAGACCGGGGACGGCGTAAGGTTATATTGATAAAAACAGAAAGGCTTTGCGCTCGCTGGAGCACGCAGCCTTTCTTTCTGCACTTTATGCAGCAAGGCATATAGCTACTTTAATTTAATATTCTTGATCGCCCAGAGCTGCAGGGCCTTGGCATTGGTGCTGATCTTTTCCAGAGAGTCCAGTATTTCCTGGAAGGCGGGACGTTCATTTTCTTCGATGATGCCGTCCTCCGAGATGGCAATCAAGGATGCCCTCAGAGAATCAATATCCTTAAGGGAGCCCAGCACCTTCAGCGCGAGACGGTCAAAATCGTCGATGGTGACTTCTCTTACGGTATTGCGGCCCAGAGGACACTCTCTTGCGCAGTAGGAATTGCACAGCTCCGGGATGTTGTAGGCCGTTGCCATTGCCTTGACTTCCTCAGGATAGGGGGTGATGGTGTCCAGCTCGATACGCGCCAGTCTCGTGCGGTCAATGCCTATTATCTCAGCAGCCTTCTCACGGCTGGAAAAATCGGGATTTTGCGCTGCCGCCTCCGAGCGTGCGAGATAATATCTGTTGTCGGCGGCCTTGGTGGCTTTTTTGCCCATAACGATTCCTTCCTTTTTGTATAAATATATGTGATACCTTAAGCAGATGAAAAAAAGATACCCTCTACAGTCTAGTGGAAAAGTATCCTTTTGTAAAGATTAATTTTTTAAAAGCGGTTGAGGGAACGGAGAAAATTTGGTAGAATAGTAGGAATAAAAGGTTGAATCGATCAAAAAGAACCGGAGGATGATCATATGGGATTAATTAAAGCGGCTAAGGAGGCAGTCAGCTCGATGTTGGCGGATCAGTGGAGAGAGTATTTTTACTGCGATTCTCTGTCCAGCGACATTCTGGTGACCAAGGGCAAGAAGCGTGTCAGCGGGCGGGGCAGCAACAACAAGGGATCAGACAATATCATCTCAAATGGATCCATCGTGGCTGTCAATGAGGGGCAGTGCATGATTATCGTGGAGCAGGGCGGCATCGTGGAATTCTGTGCCGAGGCAGGGGAATTTGTCTATGACAACTCAACGGAGCCCAGCCTGTTCGGCGGGGATCTGGGGGAAAGCATCAACAATACCTTCAAGATGATAGGCAAGCGTTTTACTTTCGGGGGAGATGCGGGCAAGGATCAGAGGGTATATTTCTTCAACACGAAAGAGATCATGGACAATCTGTATGGAACGGCGACGCCAATTCCCTTCCGGTATATAGACGATAATATAGGCCTTGACTTAGACGTGAGCATACGGTGCAACGGGTCCTATTCCTTCAGAATCAGGGATCCGCTGCTGTTTTATCAGAATGTCTGCGGGAATGTGACGGACAGCTATAAGCGCAGCCAGATCCAGAACCAGATGAAGGCGGAGCTGATGACAGCCATGCAGCCGGCGTTAGGCAGGGTGAGCAGGCTCAGAGTGCGGGTTTCCGACATCCCTTATCATGTGACGGAGCTGGTGGATGCGGTAAACGCCGAGCTGTCGGAAAAGTGGGAGAAGCTCCGGGGCATCGTGGTGGTGAGCATGACAATGAATCCGCCTTCCATGCCCGAGGATATATCCAGAAGGATCAGCGAGCTGCAGACCACGGCTACCCTGCGCAATCCCAACATGGCGGCGGCCACTCTGGCTGGCGCTCAGGCGGAGGCCATGAAGGCGGCGGCGTCCAACACTGCCACCGGACCTATGATGGCGTTTGCGGGGATGAACATGGCCAATGCGGCCGGAGGTATGAACGCATCCTCCTTGTACGCCATGGGCGCAGGGCAGGCACAAGCCGCCCGGAATCAGGCAAATGCGCCGGTGCTGGGATGGACCTGCAGCTGCGGGCATAGGGACAACAGAGGGAAATTCTGTATGGAATGCGGCAGCCCCAAGCCCTCAGGAGCAGGGTGGACCTGCAGCTGCGGAACCGTGAATCAGGGAAAATTCTGCACCAACTGCGGCAGCAGAAAGCCGGAGGGCGCACCCTTATATAAATGTGACAAATGCGGCTGGGAGCCGGAGGATCCGGCCCATCCTCCTAAATTCTGCCCTGAATGCGGCGATGTGTTCAATGAGAGAGATAGGGTGTAGTTATGCGGATTGCCGGCATAGGGCAGGATGCAGCGAGGGCATCTGCTGCTGTATGCCGGAAACCGGCAGGAGCAAGAGGGATTTTCCGGATGTATGGAATCAGGCCGGTGACAGGCGGTACAGACGCATAAGGATGTGAGGGGGATACATGAGCATATACGATACTTTAAATAAGGAGCAGAAGGCGGCGGTTCTGCAGACGGAGGGGCCGGTGCTGCTGCTGGCCGGAGCAGGGAGCGGCAAGACCCGCGTGCTCACCCATCGGATCGCATATCTGATTGACGAGATGGGGGTGAATCCGTGGAACATTCTGGCGATCACCTTTACCAACAAGGCGGCCGGGGAGATGCGTGAACGGGTAGACAAGCTGGTGCAGTTCGGAGCTGATCAGGTCTGGGTGTCCACCTTCCACTCTGCCTGCCTGCGCATCCTGCGGCGGCATATTGACAAGCTGGGCTATGACAGCGGCTTCACCATCTATGATACGGACGACCAGAAAACGGTGATAAAGGGAATTGTCAAGCGGATGAATCTGGACCCAAAGGTGTATCGGGAGCGGGGGCTGTTAAGTGAGATTTCTTCTGCCAAGAACGAACTGATTTCCGTGGCGGAATACGAGAAAGAGGCGGCAGTGGATTTCGGCAAGGAGGCTTACGCCAAGGTGTACAGAGAATATCAGGAGACGCTTCACGCCAACAATGCCCTTGATTTTGATGATATCATAGTGAAGACGGTGGATCTGTTCAGGAAGTGTCCGGATGTGCTGGATACATATCAGGAGCGTTTTCAGTATATCATGGTGGATGAGTATCAGGACACCAATACGGCGCAGTTTGAGCTGGTGAGGCTGCTGGCGGACAAGTACAGGAATCTCTGTGTGGTAGGTGACGACGACCAGTCCATCTATAAGTTCAGGGGGGCCAATATCAGGAATATTCTGGACTTTGAAAAGTATTTTTCGGAGGCTGTAGCCATTAAGCTGGAACAGAATTATCGTTCCACCCGGTTCATTCTGGATGCGGCCAATGCGGTAATACATAATAATGAAGGGCGGAAGGAGAAGTCCCTCTGGACAGCCAGAGACGGCGGCAGCAGGGTCGGCTTCCGGCAGTTCGACAGTGCCTACGAGGAGGCGGAATACATCGCCGGGGACATACTTCGCAGAGTCAGGAATGAAGCTGCGGCCTATAAGGACTGTGCGGTGCTTTTCCGCACAAACGCTCAGGCCCGTCTGCTGGAGGAGCAGATGATCATGGAGGGCATCCCGTATAATGTGGTGGGAGGCACAAACTTTTATTCCAGAATGGAGATAAAGGATATTCTGGCGTATCTGAAGACCATCGATACCGGGCGGGACGATGTGGCGGTGAGGCGTATCATGAACGTACCGAAACGGGGCATCGGAAACGCGACTCTGGAGAAACTGGAGGATTACGCGCAGATGCGGGGCATCGGGCTTTATCAGGCCATGGAGCTTTCTGACGAGATCATGGATCTGGGCAGGGCGGCGGCCAAGATCGTTCCCTTTGTACAGCTGATTCAGGAGTTTCGCAGGGAATGTGCCGGAGACCTTGCGGGGCTGATCGAAAAAATCGTGGAGCGGATAGGATACAAGGAATACCTGCAGGATTATGATGATGAGAGCGCCGAGGACAGGATAGGGAATGTGGACGAGCTGATCACCAAGGCAAAGAATTATACGGAGAGCCATGAGGATGCTTCCCTGACAGAATTTCTGGCCGAGGTGGCGCTTGTGGCGGATATCGACAATGTGGACGATAACGACGACAGAGTGCTTTTGATGACGCTGCACTCTGCCAAGGGACTGGAATTCCCCGACGTGTATCTGGCAGGGCTGGAGGAAGGACTGTTTCCCGGCTATCAGGCGGCGAATTCTCCTGACAAGTCCGATCTGGAGGAGGAGAGGCGGCTTGCCTACGTGGGAATCACAAGAGCCATGGACGAGCTGATTCTGACCTGCGCAAGAACCAGAATGATCAGAGGGGAGACCCAGTACAACGCAGTGAGCCGTTTTGTGCAGGAGATCCCTCAGGAGCTGCTGGACGGAGGAACGGCACCTAAACGCAGGAAGACAGAGAGCTCTTGGACAAGAGACAGAGGCTTGGACGGAAGGGATAGTTTCGGTGCAGAAGCTTCCGGGCAGTCCTTTGGACGTCCCAAGGCAATCGTGCGTCCTACGTCCACGGCGAAGGCGGACAAGCCCTTTATTGCGCAGGGCATCGGCAGCCTGAACCGGCTGGCCGGGATCTCTAAGGGAGTGCCTTATTGCAGGCCGGAGGAGCTCTCCTATGCCGTGGGGGACAGAGTCTCCCATGTGAAATACGGCGAGGGAAGTGTCCTTGGCATCGAGAAGGAGCCCAGGGACTATAAGGTGACGGTGAGCTTTGACAAGGCCGGACAAAAAATCATGTATGCTTCTTTTGCAAAATTAAAAAGACTGTAGTATTTTTGATAGGAATATGGTATAATAAACTTGATAATAAAAAGGCAGGATATCTGCTGGTATGGAGGTAGTCTTATGAATAAGCTGGAGAACCTGATCGATATGGCAAGACTGAATGAACTGCTTGGGAAGAAAGAAGATGAGCATAAGGAATGCAAGACGCTTGTCTGGGTACTGGCCATCATCGGAGCCGTTGCTGCAGTGGCAGGCATTGCCTATGCAGTGTACCGCTTCATGCATCCGGATTATCTGGATGATTTCGAGGACGAATTCGAGGATGACTTTGAGGACGAGGAGTCGGATGATGACGAAGAAGACTTTTTCGTGGACGAGGGAGAAAACTAAGTAGATGAAAAAGGGACAGGTATATGAGGCGACAGTCGAGAGGGTAGACTTTCCCAACAAGGGAATCGCAAGGGCGGGGGAGGAAACCATAGTCGTGAAGAACAGCCTGCCTGGCCAAAAAATCAAGCTCAGCGTCAATAAGGTTCGAAATGGGAAGGCGGAAGGCCGTCTTCTGGAGGTGCTGGAGAAATCACCTCTGGAGACAGGCAGTCCGTGTTCCCTTTTTGGCATATGCGGTGGCTGTGCCTATCTGTCGCTGCCCTATGAAGAACAGCTTAAAGTCAAGGAGGCGCAGGTAAAGCGCCTGCTGGATGCCGGCCTGCGTGAGCAGGCTCATGTCTGGGACTGGGAGGGCATCAAGGGCAGCCCGGCAGTCTATGAATACCGCAACAAGATGGAATTTTCCTTTGGTGACGAGGTGAAGGACGGCCCCCTTACGCTGGGCATGCACAAGAAAGGCAGCTTTTATGATGTGGTGACAGTGGACGGCTGCCGCATCGTGGACGGGGATTATAGGCTGATATTAAAGACTGTGCAGGAGTATTTTGGCGGAGAATATTTAAACGGGGAATGTTTGGGCGGTGGCAAAGAAGGATTTGCCGATAAGGCGCCTGCGGAAGGATGCGGCAGAAGGATCCGGTATTTCCACAGACTGCGCCATGAGGGCTACCTGCGGCATTTGGTAGTGAGGAAGGCGTCCCGCACGGGAGAGATTCTGGCGGCTCTTGTGACCACGTCTCAGGATCCGTGGGGAAGGCAGGAGAGAGAGGGAGGATCGGCTTCCGGAGCGGCGTACGGATTTGAACCGTGTGGAAAGGCCTGCGATATGACGGAAAAGCAGCTGCTGGACGGCTTTTTGTCCAAGCTGCTGGAGCTGGAGCAGAGCGGGAAGCTGAAAGGACGCTTTGCCGGAATCCTGCACATTGTAAACGATTCTCAGGCGGATGTGGTACAGAGCGACCGCATGGACATACTTTACGGGCAGGATTATTTTTACGAGGAGCTGCTGGGACTTCGGTTCAAGGTATCGGTTTTTTCCTTCTTCCAGACCAATACCTGCGGCGCGGAGGTGCTGTATGAGACTGTGAGGGACTATATCGGAGCGCTTGGGAGCGGCGACGGGCCCGAAAAAGTGGTGTTTGACCTATACAGCGGCACCGGAACGATCGCCCAGATGATGGCGCCTGTGGCAGGAAAGGTCATAGGGGTGGAGATTGTGGAGGAGGCCGTGGAGGCCGCCAGAAGGAATGCCGGAGAAAACGGGCTGGAAAACTGTGAGTTCATTGCGGGGGACGTGCTGAAGGTGCTGGACTCCATAGAAGACAAGCCGGATCTCATTATTCTGGATCCGCCGAGGGACGGGATCCATCCGAAAGCGCTGCCCAAGATCATCGGTTACGGGGTGGAACGCATCGTATACATATCCTGTAAGCCCACCAGCCTGGTGCGGGATCTGGAGGTGTTCACGGAAAACGGCTATGTCGTTACGAGGGCGTGCTGTGTTGATATGTTTCCGCATACCGCTAATATAGAGACGGTATGTTTGTTGTCCAAACTCAATGCAAAGCAACATATCGAGATCAACTTGGATATGAGCAAACTGGATTTGACTGATGCATAGAAGAAAGCCACCTACCAGGAAATCAAAGATTATGTGCTGGACCACAGCGCTTAAAAGTCAGCAGCTTGTATATCGCACAGGTAAAGCAGCAGTGCGGTATCATCGAGCGAGAGAATTACAATAAGCCGAAGTCTGAGGACGCTAAACAGCCGCAATGTCCGCCGGATAAAGAAAAAGCAATCAAGGAGGCATTGAAGCACTTCGGCATGACGCTTGTTGAGTTTCGCAAACTGTGTGAGGAATATATGCTCTCCCATGGTGCGGATTCCTTTTGGTATTGGGATGGTTCTTTCTGAACTTTGGGTATGACAGCACCGCAATTAAGCCGTCAGATAAGTGTTCTGACGGCTTAATTTATATCAGATCCATAAGGGTAAAATCTTTAGTTTTGATCAGAAAAGCGAGCTTGCATTTTTTGGTCAGGTTGACAATCTTAGACCTGCCATATACCATACGCTTGATGAGTTTAAATTTGTTGTTGTTCCCTTCGACAAACCCAGAACTCACGTCCATGGATATCGCATTCCTGACCGAAGAGATATCTTTTTTTAAACTATTACAGAAAGAGGACAGTTCCGTATCAGCATATTTCTCGATATATCTATCTATTTCCTCAGGTTCGTCACCCATCAGTATCTCGTGGAACTCATGGAATGTATCTGCAACCCATGTGACCATTGGGAACTTCTTCTTAATGATCTCCAGGTTTCCAGAAATGACCTTGTCCTTTTCTTTCTTCGGATCTATTGTCAGGATGTGTCTTAATAATTCATTCCGCCTGATGACAATTACATCATCAGGATATCTTTCATCCATGAGCCTCATGCCATACATTCTTTTTCGATCCGGAAAGTTTTCCTTGCTAATGGCTTTAATGTAATCAAACAATGTATTGCGCGAAGTCGACACCCCGGATTTCCGGAGATATTGGTATATGATCTCATCATCGTATCCATCCGCCATCATTTTATATATGATATTTACGAAACCATTCCCGGCACGTTTCCTGGTTTTATAGTCCTTGGGCCGTTAAAGTCATTTACCGGCAAGGTCATTGGTGTATACCACCGTCTGAACGATAATGAAGATAAGTGGATCGTAAGCCTGAATGGAGAATCAATCTGCTCAGAGGATATTTTGGATGCCATTAATTTTCAGGAACAGTATTTTATGGGAGAGCTGTATACATTATGATACATACATAAGCTCTCTTTGAATAGAAAGCATTTTTTGGCGGAGAAGAATCAGTTGAGGCCTATGGAAAGCGGATGAAGTCGATTAGAAAAGATCTGTATCATCAGGAACACGAAAAGATGACGGAGATGCTGGACCGGCTGGATGTAAGCGATAAGCATTACAGCAGGAAGTATCAGGATATGTATGACAGACCGGATATCGGAACGGAGCGGGGCCATTATCTGATTATTCTTCGAACCAGCCTTCCCAGCCCATATGCTGCCAGAACCGATCCGCCCGTCAGAGCAACAAGCAGTGCATACTCCCCATACCCTTCGGTTTCTCCATGACATGCCCGGCTGATAAATGGCAGTCCCAGTGTAATGCAGAAATACCAGAATGCCGGTATCAGCAGACATTTGGAAGTTTCGGATGCCCTCTTGGGGCAGATTTCTGCTTGCGGCATAATTGCTTCGCTCCCGGCCAGCCTGCATACGAATCTGTCGGCAAGACGGTAGACTGTCAGCAGGCAGACAAAATAGACCATTACGCCTATGGCTGTATGGAGTCTGCCCTCTGACAGCTGTCCGTTCAGAATTCCCGTCCTGCGGAAAAAATCGGGCAGATAAACAGCCGCAATGATCCTCAGGCCGTTGACCAAAACCGTTGTCAGATAGGAGAGCGGCAGACTGCACGCCGTCCAGCAGATCTTTCTCCAGAATCCAGATAACTGTTCCTCCCGAAACTTTCCCTGTGGATTTTCTTCCGGCGCAGCTGCCGATTTTTTCTGCGGCATTTCTATCCTATGGACAAAAGGAAAAAGAAGCGCAGAGATCATAATGATCATGAAATTGACACCGGCGCAGGAAGGTGCGATCAGATACCGCAGGCTATGGTTCACATAGCCTGCCCCCGGCTCATATTCAAAGGAGATACCGCTTAATAGTTCCACCCAGCGGACAGTGGGAGCCAGAATCCATCTCAGCTCATCGCTGCCTGCCCTGCTGTAAAACAGTTTCAATCCAAAGATCACTGCTACACCGAAAAAATAAAATAAGATATTTCTTTTCAAAAGCCGTCCCGCTTTTTCCATAGCTGTCCTGCTGCCACCTTTCTGAAGTACTGTTACTGGCTTATTTTTTTGAAAGCCCTTGGGGAAACAGCCTTCATCCCAAGATATGCCTCTTTCTCTTCCTGCTCCGCAATACACCAAGTCCTGCTGCTCCTGCCAGAACCATCGCCAGCAGCACTTCCTCCGGTTCCGAGTAAGCAGTGTATCCCCCGCCTACTGCCAGACCGGTCACATGGAGAGGCAGCGGCAGCGCCTGATCCACATCCTTGCTTTCCCCATCCGGATTTCTGACCACATCCACCACGGCAACAAAAGAGGTATATGGGGTGGTCATATTGTAATCCAGTCCGATGCGGGTGATTTCTTCCTTCACGGAAGCATCGTTTCTGACGCTGCCGTATCCCGCGAGCCTATCCAGTCTGGTGCGGGCCCAGAGGTAGCGGACGGCTTCCCCTTCCGTATCGATGCAAGTGTTTTCCACGGGGATTTCTTGTACATAATCCTCGTTTCCTGTTTTCCCTGATACCCTGATGGTGCCGGACGGTTCTCCTTTCCACTTGCCGAACAGCACGATAGGCCGCTTTGCAAAAAGTATGGAGGGAACGGAGGGCTCCACATCATAAACCTGAAATCCGCCGTAATCTATGATGATCCCTGTCATCAGAGGGGCCTCGATATAAGTGCGGAAATTATCCGCCGATTCCTCTGCGTCCTGAGAATCCGTGACGATAAATGCTTCTCCCAGTCCGGCTCCGGCGATTCCTTTGATCAGTTAATCGTTCACCGAGCTTCCGATCCCAAAGGAAAAGAAGCTTGCGCTGTCCATGTTCTGGTCTATCAGCTCCAGTATCTCGCTGTCATTGGAAACATATCCGTCCGTGATCACCACGATGCTCCGGGCAGTTTCTCCGTCGGAGGGTATGGCGATTGCTTTTTCCAGCGCCGGCATCATGGACGTGCCGCCTCCGCCTGTCTGCTCGTCGATCAGATCCGTGGCGGCCTTGATGTTCTCCGGCATTGCCGGAAGAGACTTCGGAGACATTACCATGGCGGAATTTGAAAATAGAACCAGATTGAATCTGTCAGTTTCCCGCAGGCCTGTCACCAGATCCCGGATCAGCTTTTTTGAGGTGTCAAGAGGATAGCCCCTCATGGATCCTGACACATCCAGCACAAAAATATATTCCCGGGGCGGGATTTCCTCCGGTTCATAATGCTCCGGGGGCTGCACCATCAGCATAAAGTAATTTTCTTCGCCGTCTCCGGTGAGGACCAGCCCGCTTTGCACTTCTTCCCCAGACAGTTTGTACTTTAAGATAAAATCCCGGTTCCCCGCATATTCCTCCGGATGGGCAAGCGTGATTTCCGCTTCCGATTCGCCCTTCTTTTCCACCTTTATCTCATGGGACTTGCAGGATAATTCCGCTATAGGCACGCCTGTGAACAGGCGGACCGTAATATGATATTCTCCCTGAGGCAATACACCTTCGGGCAGATAGGGGCTTGCTGTCCAGCCGTCATTACCGCTTTCTCCGCTGTCTGCTGTCGTTCCGGGATTTTCTCTTGTGCTTCCTTCTTCCGGTGTCTTGGCTGTCTCCTGCGCTCCGGCACTGGTGCCGTTTTCCTCGTTCCCCACATAACGGGGACCCACCACGGTGGGAAACACAAAGGTATATTCCCCTTCCGCCGGGGTGATCAGTTCCGTATAATGGAGCTCTATGCTGGCAGTGTCACCGGGCATGATATTTGCCACATCCATAGTGAATACATTGGGCCTTTTCTGTTCCAGCAGAGAGGCGCTCTTGCCTTCGCTTTTTGCGGTTTCATACTCCGCCTTTGCCTCTTCCTTCTCTTTGATCTGAGCCGTTACCACCTCATTGCCGATGGTCATTTTCATTCCGTGGACAGTGACCGTGGAGGATGTGGGAAATACATAGCGGGCATTGATGGCCACATCCCCTTCATTGACATAAGTCTGGGTCACATAAGTCTCTGCGATCATGCCATTGATGGTGGTCGCCACATAGGTCTCCTTCAGGGGAAAGCATTCCGGCATCCCATCCTCGTTCCGGATCACGAAATAGGGTGCCAGCATACCCTCTTCCATACTGTCTGAGTCTTCGGCGCTTTCTTCGCGCTCGGCCCCATGGACAGCCGCAGGCGAATACGTCATCAGGACCAGCATAGCCAAAAAGGCGCACAGCAGTTTCCGTTTCGTTTCCTTTGTCTTTTTGTTCCCTTTTTTCATAAGATCCACCTCATCTGATTTGTTTTTAAATCTTCTTGTTCCTAGGATATAACGAAAATGCATCATAAGGTGCATCAAACTGCAATCATTTTTGCATCATTCTGCTGAATCGGTAAAGAAGCATGCTCCGGCATCGAGACGTAAAAGTTGACAACGGAATGAGGATGCACTAAAATGAGTGCAGAAACGGGCAGGAGGATGTGTGTGAAGTGAGTACAAGGAGATGCCGGGGGAACGGGCGCCGCGCCCGAGGTAAGAACCCTGCAGGATGGAAAAATGTCATTGTCCAGAAGGCAGCTGTTGCCGCGGCATTGTGTGTGACTGCCGGATGCTGCCTTTTGGTAAGCGGGTGGATTTCGGGCGACAGCCCCGAAGATGCGGAGCAGAGCAGGAATGGTGTTTCGGGAGAGACGGATCAGCGAATAGTGCAGGATGCTGCTGCAGCGGAGATTGCGGCGCTCTGCTGTGATCTCTACGAGGAAGCGGCAGCGCAAGATAATCTGGTCAGTGTGGAGACGGTGCGGCGTTTTGTGGACAGGCTTGGACAAAACGGATATGTGGCGGTAGACAGTGAAAACCAGATCGATATGACGGAGGCGGAACAGGTGCAAAGGTTCTGCAGTCAGGTGGATTCCGGAGAAGAGGGGGCTCTGACGATCATAGAGGTCTCTTATCTGGGAGAATTTGCAAAATATGATATGCGAACCAGAGACGGAGAGGTTGACATTATTAAAAGCTGTTATCAGATGGCAGACGGCAAGCCCAAGGGCAGTGCAGTACGCTATACGGCACAATGGTGGGAATACACGCAGGAGGGGTATCTGTTCTTTGGGGGCAGCTGCTTTACGGAGGACTATTACGCGCTTTATCTGAGTGACGCACCTATAGACTCCGTCATGAGGGTACTGCCTCTGGATGAGAGCTGCAGAGAGCTGAACCGCCGGTATATTGCGCCCATAGGCTACGGGCGGAACGATCTGTTCCTTTCGGACTGGAGCGAGGAGGATTTCGGGGAGACAGACTTTTATGATCTGTATGACATCTTTTATGGACTCAAATATAACCGCTATGTGCCCTATAGGGCCGGTGAAAATGCCGGAACCGGCACTGTTTATAGGATCCCCGAAGAGGAATTTGAAGAAGTGATCATGACATATCTGGACATCGACGAGGAGGTACTGCGGTCTAAAACCAAGTATATTTCGGAAGCGAAAAGCTATGAATATAGGCCGAGAGGTTTTTTTGACGCAGAATATCCCGAGGTTCCTTATCCGGAGGTGGTGGGCTGCAGGGAGAATGACGATGGGACAATTACGCTTACCGTGAATGCCGTATACCCAAAGCACAGGCTTTCCAAGGCATATGCCCATGAGGTGGTGATTCGTCAGCTGGAAGACGGAGGGGTACAGTATGTGTCAAATCGAATCCTTCCGACAGAAGGTGATTTCAAGCCTACATGGCATGTGTCCCGTCTGACAGAGGAGGAATGGGAGAGGGTGTACGGAGGGCAGGATGGAAACAGCGGAGATTGAAGGCTGCTGCGGCATAGTCTGATGCCTGCCGGGGAGTAAATGTATTGCGGGAGGCAGGTCGCTTATAGGCATAGCGCTGGGAGGATAGAGCATGGATAGGAAAATGTATCATAATGCACAAGGGTTTGTGGTAAATTATAAGGCTCCGAATGAGCCTCTGTTATTTAATGAGCTGCATGGACGGTGCGGCGGGCTGGGGCTTCTGGACAGAGGGAAGGATTCGGCGGCTTTCTCTGCAGGTGATTATGCAAAGGTAGTGGAAGAGGCACGCCGGGAGGATTTTGTCTTCCTGCAGCATATCCACCCTTTTATGTGCAGAAGCGAGATCAGCGGGGATACATCGGATTTTCAGGAATATATCAGGATGCTTGGAGAGACTGTTGTATATGCAGGTGAGGGTGATTCGCTGATCTGTCAGTGCAGGATCGCGGCAGAACGCACGCTTGGCTATTCCAATGGAGAACTGATGGACTTGACGACATCATTTCTTGCAAGAGAGGGATATCCTATGTCTGTGCAGGAAGCGGACGCAGTAGTATCCCTTACGGTCTTTGACAGCTTTGCATATATGGGGATTTCCCTTCCTGACGACAATATTAGCTTACGGACGGGAGGAGTACTGTTTTACGCAAAAGCGGAGGATATGATATGCAGGGCGGAGTTTAAGATCGAGGAGGCCTTCGGGGTATTCGGGATCCGGACTGAAAGCGGCGTGAGGGCGCTGGATCTGGGGGCTGCTCCGGGGGGATGGACGCATTATCTGAGCGTGAAAGGGATCGCTGTGGACGCTGTGGATCCTGCGGCACTGGAGGAGACGGTTCTGGAGCGTGGCAATGTAAGGCATTTCAGGATGACTGCACAAGAGTTCGCAAGAGAACACGGAGAGGAAGAATACGACATAATTGTCAATGACATGAAGATGGATACAAACCAGTCCATAGACATAGTATGCGCCATGAGCAGCCAGCTGAAGAAGGGAGGAATCTGCCTGATGACATTGAAGCTTCCCAAGCAGGGAATCCAGAAACGGATCAATGTGGCCCGAAAGGTTCTGGGGGAAAAGTTCGAGACCGTGAGAATAAGGCAGCTGTATTATAATCGGTCGGAGGTTACAGTTTATATGAAGGGCAGGCGCTGAAGGACGGTTCTGAAGGACGGTTCTGAAGGACGGTTCTGAAGAGCAGAGCTATAGACTCTGGGAATCAATCTCATGAAAGGCGGTTCAGAGATTCAGATGTTTCAGCGGTTTGAATATGAGATAGGAACTTAAAGGGGAGAGGGAAAGAGATGACGGAGAGAAAGGAAGCGATTGCATATTGTCTGACATTACAGGATGTCTATGAGGATTATCCCTTTCATGATCCTAACTGGTGCGTGATCCGTCATAAGGGCAGCAAAAAGGTGTTCGCATGGATTTTTGATAAGGACGGGCATGTCTGGATCAATCTGAAATGCGATCCTCAGTGGAGGGACTTCTGGAGACAGACCTTTCAGGCAGTGATACCGGCCTACCATCTGAACAAGGAGCATTGGAATTCCGTCATACTGGACGGAAGTATGCCGGAGGCGGATATCCGGCGGATGATCTGTGAGAGCTATGATCTGACCAGACGTAAATTCAGAAAAGACGTAAATTCAGAAAAGGCATATCTGTAGAAGTGATCGCAGACATACTGGAAGAAGATGAAGCTTTTGTCGGAAAAATATACGGACTCATGAAAGAACATCCGGAGCGAAGACTCGGCGGAGGCAAAAAAATTTCAGCGTAGACATTATGGCAGATCTGTGACATTTTTCGATTCTCCTTTGCCGAGGATTAAGATTGCCAGATATGCCTTCGTATGTTATACTTTGAATATGGATCTGAACCGGATTTTCCGAAAGACAGCGGACATAAGGGTGATCCATGTATTAGAATGCGACAGCTGAAGGACAGCAGAACGGAGGATGGAATGAGTCAGTTGAATGGTATCATGGATGAGCCGGGAGCAACATTGCCGCGCAATGACGCGGAGCGGTGGATTGCCGCTACCTATGCCATATGGTCGGAGTACTGTGGTGGCAGCTTCAAGTATCTGGGAGGGTATGAAAAGACCGAAGCCAGCGCAAAACTGATTGCCAAGGTGTTAAAGGAAGACTGGCTGGTAACAGATCATGACAGTGGCGTGGATATGGTGGAGTATCTGCTTGAAAATGCGGGTCCTGACGATGATGACTACATTATTGATGAGGAATTCGATATAGATGAGGACTTCGATGATGACGAAGATCCTGACGATGATGACGAAGAGTATGACGATGAAGGCTCTGAAGACGATGACGAAGAGTATGAAGACGATGAAGAGTATGACGAAGACGACGAAGAGTATGAAGATGATGACGAAGACGATGAAGAATATGAAGATGATGACGAATACGACGATGACGGCATAGATTATTCAGAAGTAGACACCACTGCGTTTGATTATGCATGTGCATGCAATATGTGCGGGAGGATGTACATAGCAGGATACTTCACCAGAGAGGAATCCATCGCTTATGCCACAAAAGCGGCAAAGAAGATTCAGGAGCTGTACAGTTCGTGGGTTGAGTATTTCCAGACTTATATCATCGGTGCAGCAGGAGGCTCCAATATACATAGTGTGCAGCCTTTTATAGATGCCTACCAGAAAGTGCTAATGGACCCCCAGAGCCCGCTTTATCTGGATTGGAATACACAGCTTTAATCAAAGCAGGTAGATCATAAAAAACATAGGGTAGTGATATAGCCACCGGTAAATATTCTGGTGGCTTTTGTGATAGGAAAATGATATAATGTGGAAGGACTAAGAGAGCAGGACAAAATTACAGATAAGCTAGAGAGTCGGGAAAAGATCTGATTGTCTCTTATTATGAAGAAAAGGACGGAAACGATGACTATGGATGCGGCGGATACAAAGGCGATGAAAACAAGTGTATTGTTAAGGCGGTTTGTCCCATACTATAGAAAGTATGTGGGAGTCATGGTGATGGATCTGTTCTGTGCGGCGCTGACCACGGTGTGCGAGCTGGTGCTGCCCATGATTCTGCGCTATATTACCAATATGGGGATGAACGATCTGTCGGCATTGACGCTGCAGACCATCCTGACTATCGGAGGTGTGTATCTGGCGCTGCGGATCATCGACGGGATGGCCAGCTTCTATATGGCGTACACCGGCCATGTGATGGGGGCAGCCATTGAGACGGATATGCGTGAGGATGCCTTTGCCCATCTGCAGAAGCTTTCGGATAATTATTTCAACAACACAAAAGTGGGCCAGATCATGTCCCGGATCACCAGTGACCTGTTTGATGTTACAGAGTTTGCCCACCATTGCCCCGAGGAGTTTTTTATTGCGTTTATAAAGGCAATTGTGGCTTTCGTGATTCTGGGGAGGGTGAATCTGCTGCTGACAGCCATCATCTTTGTGCTGATTCCCGTGATGGCAGTTTCCTGCACTTATTTCAATCTGAAGGTCAGGGAGGCCTTTAAGCGCCAGAGGAATCATATCGGGGAGCTGAACGCCAGAATAGAGGACAGCCTGCTGGGAAACAAGGTGGTGCGGGCTTTTGCCAACGAGGCAGTGGAGCTGGAGAAATTCAATACGGACAACCGTGAATTCCTGCAGATCAAGCGCCAGACCTACAAGTATATGGCGGCTTTCCAGAATACGATCCGTATATTTGACGGGCTGATGTATGTGGTGGTGATCGTGGCAGGGGGCATCTTTATGATAAAAGGGCTGATTGCGCCTGCGGATCTGGTTGCCTACACCATGTACGTGACCACGCTGCTGGCAACTATCCGGCGCATCATCGAATTTGCGGAGCAGTTCCAGCGGGGCATGACAGGCATAGAGCGTTTTACAGAGCTGATGGATGCGGATGTGGAGATTTTTGACGAAGAAGGGGCGGTTCCACTCCGAAATGTGGAGGGAGAGATCACCTTCAGGAACGTGTCTTTTGAATATCCGGATGACCATACCCCGGTGCTGTCAGGGATAGACCTTACGATCAGGCCTGGGGAAAAGGTGGCATTGGTGGGCCCTTCGGGAGGCGGCAAGACCACCCTCTGCAATCTGATCCCCCGTTTTTATGACCCGACAGAGGGAGAGATCCTCATAGACGGACAGAATATCAGGGGCGTGACCCTCAAAAGCCTCCGGGGAAATGTAGGGGTAGTGCAACAGGACGTGTATCTGTTTTCCGGCAGCGTCTATGAGAATATTGCCTACGGAAGGCCGGGGGCCAGCCGGGAAGAGGTGACAGAGGCGGCGAAGCTGGCCGGTGCCCATGAGTTTATTCAGGAGCTGAAGGACGGCTATGACACATATGTGGGAGAACGGGGCGTGAAGCTGTCTGGGGGACAGAAGCAGAGAATCAGTATCGCAAGAGTGTTCCTCAAGGCGCCAAAGGTACTGCTGCTGGATGAAGCCACAGCGGCTCTGGACAATGAGAGCGAACACCTGGTTTCGGAATCTCTGGATAAGCTGGCAGCAGGCAGGACCACGCTCACCATTGCCCATAGGCTCACCACGATCCATGGGGCGGACCGGATTCTGGTGCTTTCCGGAAACCATATCGTGGAGGAGGGAAACCATGAGGCACTGATGGAGAAGAAAGGAATCTACTATCAGCTGTACACCTCGGCCAGCCTTGCAGGGGGAGCCCGTGGGTGAGGGGAAGGGGTATGCTGGGGATTTCGAAAGATTATAAATGTATAAGGGAGGCAGGATTGACATGAAAAGAGAATATGGCCGTAGGCTAAAGCTGCTGATCTGTATTCTGGCGGTGTTTATGCTGTGCGGATGCGGGAGTGCGGACGGTGCAGAAAACGGAAACAGAGGAACGGAGAACGCAGAGAACGGAGGAGCTGAAAGCGCGGGAGACGGAAACGTGGGAACGGCTGGCAGCGGCAGGGAAACAAAGGAGGAAACGTCCTCAGAAGAGGTAATGCCGGATCCGATTACTTTTGAGGGGCAGGATATGGACGGAAATACAGTGACATCGGACATTTTTGCACAGTCAAGGCTGACTATGGTCAATGTGTGGGCGACCTACTGCAATCCTTGTCTCAGAGAGATGCCGGAGCTGGGAGAGCTGGCAGGAGAGTATGATTCCGCTGATTTTCAGCTGTTCGGGATTATCAGTGACGTGCAGGAAGGAGCAGGGGAAGAGAAACTGAACAAGGCTGCTGACCTGATCGAGCAGACAGGAGCGGATTATCCCCATCTGCTTTTGAACGAGTCCTTATATTATGGGCTGCTGACGGATGTATCAGGTGTCCCCACGACTTTTTTTATTGACGAGAACGGAGTGGTGCTGGGAGCGGTAGTAGGCGCAAAGGAGAAATCCGTATGGAAGGAGATCATAGATGGGCTTTTGGAAGCGCTGTAGAAAGAAAGGCTGGCTGTGGGGTGTGCTTGCAGGGATTCTGTTCCTTGTGATCGGAACAGGGCAGGAGCAGCTCACCGTGGTCTGGGAGAAGGCGGCGATGATCTGTCTGGAATGCATCGGGATCGGATAAGAGACGGAGCTGATCTGCTGGAAACGGGATCGAGACAGATAGAGGTCGGAAATGGTCTGTCTGGAACGCATCAGGATCGGATATAGGGAACAAAGGGGAGATACAAGATATTATGAAAAAGATACGGCTCTGGGTGCAGCTGCTTTTCACGCTTTTTACAAATGGATATTTATACGGGTTCGTGAGCGGGAAGATTTACCGGGGGAAGCTGAAATACGTCTGTGTGCCGGGGCTTAACTGCTATTCCTGTCCCGGGGCCATAGGCTCCTGCCCTATAGGGGCGCTGCAGGCTTTGCTGAATCAGGATGGGTTTCATGTGCCTTTTGCTGTAATCGGCTTTTTCTTCATCTTCGGGAGTCTTTTTGGGCGGTTCATATGCGGCTGGCTGTGTCCCTTTGGGCTTGTGCAGGAGCTGCTGCATAAGATTCCGGTCTTTCGGAAGAGAAAGAGGCTGCCATGGCATAATAAGCTGAAATATGGAAAGTACGCGGTGCTTGTGTTTCTGGTGTGCATAGGATCGTGGTTTTTGTTCAGCGGCTTTGCCAAGATTCCTGCCTTTTGCAAATACCTATGTCCGTCGGGGACGCTTTTCGGAGCGCTGCCTCTGATAGGAGCCAACGAGCTTCTGCGGAGCGAACTGGGGGGGCTGTTTTACTGGAAGCTTGGGATACTGGCGGGCATTCTGATTTTTTCCGTAAAGGTGTATAGGCCGTTTTGTCAGTATCTCTGTCCTCTGGGGGCGGTCTACGGCCTGTTCAACCGATTCAGCCTTGTACAGGTCCATTGGGAAAAGGAACGCTGTACCTCATGTATGTCCTGCCGCAGGGCCTGCCCGGTGGAGCTTGGGCCGGAGGAGATTTCCCGGTCGCCGGAATGTATCCGGTGCGGGAAGTGTGTGGGAGCCTGTCCGGAGAAGTGCCTGCATTTTTCAGGAAAGGTGAAGGCGGAGGTACATAAGGAATGTTAAGACATCCCTATATAACATACACAACGATAAATGATCGTAGGAGAAAAGAAAGGACTAAGCTGATATGGACAACAGTATGAATCTGATCGTGGCCTGCAGATACGGCCAGAAGGGCATCGTGCAGACTTTTCTGAAAAAAGGCGGAATCGATCTGGACAAAAGGGACGAGACGGGAAACACGGCCTTGTTCTATGCCTGCGGAGAAGGTGCCAGAGACATTGTGCGGATGCTGCTGGAGAAAGGCGCGGATGCTGCACTGGTCAACAATGAGGGGCTGACGCCGCTTCATGCCTTGTCCCGGAGCGGGAACAAGGAGATCGTAAGTATGCTTCTGGAGGCGGGGGCGGATATCAACGCCGCAGATAACGAGGGAAAGACGCCCCTGATACATATGATCGAGGCAGGGCGCAGCGAGACTGCCAGATTTCTCATGGATAAGGGGGCGGATGCGTCTATAGCGGACAATGAGGGCCGTAATGCGGCGGACTATGCGGCGGCATGGTGCCTGTGCGATGTCTTTGAAAGGGCCTCCGATAAAAATGCGGACAGCAGGGGAAACAACGCTCTCCATCAGGCCTGCTACAATAACCGGTCTGAGGCGGTGAAGGAGCTGATCAAGACTGCGGACATCAACGGGGCCAATGACAGCGGGGAGACGCCTCTGATGCTGGCCTGCAAGGGAGGGAATCTTTTGATCGCCCAGATTCTGGTGGAGGCGGGAGCGGATGTAAACAAGGGCCTGCTTGACGGCAGTATGCCTCTGCACTTTGCGGCGGGCAGAGGAAATCTCCATCTGTGCAGGACGCTGGTCGGTGCCAGCGCCAGCCTGAACAGCAAGAACGGCATGGGCGAGACGCCGCTTGCCATTGCGGCTTGTCAGGGAAAGAATGATGTGGTGGCTTTTTTGGTGGAAAAGGGAGCAGATGTGAATATCGCTGACAATTACCAGCATACGCCCTTGTACTATGCCTCCCGGAAGGGCTTCTCCGAGATTGCCGAGATATTGGTGACGGCGGGGGCAGTGGGGTAGCTGCAGAGGATTATGGGGAATACATATCCCGCTGTTTCACCTAATGGCAGCGGGGTTTTCACCCCGCTTTCCTTTCATGCATCCTTCTTGCCAGATACACTATAGGCGTATCCAGCAGAGACGTGAAAATATAGATCACATAGCTGCTGAGGAAGATAGACAGCAGCGTAGGCCCGTCATAGGTGCCCCAGAAGGCAAAGAGGGTAAATAGCAGGGTATTCAGGATCTGGCTCACAAGGGTGGAGCCGTTGTTGCGCAGCCAGAGGAATTTCCGCTTGTCCCCGGTCTTTTTTTCCGTAAAAGCCCACCATTTATGATAGAGCCATACATCGAACAGCTGGCTTGCGGCATAGACAACAAAGGAAGCCAGCAGCATTCTGGGGGTATTGGAGAAGACCGCCTTGATAGAACCCATGGCCCAGTCGTTTTCGTTCGGGGTATACAGAAGCCAGCTCTGGCTGAGCAGAAGGAAAAATACCGAGGCGAACATGGAGACCAGAACGGCCTTGTTTGCTGCCTTCTTGCCCTCGCACTCGGAGAGGATGTCGGTTATCAGGAAGGTCACGGCGAACAAGATGTTTCCCAGTGTCTGCTCCATGCCGAAAGCGTTGATCAGTATCAGAGCCTCTATGTTTGCCAGAATCGTTGCGATGGCGGACAAGCAGTACAGTCCGGTCTTGCCGAATAAGCCATAGGCTGCAAGCGCCATGGAAAAAATAAAGATCAGAGAGCCTATCAGTAATAATTCATTTGTCATAATCAGTCACCTACTCCAAAATCAGTATTGTTGATCAAAATATCAATGCGCCTATTGTCCTTGTATTTCGGGTACAGCTCCTTCACAAAAAGGGAAATGACCTCTCTGTCGGGTCTGACCAGAGTGGAATTGTCACACATGATGTTGACACAGATCCGCTGAAAGAAAGCAAGTCCCAGAGAGATGTCCCTTTCCATGGAGGCGAGGGTCTGCCCCCGGATTCCGAAAAGGAAGTTTGCTTCTTCAAAGTGCCGGCTGATAATACCAGGATCATGCTCCCGGATCCCCTTTTTCAGTATATTTTCCCGAAAGTCGTAGTCGAAGGTCTCCAGTCCCAGCTTCATTTTCAGCTCAAGTCCGTAGAATTCCTGTCTCAGTGCCGGAATCTGGTTCCTATAGAGGTAGTGGGATTCGAAATGAAGAACGGAAATCTCCTTCCTGCGGCATATGTCCCTGATCAGAGCGAGAGTCCTTGGGTCAAGCTCAAAGACAGATCCGCTGTTTATGACCTCCAGATCGCCGAATTCCCCAGTGACCATCTCCAGAACCTGACGGTTCAGAGCGAAATTGGCATCCTGATCGGTACATTTGTCCAGATGGTAATCGCAGAAGGTGCATTTTCGGTATGCGCACCCGCTGCCACGCAGAAGAACGATTTCCCGTTGCTGTTTTTCTAGAATTTTGTTATATCTTTCCATGTTAAGACACGCCCCTAGTTTTGATTAAAGCAAAATACCTTGCAGCAGGATCATGTTCGGATCTGCTGCGCTGCGAAAGCGCTTTATATGCTTATGTATATGCGCCCTGACGCAGGTATTCAGCTTCGGAAAGCCCGTTCGGGCTTTCCAAGGCAGGATGGTTTCGAACTGCCTATATGAATTGTGTCAGATCAGACTGACTGTGTGCAGGGCTTACAGCATTTTTGCTGATGCCCCGCTTATCCGACCACATTGTGGATCAGGATCATGATTTTGCTTATTTTGCTTACTGAGATTTCTGGAGGCTATCTCTGCTGCAGAGTTTCGGATCCTGCCTCAGAAGCTTTCTGGATCCTGCTGATGAGATAGCGGCCGGTCCGCTCCATGAGTCTGCAGGCATCGCGCATCAGCGGTGCGGGAAAGCCTTCGTAAAAGCTGTCCGCTTCAAAGGTAAAATCACCCTCGTAGCCGATTTCTGCCAGCGCCTGAGTGATTGCCTCCCAGTTCAGGTTTTTCAGGAAAGGCATGGTATGGCAGTCATGGAGATAATCTACGTCATGGACATGGAGGGCCTGCAGCCTATGCTTTCCCATGGCCCGGATAAAGTCTTCCGGCTCCACGCCCACCAGCGCACAGTGTCCCAGATCCAGACAGCCTACGATCCATGGGCTGTCCAGAGCGTCCAGCAGCCCGCAGAATTCCTCTGGCTGGGAGCAGACGCTGTCCACGATGTATCTGCGGCGGCTGTCGTACTGCCACATATTCTCCGCGCAGACGCGGATTCCGTATTCTTCGCAGCAGGGAATGAGGCTGCGGTAGAATTCCAGATTTTCCTCCCACAGACGTGCCTTTTCCTTCGCATAGTTCAGGTGCTGCTTGGGATGTACGACGATATTACGGATACCCATCAGTGCCGCTGCATACATAGAGCGCAGGATCCGTTCCCTGATGACGGTATCCGCAGGCTCCTCTCCCTGAGAGGAGGGGAAAGGGGCATGGGCCTGACTGAAGCCGATACCGTATTCTGCGCCCAGCTCCTTCAGGCGCAGGGCATGCTCCTTCCAGTCCTCCGTGCACCAGATACCCTTCCCGGCGGACATCTCAAAGAACCCCCAGTCTATGGCATCGAAACCGGCCTCTGCCAGAATGCGGACGCATTCTTCGTCGCCGAAGGTCTCGGCAAGCTTTTCCGTGGTGGTGACTAAGCGCATTTTCTACCCTCCATGTTATGTAACATATACTCTTGAAATCTCCAAACCGTTTTATATGCAGCTTGCTGCAAGCTATTTGACAAAACCATTTTACATCATAGATTATCATCTCCCATCTGTCAAGCCCCTAGTTTGCTCAGATGTGTATTTGCTGTCGGTGCTTTTGCCCTGCCTTGTTTTCGGCTCATAAATCCGCTCCTTTACATAAACCTGAATCCGTGAACTTGACCTCAAATTAAAACCGGATGGAATTATCCGGTAAAAACATAGGCGGCATGCCTCATTTTTGTGTAGTAATGCCTATTGTTCTATAAAAATGGCATCAATTCACAAGCCCCGTTCCTATAGGGACGAGAATGACAGATATCCTGTTGTCATCCGGGTTAGAGGGCAAAATATTCAAAGGCATAATACACATGCCGGAAGACATCGCGCCAGACATTGCTTTTTCCTAAGCCTATGGTCAGTTTCCGGGCATGTTCCGTCACATGGCATGCCATATTGATCAGGTTATTGATGACCGTCCTTTGCCTGCGACGCTTCACAGCATGTTTCAAATGGGGGTTCCTTTTCCCGAGCGATTCCTGCCCTATCATGCGCAGTATATTGTAGGACAGTATGGCAAGCTCCAGCACCAGCTCATTGGTCTCGAACTTACCGGATGGGAGCCGCTCAAGATCCATGTCCGTCTTCAGCTCGCTGTGGAACTGTTCGCTCTCCCCGTGGGCATGGTAATGCCCGATGACTTCCCGGTCAGTGAAGCCGGTATTGGTCCACCACACATTGGCCTCGATGTCAGGGATAAGAAGGAACTGCCCCTTTTTGTCAATGGTGCGCTCGATGATCTCGTATCCCATGCGGATCGTGGCATGCTTCGTGGTACCGTCCTGCGCCTGGTATGTGATCTCCTTCCAGTCGCTTCCGATATAGACATCCTTGCCGTCCCTGGGGTGGGTGATGTCAAGAGAATTGTCTTTTGCCATCCTGAGCCAGTCCTCTTTGCTTTCTTTACGGAGGTTGCGCTTGATGATGAAATGGCACCCACGCTCCAGGAGGATGCCGATGTTCTCGGTGGAATCATTTCCGGAATCAAGCCGGAAGAGCAGGGGTTCATCCGTCAGCTGGCGGCAGAGGCCGATGGTCTCCTCCAGGAACCGGGGCGTGCCCTTCTGGCAGTGCTGTTTCCCTTCGCGCAGTTCCAGGCTGGCAAGGTATCCCTCGCTGCCGATATAGGCAAACATGGGCGCATAGCCGTCGCAGCCTTTGTAGGTCCGGGACACGCCCTCCTTGCAGGTCTTCGAATTGTCGAAAGGGGAGACGTCCATGTCTACAGGGACATATCCGCAGGGCAGCTTCGACGGGACAACGCCGTTGGATTTTAGCATCTTAATGTTCTCGTCCAGGATCTGCCTGCGGATGGAGCTGCCGATCAAGTCAAAGCGCTGGCGCAGGGTCTCCGCAGAGGGGATGGCGTAGCAGACGCCGAGGGCCGCCTTATAAAAATCCGGGTCGTCATCCATTTCATGCACGGCATCAAAAGAGGGCTTGCCCATGCATTGCATGCCGATATATGTCAGCATGACATCACCGTTCTTTATCTGATGCTGGGGATGGTTACAGTCAACCTTCATGTTATTGCAGTTCTTGACGAAATCGCTCTTGCCAAGGATTGCGCCCACAACAGCAAGCCCGCCGCTTGGAATGATGCGCTCATTTGTAAACTCAACCGTGATATTCTTTCTCATGGTGACCTCCGGGATTTATTTTTTCATTAATCCCAGTATACCATGACCCTCAAGATACTGCATTATTTTTCACCCGTTGGGTACACAATTTTGAACTATAAAACAAGCAACAAACACCGAAAATATGCGGTGTTTGGAAAACAATTTGTAACGAGGTTCACGGATTCAGGATAAAAATAGAGCGCATAGGTTTGTTGCGTCCGAGATTATGCTTGTGTGAGGGGGGATACTATGGTAGAATATTAGGATGAAAAGGATATAGGATATAGATCTGATGTACATATATAGGCTTAAAACAGCAGATATCTCAAAGACGATCGCTTGTAGAGCGATAGGATGAAAGACAGTATGTGTTTTATAGCAGTTACCGGCTTTCGGAAATAATTTAAAAATGTTGCAAAAGAGACGAATAGGAGAGACAGATCCATGGACAAACGGAGGAAAAAAACTGGAAGATCAGAAAAGACTGGATCGGCGGCAGATACAGCCGCAGCAGTTCAGGCAGAAGAAAGTCGAAACGTCGCCCCGGAGCCGCAGGAGCAAAAGCCGGCTCTGGAGGCGGACGCTTCCGGAAATGTGCCTTCGGTCGATCTGGGTGAATATATCGTCCTGAACCGTCAGGAGGAAGAGCCTTCTGAAGAAGAGAAGCCGGGGCGCGGAACCATGGATTATGCGCAGCTGGCCAGTTATCAGTATTTCAACTGTGATGCCATACGCAAGAGTATGCGGCTCACCACTGCCATAGAACGGAAGGCTGACAAGCTTATTCAGGAGAAGAAGCTTGTCCTGCGGGGGGTGGAGAGCGGATATATGGAGGGCAGAAGAGAGACCGTGGGGGAAGCCTTCGGCGAAGGGACGGAGGGAAAGGCCCGGTTCCCGGTACATATGGTCTTTATCAGAGACGATATCCTTTTTGCGGAATGCCAGTGTATGGAATGCAGGAGGCATTATTACAGCTTACATTACAGAAGAGAGTACTGCCAGTATCTGGCGGCGTTCATGACTCTGGTGAAGGAGCATCTGAAGGGCCGCAATGTGGGGGATGCCACGGACTCCAATGCCATGATAGTGATGCGGGCCTTTACGGAGCAGAGGGCAAACAGCGTGGTCTCGGACACCATCGGAAGGGCCGGGAGCCTGACCCTGATTCCCAGAATGACGCTGAAAAACGGCGAGCTGGCCGTATCCTTCAAGGTAGGGGAGAAGAAGCTCTTTGTCATCAAGGATCTATTTGAATTCTATGCCAATGTGCAGGAGTCCAAGACAGCTTCTTATGGGAGCAGCACCAGCTTAAACCACAATATCAGCAATTTCACGGAGACGGGGAAGAAGTGGATCGACTATATCGGAAGCATTGTCAAGGAGGAGCAGGCTTTTGAAAAGAGGCTCATAGAGGCCCGCAGCTATTCCAAGAGGGCGGTATCCAAGGATGGGGAGCTGGCGCTGTTCGGCTGGCGGCTGGACGAGCTGTACCGGCTGTGTCAGGAGGAAGGGCTTGACTATGAGGATAGGGACAGCGATCCGAAGACGAAAAGCATGCTGCACACAAAGGAGCAGAATCCCAAGATATCCATGACCATCCGCAAGAATGATCTGGGGGAGAGGAGGAGCTTTCACGGCATAACGGTGGACTGCCGTATGCCTCATTTCTTTTATGGGGTGGATACCGCATACTATATCCAGAAGGATGACTTCTGCAGGCTTCAGGATGATTTCCAGAAGCGCATCCGCACCATCGCAGCTTTTGGCAGGAACGGCAGCCTTTCCTTTTCCGTGGGCAGGAATAATCTGGCCCAGTTCTATTACTCCGTCCTGCCCCAGCTGGAGGGCGCCGTGGAGATCATGGAGGAAAATGCTGATGAGATAGCGGAATACCTTCCGGCGCAGGCAGAATTTGTGTTCTATCTGGATGCGGAGAATCAGAACATGAGCTGCCGGGTGGCGGCCCGGTACGGCGATCAGGAGATCTCCATAACGGATGTGCTGGATCATGACAAAAGGATTGAGCTTTTCCGGGAGTCGGCAAGGGAGACGGAGACATTGTTCCTGGTGCAGCAGTGGTTCCCTATGTATGATAAAGAAAAGGACGAGTTTCACTGCGGGCAGGATGAGGAGCGGATGTATCAGGTGCTGGACAAGGGAGTGGAGGTCCTGCTGGCGCTGGGAGAGGTGCAGTGCACCAGAAGGTTCAGCAATGTGAACATAGGGAGAAGGGTGCGGATGTCCGTGGGCATTTCGGTGTCCAGAGATCTGCTGAACCTGAATATCGCCACGCAGGACGTGCCTGCGGAGGAGCTTCTGGACATATTGAAAAGCTACCGCCTGAAGAAGAAATATTATAGGCTTAAGAACGGGGACTTCTTAAATCTTCAGGAGGAGGGCTCCCTGCAGACTCTGGCGGAGATGGTGGATACCCTCCGGATGACCCCCAAGGAGCTTCTGAAGGGGAACATCAAGCTGCCGCTGTATAGGGCGCTGTATCTTGACAAGCTGCTGGAGAAGAACGAGGAGATCTACAGCAACAGGGATACGGTCTTTCGGGAGATGGTGAAGGATTTCAAGACGGTGAACGATGCGGACTTTGAGGAGCCGTCCACATTGGCGCAGGTCATGCGGGGATACCAGAGGAACGGCTACAGATGGCTGCGCACGCTGGAGGAATACAAGATGGGGGGCATTCTGGCGGACGATATGGGGCTGGGCAAGACGCTCCAGATACTGGCAGTGCTGCTTTCCGCAAAGCTGGAGGGAAGGGGAGGAACATCCCTTGTGGTGGCTCCCGCCTCTTTGGTGTACAACTGGGGGGAGGAGATCCGCAGCTATACGCCGGAGCTTTCCTGCGAGTTCATCACCGGGACTCAGGAGGAGCGGAAGAGGAGGCTGGAGAAGTACAAGGAATATGACGTGCTGGTCACTTCCTACGACCTGCTGAAGCGGGACATCGAAAATTACGAGGACAAGGAATTTCATTATCAGATCATCGACGAGGCGCAGTACATAAAGAATCATACCACGGCGGCGGCCAAGGCGGTTAAGGTGGTGAAGAGCAAGACCCGGTACGCTCTTACCGGTACGCCCATAGAGAACCGGCTCAGCGAGCTCTGGAGCATATTTGACTTCCTGCTGCCGGGGTATCTGTACGGATATGATGTATTCCGGAACGATTTTGAGGCCCCTATCGTGAAGAGCGAGGATCAGACGGCGCTGGAGCGCCTGCAGCGGATGACGGCACCCTTTATCCTGCGCAGAATGAAGGAGAACGTGCTGAAGGATCTGCCGGAGAAGCTTGAGGAGAACCGATATGTCAGGTTCGAGACGGGGCAGCAGCAGCTTTATGACGCGCAGGTGGTTCATATGCGCCAGAGGATCGCCATGCAGGATGCGCAGGATTTCCAGAAAAACAAGATGCAGATCCTTGCGGAGCTGATGAAGCTGCGGCAGATCTGCTGCGACCCGAAGCTGTGCTTTGAAAATTACAAAGGTGAATCCGCCAAGCTGGATGCCTGCATAGAGCTGGTGCGGAGCGCCGTGGAGGGCGGACACAAGATACTGCTGTTTTCCCAGTTTACCTCCATGCTGGACTTGATAGCAGGGCGCATGGACGAAGAAGGGCTTACCTACTATACGATCACAGGTGCCACGCCCAAGGAGAAGCGGCTGCAGCTTGTGAAGGCTTTCAATGAGGACAGGACGAATGTATTCCTGATCTCTCTGAAGGCGGGAGGCGTAGGCCTGAACCTGACCGGGGCGGATGTGGTGATCCATTATGATCCATGGTGGAATCTGGCAGTGCAGAATCAGGCTACGGACCGTGCCCACCGTATAGGCCAGACCAAGATGGTAGTGGTATACAGGCTTATCGCAAAGGGAACCATCGAGGAGAAGATTCAGGAGCTGCAGGAGAGCAAGAGAGCGCTTTCGGAGCAGGTGATTCAGGGGGACGCCGGACAGCTGGGCGGAATGAGCAAGGAGGATTTCATCTCGCTGCTCTCGTGATGCCGGACGGCAGAGATTTTTTGCGGTGGTTTCGTCATGGATGCAAAATGTCGTAGCAGCGCAGTGTTCGTTTTCTGGATTTTTTTTGGAGCAGTATGCATATTTTCCCAGTCTTGTCCATATACTTGTAGAAAAAAGGACTGGAGCCAGCGTGCCGCGCATCCTCTCCTGACGGATGTCCGGGGAAACAGACGGTGCGTTGATCCTGCGAAAGGAGAAGTATATGGCAAGAGGACAGCGCAAGACGATAGAGGAGAAGATCACGGCAAAGAAGGAGCTGATTGAGGCTCTGATGACCCGGGTAGAATCGGAAAAGAAAGAGCTTGAGGAGCTTTATCAGGAGAAGAAGCGGAAGGAGCTGGAGGCAGTCAGCGAGATCATTGACGAATCCGGACTGGAGCCGGAGGAGGTGGCGGCGGTGCTGCAGCAGTATCTGGAGACCCGCGGGGAGGCTGCTTCCTAAGAAAGGAAGGAGCGGAGAGCGGTTCTGCTGCTGGCTGACCCGGTATCAAAGCTGTACCCCATATGCGGCTGCTGGGGCTGGAGCTGATTGCGATTGGCTTTCATATCTTCCGCAAGATCAGGGCCTGCTAATATTTTATCTGATAAAAATACCAGTCGTCCTTAAGGTGACGGCTGGTATTTTTTACATTATCATAAGTCAGATGTCTTGTAGGCATTCGCGGACTGCATTCTGTCTCAGTGTATTTTACTTCACCAGATTCTTCTGGGCCGTTGACAGCATCAGCTTGATGCGGTTGAGCTGGTTCACTTCGCTGGCTCCCGGATCGTAGTCGATTGCCACGATGTTTGACTGGGGATATGCCTTCCGCAGGGCCTTTATGACCCCCTTGCCTACTACATGGTTGGGCAGGCAGCCGAAGGGCTGGGTACATACGATGTTGGGCACTTCGTCATGTATCAGCTCTACCATCTCCCCGGTAAGGAACCACCCTTCCCCGGTCTGGTTGCCGATGGAGACGATGGGCTCCGCAAAGGACACGATCTCCCGGATGGGAGTGGGAGGGACGAAGTGGGCGGATTTTTTGAATTCCTTTACTGCCGTCCCCCGCAAGAGATGCTCAATGGCCCATATCCCAAGAGAGGAGGTGCGGGCGGTCTTTTTGCTCATGCCCAGATGCTCCGCCTTGTAGATCTGGTTGTAGAAGCAGTACAGCATAAAGTCAATGAAATCGGGCACCACGGCTTCCGCCCCCTCCGATTCCAGCAGCTCCACCAGATGGTTGTTGCCCGCAGGGGAGAATTTCACCAGAATCTCTCCCACTACTCCTACCCGGGGTTTTTTGATGTCCAATATAGGAACAGCGTCGAATTCCCGGATGATCTGTCTGCACAGCCGTCTGAATTTCCGCAGGCTGATATGCTTCGCAGATACAAATCCCTTCAGGGTTTCCGCCCATTTTTTATGGAGCTCGTTGACGCTGCCGGGGACTGCCTCATAAGGGCGCATCCGGTAGACGCAGCGCATAAGGATGTCGCCGAACTGTGCCGCCACGGCAGCGCGCAGCATCATATCCGCATTCAGGTGGAACCCGGGATTGCTCTCGAGGCCTGCCAGATTCAGGGAAATCACGGGAATCTGCTCCATGCCGGCTTTTTTAAGGGCGCGGCGTATGAAGCCTACATAATTGGTGGCTCTGCAGCCGCCGCCGGTCTGGCTCATGATGATGGCGGTTCTGTTCAGATCATATTTGCCCGACAGCAGCGCCTCCATGATCTGTCCCACCACCAGCAGGGAAGGGTAGCAGGCATCGTTGTTGACGTATTTCAGCCCTACATCCACGGAGTGCTTGTTGTCATTGTCGAGTACTACGAAATTATAGCCGCATGCGTTGAAGGCGGGTTCCATGATCTCAAAGTGGATAGGGGACATCTGGGGACAGATGATGGTGTAGTTTTTGCGCATTTCCTCGGTAAAAGCGACCTTTTCGATGGCAGAGGAACGGATCGTCCGTTCTTTGTGGGCCTTTTCCCGTACCTTGATGGCCGACAGCAGGGAACGCACCCGGATTCTGGCCGCCCCCAGATTGTTTACCTCGTCGATTTTTAAGCAGGTATAAATTTTATCGGAACCGGACAAAATATCATTGACCTGATCCGTTGTCACCGCGTCCAGCCCGCAGCCGAAGGAATTCAGCTGTATCAGATCCAGATTATCCACCGTCTTTACGTAGCTTGCGGCGGCGTAGAGACGGGAATGGTACATCCATTGGTCGGACACGATGAGAGGCCGTTCGGGACAGCCCA
This sequence comes from uncultured Acetatifactor sp., assembly GCA_964018205.1. Lineage (GTDB taxonomy): Bacteria > Bacillota > Clostridia > Lachnospirales > Lachnospiraceae > Acetatifactor. The sequence goes on along the minus strand of CAXHOW010000001.1, from coordinate 152,298 downwards.
GATGGGAGATGGAGTCCTCCGTCAGCACTGCCATGTCGAAGGAGGTGATCAGCTCCGGGATGCCATGGTTGATCTCCGGGTCAATGTGGTAGGGCCTGCCAGCCAGCACGATGCCCTGTTTGCCGGTTTCGCTGAGCCATGCAAGAACCTCCTCCCCCTTTTTCCGTACATCCTTCCGGACATGGTCCAGCTCCTCCCAGCCGGCCGCTGCGGCAGCCTTCACCTCCGCAGCAGGGAGTTCTGTGAATTCCTTCACCAGAGCATCCGTCACTGTGCCCAGATCCCGGAAGGACATAAAGGGATTGCGCAGCCGCATCTGACCGCAGCTGATTTCCTCCATATTGTTTTTGATATTTTCGGAATAGGAGGTGACAATGGGGCAGTTGTAGTGGTTATTGGCACCCTCCACCTCGTCTCTTTCGTAAAACAGGGCAGGATAGAACACGAAATCCACATTCTGCCTGATGAGCCATGCCACATGGCCGTGGGCCAGCTTTGCGGGGTAGCATTCGGACTCGCTGGGGATGGACTCGATGCCCAGCTCATAGATCCTGCGGCTGGAGCTGGGGGAGAGCACCACCCTGTATCCTAGTCTGGTAAAGAAGGTATGCCAGAAGGGATAGTCCTCGTACATATTCAGGACTCTGGGAATCCCCACCGTGCCTCTGGGGGCGCTGTCGGCCTCCAGAGAGGGATAGGAAAAGAGCCTCTCCAGCTTATATTCAAAAAGGTTGGGCACATTATGGGCATTTTTCTGACCACCGATGCCCCTCTCGCAGCGGTTGCCGGAGACAAACTGTCGTCCGCCGGAGAATTTGTTCACAGTCAGTCGGCAGCTGTTGGTGCAGCCCCTGCATTTTGCCATGCTGGTCTCATATTTCAGGTCACAGAGCTTCTGGTAGGAGAGCATGGCAGTCTCATAGCCCGCCTCGTAACGCTCTCTGGCGATGAGGGCGGCGCCGAAGGCTCCCATGATGCCTGCAATGTCGGGGCGGATAGCCTCGCAGTCCGCTATCTTTTCAAAGCTCCGGAGGACGGCATCGTTGTAAAAGGTGCCGCCCTGCACCACGATCTGTCTGCCCAGCTCCGAAGCGTCGGATACCTTGATGACCTTGAACAGGGCATTCTTGATCACGGAGTAAGCCAGACCTGCAGAGATGTCGGAGACGCTGGCTCCTTCTTTCTGGGCCTGCTTCACTCTGGAATTCATAAATACGGTGCAGCGGGTGCCCAGATCGATGGGATGCTCCGCAAAAATAGCTGCTTTGGCAAAGTCCTCCACGCTGTAGTTCAGGGATTTGGCAAAGGTCTCGATGAAAGAGCCGCAGCCGGAGGAGCAGGCTTCGTTCAGCAGCACGCTGTCCACCGTCTGGTTCTTGATCTTGATGCATTTCATGTCCTGACCGCCGATATCCAGAATGCAGTCCACATCGGGATTAAAGAAGGCGGCGGCCCGGTAGTGGGCCACGGTCTCCACCTCTCCGTCGTCCAAAAGGAAGGCGGCTTTCATCAGCGCCTCGCCGTAGCCGGTAGAGCAGGAACGCACAATACGGACGCCTTCGGGGAGCCTTTCGTAAATCTCCTTCAGGGAGCGGATGGCTGTATTCAGGGGGCTGCCGTCATTGCCGGAATAAAAGGAATAGAGCAGGGAGCCGTCCTCCCCCACCAGAGCGATCTTGGTGGTGGTGGATCCGGCATCGATGCCGAGGAAAGCGTTTCCTTTATATGAGGCGAGATCTGCGGTTCCCACATGGGTGCGGGCATGGCGCTCCTTAAAGGCGTCATAGCTTTCCTGATCCGCAAACAAGGGCTCCATGCGTTCCACTTCAAACTCCATTTTCAGGTCGGAGGCGAGGCGGTCTATCATTTCCTGCATGGAGATGCCGGATTCCGGAGATGCCGGATCCTGCTTCCGGGCGTTGTGGGCAGTTCCCGCGCCGGCCGGCTCCCCTGCGTTCAGGGCAGAACCGATAGCGGCGAAGAGATGGGAATTGGCAGTGTCAATGATATGCTCCTCATCAAGGCTCAGGGTGCGGATAAAGGCAGCCTTCAGCTCCGACAAGAAGTGGAGAGGACCGCCTAAGAATGCCACATGTCCCCGGATGGGCTTGCCGCAGGCAAGACCGGAAATGGTCTGGTTCACCACTGCCTGAAAAATAGAGGCAGACAAGTCTTCCTTGGTGGCGCCCTCGTTGATCAGGGGCTGTATGTCCGTCTTTGCAAAGACGCCGCATCTGGCGGCTATGGCATATAAGGATCTATAGTTTTTTGCATATTCGTTCAGTCCTGAGGCATCCGTCTGGATCAGGGAGGCCATCTGGTCAATGAAGGAGCCGGTGCCTCCGGCGCAGATGCCGTTCATGCGCTGCTCCACGTTGCCGCCCTCGAAATAGATGATCTTTGCATCCTCGCCGCCCAGTTCGATGGCTACATCGGTCTTGGGAGCAAGCTCCTTCAGGGCGGAGGCAACGGCTATGACCTCCTGAGTAAAGGGTACGCCGAGACAGTTGGCAAGGGTCAGTCCGCCGGATCCCGTTATCATGGGATGCAGAATGAGGTTTCCCAGCTGACGGTGCGCCTTCTCCAGAAGGCCGGACAGTGTTTCCCGTATATTGGCATAATGGCGCTCATAATCGGAAAAAAGAATATTGTGATTCCCATCCAGAATTGCAATCTTCACCGTGGTGGAGCCGATATCAATGCCAAGAAAAGAGTTGGCATCGCCAAGAAAAGCGTTGGCATCGCCAAGAAAAGCGTTGGCATTGTCTCTCACGGTATCGTCGCAGGCTGCAGTTTTGTTTGTATGATCCATTCAAATCATCCTTTCTTACGATATGTTCCAGATACAGTTTTTTGGATTTACGTCAGTAAATGACATTCTCAGACATTATAGTACACGGCGGTTCAAAATGCAAATAGTAAAAGCTGTTAAATGTTTATAAAAAAACTGATTTTTATATAAAAAAGGAAAAGTCTGGTTTACTTATGGAAAAGGGAATGATAAAATAAGGGTGCCGCGTCAGGCATCAAATTGACAGGGCTAGTTCAATATATTCAGAAAAAGACGTGCTATTCTTGAAAGAATGTGTTATTCTGAATGGGAGGAAATGGGAGGAGGATCCGGCCGGATGAGTAATTTTGAAAAAAGATTTGGAAAGTATGCCATCAAGAATATATCACTGATTTTGCTTTTATGCTATGGAGCGGGCTACATCATAGAGGCTATAAACGAGAGCTTTCTTCTATATCTTACTCTGAATCCCTATGCGGTCCTGCATGGGGAGGTGTGGAGGCTGTTCACATGGATCCTGATCCCGCCTTCGTCTCTTGGGGGCTCCGCAGGTATCTTTTTCATCTGCATCATGCTGCTGTTCTATTATAATATAGGCACCACGCTGGAAAACACATGGGGAACCTACCGCTATAATGTCTACCTCCTATCCGGTATGCTGTTTACGGTCATCGGAAGCTTTGTGTGGATGGTGATCCAGTATGCAGGGGAAGGATGGAAGATGGACTCGGCTTATGCCTCGGTGGTATTTTCTGGCGCATCCTTGTATTTCAGTACTTATTACATCAATATGTCCATCTTCTTAGCCTTTGCGGCCACATTCCCGGACGTGCAGGTGCTTCTGATGTTCCTGATCCCGGTGAAGGTAAAGTGGATGGGGATCCTGTATGGCCTGATGCTGGTATATGATTTCATATGGGAGTCCGGTACGGTGGGGAAAATCGCAATCGTCTCTTCCTTGCTGAATTTTGTGATATTCTTCCTGACCTCCAGAAGCCATATCCATATGTCGCCGAAGCAGATGAAGCGGAGGGTGGAATTCAAGCAGGATATCCGGCGCAATTCCAGACCCGCCAAGCATAAATGTGCCATCTGCGGGCAGACCGAGGACGATGACCCGTCTCTGGAGTTTCGGTTCTGCTCCAAATGTAACGGCAATTACGAATACTGCCAGAACCATCTGTTTACGCATACGCATATCAAGTGAAGCCGGAAGGGGGACGTAGATCAATATATGAGTGAAGAGACTTCCAAGGAACTGGTATTTGCCCGGACGCTGGAGAGGGTGCGGCGGATTGCCAGAGATCAGGGGAACTGTGTCAGCCCGGAGCAGGTGCGGGAGGAGTTTAGGCCGCTTGGGCTGGAGGACGCGCAGCTTGCCATGGTGTTTGACTATCTGGAGAAGTATGGAATCGGCGTGGGCGAACCGGCGGATCCGGATGCTTATCTGACGGAAGAGGAAAGAAATTATCTGCAGGATTATCTGGACGAGCTGGAGGCGCTGCCTGTCTACAGTCAGGGAGAGATAGAGGCCTATACGATTTCCGCTCTGGCAGGAGACAGATCTGCACAGGAGCGGCTTACGGAGAGCGGCTTAAAAAACGTGGCGGAGATCGCGAAGCTCTACGCAGGGCAGGGAGTCCTGCTGGAGGATCTGATCGGAGAGGGCAATGTGGCTCTGGCGGCGGGAATCGCCATGCTGGGCAGCATGAGGGACGCGGGGGCCCTGCAGGAGCCCCGGGAAGTGCAGGGGGTGCTGGCAAAGCTGGTGATGGATGCCATGGAAGGGCATATTCAGGAGAACGCCGCCAACGTGCGGACGGATAAAAAGGCGGCAGACAAGGTGAATCAGGTGGCGGACAAGGCAAAGGAGCTTTCGGAGCAGCTACGGCGGAAGGTGACGCCCGAGGAGCTTTCCGAGGAGTCGGGGCTTTCCCTGAAGGCCATTCAGGATGCCATGAGGATGAGCGGGTACAAGATTGAGGATATCATGTAGCTATGAAAAACGCGGTTTATGAAGATTATAAATATACTATGCAGGATACGAACCGTATCTATGTAGGCAGCAAATATACGTTTAAGGAGCTTCTGGACGAGGAGGAGCTGCTGTTCAAGTTCCGTATGATCATGGAGCGCTATGTCCTGCCGGAGGCGGACCTGGGGGATACACTGGAGACGCATCTGTATTATCTTGGGCCGGAAAGCTTTCTGGTAAGGATCTATAAGCAGATGAAGGCGCGGGTCAGGGTGAACGTGATCGAGGAAAAGAAAGGGCTGTTCGGTTCAAAAAGGGGTTCCCCGGGCGGGGAGAAGCGGTATGTGACAAAGCAGCTGGGTGTGGAGGAGCTGGCGGCCATACCGCCGGAGGAAAAAGAGCGGCAGGGGCTGGTGGTGCAGGAACTGTCCGTGAGCAAGCTGGCATTGGTGGGAATGTAACATAATATAATGATAAATAAAGAGGAGAAACAGATGAAAGTAGAAGAATTGACGAGCTATGAGGTTATTGAGAAGAAGGAGATAGGGGACATCAACAGCGTGGCCTATCTGTGCCGGCACAAAAAGACCGGGGCAAGGGTGGCTCTGGTATCCAACGATGATGAGAACAAGGTATTTTATATCGGGTTCAGGACCACACCTAAGGATTCGACGGGGGTGGCACATATTCTGGAGCATTCCGTCCTCTGCGGATCCAGAGAGTTTCCGGTGAAGGATCCTTTCATAGAACTGGCAAAGGGCTCCCTGAATACCTTCCTGAACGCCATGACTTATTCTGACAAGACGGTCTATCCTGTGGCCAGCTGCAATGACAAGGACTTTCAGAACCTGATGCATGTATATCTGGATGCGGTGTTCTATCCGAATATTTATGAGAAGGAAGCCATCTTCCGGCAGGAGGGCTGGCATTATGAGCTGAACGGGGACGGAGATCTGATCTATAACGGCGTGGTCTATAATGAGATGAAGGGAGCATTCTCTTCACCTGACACGGTTCTGTACAGGGAGATCAGCGCAGCGCTGTTTCCTCATACCACTTATGGCTATGAATCGGGAGGGGCTCCGGAGTCCATTCCGGATCTGACCTATGAGCAGTTTCTGGAGTTCCACAGAACTTATTATCATCCCTCCAATAGCTATATCTACCTATATGGCGATATGGACATGGCGGAGAAGCTGCAGTTTATCGATGAGCATTACCTGTCTGCTTTTGACGCGCTGGAGGTGGATTCGGTGGTTGTGGGCGAGCCTCCCTTCTCGGAGCCTGTCCGCAGGGTGAAGCAGTATCCCATCAGCGAGGGGGAGAATGCAGAGGAGAATGCGTACCTGTCATGGAACCTTGCCGTGGGCGACAGTCTTGACAGGGAGCTGTATGTGGCATTTCAGGTACTGGATTTCGCGCTCTGCTCTGTTCCCGGAGCGCCGCTGAAGAAAGCGCTGATAGAAAAGGGAATCGGCAAGGATGTGTACAGCATTTATGACTGTGGTGTGAAGCAGCCCTATTTCAGCATCATTGCAAAGGGAACTTCCATGAGCCGGGAGGAGGAGTTTAAGGCCACGATCCAGAAGGTCCTGCAGGGAATCGTAGAGAAGGGCTTTGACGAGAAAGCGCTGCGGGCGGCGATCAACTATTATGAGTTCAAATATAGAGAAGCGGATTTCGGGAGCCGCCCTAAGGGCCTGATGTACGGGCTGCAGGTGCTGGACAGCTGGCTTTATGATGATAAGCTTCCCTTTATCCACATCGAGGCTAACGAGACCTATGCCAAGCTGCGCAAGGGAGTGTCGGAGGGGTATTTCGAGGGGCTGGTGAAGAAATATCTGCTGGACAATCCTCATGGGGCGATGGTGATCCTGGAGCCTAAGACCGGGCTGTTAAAGGAGCAGGAGGACGCTCTGAAGGTACGGCTGGCAGGGATAAAGGCGGGTATGTCCGAGGCGCAGCTGGAAGGAATCAAGGAGATGACGGAGGCTCTTGCCGCATTCAGGGAGACGGAGGACACCCCTGAGGATCTGGCAAAGATTCCCCTTCTGACCAGAGGGGATATGCGAAAGGAGGCTCTTCCCCTGATCAATGAGGAGAAGACGCTGGGAGACATCCCCGTTCTGTATCATAATGTGTTTACCAACGGTATCGGCTACCTGAACCTGATATTCAAGGTGCATGATATCCCTAAGGAGCATTTCCAGTATATCGGCATTTTATCGGATGTGCTCTGCAATCTGGACACGGAGCATTATTCCTATGCGGAGCTGTGCAATGAGATCAATCTGGTCACAGGAGGCATCTCCACGGGCCAGAGCTTTTATGCGGACGTCTCTGACCCGGACGGCTACAAGATTACCTTTGAAATCAGCGGAAAGGCGCTGGAGGGCAATCTGGCGAGAACCGTTGAGCTGATGAAGGAGCTGATGCTGACAAGCAATTTTGCGGATACCAAGAGACTGAAGGAGATTCTTGCGGAGAACAATTCCAGGGCGCAGGAATACATGATGAGCGCAGGACACAGCACGGCGGTCAGGAGGGCGCTTTCCTACTGCAGCCCCAAGGATGCGGCGGAGGATGCTCTGGATGGGATCGGCCAGTACAGACTGACTACACAGTTAGAAACGGAATTCCAGAGCAGGAAGGATGAGGTGGCAGAGAAGCTTCTGGCCTTAAGCAGGATGATCTTCCGCCCGGAGAATCTTTTGGTAGACTTCACGGGCAGCCCGGAGGCACTGGAAGGCCTGGAGGCATCTGTGACAGACCTGAAAAAGGAGCTGTACACCTGTCAGGTGGAGGAGAAAGCCTATGCTCCGGGCGTGGAGAAGAAAAACGAGGGCTTTATGAATTCCGGGCAGGTGCAGTATGTATGCCGGGCGGGTAATTTCATGAGAAAGGGACTGCCCTATACGGGTGTACTGAATGTGCTGCAGGTGATGATGGGGTATGAGTACCTATGGACCAATATCCGGGTGAAGGGCGGCGCTTACGGCTGTATGTGCGGATTCGGCAGGAACGGGGCAAGCTATTTCGTGTCATACCGGGATCCCAATCTGGGCCAGACCATCGACGTGTACGAGCAGGCGGCGGATTTCATCGCAAACTACGAGGCTGACGAGAGAACCATGACCCAGTATATCATAGGCACCTTCAGCAACATGGATGTGCCCCTGACAGCGTCCGGCAAGGGAAGGCGTTCCAGGATCGCTTATATGACGGGGATCACCTATGAGATGCTCCAGAAGGAGAGGGACGAGGTGCTGGGTGCCACTCCTGAGGAAATAAGGGGCTTGGCGGCATACATCAGGGCATTTATGGAGGATGACTGTCTGTGCGTGGTTGGAAACGAACAGAAGATCAAGGCGGAAGGAGATAAGTTCCGGAAGCTTGAGAACCTGAACTGATTTTCTTCGTCTATACTTCCAGAAGGAAAAACCGTCAGAAAGGGCACGGTTTTTCATAGTGTCAAAAAAGCAGAAGGGAGTAAAACGGATATGAAGAAGGGTTCGGGAAGAGGGTATATGTTTCATAAAAAAGGGAGGACAGCGGTGCCGGCATATGTGCTGGCTGTCCTTCTGTGTGTCGGCTGCGGGGTCTCTCAGGATGCAGTGAGCTTTGACAGAAGCGATTCCGTGAATATGGAGATATCCGGTGAAAGCGGCGGTTCCACTTATACTATGGGCGGTGGGAGCTATGATTATTCGGAGAGCTATGAGCATAGCGGGGACGACGGAATGCCGGACAGCAGCACGGGAGCCGAAAAGTCTGAGGTTACAGAGGGCAGGAAGCTGATCACCACGGTGAATCTGGAGGTGGAGACCAGACAGTTCGAGGAGGCGATGGCATCGCTGGAGCTCCGTATTCAGGAGATGGGCGGCTACATAGAGAACATGAATACCTACAACGGCAGCAGGTATTCCGGTTCCGGCGGCTCAAGGTATGCGGATCTGACTGTCCGCATACCCCAGTCCGGGCTGAGGGATTTTCTGACGGCGGTGTCTGATGTGAGCAATGTTGTCAGGCGTTCCGAGAATGTGGAGGATGTCACGCTGTCCTATGTGGATATGGAAAGCAGGAGGGACACCCTCAGGACGGAACAGTCAAGGCTGCTGGCCTTTCTGGACAGGGCCGAGACCATTGAGGAGATCATCACCATTGAGGAGCGCCTGTCGAATGTCAGGTATGAGCTGGAGAGCATGGAGTCCCGGCTCCGGGCCATGGACAACAAGGTGGATTATGCTACTGTGAACCTGAATGTCTCCGAGGTGAAGGAGCTGACGCCGGCGGAGGAGCCGACTCTCGGGGAGCGGATCGGGGAAGGGTTCATGGGCAGCCTGAGGAATATCAGGGACGGTGCCACGGAGCTGCTGGTGTGGGCGGTGGTCCATCTGCCATATTTCCTGATCTGGGCGGTGTTTGCGGGGATTGTGCTGCTGGTGATCTGGCTGCAGCGCAGAAGGAGCCGGAAACGGAAGGCGCAGACGCAAGGCGCGGTGCCGCCGCCGGTGATGATGCCGGGAGGGCAGTTCCAGAACGGGGTGCCTCAGAGCGGGCAGTTTGGTGGGCAGTTTCAGAACGGACAGGTGAACCAGAGGCAGGATGGAGAGGAGAAGAAGTAATGTGTTCCGGCCGCCTGCGCCTGATCACGGAAAGCTTTACGGTAGTAATTATGGTAATTTTTGGGATAAATTTGTGGGATAGCAGAGCGGTTCCAGAGGCAGGAGGGATAAAATGGAAGAAATAAAGGATAAGAAGGCATATAAGGCGGGGTTCGTGGCTCTGATCGGGAGACCCAATGTGGGGAAGTCCACGCTGATGAACCGGCTCATCGGGCAGAAGATAGCGATTACGTCTCCGAAGCCCCAGACCACCCGCACCAGGGCAAGGACTATATTGACCTCGGAGGAGGGACAGATCGTATTTCTGGATACGCCAGGTATTCATAAGGCAAAGGATAAGCTGGGCAGTTATATGGTGAATGTGGCGGAGCATACACTAGATGAGGCGGATGTGGTCCTATGGCTTGTGGAGCCTTCGAATTTCATCGGCGCAGGGGAGCGCCATATCATCGAACAGCTGAAGAAGGTAAAGACTCCCGTGATGCTTGTGATCAACAAGACGGACACGGTCAAGAAGGAGGAAATACTTTCCTTTATTGACACTTATAGGAAAGAAATGGATTTTCAGGAGATCGTGCCGGTATCTGCGCTGAAGGGGGATAATACCCGGAAGCTGGTGGAATGTATTTTTAAATATCTGCCGGAGGGTGAGCCTTTCTTTGATGAGGATATGGTGACGGATCAGCCTATGAGGCAGGTTGTGGCCGAGCTGATCAGGGAAAAGGCACTCCGTATACTGGAGGATGAGGTTCCTCATGGCATCGCTGTGATCGTGGAGAGAATGAAGGAGGAAAAGAATATCTGCCATATCGATGCCACGATCACCTGTGAGAAGGAATCCCACAAAGGGATAATAATAGGAAAGGACGGCCAGATGCTGAAAAAGATCGGCAGCTCTGCCAGACGGGAGATTGAGGCCATGGTGGAGATGAAGGTGGCCCTGAAGCTCTGGGTGAAGGTGAAAAAGGATTGGCGGGACAATGATCTGCTGTTAAAAAATTTCGGGTACAATCCCAAGGATGTATAAAAAGCGGACGGCTTTTGAACCCGGCGAATAGAAAAACTCATAAATGCAGACCCTAAGTGTGAAGAAGCAAAAGCAGACTGATTAAAATACAATAGGCAAGGGGATGCATAAGATGGATATAAGGGAAGAGGAATGCTGGAAACAGTTTGAGAGCAGCGGAAAAATAGAGGATTATTTGTCCTTCGTGTCCAGTGTCAGCCAGATGAGGAAGGACGTGACAGGGCAGGTAAGAGAAGAGAATTATGCAGGAATATATATGGGTAACGGGAATCATATTGAAACAGTCCCCGGTGGGAGAGTACGATAGGCGGGTAAGCATTCTGACAAAGGAGAGAGGAAAGCTGCCTGCCTTTGCCAAGGGGGCAAGGAAGCCGGGCAGCCGTCTGGCGGCTGCCACAAATCCTTTATCCTTCGGGAGCTTCAGGCTTTATGAGGGGAAGTCTTCTTATACGATTTCCGAAGCGGATATTCAGAATTATTTCGAGGAGCTGAGAACGGATTATGTAGGCGCCTGCTACGGTATGTATTTCGCTGAGGTGGCGGATTTTTATACAAGGGAGAATAATGACGAACGGGAGATGATGAAGCTGCTGTACCAGTCTCTGAGAGCGCTCTGCGCCTCGGCTCTGCCCAATCCTCTCGTGCGCTGTGTCTTTGAATGCAAGGCAATAGCGGTGAACGGCGAGTTCCCGGGCCCGCCCGCAGACGAGGAGCTGGAGGAGTCCACGGTCTATGCGCTGCGGTACATAGCGGAAAGCCCTGTAGAGAAACTTTATACCTTTACGGTGACAGACCGGGTGCTGGAGCAGCTGGAGAGGGTGGCGGCCAGATACATGAAGCTTTTTGTGGGCTGCGGTTTTAAAAGTCTTGAAGTTCTGCAAACTCTGTGTTGAAAAAACGACAGATATTTGATATGATAAGTGTGGCGATTGTCAGGAAAGGCCGGCAGGCTGTCTGATAAGCGCTTTAAAATGCTAGATTGAAGCCTGCAGGGCATATACAGATGCCGGTTATAAGCAGGCGGAGGGTATGGTTATGAAAAAGACAGTATGTCTTATGGTACTTTTGTGCCTGTGCACTGTGTTCCTTGCAGGCTGCGGAGAGGTGAAGGTGCCGGATGCCATCGAGGCTCCTACGGCGGCGGTCACGAAGGAAGGAGAGGTTTCCGTCTGGCTGCTGGGCGATTTTGACAAGGGCTATTACAGCCTTTCGGAGCTGACCGAGATGGCTGTGAACGAGGCGGTGCGGTTCAGCGCTGCCAGACAGCAAGAGACGGCTGCAGTGGTGGAGAAGGTCGAAACCATGCAAGGCGGCAAGGTGATGGTATCTTATAAGTTTGACAACTGTGACAGCTGCAGCGAGTTCCTCGGAGGCGTGTTTTTTTTCGGAACGGTAAGTGAGGCGATAGAGAGGGGCTTCAGCATGGATGTGATCATGCGGAGCGTGGGAGATAATTCCCTTTTCACGGAGGCGCAGTTAAGACAGGCTGCAGACAATTTTCTGCTTATCACAGATATGAGCGTGAATATCTATTGCCCCCGCAAGGTGACGCATATCAGCAACGGTGCGCTTGTGAACGGGGACGGCAGCATCGACCCGTCCATGACAGAGGGGCTGGTGTACATCCTGATGAAATAGGCGCAAGATCCAAGCAGGGAGCAGCCGTTTCAGAAGACAGGTCCAATGGCAGGCAGTAAGAGAAAACAGGAAAGGCAGGTTAAGAAATATGGAAAAGACGATGGAAAAAATCGTGGCTCTGGCAAAGGCGAGAGGCTTTGTGTATCCCGGCTCGGAGATATACGGCGGCCTTGCCAACACCTGGGATTACGGCAATCTGGGTGTGGAGCTGAAGAATAATGTGAAAAAGGCATGGTGGCAGAAGTTTGTGCAGGAGAATCCTTATAATGTGGGTGTAGACTGCGCAATTCTGATGAATCCCCAGACATGGGTGGCCAGCGGGCATCTGGGCGGGTTTTCCGATCCGCTGATGGACTGCAGGGAATGTCACGAGCGTTTCCGGGCCGACAAGCTGATAGAGGACTATTGTGAGGAGAAGGGTATTGCGCTGGCAGAAAGCGTGGATGCATGGAGTCAGGAGCAGATGAAGGAATTTGTGGAGGAGCACAATATTCCCTGTCCCAGCTGCGGAAAGCACAATTTTACGGATATCCGCCAGTTCAACCTGATGTTCAAGACCTTTCAGGGTGTCACGGAGGATGCAAAGAGCGTGGTGTATCTGCGGCCTGAGACGGCGCAGGGTATCTTTGTGAATTTCAAGAATGTGCTGCGGACCTCCCGGAAGAAGATCCCCTTCGGCATCGGACAGATCGGCAAGGCGTTCCGCAATGAGATCACTCCCGGCAACTTTACTTTCCGTACCCGTGAATTCGAACAGATGGAGCTGGAATTTTTCTGTGAGCCCGGCACGGATCTGGAATGGTTCCAGTACTGGAGAGGGTTCTGCAGGGACTGGCTGCTTTCTCTCGGGATCAAGAAGGATGAGATGCGGCTAAGAGACCACAGCCCCGAGGAGCTGTGCTTCTACAGCAAGGGAACCACGGACATCGAGTTCCTTTTCCCCTTTGGCTGGGGCGAACTCTGGGGCATAGCTGACAGGACGGATTATGACCTGACCCAGCATGCCAATACCTCAGGGGAGGATATGACCTATTTTGACGACGAAAAGAGGGAAAAATACATACCTTATGTAGTAGAGCCTTCGCTGGGCGCGGACAGGGTGGTGCTGGCTTTCCTCTGCGCGGCTTATGATGAGGAAGAGCTGGAGGGCGGCGATATGCGTACGGTCCTGCGCTTCCATCCTGCGCTGGCTCCGGTGAAAATAGGTGTGCTGCCTCTTTCCAAGAAGCTTGCGGAGGGTGCCGAAAAGATTTATCAGGAGCTTTCCAGAAAATATAACTGTGAGTATGATGACCGGGGGAATATCGGCAAGAGATACCGCCGTCAGGACGAGATAGGAACGCCTTTCTGTGTGACCTATGACTTTGATTCCGAGACAGACGGCTGTGTCACGGTCCGTTTCAGGGACTCCATGGAGCAGGAAAGGGTTGCGATAGCCAGTCTGGATGCTTATTTTGCAGATAAGTTTTTGTTTTAGGTAATATATGGATCCCGAAGGGCAGAAGGAATCTTCTGCCCTTTTTAAGCTTGGGTTTTGTATTTCAGAGGTTTTCGGAGGGGAAAGGGCATGAATCGAACAGAAGCGTTTCTGGTACTGGGAATCGAGGCTACAAAAGAGGAGAAGGCGATCAAGAACGCCTATCGGGAAAAGCTGACAGTGACAAATCCGGAGGATGATCCGGAGGGCTTCAAGCGTCTTCGGGGGGCGTACGAGGAGGCCTGCAGATTTGCGAAGGAGACGGAAAAGTCTGAGGAGGAGCGGCCCCGGGACATCAGTCCTTCCGGCCTATGGTTGGAGAGGGCGGCGGAAATCTATGGGAATATTCATGCCAGACAGGATATAGAGCTCTGGAAGGAGCTTTTTTCCGACGATACCTTTCTGGCTCTGGAGGAAGAAGAAAACTGCTGTCAGAAGCTGATCGGTTTTTTGACGGAGCATTTCCGCCTGCCCACGGAGGTCTGGAAGCTGCTGGACAAGAAGCTTTCCATTGTCAGCAGCGCCAAGCAGCTGAGGGAAAGATTCCCTGCCCATTTCGTCTATTATATCGTGAGCAAGTGCCAGCGGGGAGAGGACGTGGAGTTCGCACAGTTTGAGGGTGCGGAGGATGCGGATTATGACTTGTTTTTACAGTACTATGACCGCTGCTGGAACGCTCTGCAGGAAAAAGACTATGAGGAGGCTGACAAGTGCCTGGAGAGCGGAGACAAGCTGGGCATATGGCATCCTGCCATGGAGATCTGCCGGGCCAGCCTCTGCGCAAAGCAGGGGCGGACGGATCAGGCATTTTCCCTTCTGGAGGAACTGATGGACAGATATCCCGGGGATCCGATGATCTGCTATAATGCCGCAGAGCTCTTCTGGGCTAAGGAAGAGGAGATATACAAGGACAAGGCTGCGGAGATATATCAGAGGCTGAAGGCGGATCTGGATACACATTATATGGCCAATGTCCGTCTGACAGAATGGTATTACAGCAAAAAGCAGTACCGGGAGGCAAAGAAATGTGCGGAGAAGGTATTGGCATCCGGCAGCGATGACGGTTTCATGCAGCTGCTGGGTAAGATCAACGCAGAGATCGAGAAAGAGCTGGAGGCTTCATACCGTGAGAAAGGCGCATGGGAGCCGGCTCTGGAGCTGTGCTGGTGTTATCTGCAGGACGGCCGTATTTCCCGGGGGATCCGGCTGGCCCGTAAGCTTGAGGGAATCCTGCCGCCGGAGAAGGAGGCGGAATACAGCGGACTGCTTGCGAAGCTGTACGTGGAGCAGGCGGAGTATGAGGCTTCCATCGCCATGACAAGGGTCTGGGAGGATGCCTTGAGACGGAAGCTGGAGAGGGAAGCAGGCACGGATGAGAAGGAAGCGGAGAAGGACAGGGACAGACTGCGTCAGGCTTGTCTGATAAGAATGCAGTGCTACCACAATCTGGGCTATCTGGACAAGGAAAATTTCAGGTTGGCCATCGGTCAGGGAGAGAGCGTGCTTTCGGGAGACATAAAGGATGTAGGCATACTGCTGGAGATGGCGCAGGTGTACACTGAGCTGGAGGAATATGATAAAAGTCTGGAAATAGCCGAGAGGCTGGTGGAAGAATATCAGGTCTTTGCTGCGTATGCCTCCTCTCTGGAGGTGTACAGACGGCAGCTGAACGCTGCGGGGGTGGTGCGGACTGCCGGACACTGTATCCGTTATTTTCCCACCTTTGTAAAATCCTATGAATATCTGGTCAAGGTGTATCTGGATCTGGATTACCGGGAGGAAATGGAGAAGGTGCTGGCGGATGCCGGAAAGAATGGGGCAAAGAGCGTGATCCTGGATGCCTATGAGTTCCAGATGACCCATAAGGTCATGGAAGTTGGTGTGCTGAACGGCAAATTAAAGGATTTCAGAAAAAATTTCCTGAAATTCGTGGAGGATGGGGAAAAGGACTTCTACGAAAAGGGTCTGCCTATACTGACGGAATATTTATATCACTATCCGGATGACTTTATGCTGGTGGAGAGGGGGATATTCCATAGGGCTGCCCATCATTATGAGGAGGCGAGAGAGGATTTTGAAAAGGCCGTTTATATCAATCCTTCCAATCCCTATGCGCTCAACGGCCTGAGCTTTGTCCATAAGTATCAGGGAGATTACGAGAGGGCGCTGTTTTACATCAAGAAGGCGATTCTTTACATGGACAAGGATATGTCTCCGATTATTTATGCGGACATGGGAAGCCTCTATTCTTTGCTGGGGGATTATGGGAAGGCGCTGGAGGCCTTCAGGCAGTATGAGCGCTCCACGGAAAAAAACAGAAGCAACTGGTTCGGGGACAATCTGGCGGAATACCATATGAGAGCGGGCAAAGTGCAGGAGGCGGCGCAGATTTACGAACATTTCTATGGAAAGAATAAATCTATGCGGTTTGAGAAGCTTGCGGAGCTGTATCGAAAAGCCGGCCAGAAGGAGAAGGCTTATTGGGCGCTTTCGGAGTGGAAGAAGGAGCTGAACCGGCAGAAGCGGTTTCCGGGAAATGCGCTCTTTGGCGGGGAGAGCTCCGCCGTCAGGCCCAAGCCTCAGGAGTTTTCCTTTCTTGCCTATTATTATTCTCTGGGATGGACGGAGCTTCTGCTGGGGGAAAAGAAAAATGCCATAAAAGCCTTTTGCAAAATGCTGCGCAGCGGTTTTCTGGAGAATACCATGGAGGGAAAACTCTGCGATATGGTGTTTGCCTGCATTCTGTGCGAGGACGAGAAGAGGGGCAGGAAGGGCAGTGAAAAGCTCAGGGACTGGCTGAAGAGAGAGAAGGCCTCTGGCGGGAGCAAGTATTATAATCGTGAAAAGGCCCATGTGTGGACAGAGTTTCTTGCGGCCTATTATACGGAGTCTCAGGAAAAGCTGTATAAGCTGCTGGACAAGGGAGAGAGGAGCGAGATATGCCACAGCTGTGTCTGTCCCTTGTGCAAGGAGCTGGAGAGCGCACGGACCCTGCTGCTGCTGCGGACGGGGCAAAAGGAGGAAGCAGGGGAACGGCTCCGCAGGAATCTGGAGATACAGCCATGGGATGAGTATTTGCTAGCGGTGAGGCACACAGTATTCGAGGATAAGCTATAAATTTTTTCCAAATTCAAAAATACAGTGAATGTGGCGGGAAAGTATGGTATAATGTCGCCAGACATTATACCGGCCCGGAGCGAAGCGGAGTGGCCATCCCTGCGGAGCGCAATGTCGAAGACATGGTATAATGTCGCCAGACATTATACCGGCCCGGAGCGAAGCGGAGTGGCCATCCCTGCGGAGCGCGATGTCGAAGACATGGTATAATGTCGCCAGACATTTGGAATAGGCTTTAGGCCGATATCAAAGATAAAACACCCGGAAATGGAAGGATAGCATGATAGTAGGAATCGATTTGGGCACAACTAACAGTTTAGTGGCATGCTTCACAGAGGAGGGGGCAAAGATCATACCCAACAGGCTGGGTAAGAACCTCACGCCCTCCGTGGTCAGCGTGGACAGCGAGGGCAATGTATATGTGGGGGAAACCGCAAGGGAGCGCATGAGCCTATATCCGGATACCGTGGCCCAGACCTTCAAGAGAAGCATGGGCACGGAGCGGGACTATGTGCTCAGCGGCAGGCGTTTCAAGCCGGAGGAGCTTTCCAGTCTGGTGCTCCGCTCCCTGAAGGAGGATGCGGAGAGCTTTCTGGGGGAGGAGGTCACTGAAGCGGTGATCAGCGTTCCGGCCTACTTTGACGACAAGCGGCGCAAGGCCACCAAGCGGGCAGGGGAGCTGGCGGGGCTTAAGGTGGATCGGATGATCTCCGAGCCTACAGCGGCAGCGGTGGCTTACGGCTTATATGACAAGACCAGAGACACCCGCTTTCTGGTGTTTGACTTGGGCGGGGGCACCTTTGACGTGTCCATTCTGGAGCTGTATCATAATATTCTGGAGGTCCGGGCCGTGGCCGGGGACAATTATCTGGGCGGGGAGGACTTTACGGAGGTCATGACAAAGCTTTTCCTGCAGAAGGCGAAGCTTCAGCTGCAGAATCTGTCGGAGAAGGAGCAGGCTCGTCTCTACCGGGAGGCGGAAAAGGCAAAATGTGCCATCAGCGAGACGGATAAGGTGACCTTTGGGTTTTTATATAAGGAGGAGATGCTGGAGCAGCATATTACTTACAAGGAGTACGAGGAGGCCTGTCAGGACCTTCTGATGAAGATCCGGGAGCCGGTGAAGAAAAGCCTTTCGGACGCAGGGCTGAAGCTGGGGGACATCGATGAAGTGATCCTGATCGGGGGAGCCACCAGACTGTCCGTGGTCAGGGACTTTCTGATACGGCTGTTCCGTAAATTCCCGGATACCAGAATGAACCCCGACGAGACCGTGGCCCTGGGGGCAGCAGTGCAGGCTGCCATGAAGGAACGCCGGGCGGAGGTGAAGGAGGTGATCCTCACAGATGTCTGTTCCTTTACGCTGGGCACGGAGGTGGTGGTGGAGTATGACGAGGGTAAGTACGAGGACGGAAGGTTCTGCCCCATCATCGAGCGTAATACCGTGATCCCCGCCAGCCATACGGAGCGTCTGTACACCGCAAGGGACAACCAGTCCAGAGTGCGTGTCAGGGTGCTGCAGGGAGAGAGCCGCTTCGCAAGGAATAATCTGTTCCTCGGAGAGCTGGAGATCGAGATCCCCAAGGGGCCTAAAGGTCAGGAGGCCGTGGACGTGACATATACCTATGACATCAATTCCCTTCTGGAGGTGGAGGTCACCGTGGTGTCCACCGGGGAGAAGCAGAAGATGATCATCAAGGGGCAGGACAACCAGATGACCGACGAGGAGGTCAAAAAACGCATGGAGGAGCTTGCCTACCTGAAGATCCAGCCCCGGGACTATGAGGAGAACAGACTGGTGCTGACAAGGGCGGAGCGTATGTACGAGGAGGCTCTGGGGGACAAGCGGAAGAAGCTGGACCGGTACATAACGGCCTTTGAGGCGGCTCTCAAGGGAGGGGACCAGGATGAGATCATAGATACCAGAGAGGCGCTGAACGAAGTGCTGGAGGAGGATGACGACTGGAGATAGGTGTGCTGAAGATGACATGAGGGCAAAAAAGACATAGAAATAAGGCAGGACACAGGATATGAGGATTGCAGTGATCGAGGATGAGAAGCCCCATAGGGATCTGCTGATCCATTACTTGGAGGAATGGCGCAGGGAGGCGGACAGATCCGCCGCCGTGGAAGCCTTCGGGACGGCGGAGAGCTTCTGGTTCCGGTATGAGGAGCAGAGGGATTTCGACGTCCTTTTTCTGGACATACAGATGCCGGGGATGGACGGTATGGAGCTGGCCCGGAAGGTCAGGGCGCAGGACAAAGACATAGTGATCGTTTTTGCCACGGGGATCAGCGATTATCTGGAGGAGGGCTATGAGGTGGAGGCTCTATATTACCTGATAAAGCCCCTGAGCGCGGAGAAGATAAAAAAGTGCATGGAAAAAGCGCTGGGCCGCAGGCAGCGGGAGCGCTTCATTACCCTGCATACCCCAGAGGGACCCTTGAAGATCAGCGAAGAGAGCATCGATTATGTGGAAGCCAGAGGAAGGCGCTGCTGTATCGGCAGGGTGGGAGTGAAGGAGGCTCTGGAGGTGCGGGAGAGCTTTTCGGAGCTGGAGGAGCTTCTGGACGGTGAAAAATTCATGAAATGCCACCGTTCTTACCTGTGCCGCATCGGAAATATCTATCAAATCGGCAGGGAGGATGTGGTGTTCGATGACGGAAAGCGTATCCCCGTCAGCAGAAGGCTCTGCCAGCAGGTAAATCAGAGATTTATTGCATATTTCAGGAGAGGATGACATATGGTGGTTTTGATCATATTGGCGGCGGTGGCGGCATTGGTGCTGCCCGCTGCCTTTCTTTTTCGTTTCGCGGCAATACGGACTGACAGGAAGATCGCCCAGTATCAGAGCAATCTGGTGCAGAAGCACAGCGAGGAAGTGGAGAATATGTATCGTCAGACCAGAGGCTGGCGTCATGATTTAAAGACCCATATCCAGACCATGAAGGCCCATCTCGCTCTGGGGGAATACGATAAGCTGGAGGAGTACCTGAACGAGCTGGATGAGGATCTGGCCACAGTGGATACCATCGTCAAGACAGGCAATGTGACGATAGACGCGCTGCTCAACAGCAAGCTGTCTTTAGCGCAGGCAAAGGGGATCCGGACGGAGGCCAAAGCCATTGTTCCCGACAGGCTGCCGCTGTCAGAGGTGGATCTGGGCATCATTGTGGGAAACCTGATGGATAATGCCATGGAAGCCTGCATGAAGATAGATGAGGAGGAGAAGCGGTTCCTGCGGGTGTATATTGATGTGCTGAAGGGACAGCTGTATATTTATGTGATAAATTCCGTGGAGGGGAAGCCCAGAAAGAGGGGGAAGCTGTACCTGACCACGAAGGACAGCCGGAACCATGGGTTCGGCCTGATGCGCATGGACAAGGTTGTGGATAAATATCATGGGTATCTGGACAGGCAGAACGAGGACGGCGTATTTGCCACGGAGGTGCTGCTGCCGCTGGATGTTGCCGTTCATGTCTTCTGATGACCGTTCATGTCAAAAAGCTCCTTTTCCAGATAAGATGTGCTAAGATAGATTCATACAAATATGCAGGACACATCTCTTGCCGGCGGGGATCCTGCTGATGAATGGAAAGGAGACGGATCAATGGATAGGAAAAAGCATTCCATGGCTTCAAACTTGCTGTTCTGGGTGAAGTATTATCTGAAGACCCAGCCTTGTATTTTCTGGATCTCCATAGTGGACATCCTGCTGTACCCCTGCTTTCAGATGCTGGCCCTTTATTTTCCCAAGGTGACACTGGGGCTGATAGAGACGGAGGCGCCGCCGGGGCATCTGGCGCTTGTGCTGGCGGGCTATACTCTGCTGTTTCTGGCGGCCAAGGGAATCTCTCAGGGCATCGCAGCCATGAATGACATGACGTTAAATAAGGAAAGGCAGAACGTGGTGTTCAAGACCTTTTTAAAGAGCCTGCGCATAGGCTATGCCTATACGGAGAGTGAGGAAGGCAGAGATGACTTTCGCAAGGCGGTGGAGGTTCAGAATAGGGGGGAGTGGTCCGCCAGCTCCCGGTTTGCCGTGATCATACGGGGACTGGCAGGCACCGTTCTGACCTTCGTGCTGTATTCCACCGTGCTGAGCGCTCTGAACATATGGATGGTGTTCATCCTTCTGACGCTGGCGGGCTTGGGATATCTTCTGGATCTGCGGCAAAACCGGTTCCAGAACAGTCTCAGGCAGGAGGAGGCCGTCACCGAGAAGCATTTCTTTTATATGAAGGCGGCTATGGGAAATGCATCAGCGGCAAAGGATATACGGATTTTCGGAATGGGGAAATGGCTCCGGGAAAGAATGGGCGGCGTGGCAGGCGCAAGGGAGAAGCTGGAGCGGCGCAAGGCGGTCTGGATATGGAAGAACGGGCTTCTGGGAAGAATCCTGAATCTGGCCAGGGATCTTGGGGCATATGTATATCTGATCTACATGGCCTCTGCCGGAGATATGACAGTCAGCGACTTTGTGCTGTATTTCAGCGCCATAACGGGCTTTTCCGGTTTCATCCGGGAGGTGGCGTCCGGTCTGGCCGGACTGCAGCAGGCCTCGGAGGATACGGAGTGGGTGCGGAGCTACTTGGAATTGCCTGAGGAAGATATTTCCATAGGCGGCAGGCATATAAGCGAGCTGGCGCAGCCTGTTTCCATAGAATTCCGGGACGTGAGCTTTTCCTATGTTTCCGGTAAAAACAGCACGAAAGTCTTCTCCCATCTGAATCTGCGGATTGAGGCGGGAGAGAAGCTGGCCTTGGTAGGAGCAAACGGCGCAGGAAAGACCACCCTTGTAAAGCTTCTCTGCGGGTTCTATGAGCCGGAGGAGGGCGCGATCTACTTGAACGGGATCGATACAAAAGAATTTCCCAAGGCAGAGAGGTATTCCTTGTTTTCGGTGGTGTTTCAGGAGATGTTCTTTCCCCCGGTGAGGGTGGACGAGAGCATCACGCTGCAGGAGACAGAAAGCGTGGATCAGGACAGGCTGCGGGAAGCCCTGAAGAAAGCGAAGATGTGGGATGTCCTGCAGGAAAAGGGCATTACCATGGATCAGTACATGGGCAATCTGAAGAAGGGGGGAATAGAGCTGTCCGGAGGACAGAACCAGAGGCTGCTGCTGGCAAGGGCGCTGTATCAGGACGGTGCGGTGCTGGTGCTGGACGAGCCTACAGCGGCTCTGGATCCCATTGCCGAGAGTCAGGTGTATGATGCCTATCAGGAGTACAGCAATGGCAAGACTTCTGTCTTTATCTCCCATCGGCTGGCAAGCACGGGCTTTTCGGACAGGATTGTGCTTCTGGACAAAGGAGAGATCGCAGAGATGGGCAGCCATGAGGAGCTGATGCGGAAAAACGGCCTTTATGCGGAGATGTTTCGGATACAGAGCAGCTATTATCAGGCCGGCGGGCAGTGAGGCGGCGGGAGCGGCGAAATGTTTTTGCTGTAAGTATAAATTAGGTGCTTAACAACGAAATCTTGCGCAAAGTGGCATATTTTGGTTCCGGCTTATCCGGGAGGAGGTATAGGATGAAAGAGGTATCGGATTTAACCAGCAGGCTGCCTTTGAAGGAGCATCTGCGGAATACGAAAACGATATTAAAGATGGTGAATAAACTGGATCCCTATTGGCTGCCGCTCTGTACGGCAGGGCATCTGCTGAGCGTGGCCAACGGTTATCTGGGATTGATTCTTTCGGCATATATTCTGGATGCACTGGGAAGGGGCGGAGAATTTTCCGAGGTTTTCAAGGTAACGGCAGTCTTCTGCGGCGTCATGTTCCTTCTGGGAAATGCCATGAGCTGGCTGCAGCTGCGGGCCGAAGCGAAGCAGACTACATTATATGTCCAATATCATGCCTTGACGGAGGAGAAGATGCTGGACATGGACTTTGCCAGAATCAACAGTCCGGAATGTGAGATCTTAAAGAGGAGGATTCAGGAGGATCTGAACTGGAGCGCAGGCCTTTATTCTGTACTGGGATCAGTGGATAATATCCTGCGCAGTATTTTGAACCTCATAGGAGCCGTGGCGGTGGGCTTTCCGGTGATGGGAGTGATGTTTGCAGCCGGGCTGGCCGGGACATGGGTGACGCTTCTGGCGGCCATAGCCGTCAGCGTAGTGACCACGGTGCTGGGCTCTCGTTACATGGCTTTATTTAATCAAAGGCTGAACAGCTTTTCGGATGGAACGGAGGAGCATGTGCCGTTTCTGGGATGGGCGTTCGCCAACGGGGCGCGGTTTAATTATCAGAACGGAAAGGATGTGCGCATTTACAAGGCTCACGGTCTCATGAAACGGTATGCGCTGGACAACGGGAATCTGCCGGAGGATATGGCGCTTTATCGGAAAATGAGCGGATACCGGGGGAAAAGCAGCTTCTGTCAGGTGGCGTCGGGGCAGCTTCTGGAAGGAATGGCATATATTATCGTGGGATCATTGGCGCTGGCCGGTTTCGTGACCGTGGGCAATGTGCTGCGGTTTGCGGGCTGTATCAGGAATCTGTTCGGGGAGCTTGACGCCCTGACCAAGAGTGTCCCGGAGATGTTTCTGAACATCCGGAAGCATATGAGCACCATGGAGTTTCTGGAGCTGGAGAACCGGATGTACAAGGGGAGCCTGCCCGTGGAGAAGCGCAGCGACGGGGAATACAGGATCGAGTTTTGCAACGTCTCCTTCCGTTATCCGGGCAGTCAGGAGTATGCTCTGAGGAATTTCTCCATGAAGCTGAAGGCGGGAGAGAAGCTGGCCATCGTGGGCATGAACGGTTCCGGCAAGACCACCATGATCAAGCTCTTATGCAGGCTCTATGACCCGGACGAGGGAGAGATCCTTTTGAACGGCGTGGATATCCGCAAATTCCGTCAGGAGGAGTATCTGAAGCTGTTTTCCGTGGTGTTTCAGGACTTTAAGCTGTTTTCCCTGCCTCTGGGCGAGAATGTGGCGGCCGGCTGCGATTATGACGGCGGGAAGGTGGAAAGGTGTCTGAAGGAGGCTGGCTTCGGGGAGCGTCTGGGAAATATGCCGGAGGGAATCAGAACCTTTTTATACAAGGATTATGAGGATGGGGTGGAAGTGTCCGGGGGCGAGGCCCAGAAGATCGCCATCGCTAGAGCCGTCTGCAAGGATGCCCCCTTCGTCCTTCTTGATGAGCCCACCGCGGCGCTGGATCCCCTTTCCGAGTATGAGATCTATGCCAGTTTCGACCGTATTGTAGGAGACAAGACCGCTGTCTATATCTCCCATAGGCTTTCTTCCTGCCGGTTCTGTGAAAAGATCGCGGTGTTCCATCAGGGACAGATCGTGCAGACGGGCAGCCATGAGGAGCTGCTGAAGGATAAGAAGGGGAAATACAGGGAGCTGTGGAATGCGCAGGCGCAGTATTATCAATAATAGCTTCCGGGTTTTCAGCTGAAATTCGGAATAAATTGTAAATTCTCTAAAAAATGTGAAAACTTGGCAATTATTTTTCATTTACATCTTGAATTATGCGGCGAAATTGGGTAAAATATCTTTGCTGATAAAATTTTGACGATCCCAAAATTCCGGGTGGGGCAGCCATGGAGAGAGAGAAGTCTCTGAGCAGAGCGGGGCGGATTTCCGGGCTGCGGCTCCGAAGGAGGATTGCGGTTGCCGAAACATATAAAAATTTTTAGGAGGAATCTAAAATGGCAGTAAGAGTAGCAATTAATGGTTTTGGCCGTATCGGCCGTCTGGCTTTCAGACAGATGTTCGACGCTGAAGGGTACGAGGTAGTGGCTATCAACGATCTGACCAGCCCCAAGATGCTGGCACATCTGTTGAAGTATGACTCTTCTCAGGGCAAGTACAAATATGCGGACTCTGTTGTAGCAGGCGAGGACAACATCACCGTAAACGGCAAGACCATCACCATCTACAAAGAGGCAGACGCTAAGAACCTTCCCTGGGGCGAGCTGAAGGTGGACGTGGTTCTGGAGTGCACAGGTTTCTATACCTCCAAGGAAAAGGCATCCGCACATATTACTGCAGGTGCGCGCAAGGTTGTTATTTCTGCTCCCGCAGGAAATGATCTTCCTACCATCGTTTACAATGTAAACCATGATACCCTGAAGGCTGAGGATACCGTCATCTCCGCAGCTTCCTGCACCACCAACTGCCTTGCTCCCATGGCTAAGGCGCTGAATGATTTCGCGGCTATCCAGAGCGGTATCATGACCACCGTACATGCTTATACCGGCGACCAGATGATCCTTGACGGACCTCAGAGAAAGGGCGATCTCAGAAGGAGCCGCGCAGGCGCCTGCAACATCGTTCCCAACTCCACCGGCGCTGCAAAGGCTATCGGCCTTGTTATC
The DNA here is from genome assembly GCA_964018205.1 of uncultured Acetatifactor sp. Classification (GTDB taxonomy): domain Bacteria; phylum Bacillota; class Clostridia; order Lachnospirales; family Lachnospiraceae; genus Acetatifactor. The sequence goes on along the minus strand of CAXHOW010000001.1, from coordinate 127,308 downwards.
CCTGAGCTGAACGGTAAGCTCATCGGCTCCGCACAGCGCGTTCCTACCCCTACCGGCTCCACCACTATTCTGGTAGCAGTTGTCAAGGGCGAGGTTACCAAGGAAGGCATCAACGCTGCGATGAAGGCTGCCGCAACCGAGTCCTTCGCTTACAATGAGGATGAGATCGTGTCCTCCGATGTGATCGGCAGCACCTACGGCTCCATTTTTGATGCAACCCAGACCATGGTTTCCAAGATGGAAGATGGCAACTCTCTGGTACAGGTTGTTTCGTGGTATGACAATGAGAACAGCTACACCTCTCAGATGGTCCGCACCATCAAGTACTTCAGCGAGCTGGGCTAATCGAGGGAGAACGAGACGGAGCTTTCCTTGTGACTGACCGGAGAACCGGCTGCCGCAAAGGACGGCGGATTTCCGGCAAAAGGAACTGCAACGGCCTACAAGGGTCCGGTCTGATGGACCGGATCCTTTTTTACTTATCATTATAAACATGGAGGTCTATTAAAATGGCTTTGAACAAAAAATCCGTTGATGATATCAACGCAAAGGGTAAAAGAGTTCTGGTAAGGTGTGATTTCAATGTTCCCCTTAAGAACGGTGAGATCACGGACGAGACCCGTATCGTGGCGGCTCTGCCTACCATTCAGAAACTGATCAATGACGGAGGAAAGGTGATCCTCTGCTCTCATCTGGGCAAGGTAAAGGAAGGTCCCAACGAGAAGGAATCTCTGGCTCCTGTGGCAAAGAGACTGTCCGAGAAGCTGGGCAAGGAAGTAGTGTTCGTAGCTGATTATAATGTCACCGGCGAAGCTGCCACCAAGGCTGTGGAGGCTATGAAGGAAGGGGACGTGGTCCTGCTCCAGAATACCCGTTTCCGCGGCAAGGAGGAGACCAAGAACGGCGAGGAATTCAGCAAAGAGCTGGCTGATCTGGCAGATCTGTATGTATGTGACGCATTCGGCTCCTCCCATAGGGCCCATGCTTCCGTTGAGGGTGTTACCAAGTGCATCACCGCAAAGGGCGGCGAGAATGCAGTGGGATATCTGATGCAGAAGGAGATCAATTTCCTCGGCAATGCAGTGGAGAATCCCGTAAGGCCTTTTGTCGCCATTCTGGGCGGCGCAAAGGTTGCCGACAAGCTGAATGTCATCTCCAACCTGCTGGAGAAGTGCGATACCCTGATCATCGGCGGCGGCATGGCATATACCTTCCTGAAGGCGCAGGGCTATGAGATCGGCCGTTCCCTGGTTGACAATGAGAAGATCGACTACTGTAAGGAGATGATCGATAAGGCGCAGAAGCTGGGCAAGAAGCTGCTGCTTCCCGTTGATTCCGTTACCGTTGCGGCATTCCCCAGCCCCATCGATGCTCCTATCGAGGTAGAGGTATATGATGTGGAGAATATGCCTGCAGACAGAGAGGGCTGTGATATCGGACCCAAGACCGCTGCTATGTATGCTGAGGCAGTGAAGAGCGCAAAGACCGTTGTGTGGAACGGACCCATGGGCGTATTTGAGAATCCTACGCTGGCAGCAGGCACCATCGCTGTGGCTAAGGCTCTGGCTGAGACCGATGCGACCACCATCATCGGCGGCGGCGACTCCGCAGCGGCTGTGAACCAGCTGGGCTTCGGCGACAAGATGAGCCATATCTCCACCGGCGGCGGCGCGTCTCTGGAGTTCCTTGAGGGCAAGGTTCTTCCCGGCGTGGCAGCAGCAGACGACAAGTAAGCAAAGCTTGAGGACTGCCACGCCGTGGGTGGCAGCAGCAGACGTCAGGGTCTGAAGGGAGACGACATGGAAGAATTCACCGTAAATGAGATGCTTAAGACGCAGAGAGAGCTATAGGCGGAATACAAAGGCCGTTGGAGTTCCATCTGTCCGGAGAACGGCAGCGATCAGCTGCTGTGGATGATCGGGGAGATCGGTGAAGTGATCGATGTCATTAAGAAAAATGATGCACAGCGAGTCGTTGAAGATGCGCCGGTCAGAACGCATTTTGTGGAGGAGATGGCGGATGTGCTGATGCATTATATTAATGTCTGTATGTGTTACGGAATCACGGCGGAGGAGTTAAAGCGTGCCTTCACACAAAAGTTTGAGCGGAATATGACCCGTTGGAAGTAAAGAAGCGTAACTTAAAACAAGAATCGAGGATAGAATCATGGCAAGAAAGAAGATTATTGCCGGCAACTGGAAGATGAACATGACCCCCAGTCAGGCGGTAGAGTTAGTGAATACCTTAAAGCCCCTTGTGGTAAATGATGAAGTAGACGTAGTATTCTGCGTGCCCGCCATCGACATTATCCCTGCGATGGAGGCTGCTAAGGGCAGCAACATCCAGATCGGAGCCGAGAATATGTATTTCGAGGAGAAGGGTGCGTATACCGGCGAAGTTTCCCCCGCAATGCTGGATGATGCAGGTGTAAAGTATGTCATCATCGGACATTCCGAGAGAAGGGAGTATTTTGCGGAGACAGATGAAACTGTGAACAAGAAGGTCCTGAAGGCTTTTGAGCACGGCATCACTCCCATTGTATGCTGCGGCGAGACCCTGACCCAGAGGGAGCAGGGCGTGACCATCGATTTCGTGCGTCAGCAGATCAAGATCGCATTCCTGAACGTGACAGCCGAGCAGGCGGCATCCGCAGTGATCGCATACGAGCCTATCTGGGCGATCGGAACCGGCAAGGTGGCTACCACGGAGCAGGCGGAAGAGGTATGTAAGGCAATCCGTGACTGCATCGCAGAGATCTACGATGACGCTACTGCAGCAGCGATCCGCATCCAGTACGGCGGTTCCGTGTCCGCATCCAATGCTGCCGAGCTGTTTGCTCAGGCAGATATTGACGGCGGTCTGGTAGGCGGCGCGTCCCTGAAGCCGGATTTCGGTAAGATCGTCAATTACGGCAAATAAAAATCTGATAGTTCGAGAAAGCAGTAAAAAGGGGATCAAAGGAAACATAATCCTTTGATCCCCTTTTTTAGTGCCTTTGTTGTATAATGGATGCAGATCCGGCGAACCGCTCAAAAGAATGTTGCAATTATCAGTCGATAGAATATTCTTCGTACAGCTTATTTCTGAGCTCTTTATCTTGTGTAATTTTGACCACATCCTGTGAACGATTATCCGCCATTAGCTTGGCAATTAATTTGGAAAGTTTGTCTGCACCTTGTTCAATGCCTTGTTCAATACCTTGTTCAATGCCTTGTTCAATGCCTTCTTTAATGCCTTCTCTTTTTATGATTTTTGCTTCATATTCCAGAACCTTTCCGCCCATAACCGATTTCACTCCTTCTTTGACAGAATTGTACTTTACAGCAATGTGTTCCAATACTTTATTCGACATTTCGATAATGGTACATCTTGTATATTCGCTGATGGCTCCCTGATTTAAGAGATCCTCCAGCTTATTTTTTATATGCTCATATTCCTCCTGCAATATACGCAGCTCCGCTTTATTCTTTTCATATTCCTCAAACCGTGTTTCATGGGAAAAGATATAAAAGGGAATCAGCAGCAATAGATTTTTTTCAAAAATTTCTTTCAGGGTGTATCGTTGGGATTTTATCACGTGAATATCGTATTCTAACATCCCGCCCGGTGTCACTATCCGGATTTTCAGTTTATCAGGTGTCGATGCGCGATGCCTCAGAAACAGTACGGCAGAATGCGGCATTGTCACGGTAAGGACATTTCCTTTGACCGTCCCTTCATCGAGAGCAATCTGCGTGTCATATTCAAAAAACCTGACCAGCATACTGTTATCCGTGCTGCTCTGACACTCCAGATGATATTTTTTTGTTTCCTTTCCTTCTATTTTGAAGCAGGTATCAGTGATCCTCTCGTCTTCATTTCCTCCCTGCTGATTCAGAAAGTGCTCGTTTGGTGAGAAAATTATTTTTTCTTGTCCTGAATAATTTTCCTTGAACACTTCGTTTATCACGGGGATGATCAGAGGACTACAATCATTCAGCAGGGTACGAAACACATCGTCATAAGGTGTGCTTGTTATCCTTATATTTTCCATCTTTATCCGCTCCTTTTAATATATTTTACCATAATGTACAAATTTACTCAATCAGAAAAACTATTAAACTCGGAACGCAACGAATCATTGCTCTACATCCCGGCTAGAATATGGTATTCTTAATGAAAAGGCGGTATACATTATGTTTGACATAAAGAAATTCGGCGGGTATCTGTCCCGCCTGCGGAAAAATGCGGATATGACACAGATGGAGCTTGCCGATCGGTTGAACCTGACCAGACAGGCCATATCCCGGTATGAGCGTGGAGACAGCTTTCCGGATGTAAGTACCATTGTGATAATTGCGGATATTTTCCATGTCACGCTGGACGAGCTCATTAATTCCGGCGATCCCACCCGGGGAGAAGCAGCAATTCTGGAAGACACGGCAAGGGGAAAGGCGGCTGAGGTGCCGAAGTGTGTGGAGGATATCCTGAGTCTGGCACCATACCTGAAACCCAGCATATTGTCCAGACTTTCCGTGGGACTGGCGAAGCAGGGCATCGATATTTCGGACATTGTCTCTCTGGCGGAATACCTGAATGATGATAGTACTGCGGCCATGCTTGAAAATGCCAGATTTGAGGAGGCTGGTCCGGAGCTATTGGAGAAGCTTATGCCTCTGCTTAACAGTCAGTCAAAGTATACAATCTTCCAGAAAATATTTGACGGCGAACTGGACTGGCATCTGTTGCGGCTGATCATTCTCTATACAGATGATATGGACAGCCAGATAGAGGCTGCCGTGGTGGAAGGAGCCCTGCCATGGGAAGCGCTGAAGCTGCTTAAGGAGACTCATAAGGAAATGTGGGAGCGGCAAAGAAAAGCCGGTGTCCTGTGAGAGACGGGGATGGAACGGAGTTCCTCGGCACTCGTCCTTTTGGCCGTTCCTTCCGTGCTGATGTCATTCCGCCAGAAAAAGGCAGAATACCAGTATAGGAAGGAGGTGGCCAGTCAGGAGCGGCAGGGCAATTATCTGTACAAGGTCATGACAGATTATACCTATGCGAAGGACATAAGGATCTATGAGGGAGAAGAGCTTGTATCCAATAAATACATAAAAAATGCAGAGGAGCAGATCGGAAAGCTGAGGCGGCTGGGCAGGAAAAGCGTCGGAAGGCAGAGCGTTTCCGGCTTGTGCAGTGTCATGCAGCTGCTGTGTATGCTCATTGTTTTTTCTTATATGGTTTACCGAAAGGAAATTTCCATAGCGGAATACACGGTGCTGCTGTCATCAGCCACCCTTTTTACCTCCATTATTGCGGGATTTTTTGAAAATCTGGCGGAAATCAAGGAAATGTGCGCATATACGAGCCTCATGGACGAATACGACGCTTTTATTTTCAACAACAGCAAGGTGTACCGCAGCGAAAATGCCATGGAAGGATGTGGCGGAACCGAGGTATCCATTGATTTCGAGCATGTCAGCTTCCGCTATCCCGGCAGGGAGAAAGAGGCGCTGAAGGATGTGAGCTTTCATATTTCCCCAGGGGAAAAGGTGAGCTTTGTAGGACTGAACGGTGCCGGAAAAACTACAATTGTGAATCTGCTTTTAAGGCTGTATGAGCCTATGGCAGGAACTATCCGAATCAATGGCAGGGATATACGGAATCTGTCCGTCAAGGATTATTATGGACAGATCGGAGCCGTTCTGCAGGACTTTTTTGTCTTTGCCTATTCGGTGAAAGAGAATCTGTGTTTTGGCAGGGAGACAGAAGAGACAAGGCTGACGGAGGCTCTGGAGCAGGCAGGACTTTCGGAGAGGGTGGCAGCCCTGCCTAAGGGGCTTGAGACTTCTCTCTATAGGACACTGGATCCTGATGGAGTGGAGCTCTCAGGCGGCGAGGGCCAGAAGCTTGCCATGACAAGGGCTCTTGTGAAGGATACGGGGCTGCTGATACTGGACGAGCCTACCAGCTCTCTGGATCCGCTGGCGGAATATGAGCTGTTTTCCAGAATGCGGCGGATATCCGGGAATCATACTGCAATCGTGATCTCACACAGGCTCTCGTCCATCAGGTACAGTGACAGCGGCAAAAGAGGTGCGGGTCAATAACGCGCAGGGCTGGATGGCCGAAGAGATCAGGGCTTTCAGGGACAGAATGGTAGAGCTGCAGCTGAAGTCCTTTAACCAGTATAGACTGTTTGAAGCATTTCAGTCCATAGCGGTGACAGTGCAGAATATAGTGATACTGCTTACGCTGGCCGGCTATTATATGGCCGGCCGGCTGGATATAGCCGACTTTTCTTTATGCTTTTCTGCGGTGACGCTGCTTTCCTCTACGCTCTCGAAGGTGACGGATCAGATGTTTGAGCTGGGCCAGAGGCTGCTTGCCTGCAGCGATTTTAGCAAGGTGGTGGATATAGGGAAGCGTTCCGGGTATGCGGACAGGGAGAGGAAAGAGGCCTGCAGCGGGCCGGAGACGGAGTCAGGAAATGACCTGAGCAAAGATATGTATCATGATATGGGGATGAAGCCGGAAAAATATATGTGAACGATCTGGATATCAGCAGAATCCCCAATGAGCAGTATTACAACCTGATGGCAACGGTATTTCAGGATTTTTCCGTATTTTCCTTTATTCTCTGTAATAAGGCGGCATATGTGAATGTATATCAGCCCATCTGGTAATGTGGAGACTCAGCCGGATGGGCTGACCGGCGTGACGGGGCAGATTTTCGGTGATTGAGCGGATGCTTATGGTTATTTAACCGGATAAAGCACTTATCTGATAATGGAATGAGTGGTAAGGGATAAGTGTATGGGGGAAGTATAAAAATAAGCCTTGCATTTGCAATATAATGAGGTATAATGAATAGGCTATGCCAAAATCAGGGGCAAAGCCTTAGGCAAAAAATGCGAGGTAGATGTTATGTTTGGAAAAGCAGGAAAAAAGTTTATCGGCGATAAGGCCTTCTACAAGATGGTACTGGCAGTGGCGGTACCTATTATGATACAGAACGGCATCACCAACTTCGTGGGACTTCTGGACAATATCATGGTAGGGCAGGTGGGCACGGAGCAGATGTCCGGCGTGGCCATCGTGAACCAGCTGATGATGGTGTATTATTTATGTGTATTTGGGGGCCTTGCGGGAGCAGGGATCTTTACCGCGCAGTATTTCGGGCAGAAGGACGAAGAGGGAATCCGACATACCTTCCGCTATAAATTCTGGATGGCGCTGATTCTGACGTCGGGAGCACTGCTGCTGTTCCTGACTGTGGGGGGCAGTCTGATTCAGATGTATCTGAACGGCAGCAGCGACGGCGGCGATCCGGTGGCGGCGCTTGCCCATGGCAGGAATTATCTCAGTGTGATGCTGTTTGCCCTGCCGGCATTCATGATGGTGCAGGTCTATGTCAGTACCCTGCGGGAATGCGGCGAGACGGTGGTGCCGATGAAGGCGGGGATTGCTGCGGTGTTTGTGAATCTTTGCCTCAATTATCTGCTGATCTACGGGAAGCTGGGCCTGCCTGCTCTGGGAGTAGTGGGCGCGGCAGTGGCGACGGTCGTGTCCAGATATGTGGAGGCGGCTATCGTCATAGTCTGGACCCATAGGCATAAGGAGCAGAATCCGTACATAGTTGGAATCTACCGTACACTGAGGGTGCCGGGGCATCTGGTGGCAAAGTTTTTTATAAAGGGCGCGCCGCTGCTGGTCAATGAGACAATGTGGTCATCAGGCATGGCTGTGCTGGTGCAGTGTTATTCCGTGAGAGGAATGAATGTGATCGCAGGGCTGAACATTGCCAATACCATCAACAACGTATTCAATGTGGTCTTTATTGCCATGGGAGATGCGGTGGCCATCATAATAGGCCAGCTGCTGGGGGCGGGCAAGATGAAGGAGGCCAGAGACACGGACAACAAGATCATTGCGTTCTCCGTCTTTACCTGTATCGGGGTGGCACTGCTGATGGTGTTCATAGCGCCTTTGTTTCCCAGAATATACAACACCACGGATGACGTAAAGGCATTGGCAGTGCAGTTTATCATTGCGCAGGCGATTTTTATGCCTCAGGCTGCTTTCATGCATGCAGCTTATTTTACCCTTCGGTCAGGGGGAAGGACTATTGTCACTTTTCTGTTTGACAGCGTATTCGTATGGTGCGTCAGTGTGCCGGTGGCCTATTGCTTAAGCCGCTTTACCATGATTCCCGTGATTGCTATTTTTGCCATGGTGCAGATAGCAGACTGGATAAAGTGTGTCATCGGCTTTGTGCTGGTGAAAAAGGGAGTGTGGCTGCAGAATATTGTGGCGAAGTAGGTGATGCGTTGACATCCGTCTTTTGCATGAGGACTTTTGCGCATTGACGGCTTGCATCCGGGCTTTTTTGGGTGTATAATCAAGACAGTTCCGGTGCGGGAATTGTATTGAGACAGAAAAAATCATCCTTCAGGTTTAAAGAAGGTATAAGGAGAGAGCATATGAGCAAGAAACCAGTAGTTTTGATGATTCTGGACGGCTACGGTCTCAATGAGAAGACCGATGGCAATGCGGTGGCGCTGGCAAAGACGCCGGTGATGGACAGGCTGATGAAGGAATATCCCTTTGTAAGGGGAAATGCCAGCGGAATGGCAGTGGGACTTCCCGAGGGACAGATGGGCAATTCCGAGGTGGGGCATCTGAACATGGGTGCAGGCCGCATCGTGTATCAGGAGCTGACAAGGATCACAAAGGAGATTCAGGACGGGACTTTCTTTGAGAATCCCGCTCTTTTGAAAGCGGTACAGAACTGTAAGAAGAACGACAGCGCACTTCATCTGATGGGCCTGCTGTCCGACGGCGGCGTGCACAGCCACAATACTCATCTGTACGGCCTTCTGGAGCTGGCGAAGAGGAACGGGCTGAAGAAGGTGTATGTGCACTGCTTCCTTGACGGACGGGACACTCCCCCTTCCAGCGGTAAGGAGTATGCGCAGGCTCTGGCCGCGGAGATGGATAAGATCGGGGTAGGCAAGATTGCGTCTGTTATGGGACGTTATTACGTTATGGACAGGGACAGCAATTATGATAGGGTAAAGCTGGCTTATGATGCCATGACAAAGGGAGAGGGCCTGACTGCTGCCTGCGGTATCTGCGGGATTCAGGAATCCTACGACAGAGGAGAGACGGATGAATTTGTAAAGCCTACGCTGGCCATGGAGGACGGAAAGCCCGTGGCAACCGTCCAGAACGGAGATTCTGTTATTTTCTTCAACTTCCGTCCCGATAGGGCGAGGGAGATCACCAGAGCGTTCTGCGACGATGACTTCAAGGGCTTTGACAGAGGTGCCAGACTTGACATCACCTATGTATGCTTCTCTGATTATGATCCTACCATCCCCAACAAGGAGGTAGCGTTTCATAAGGTATCCGTCACCAATACCTTCGGGGAGTGGCTGGCGGCTAACGGCATGAAGCAGGCCCGCATCGCCGAGACGGAGAAATATGCCCATGTGACATTTTTCTTTAACGGCGGGGTGGAGGAGCCTAACGAAGGTGAGGACAGGGTTTTGGTGAATTCCCCCAAGGATGTGGCAACCTATGACCTGAAGCCCCAGATGAGCGCCTATGAGGTGTGCGACAAGCTCTGTGAAGCCATCCGCTCCGATAAATATGATGTCATCATCATTAATTTTGCAAATCCTGACATGGTGGGACATACGGGTGTGCTGGATGCGGCCATCAAGGCAGTGGAGGCAGTGGATGAGTGTGTAGGCAGGGCTGTGGAAGCTATTAAGGAAGTGGACGGAGCCATGTTTATCTGTGCAGATCACGGCAATGCCGAGATGCTGGTGGACTATGAGACCGGTGAGCCCTTCACTGCCCATACCACCAATCAGGTGCCCTTCATTCTGGTGAATTATGATGAGGCATATACTCTCAGAGAGAACGGCTGCCTTGCGGACATCATTCCTACCTTGATCCAGATCATGGGCAGGGAGCAGCCTATAGAGATGACAGGGAAATCCCTGCTGGTGGAGAAGTAGACTTTAAGCGTATGCGAAAGAGGATAAAGAGATGCTTCATATCAGTTTGATGATTCTTAACAGGGACGACGATAGGGAGCGCTTGTAGCGGTGGTATCCACGGCTGCAAGCGCTGCTTGTGATGCCGTGGTGCCTGAAAGAATGATTTCCTGAGACTTTGTGTAACGATGGCAGAGTTTGGGACAGAGAGTGGGAACCATGGATTGTAGAGATACAGTTTATGGTTCCTTTTTTGCGTGTCAAGAGAGAAAATTTATGTGTATATGAAGGCAGGCCTGGAAACGGACTTGCCAAAATATTGGAAACAAGAGGATGCCATGGTTTTGGGTGGTTATGAGAGAAGGTGATAATATGTGGCATATGGACGAAGTCCGAATGGATTTCAAACAGGATCTGCAGGTATCCAGAGCTGATCAGAGGCTGGTTTAGGATCAGGCATAGGCTGACATGACCAGATGTAATGTCTATAGGAGCGGCAGCAGAATCTGATAGACACGGCTGAATAAAGCAGAGATAAAAACACAGAGAAATCAGGATAAGAGAAGAAGCTGCAGGGAGCGGAAAAGATGGGGGAGGACGGAGAAAAAGAAGGGGAGAAGGAAACAGAAAAGACGAAGAAAACCGAAGAGATGGAAAGGGCGGGGAAAATGAAAGAGCAGGAGGAAGCGGAAGAGATGGAAATCACAGAGAAAATAAAAAGCTTGGAGGGAACGGAAATGATTGCTCATACGAAGGAAACAGAAAAAGCAGCAGCGTCGACGGAAGCAGAAAAATGGGAAAGGGCGATAGAAATAAAATGGGAGCCGGAGCCTGAGACACTGCGGGAATATGCCGGAGAGGTTATCCGTATCCACGGCAGCATCTACAAAATCAGGAAGATGAGAGGCTATGCCAAAAGGCTGGCAGCGGAAGAGCGGGGACGGGAGTCGGCAGAATGCCATGATTTTGAGCCGGAGGAGGAAAAGGTTCTTTCAGAAACTGTCAGACGCAGGTTCGGCAGTGATTTTGTGTTTGTGACACATTATCCTGCATCCAAGCGGCCATTTTATGTTATGGAGGATCCTGAGAATCCCGGAGAGACCCTGAGCTTTGACCTGATATTCCGGGGACTTGAGGTGACCACGGGCGGACAGCGCATCCACGACTATAGGATGCGGCTGGAGAAGATCAGACAACGAGGCCTGAACCCGGAGGACTTTGAAGGTTTCCTGATGATGCACAAGCATGGTATGCTTCCCCACGGAGGGCTGGGAATCGGGCTGGAGAGGCTTACAGCCAGAATCCTTGGATTTGAGAACGTGCGTCAGGCCTGCCTTTTTCCGAGGGATGTGCATAGACTGGAGCCATAAAAATATATCACTTCAGCCTAACTGATTTGACATAAATAAAAACGCATACTATAATGATTTTAATCAGGTAAATGCTCGGAATCCTGATAAAATAATTGTGCGTCTAAATATATTGTGATTGAGAAAGTGAGGGAATCGGTGATACGGACGTTCCCTGAATCTCATGGAAGGCGATTCAGAAATTCCGAGAGCATATTCAGGAATACGGGAGGAAGAACATGGCGAAAGTCACATTAGGCACTACCGGTATTACAGTGGAAAAGAATTCCTTCGGAGCGCTGCCTATCCAGCGCGTATCCAAGGAAGAGGCGGTCAGGCTGCTGCGCAAGGCCTACGCTCATGGAGTGAGGTTTTACGATACGGCCCGCTATTATACAGACAGCGAGGAGAAGCTGGGAGAGGCCTTCGAGGGGATGCGGGAGCAGTTGTATATAGCAACCAAGACCGGGGCGAAGGACGCGGAAGGATTCTGGAGGGAGCTGGACATATCTCTCCACAATCTACGCACGGACTATATTGACATTTATCAGTTCCACAATCCGGCGTTCTGTCCCAAGCCGGGAGACGGCTCAGGTCTCTATGAAGCCATGCTGGAGGCGAAAGCCAAGGGCATGGTGCGCCACATCGGCATCACGAATCACCGCTTAAGCGTGGCTCATGAGGCAGTGGAGAGCGGGCTGTACGAGACGCTGCAGTTCCCCTTCTGCTATCTGGCCACGGAGAAGGACATTGAACTGGTGGAAAAATGTGCTGATGCAGGCATGGGCTTTATCGCCATGAAGGCGCTGTCAGGGGGGCTGATAACGAATTCGGCAGCGGCTTATGCGTTTCTGGCCCGGTATGACAATGTACTGCCTATCTGGGGCGTACAGAGGGAGCAGGAGCTGGATGAGTTTCTGTCCTATATAGAGAATCCGCCCGGGATGACGGAGGAGCTGGCGGCGGTCATCGCAAAGGACAGGGAGGAGCTTCTGGGGGATTTCTGCCGGGGATGCGGTTACTGTATGCCTTGTCCCGTGGGAATCGAGATCAACAACTGCGCCCGCATGAGCCTGCTGATCCGCCGCTCGCCTTCTGCCGCGCAGCTGACGCCTCAGGCGCAGGAGAAGATGAAGAAAATAGAGCAGTGTCTCCACTGCGGGAAATGCAGGTCGAAATGCCCTTATGGGCTGGATACTCCGGCGCTTCTGGAAAAGAATTACAGGGATTATTGCGAGATTCTGGCCGGTAAGGCCTATTAGACGCATCTGTTTTTGGCGGGAAAGCCGGCCTTATGGAAAAAATTTCCTTGGGCCGGCTTTTGGGATTGTTTTCAAGGTGCTAAAAAATACTGCGGAAGGAAATATTGTAAAAAGAAATATTGCGGAAGGAAATTTTATGGAAGGATATGCTATGGAAATGGTATAGGGTGTTATAGAATAAGAAGCCTTCTTTCAGGGCATTTTAAAAAGAACCAACAAACCTAAAAGGAGGATGATCTCATGACCACATATCTGGAAATAAAATCTATCCATGCCCGGGAGATTCTGGATTCCCGGGGCAATCCCACCGTAGAGGCGGAGGTGTCGGTCTTAAGCCATGAAGACGGAAATTTTTATACAGGAACCGCCGCCGTGCCCTCCGGTGCCAGTACAGGGCGTTTCGAGGCCGTGGAGCTTAGGGATGGGGAGCCGAGATATTTCGGGCTGGGCGTGCAGCATGCCGTGAGAAATGTGAATGAAAAAATCGCGGCTGCCCTGACGGGGGCCAATGCCTTAAACCAGTACCAGATCGATAGGAAGCTCATTGAGCTGGACGGCACGGAAAACAAGGAAAATCTGGGCGCCAATGCCATGCTGTCTGTGTCTTTAGCTTGTGCCAAGGCGGCGGCATCTGCCTTGTCCATGCCGCTGTACCGCTATGTGGGCGGCACCGGGGCACACCTGCTCCCAGTGCCTATGATGAATATTTTGAACGGCGGGAAACATGCCGCAAACACTGTGGACTTTCAGGAATTCATGATCATGCCTATCTGCGGCGGTAGCTTTTCTGATGCCCTGCGCATCTGTGCGGAGGTTTATCATAATCTGAAAAAAATACTGGAGGACAGAGGGCTCTCCACGGGAGTGGGAGACGAGGGTGGATTTGCCCCTGACCTGCCTGACGCAGAGAGTGTGCTGGCTGTATTGGTGGACGCAATCAGGGCAGCAGGCTATACACCGGGGGAGGATGTGTGGATCGCCATGGATGCCGCAGCCAGCGAGCTGTACAACGAAAAGACGAATATGTATCACTTTCCCGGGGAAAGCCGCCTGAAGGGAGAGGAAGTCATCCGGAGCACAGAGGAGATGATTGCTTATTTTGAGAAGCTGGCGGAGGATTTTCCCATTATCTCCATTGAGGATGCTCTTGCGGAGGATGACTGGGACGGCTGGCAGAAGCTGACAGACAGGCTGGGAGAGAAGGTGCAGCTGGTGGGGGATGATCTTTTTGTGACCAATAAGAAGCGTCTTGCAGCAGGCATCAAGCTGCATACAGCCAATTCCATTCTGGTGAAGGTCAACCAGATAGGAACCCTTACGGAAAGCTTCGAGGCCGTGGAGCTGGCTCATAAGAATAATTATACGGCGGTCATGTCCCACCGCTCCGGAGAGACGGAGGATACCACCATCGCCGATCTGGCGGTGGCATGGAACACCGGGCAGATCAAGACCGGCGCGCCCTGCAGAAGCGATAGGGTGGCGAAGTACAACCGGCTGCTGCGGATAGAAGAGGAACTTGGAGAAGCAGCGGAATATCCGGGGCTGCTGGCGTTTCATGTGAAATGAGCTAAAAGCTGCGTACGGCGCAGGAGATGACTGTATATCATAGGAATGTATGCCGAAAGGCCGGATGGGGGACAAGGGCAGCCTTGCCCCGTCCCGCCTGCTTATACTGTCTTCCTGAGAAAATACATATAGAGCCATATAGAAAGAATGAAAGACTGAAAAACTAGCAATTAGTATTGAACTTATCGCAGAGATGTGGTATAGTCGGAATAGAGCAGTTTTTTTACCCGGCATATTCTTTGATAATCTTTTCATTCTATAACGATGATGGGCAGCAAAGGCCGTTCCGTTATCTTCTTGCAGGTCGAAAATTCTTGCTTGGATTTCCAGAATCAGAAGGAGGCTTTCATAGCTTCAAGTAATTGAACGGGGGTAAGTGTATGGCAGAGAAGGATATTGCCGAAAAAATTCTGATGCAGTACACAGATGTGTTTGCTGACTGCGAGAATGTTCTGGCTTATGGAGGGAGGAGGAGGCTGAAGGCAGAGCTGCTGCAGCCTGCGCCTACGGAGAGCTTTTACCGGGGGAAGGAAAGAATGCATAACCAGCTATGCGATATAAGCTTTTATCTGGTAGAGGATGGTGAGATCAGGGCACAGTACATCATAGGCAATGAGACACGGCTGCGGAGGCGGCAGGTGCTGCGGAAAGCTTCCTATGAGGGAGGTGCATACCGGGGGCAGCTGGAATCGAGGAAACCGATGTATCCGGTAATCAGTATGGTGATAGACTGGACAAGGAAACAGACAAGTATTCCGCTCAGCGTCCATGGCCTGCTAAAAGCAGACGGTGTGGCGCAAGAGGATTTGCTGCTGGCGGAGGATATCAAGCTGACGGTTCATCATATGAGGAGATTGCCGAGAGAAATCAGGGACAAGTTTACCAGTGATATCGGTTTTGTGGCGGATTATATGAATGACGGCAGCTTTGAGAATAGGAAGGAGCAGAAGATTGTCCATATAAAGGCATTGTGCGACATGATGTACGCATTGACTGGAGACACAAGGTTTACGGAGCAGGTAGAGGAGCTGCTTGAGAAGCAGAAGGAGGGAGGAGAGGTTGTTATGTGTGAGTATATCGATATGCTGGAGGCGAGGGGAGAGGCAAGAGGGATCATCAAAGGAGAGGCACAAGGGATCATCAAGGGAGAGGCACAAGGGATCATCAAGGGAGAAAGCAGATTGGCATCTCTGCTGGAAAAGCTCTTTGCTCTTGGAAGAGAAGAGGATGCCAGACTTGCCGTAAGGGACGAGAAGGCACGGAAAGAGATGTATGAAGAATTCGGTGCCGTGAAGGTAACCGGCTGCTCAGGATAGAAGAGGAGAAGAAGCGGCCTACTTTTCCTTCTGCTGTTTGCGGTCCAGATGGAACAAATGCTCCAGCTTATTCCGGGGCAGCAGATAATTCACCAGCAGCGCAATGATCACACCTATGCCGGTGTCTATCATACGGCTGATGGCATAATCTATATGGTGGGCAGGAGTATTGAACAAAATGATACATAATACCACGCCGCCGGGCTGTACACCGCCCGGCCAGCGGAAAAGCACGCACAGAAAGATCATGACCACGATTCCCAGAAAAACCAATGGGAGCCTCAGCCAGTAGCAGCCATCTGGATATATCAGATGCTCCAGCCAGTAAAGCCCCAGGCCTATGAACCCGCCGATGATCGTGCCGAAGAAACGGTTTCCGCCGCTGCGCCGGGATTCTTCCATATCCGCGCCCATGCCGAAGATAGCCCCGATACATGCAAATGTGGGATTGCTGTCGGGCAGAAAGACATAGAGCAGCGCTGTGAGCATTGCCGCCAGTGCGGTTTTCAGACTCCTGAGACCGAGTCCCGGAATCGGCGCATGCACCGGATTATGGAGATTGCGCAGCCCGGTGCCTTGAGGCTTGGCGCCGGGCTGCTCCGAACCATGTGATTCTGAACCGGGCTGCACGGTTCCGGGCGGTACTGTACACTGTCCTGTATGCTGTTCTGTGTTCTGTGTGGATTGCTGTTCTTTGTCAAGCTTCTCGTCCTGATTCATGCCTGCTTCTCCGCTTTGCTGTATATCGTGAATTTAATGGCATACTTATCTGTGCCGCTGCGTCTGTCCCGTAAGGAAACACCTGCTTCACAATCATTATACTTATGGGTATAGCATTCAATCAAGTACTTTTTTTAATACATCACATTATTACAAGCCTTCGCTATATAAGCTTTCTTTCTTGGGCAATCAGCCCTGCAGCCGGTAAAATAAAATCATGAACACAATAGCAGCCACGCAGAAGCATCCTCCTACAGCAAATAGAAATCCGAAACCCTTTACCGGGTTCTCCCGCTTACGCTCCACATAGTCAAAATACTTTTCATCATTCTTTTTCAATCCCGGTATCAGCATCCTGACTGCCCGTCCCGCCGCAAAGGAAATGCCGTCAAGTCCTCCTTTGTTGGAAATCACCAGCATACATCCTGTCAGCACCGTCACTGCACCCGGAATCAGAAAGGCGTCACTGAGCATCCGGTACTGCTCCGATCTGGATGCGGATGTAAATTCTCTTGGGGAAATATATATCCATGCCATGGCACCGCAGGCCAAGACTGCCAAAAGGCATTTGGCCAAAAGCCTTGTCCCGCTATTTTTCAAAGTCCCAGCTCCTTTTTATACCGTTCTTCCTCCTTGTCGTTGCAGTACACAAAATGCCCTGGTACAAGCTCCCGCAGAGAAGGCTTGATCATACTGTAGTCATGCTCTGCCAGCGCATTGTAGGTGATTCTGGTGCGCCTTTTTTCCGAATGGGGATCCGGCAGTGGGATGGCTGACAGAAGGGATTTGGTGTAAGGGTGCAGGGGATGGGCAAACAGCTCCTCCGAGGAGGCAAGCTCCACCATCTTTCCGTAATACATGACGCCGATCCTGTCCGAAAAGTATTTTACCACCGACAAGTCATGGGCGATGAACAGTATAGTCAGGTCAAGGGTGGCTCTCAGCTCATTAAGGAGGTTGATTACCTGAGCCTGCACGGACACATCCAGCGCGGAGATAGGCTCGTCGGCGATCAGCAGATCCGGTGACATGATCACCGCTCTGGCAATGCCGATGCGCTGTCTCTGACCTCCTGAAAACTCATGGGGATAACGTCCGGCATGCTCCCGTACAAGGCCTACCAGCTCCAGAATCTCATAAACCTTTTCATCGATATATTTTTTGTCCTTAATGCCGTTAATTACCAGACCCTCAGCAATAATTTCCCTGACTGTCATACGGGGATCCAGAGATGCGATAGGATCCTGAAAAATCATCTGTATCTTCGTGATCAGTTTGGTCTTCCTTGCAATCCGCAGCTCGTCCCTGCACTTTTTCCGCAGGTCATTCTGCTCCGCGGGAGAGGCTTTGGCAAGCAGCTCATAACGCTCTCTGGTCTCTTTTACAAGGCTTTTGGCGTATTCCTTGTCGGAATGCTGATGGTCGAACCGGGCGGCTTTGATCTGTCTGCGGTTTTCCTGAATCGTCTGCTGAAGCCCTGCCTTCAGCTGCCGGATACGGGCATCGTTTTTTTCCTTTGTCCCGGGCTGTTCGGCAGACGCATTGTTCAGATCCCGGATAGCCTTCCGACTTTCCTCTTTAGCCTGCCTGATGGCAGCTTTGTAAGAGCCGGTGCCTGCACAGATTCTCTGGTCTTTGAAATAGATGCTTCCCGAGGTAATGTCATATATCTTGATGATGGAGCGGCCCGTGGTGGTCTTGCCGCACCCGGATTCCCCCACCAGACCGAATACTTCTCCCTTCCTGATTTCAAAGCATACATCATCCACTGCCTTGACCTTGCCGAAATGCTGGCTTAAGTGATCGACTCTTAGAAGGATTTCCTGATTTTTTTCATTGTCCATTCTGTTCACCTCCATGTTTCATTCGCTCAATACGGTCCGTAATGATTTTGGGAACCTCAACCTTGGGTGCGTCGGGATGCAGCAGCCAGGTAGCTGCCTTGTGGCCGGGCGAAACCTCAAACATGGGAGGCTGCAGTTCAAAATCGATCTTCAGCGCATATTTATTGCGCGCCGCAAAGGCATCGCCCTGAGGCGGATAAATCATGTTGGGCGGCGTGCCCGGAATAGTGTCCGGCTTTTCGTTGGTATCCAGATCCGGCATGGATGACAGAAGCGCCCATGTGTAGGGATGCCGGGGATCATAGAAGATGTCTTCGGCGGAGCCATATTCAACAATCTTGCCTGCATACATGACCGCAATATCGTCAGCCATGTTTGCAACCACCCCCAGATCGTGGGTAATGAAGATGACGGACAGATTCCGTTCCCTCTTCAGACGGTTGATCAGCTCCAGAATCTGTGCCTGAATGGTGACGTCCAGAGCCGTGGTAGGCTCGTCGCAGATCAAAATCTCCGGATCCGCAGCCAGAGCGATGGCGATGACGATTCGCTGCCGCATACCGCCGGAAAACTCGAAGGGATATTGGTTGTAGCGCATACGGGGATCGCTGATCCCCACCTCATCCATCAGCTTGACGGCTCTTTCTCTGGCCATGCTCTTGGTAATGCGGTATACCGCATCTGAAGCCTTTCCCTTGAGGAAATCTACGATGTCGATGCTGCGTTTTCTGAAATCAATTCTGTCCGAAGCCTGAATATAAGCTTGGTAATTTTTCTCCAGACGGTCAATGATCTTGAGTATATTGCCTCTCAGCTCCTTCGGATCGTAGACAACCTTGGGGACTACCTTCCAGTCCACGGTCTTTCCTCTGGCGATCAGAGCATCCCGTCTTTTTGTCTGTCTGGCATACCTTGTCTCCTCTTTGGGATTGTGGGCCTTGTAATAAAAATATTTGGATATGGCGTCCTGCATGCTGCTTCTGAAGGTATATGCGGCGCTGTCCTTGATGAACTCCAGACGGTCGATACTGTCCTCCACCTGACAGGAGAGTTCCCTGCACAGTTTCATCCCCTCAGCCTTGTCAAAGTCATTACGGAAATATTCTCTGGCTTGTGCCAGACCCGAAAGAACCTTCTTTTTCTTTTCCAGAGCAGTCTCATAGGAATACTTGACTCCCTTTTCCTCCAGCTTCAGAAATTCAGTCATAAAATCATCATTCAGAAAATCCAGAGCCTTCTGATTCAGCTCCTCGATGGAGCAAGAGCCTAGGTCTTCCTGAGGCTTGCGCAGCTGATAATAACCGATTCGGAAAAAGTTGGGCTTTTCCTGTCCGGTCATCTCCTCCAGAAGGGCTTTCAGCTCTTCCAGCGCTGTTTTCACGGAATCGGGCAGGAGAGGGGTGTTCTCCTTTGCTTTTACCGATCTACACTCTGCTGCGGTCTTGTGCAGCGTTTCCAGACAAGTATTCAGCTTGTGTGCATAGCGTCTGGTAAAAAATACATCCTTCAGGTTCTTTCCCCGGTCTGCAAAATCCTTCAGGGCAGCCTTTGTGTCCTGTTTCTGTCCTTTTTCTGCCTTGAAGAGAAAGTCTTCGATGGCATCGATCAGGGACTCGGCCTCCGACTCGTCCTGATTATAGTGATTTTCCAGACGGTTGGCCTGAATGCAGAAGCGGTCGAAGGTTTCCGTCATCTGCTTCACCTTGGCGGCGCTGCCGGCTCCGGTGGCGGCAGCCATGTTTTTGCGCAGCTCCTCCAATAGGCTGTTGAACTCTTTTCTGGCCTCCCTGCGGTTTGCCTTGTTTTTCAGGAGCATGGCCTCCGTTATCTGTCTGCCGATCTTTACGATGGGGTTCAATGAGGACAAGGGATCCTGAAAGACCATGGAGAGCTTGTCGCCCCTCAGCTTATACATTTCCTCCTCGCTGATTTTCAGCAGATCCTTGCCGTCATATAGAATCTCACCGCCTTCGATAATGGAATTGCCTGCCAGAATGCCGAGAACGGCCTTGGATGTCACGGATTTTCCGGATCCCGATTCCCCCACGATGGCCAGTGTCTTTCCCCTCTCCAGATCGAAGGAAATGTCCCGGACTGCTTTTACCGTACCGCCGGAGGTACGGAACGAGATCTTCAGTTCTTTTACTTCTAGAATCTTATCCATAAATTAGTCCTCCACACCTCGCAGAGCAGGATTGAATGCATCCCGCAGTCCGTTTCCGAATAAATTGAAGCTGATCATCAGCAGGGCCAGAAAAGTTGCCGGAAAAATCATCAGATGGGGATAATTTGTCCAGATGGAGCTGGCATCCGCCAGCAGCGTCCCCAGAGAAGTGGTTTCGGCCGTGCCCAGCTTTACGATGCCTAAATAGCTCAGCATACTTTCCTGGCCGATTACCCCCGGAATCACCAGCGCGCAGGAGGTGATGATGGTTCCCAGCGAATTCGGAAAGATATGTTTCCAGATGATCCGCCTGTCTCTGGCTCCCAGTGTGCGGGCTGCCATGACATATTCCTGATTCTTGAACCGGTAGAACTGGGTTCTCACCCTTGATGCGGTTCCCAGCCACCCGGTGAGAACGAAGGCGAACAAAAGGCTTGGAACAGCACCCATTTCATTGGCCAGATGGAGCTGGAAGAGGGTAGCCACTACCACGAAGGGGACGCCTGACAGGATATCCGAGATACGTTCCATCACAATGTCCGTGGTTCCGCCGTAGTAGCCCTCTATGGCACCGTATATGGCTCCGATAACCAGATTGATGGCGGATACACATACTGCCACCAAGAGGCTGAGCTTGATGCCGTCGGCCATACGGAAGGCCAGATCATATCCCTGACTGTCGGTGCCCAGAAGGAAATCCGGTTCTCCGCCGTATAGGTAGCGGTAGTAATTGTAATAAAGTATGCGGACCTTATAAAGGGCAGTATCCACGGTGCCGCCTCCGGCATAGGTGTAGTAGACGGGATTGCCCTCCTCATCTCTTATATAGTTGTCCTCCAGAACCATGCCGGGCTCATAGGCGATAGTCTTTGCCTTCCCGTTTTCGGTCAGGGTGACGGGATTGCTCTTCTTGGTCTTGTACCAGTTGTTGGCATCCGTGGCATCCACGTTCCATTCGTTGTCCGCCACAAGAGGGTAGAGGATATGGAGACCGGTTTCTTCTTCCCAGGCCCGGATGTTGTTGTATTCCTGCTGTTCAATATTGCGGTAGATAAAGCCTACCTCCAGATAGGTGTCGATACGGCCGGAGTAGATAACAGTTTCATTCTTTCCGGCGGTGGTAGTGACCCTGCCTTCCTCCACCTTCACCATGGGCTGGTAGTAGCTGGCCATGCCTTCCTCCAGGCTGACACCTCTGCCGTCATAGTCCTCCGCACCGATTCCCATGGCGATGGCCTTGATCAGACCTTTTTCCGTAAAATCTCGGTTCGCACCGCCGTCCATGAAGCCGGGCCTTCTTACAGATGCTGCCCGGGGGCCTTTTTTTGCATAAGAGACCACCATGAGACCTGCTTTATCGGCAAAAATAACGGGAATCAGGAAAGCGTAGACCACGATCAGGATAATGATGCAGGCAGCTGCCACGGAGGCCTTGCTCTTGCGGAAACGTATCCATGCATCCTTGAAATATCCTATAGGCTTATCCTCGAACTTCTGATCCGTGAGTTTCTCGCCGCTGTGGGCAAATTCAAATTTCTCCTTGGGAAATTTCCCATTGGGATGATTCCCGTTGGGATGATTCCCGCCGGGAATTTTCCCATATTCCGTCTTCTTCTCTGACATATTATCGCTCCCCCATTCTGATTCGCGGGTCTAGGAAGCCGTAGCTGAGGTCCACTACGATGCCTCCCACCAGACCTATTGCCGTGTAAAATATGCTGTCCATCATAAAAATATCATAGTCCCGCAGGTTGATGGCCGTAATGTACAGACGCCCTACACCCGGGATGGAGAAAATCTGCTCTATGATCAGGGATCCTCCCATAATGCTGATAAAGCTGCCTATGATCATCGGAAGTATGGGAACCATGGCGTTTTTCAACGCGTGGCGGGTGGTGGCCTGCCCTCTGGTGAGACCCTTGGTCCGGGCAAGAAGCATATAGTCGGATGTCAGCGTCTCCGTCAGCTCCGCCCGGGTGTAACGGCATAGTCCCGCAATCTCCCCGAAGGCCAGAGCCAGCACCGGAGCGATGATACTGTGAAACATCTTCGGCGTAAAATAGGAGCCCCCTGCGTCCGCTAAGGAATACATCTGCAGGGGCAGCCATCCAAGCTTGAAATACAGAAAATACTGCAGCAGGAAAGCATACACATAGGAAGGTACAGAGACGCATACCATGACTGCCGTACTGATCAGAGAATCCTGCCACTTGTTTTTCCTGATGGCGGCGAACACGCCCAGAGCGATACCGATGGGAACACCGAAAAACAGAGCGTAAAGGTTGACGATGACAGTGGGGAGCAGACGGCTCGTCAGAGCTTCCAGGGCAGGCTGACGGAAAGTTATGTACCAAGAGGTTCCGAAATCTCCCTTTGTAAAGATGTTTTTCAGATAGATCCAGTACTGGGTCAGCAGCGGTTCATTGTATCCCAGCGCCTCCCATCGTGCCTCGATCACTGCAGCGAGATTTTTTTCCTGAGGCATTTCCCTCGGAAGAAGCCTGACCATCATGAAACAGATGGAAGTGATAACAAACAGCGTGAAAAACATCAAAATAATTCTCTTGATGACATACTTTGCCATTCTCATGTGCATATTCTCCTTTCCGGTCTCATTGTCAGGAAACCCGGTGCCGTAGCGAAAGCCGGGCCTCCTGACAATATGGCCGTATTTTGGCAAATGTTTTTGGGCGTGAGTATAAATCATGGCAGCAGGGGATAGTGCTCCGCCCGCCGCCATGAAGACAAAAATGCTATTCGTAGTTCAGAGCGCCGTTCTGGCTATTGATATAATCAGCCCACTCCGTGTCCGTATAATTATAGGTCATCAGACGGAGGCCGCCGAAGCCGTACATGATATTGTAATCCTCGGTATAGTACTCTACCTGATAAGACATCATGGAGCAAGCGGTGCTGCCTGCAAGAGGGATCCTGTAATATTTCTTCAGATATGCCTCCTCCATCTGGGAAAGGATGGACAGCTTGGTATCAAATCCTGCGCTGGAATAGGAGCCGGAGCCCACCATACACTGGGACCATACCTGCCATGTCTGTGTCACCTCCTGGCCGTCCACGGTCAGGGTCAGGGTTTCGGTCTTGGGATCCCAGCAGGCAGCCTCATTGATCTCGTACTGGTCGGGATCACAGTATACCTGCAGGTTACGGAACGGATAGAACGCGGCTCCGCCCCATGCGCCGTACCCGATGGCGAATTCGCCTGCAGGTACAGCCTTGTAAGCGCTGTTGTCGCCTGACAGGTTGCCCACAGGCTCAAGGGTGATCTTTCCGAATCCTGATCCCTCAAGGGCGGCATTGATGAACTTCTGCAGTATGCCTACCTGCTGCTGATGGGCTGCGGTGACGTCTCTGCTTGTGTAAGCGATGCGGATATAGATATCCTCACCTTCCTTGTAGACGCCTGCGTCAGTCAGTTCCTTGCAGGCCTCCGCCATCAGCGCCTTGGCTTCGGTAAGGTTGTACCCATTCACAGACTCGTAAGCGTCCTTCAGGGTAGCGTAAGGAGTGCCGTCGCCATATGAAATTCCATACAGATTGCAGACGGCCTGCATTGCCTCGTCGGAATTCCTATAGGAAGAGGTAGGGTCATTGTATACGTCATAGAAATACAGGTTGTTAAGCAGTGCGTACATGGGCTTATATCCCGTGGTCGCTGTCACGAACTCGGCGCGGTCAATGGCAAGGCTCATTCCTTTGCGGAACTTTTCATTGGAAAGAACCACGGAATTCGTATTGCCCTTGGATTCGTCCATAGTCTTTAAATTATCCGCATTGGTATTGAAGAAGAGGGACATAGTATAGGTCTCATCCACCTTGTACAGACGGTCGCTGATGGAATAAGCCTGCAGGTCATCGGACTCCGGTGTCCAGTTGGACAGCTCACCTTTCAGGAACGCCTGCTTTGCCGCATCCGGCTGCATGATGTCGATGACAATTCTAGTAGTCTGATACTGCTGACGCTTCTCGCCGTCCACCTCGAAATTGGTGTAGGAGACCAGAGCGCCGTTTTCATCCTTCTCCCAGCCGTACCAGTTTTCGTTCTGTACGAATACAACCTGCTTATCCTGCTGTATGGACTCCATGCGGTAAGGGCCGTATGACTTAGTGGTGTCAAGGGAGGTTCCGTAGTTGGTGGTGACCAGCTTGCCGGAGGTATCCTTGCCTGCCTCATACAGATCCTCATATACCAGCCAGGTGCTGGTGCAGGAGGTCAGGAAGTAGTTGAAGTCAATGTGGGATTCGTTGACATAGCGGATGGTATAATCATCTACCTTGTAGCAGCCCACGGTAGAGTCATAATCCGCCTCAGGGAACTCTACCGCGTATGCCACATAATTCACTGCGTCATCCGCGGTCTCACCCCAGTCTGCCACTGCGGTGATCACGCCGGTAAGCAGCCCGAGGCTTTCCTCTGTCAAGGGAACATAGCCGTCCTCGTCAGCCAGCGCAAGCAGAGAATTGAAGGCTTCGACTCCGAAGTAAGCCTCGCCGTAATTGTCTACATAGTCCTTCAGAGTGTTGCCGCCCAGCCAGTCCAGAGGAGCGTTTAAGACAACGCGCATGGCAGCGCCGTCAGGAGTGGTGTATGTACCGTCGTCGCCTTTTACCCAGTCTGCCATTGCGTATGCGATATTGTCGCTGGCCATATTGGGCGTCCATGCCGTCCGTCCGGCATTGTAGTAGGCATATCCGCCGGCTACCGCAGACTCGCCTGCATAATATAGGTTCGCACGGTAGTTCTGCATTTCGGGATTCAGCAGCTGTTTCATGGAATAGATATAGGAATCCGCATTGATGGGGGTGCCGTCCTCCCATTTCGCATCGGGGTTCAGCTTGATCTCAAAAACATATCCGCCCGTAGTGGTCTCGGGGGTGGTACCTTCTACCAGCTTGACCGCATATTTGCTCAGGTCATCCTGATGCTGTGCTGTCACATCCTCGATGGAAGCGGCCATCTCGTAAACCCACTGGTACACCCCTTCCTCGGAATCCAGAATGGACATGGTGCAGAACGGAGATGTCAGATAATCATTCATGGCATTGTCTGCGTTTGTCTCCCATGTATGGGGATTCCAGTTGGTGGGCATGGAGCCCATGTAATCACGGAAGGTATAGCTGTCCGCCGCGTTTTCCGTCCGGTCGCCGTCTGTCGCCGCAGAGCTGCTCTCGCCACTGCCGCTTTCGCTCTGCCCTGTACCAGAGCTGGAGCCGGCCTCTGATCCAGAGCCGCTTTCGCTTGGATTGCTCTCGTCCCCACAGGCCGCCAGTGACAAGGTCATGGATGCCGCGAGGATAAGGGCAAGAAATTTCTTTCTTTTCATAATCTCTCCTCCTATCTAATTTGCCATGCATACTTTTATGCTTCATTGCTTTAAACTGCAAGAACCAATAAAAAAGGGTTGAATAATCGTCCTATTCGCTCCCTCATTGGATACCTGTATACAATCAAGTCTGGTATGCGATTAACATAATTCAGTATAAATTGCTGTCACCCGGACACTGCGGGCGAAAATTCCTTTGCTGGCCGGAGGAGGCGGTGCAGAGGCATTTTGCCGGTAATACTATTTTCATACCAGAGCCAAGGAATTATCTTATGTGCACCGATTAAGAAACATGGACATTTTCTTTTCTCTTTGCTATAATCCATCTGCAAACAGATGTTTGCCATACAAAAGAAGAAGGAGGTACTGTATCAATGGCATCGTTGAAAAGAGTCACACACAAGAACGGCAGGGTAGTCTACCGTATTGTGATCTGTCTGGGATATGACAAAGATGGAAAAAAGCTGGTCAAAAACCTGACCTATTCTGTGAATCAGTCAGCTGCCCCGAGACAGCAGGAAACGGAAGCACTGAAATATGCCATGAATCTGGAGGATAGACTGAAATATGGCCATGACCTCTGTTCCGGCAAGGTATTGTTTGAGGATTTTGCTTTTAAATGGCTGGAGAGCGCCAAGGGCGACCTCGCTTATGGTACTTACATAGGATATGAGCAGCTCTTGAGGAGCAGAATCCTCCCTTATTTCAAGGGCTGTCGGATCACAAGCATCCGGACGGCGGACATTGAGGCATTCTATAGAACTCTGGTGGAGGATTATTCCATGGGAACCATCCGGCGCTTCGCCAATGTTCTCAGCTGCCTCTTCAGGACGGCAAAACGGTGGAACATGATAGAGAGCAATCCCTGCCAGTATGCCCAGAAACCCAGAAAAAAGCAGGAAAGCGGGGAACTGCGGTATTTTACACCCAAACAGACGCTGATTTTCCTGAAATCCCTTGAGATAGAATATCCCAGAAGCCGCAGGGTTCCTATGCAATATAAAGTATTTTTCAGCATTTCCATATTCTGTGGCCTAAGGAAAGGGGAGACGCTTGCTCTGCACTGGGACGATATTGACTTTACCAGACAGGAAATAACGATTTCCAAATCTGTCGGGAGGACGGAGAGCGGATTTGACTATAAAGACCCCAAAAGCCCATCGGCTCTGAGGAGGGTTCCGATTCCGGAAAATCTGTCTGCCCTACTGGTTGAATACAGAACAGAATACGATTCCGTAAAGGCCCGTATGGGGGATATGTGGCAGGGAGACGGCAGCTTGTTTGTACAGTCGGATGGTAGACGGATGAGTCACACCACGGCATATCAGTATTTTGTCAGACATCTGAAGCGCTATAACCAGTGGGTGGGACAGAATCCGGAAACGGCCGGGATGAAGGGGCTGGAGGAGCTGCCGTCCATACCTCTCCATGGGCTGCGGCATTCCTGTGCTACGCTTCTGAATTATCTTGAAGTCAATATAGTAGATATATCCAAATATCTGGGACATGCCAACTGCTCCACCACTATGAATATCTATGCCCATAGCTTTGAGGCCCAGAAGCGGGAGGCAAGCAATAAGCTGGATGAATTCATGCGGATAAACACATGAAAGGCGGGCAGGCATCCTATGGGACAGCATACTTTTTTCATACCGATACAGGATATTGATATGCCCTACTAATATAGAAGAAATTGGATATGACGCAAAGCTTTGGAGGAATTGACACGAATCATGACTTTTTTTATTTGTAATATGGCTAATTTGGCTTCTTTTTCTCGATGTGTTATTATGCAATTGGATATTTTATGCATTATGCAGATATAATAATTCCAAAAATTGTGTAAATATACCTATTAACTGCAAATATACAATATATTGTCAGATTGTAAGAGAGTCGAAAAAAACAAAAAATTCTTGACAGTTGAAAGAGTGTAATTTATACTGAATTATGTTAATCGCATACGAGACTTGATTGTATACAAGTATCCAATGAGGGAGCGAATAAGACGATTATTCAACCCTTTTTTATTGGTTCTTGCAGTTTAAAGCAATGAAGCATAAAAGTATGCATGGCAAATATAGATAGGAGGAGAGATTATGAGAAACAAGAAATTTCTTGCATTACTGCTTTCCGCAGCTATGGTAGTGTCAGTGGCTGCCTGCGGCGATGACAGCGGGGATGCATCCAGTTCCGCTCCCGGTTCTTCCAGTCAGGGCACGGAATCTTCAGCTGGAAGCGAGTCTGCCCCGAGCAGTGAGGCAGAGCCGACCCCGGATGTGAATGCGAACTGGGACAGCGACTACATTGACGGTGATGACTATAGGGCATACATAAGCCATGATCTGGAGCAGCTGGTCATCGATATGGAAGAGCAGCTTACTGCAGACCAGAAGACTGCGGTAGAGGCAGCCAAGGCATCCGGCCTGGAGGCTATCGCCGGCGCAGGCACTGTAGCTGAGGTAAGGAAGGCCTATAACGATGCGTACGACGCGATCCTTGCGTGCGTGCCCAAGGCAGAAGGAGAGATTTCCTACCTCAACATTGCCAATGCGGATAACGAAGAGAGAACCAATATGCTGGGTATTCTGGAAACCTATGCCGTCAGGAACGGCATCACAGGCCTTTCCCTTTATGAGAGCGGCAGCTTCGTGATGTACAATCCCAGGATCACCCCCGGAACAGAGAACTATATCACAGGTTATGGCTTCGGTATTCTGGCGGAGGGTTCCATCACGGATGATCTGGAGTATGAGAGCAATCCTGCATGGAAGAGATATTATCATTCTCTGAATGTAAGCGATCCCGGAACCCTGAACTATCTGAACAGTCAGGGTGAGGATGTAAGCGATCTGTATAGCTATATATCCGCCAGCTTCTTTACCACCTTCATGAACGAGACCAAGGACGGATATGAATGGGTTCCTGAGCTTGCCATGGAGAGGCCGGTTGCATTGAATGATGATGACGGTGACGGAGTTGCCAGCAAGTGGAGGTTCCAGATCCGCACAGGCGCTGAAGGGCTGAAGTATACCACCGGTTCCCAGATAGCATCCCGTGCGGCATTCAATGACAGGGATGTTGCCCGCGAGGATTACGAAACAGCATTCAAGCTTCTGCTGACGCAGTCCAACGAGCTGTTCAGAGGCACCGAGCTGGCAAACCAGACCGTGGGCGCTATCGTAGGCGCAAAGGCTTACTATGACGGAACGGCTGACGGCTACAATGAGGAGCTTTGGGACGCAGTAGGGATCAAGACCTATGAAGAGGACGGAAAGAGCTACTTTGAGGTAGAGTTCACTCAGGAGTTCTCCCGCTTCTATGCGATGTACTATATCAGCAGCGGTCTGTATATGCCGGTTCCTCAGGATTTCCTTGATCTTGTGACTGTCCAGAATTATCTGGGCTTCAACGATAATGCTACAGAGTCACCGGTAGACAACTCCCTGAGTCTGGGGGCTTACTATGTTGAGACCTACAATTCGGATCAGGAAATTGTTTACAAGAAGAATCCTAATTATGTTTATGCAGATACCAAATACAGCATCGAAGGTGTGCATATCAGGGTTTACCCTGCTATGGGATCGGACAGAGAGGCGTCCATCAATGAGTTCCTTGCGGGACATTCGGATGCAACCACCATTCCCTCAACCAAGCTGGATGAGTATAGGAATGATCCCCGTACCAGACGTACGGAAGGCTCTTCTGTATTCAAGCTGAACTTCAACGCCCTGAATGCAGAGGACTGGGAGCTGCTCTTCGGTGAGGACGGCAGTGTGGCCCAGACTGCTAAAGAGGATTACTGGGAGGTTGAGCCCGCCCTTGGCAACAGGCATTTTGTCCGGGCACTGCAGTATTCTGTTGACCGTCTGACCTATGCCAACGCAAGAGGCTATGAACCTACTGTGAACTATCTCTCCGCAAACTATATGGCTGACCCTGAGAACGGCCTTTCCTACAGTGATACCGAGGCCCATGAGAAGGCGGTAGCTCCCCTGCTGGAGGAGACCGACGGCTGCGGCTATTCTCTGGAGCTTGCGAGAGAGTATTTCCGTATCGCTCTTGCTGAGCTGGAGGATGACGGTGTATACACTCCCGGCACAGCGGAGAATCCCACTGTGATCCATCTGGAGTTCGCATGGATGACCGCGGCTCAGGAGGAGAGCGCTCATAATGAGATCAAGGATTTCCTTGAGACTGCTTTCAATGACGCAAGCGTTTCGGATGGAAAATATAAGCTCCAGATCGACTTCTGGGTCGGCAACGATCAGATGGATGTATACTATAACAAGATGATGATAGGCGCTTTTGATGTAGGCTACGGCGGCATCAACGGCAATTCCCTGAATCCTCTGGACTTCATGAGCGTGCTGTCCAGCGATCAGGATCTGTCCGGCGGATTTACCCTGAACTGGGGCACGAATACCAATGATCCCGATGCTTATCCTATCGTATATGAAGGACGGCGGTATTCCTATGACGCTTTCTGGCTGGCTGCCAATGCTACTGTGAATGCCGTGGACGGAGCAGCTGCAGAAGATGCGGCTGAAGGAGATGCGGCTGAAGGAGAAGCAGGTGAATAATGGCCTGCTGCAGACAGCATTCTTTCAAAATTGCATAAATTAGTAGTAGAGTAGGCGCAGAATAAATCTACAATTGTTGTGGAAGGTAATGCGGCTGGACTGTCGGCCGCATTACCTTTTAAGTATACAGGGATGCAAGGGGTGAACCATGGCAAAATATGTAGCGAAAAGAATAGGCCTTGCGCTGATGACGGCCTTTATCATACTTTCATTGACTTTTATTTTAGTGAAGCTTCTTCCGTTCGACCGGCCCATCGGAGGAGATACCCAGCAGATCGCGTATTTTGACAAGCAGTATAATCTGGGATATGTCTATCGTTTTGACGAGTTGAGGCCGGAATATGGTGAATATCTGTATAGGTCACCTGCGAGCCGCGGCAATGTTAATTATTATTATCAGGTGCCGATCATGAGGCAGTATATCAACTGGCTGAAAAACATTATAACAAAATGGGACTGGGGCTATAGTAAATCCTTCCAGCCCAATGTATCCGCTTCGGTCATCATCGCATCCCGGATCGGATATTCTATCCGTTTGAATGTCTTATCGGTTATTTTTTCAGTTCCCATAGGAATCCTGCTCGGTATATGGGCGGCATTAAAAAAGAATACTCTGACAGACCATACGATCTCTACGTTGGTCATGGTTTTTATATCAATCCCCAGCTTTGTCCTGATTTCCTTTGTGCTGAGGGTGTTCTGCTATAATCTGGGCTGGCTGCCTTCCGTATGGCCCACGGACTCTGCCACTACAGCGGTAAAGATACAAGGGTATATCATCCCGGTCTTCTGTCTGTCCTTTGGCTCCATATGCGGTTACTGCCGTTTTACAAGAGCGGAGCTGTGTGAGGTCATGGAAAGCGATTATCTGCTTCTGGCCCGTACAAAAGGTCTGACCAGAAGTCAGGCTATTGTTCGTCATGCGATGAAGAATGCCATGGTGCCGATTTTCCCGTCTATTCTGGCGGAATTCTTAAGTATTTTGGGCGGTTCCATGATACTGGAACAGCTGTACGGCATTCCCGGCATCGGAAAATTATTTGTATTATCGCTGAATTATAAGGATTATGATATTTTATTTGTTGATATGGCAATATTCACCACATTGGGTCTTCTGGCAGGTATCCTGCTGGATCTGTCCTATGGCTTTATTGATCCGAGAATCAGAATGGGGGCGAAGAAATAATGGCTGATACAAAGAAAGATGTAGTATTCAGAGAGGATGACTTCGTCCTGATCCAGCAGGATAAAAAGGTCAAGGACAAAAAGCTTGATACTAAGCCGACTACCTTCTTTAAGGACGCCCTCAGGCGGTTCCGGAAGAATCATGCCTCGGTGGCGGGCAGCATTATTCTTGGCATACTGATCCTGCTGGCGATATTTGTGCCAGTGCTATCGCCCTGCAATATCACAAGGGTAAGTACAATCGAGGGGTTCCTTGCGCCGAAGCTTTTCAAGGCAGGAACCGGATTCTGGGACGGAACAAGAAAATCTACCCGGATCGTGTACGATACGGAGAATGGGGTGCCGGCTCTGTCCGACAGATATTCTGTCCCTTCTCTCAAGGCGGCGCTGGTGGAGATCGCTGTGGATCCGGAGCCTACAAAGATCGATGTGGCCAGCCCCTATGGCGCGGGCGGTCAGGTGGTGCTGGCTACGGATGCTGCCGTTGAGGATAAAAATGCGATCATGCTGTCCAAAGCAGTAAGCTTTGACGTGAACGGGGATTATAAGCTGGATATCGTCTTTGGTCAGGATGAGGGCGTGGCGAATTCGGAGCTGGGGGAATATGCGGTTTACCTGAAATCAGGGGATGATATCCTGATGCTCCGGGATTTTTCCAGAGATTACAGCCAGCTGTCTGTCAGCATAAGCGAGGCACTGTCAGAAGCCGGTCTTGCTTCCTTCCGCGGACAGATTGTATTTGAGGTGAAATCCGCTGTCTCGAATTTCCAGTATATCCTGATTGAAAGCGCTGTCCTGAGCGCAAAGGAAACGGTGGCCAATCTGGAGGATATCGAGGCTGTTTCCATCATGGATGCCACGGATTTTGTCAATACTAGCGACGCAAACTCCCTTTCTTACTGGTCATGTACCGGACGTAAGGGAATCCATGATTCTTTGATTTATTATTGCGACTATGTTATCGATACCTATGCGCTTGTCTATGGCGACGCAGATTCGGTGACCTATTCCGCCTCGGAACTGAACAACTGGATTGATGCAGGGTACTGCACGTATGACTACAAGGTGGGACCGGAGTCGTTTGTTAAGCTGTCTGACGACTGTCCTATTGATGTGGTAGACAGCCAGACCGTCATGGGCATCACGAAGAAGCTCTCCAGTATCACTGCCAGAGGCTGGGGATATAAGAAACTGGGCTATGACAAGATGCCGAGCTTTTTGCTGGGGACGGATGCCTCCGGATTTGACCTGTTCAAGCGGGCCTTTGCGGGACTGCGGACATCTTTGATCTTAGGCGTGTGTACTGCGGCGTTCTGCTTCTGTTTCGGTCTGATATGGGGATCCATATCAGGGTATTTCGGCGGAAACGTGGATATCTGGATGGAGCGTTTCTGTGAGATTCTGGGAGGTGTGCCCTGGATCGTTGTGATGACACTGTGTATCCTGCATCTGGGGAATAACTTCTTCACCTTTGTGCTGGCGCTGTGTATGACGGGGTGGATCGGGACGGCCCATAGAACCCGTACCCAGTTCTACCGCTTTAAGGGACGGGAGTATGTGCTTGCCTCCAGAACGCTGGGCTCCTCGGACATGAGGCTGATTTTCAAGCATATCCTGCCCAACTCCATGGGAACCATCATTACCTCCAGCGTGCTGATGATTCCGAGCAGCATTTTCTCGGAGGCGACATTGGCCTATCTGAATCTGGGGCTTCAGGGAATGCAGAGCTTCGGTGTCATGATGTCCAATAACCAGCAGTACCTTGCCACTTATCCCAATCTGGTGATTTTCCCTGCCGTGGTCATGGCGCTGATGATGATTTCGTTTAACTTGTTCGGCAACGGACTGAGAGATGCGTTTAACCCGGCACTGAAAGGAAGTGAATAGAATGTCACAGGATAAGGTTTTATCGGTAAATAATCTAGTCATCAATTTTAAAACAGATAATGGCATCTTGAAGGCTGTCCGTGATATTTCTTTTGACTTAAACCGGGGAGAGACCCTCTGCATCGTAGGGGAGTCAGGTTCCGGAAAATCGGTTACATCTAAAGCAATCATGGGGATCCTTGCCAATAATGCCATCATTGAGAACGGAAACATCATGTACAGAGGGGAAAACCTGCTGGAGGTTTCCGAGGATGAATTTTATAAGATCCGTGGACATAAGATCGGAATGATATTTCAGGATCCCTTGTCCTCCCTGAATCCCATTGTCCGTATAGGCAAGCAGATCACGGAGGCCATGCTGATCAATTCGGATAAGCTGAAGATCATGTACAATGACCTGATCAGTGATGATCTCATCCATTACAAGAATGCTCTTGCCAAGATGAACATCGAGATCGCCAACGAGAAAAAGAAGATGGAGGCTTATATCTCCGAGCTTACGTCAGGAGAAAAGGATGGGACGGAGGAAAAGGCCGATACCCGCAGCAAAGCCGAGATCAAACAGGCTGTCAAGGAAAGAAAGCTAGCGTTCAGCGAGTTTGAAAAGAAGACAAGGGAAACCTATGGAAAGAAGGCAAAAGAGCTGAAGGCCGTGCTGGAGGAGACCCAGAAGAAGGCCAGACAGCAGGTGAAGGAATACAAGGAGAAGGTGACAGCGGAGCATAAGGCCCGCCTTGCCGAGCTTGAAAAAAAGCTGGAGGCATCCTCCCAGACTGAGGAGGACAGTGTCAAAAAGGAGATCGAGAAAGAAAAACTCGAATATGTGAACAAGCTTAAGCTCACCAAGGCAGAGGCGAAAAAGCGCGCCCTTGCTATCATGCGGGAAGTAGGCATACCAGAGCCGGAGAGGCGGTACAACCAGTATCCCTTTGAATTTTCGGGGGGGATGAGACAGCGTATCGTCATTGCCATTGCCCTGACGGCATCGCCGGAGATCCTGATCTGTGATGAGCCCACCACGGCTCTCGATGTGACCATTCAGGCGCAGATACTGGAGCTGATCAACCGGATCAAGGCGGAGAGGAATCTTTCTTGTATCTTTATCACCCATGACCTTGGCGTGGTTGCCAATATGGCTGACAGAGTAGCGGTTATGTATGCCGGAAAGGTCGTGGAATACGGTACTGCGGAGGAGATTTTCTATGACCCGAAGCACCCTTATACATGGGCGCTTCTTTCCAGTATTCCGGATGTGGACAGCAAGGAGAAGCTGGAGGCTATCCCGGGTACTCCCCCTAACATGATCTATCCGCCAAAGGGGGATGCTTTCGCTGCCCGCAGCAGATATGCCATGAATATTGACTATAGGGAAGAACCTCCTATGTTTAAAATCAGTGATACTCATTATGCCGCCACATGGCTTTTGGATCCTCATGCGCCGAAGGTTGAAATGCCGAAGATCGTGAGTGAGAGAATCCGACTTTCACTGGAGGAGGACAGATGCGATGAGTGAGACAAAAAATCAATATGCAGGCAATATGAGCGATGCTGAATTCAACAGCTATTATAAAATAGACCCAAAGGTAAAACAGAAGCCGGAGCTCCGCAAGGAGAGGGTAATCCTTTCCGTCAGGCATCTGAAGCAGTTCTTTTTCTTTGGAAAGGGTGTGAACCGCCAGAAGCTGAAGGCAGTTTCCAATGTGTCCTTTGATATCAGGGAGGGAGAATGCCTCGGCGTGGTAGGCGAGAGCGGCTGCGGCAAGACAACTACCGGACGGAGCATCATGCGCCTTTATGACATTACATCCGGATCTGTCTATTACAAGGGAGTCAGGATAAGCGGCGGCACCAGATGGAACAGGAAAGAGATCAAGTGGACCAGAGTCCGGGGCAATGAGGAAATTAAAGGGATAAAGGAAAAGCTTGAAAAGGATCTTGCCGCACTGGACAAGGGAAGGACAGATTACCAGACCCAGGCAGAGAAGCTTAAAAGCGAGGCGGACAAAGCTGTGGCGGAGATCAGGGAGAGGATCGAAGCTATTAAAAAAGAACAGCAGGAAAAGATAAAGCAGATAAAATATGACAATGCCCATGTGAGCAGGAAGCTGCTGAATGAGATGCAGATGATCTTTCAGGATCCGGTGGACTCTCTGGATCCCCGCATGACTGTGGAGGATATTATTCAGGAGGGACTGCGGATTCAGGGGTTCCGCAACAAGAAGGAGAATCACCAGAAGGTGGTGGAGATGCTGAACAAGGTAGGTCTTGTGGAGGAGCATGCGTCACGATATCCCCATGAATTTTCGGGAGGTCAGAGGCAGAGGATCGGTATCGCAAGAGCATTGATCATGAATCCGAAGCTTTTGATCTGCGACGAGCCGATTTCAGCTCTTGATGTTTCGATTCGTGCGCAGGTGATCAATCTGCTGAACGAACTACAGGAGGAGCTGAACCTTTCCATTATTTTTATTGCCCATGACCTTTCGGTCGTAAAGTATTTCTGCGACACTATCGTAGTGATGTACTTCGGCAAGGTGGTGGAGAAGGCGTCAAGCGCCGAGCTTTTTGCCCATCCTATGCACCCCTACACAAAAGCGCTGCTTTCCGCTATCCCGAAGCCGAATCCCAAGTCGGAAAAGAAGAGACAGCGTATCCTGTATAATCCGTCGGAGGTTCATGACTATGAACACGGTGATGAGCCTGAGCTTCGGGAAGTGCGGGAAGGACATTTTGTGTACTGCAACAATGCGGAATATGAGAGATATATGGAAGAGCTGAAGGCCTGAGTATGGGATCATGGAAAAGATATGCTGCGGCATTTGGGGTTAATGCTGCTCTTACCCTGCTGGTGCTGTTTGTAAAAGGGTTTAAGTTGAAGATCAATTATGTGGACGCTTTCAGTGTGGCAGGCGCTGTTTCCATACTGTTAGGCCTGCTGGTCTGGATTACGGCTGCCGGAGCCTTTGACACCATAGGATACGGTTTCTCTGTGTTCCGCAAAGACAGGAAGTACAAGGATCTGTATGAGTATACCGTTCATAAAAGGGAAAAGCGGAGCAGACAGCACAGACCCTTTCTCCCTTATATCGTGGTTGGTATTGTCTTTGTTGTAATTTCCTTTCTGGTTTCGATGTGATAAGATATGGAAATATGATATAGCAAGAAAAAAGAATGGGTGATCCCATTCTTTTTTCTTGGATTTAATCTCACGCTTTGTTGCTGACTGCAGAGCAGTTCATTATGATCCCGGCTCGGAGATCCTGGAGACGCCTACATAGATCTCTGACACCTCGTACCATGTGGGATAGTCTGTGATGCCCGTCTGGGGCAGGTTGAAGATGCCCTGAAAGGTGCGTATTGCCTGTGCCGTGGCGGGGCCGTAGATGCCGTCCGCTGTCACCGTGGGGATAGCGGGATAATTTCTGGCGATCCGGTTCAGCTGGTTCTGGAGCTGCCGGACCTTTTCGCCGGAGGAGCCTATCCCCAGATCATAGCCGGGCCATGAGGAGGGTACTCCGGAGATGACCTCCGCCGTATTGATATACATATCGTTCCCGTAATAATAACGGATGATCTCGATGGCGGAGTAACCCTGCTCAGCCAGATATGCGGAGCCCCATTGGCTTAAGCCGGAGCAGGTGACCCTTTTTCCGTCACAGTAGGAGGTAAAGATCGGCTGGCGCACGCCGGGTCTGGAGAGGTAATTGGCAAAGACTGTGTCCACGATATAGTCGATGTTTTGAAAAATATTCCGTCCGTACACCCATTTCTGGTCATAAGCCGTGGAAGAGGTGATGGTAAAATTATATCCTTGGTTCCGGTACCATTCCGTATAGACCCGGTTCAGCGTAAAGGACATGATTACAAGAATATTGGCATAAAGGGCGTTCTCCGGCCATGTGGAGTAGATTTCGCAGGAGGCTACGTTTTTGATGTAATCTCTGTATCGTACCCAGTAGTTGGGAGCGGTGGGGTCATTGGGGACCCCGTCGTGGACGATGACATATTCGGGAATAACTACGCGGCTCAGGACGATCTCCCCGGTCTCCGCCATAGGCTTGATCTCATCCTCGGGGATCTTGGGCGGGAAGGTGCCGAACAAGGTGTGGGCAGGGATAATAACTATTTTTTCTTCCTCTTCGGACGTGGCTATAGGGTTCATCTGGATGGGCTGCAGGGAAAGCTCTCCTGCAAAGATTTCCGAGCCGGACACCAGCACTGGCTCATACCCGTCCGCCGTGACCTCTATGTTGTATTCAGAGTAGGGCTGCTTTTCGTTATCAGGCTGAAGGGACAGCTCCAGAGGCGGGGCGGGCAGTTCCGTCACGGAGGTCTGACCGGAGCTGTCGGTGGTCAGCACCTCCAAAGGGGCGCCGGGGTCTCCCGTGTAGGAGATGGTGACAGTGGCGTTTTCCACGGGTATCAGGCCGATGGAGGAGACTACGCTTATCTTCAGGTTGCCTGCGGAGGTGTTGCCTGAGGAGGTGCTGCCTGCAGACGGTGTGCCGGCGGGATTTCCTGCTCCTGCGTCTGTGGCAGCCGGAGCGGTGCTTTCCGCAGCCGGAGCAGCGGGACGGCCGTTTTCTGTGGCTGAAGCAGCGGGACGGTTGTTTTCTGTGGCTGAAGCAGCGGGACGGTTGTTTTCTGCGGCCGGAGCCGTGGGGGCGTTGCTTTCTGTGGCAAAAGCATCGGGACGGCCGTTTTCTGCCGCAGCCGCTGTCTGGCCGGGAGTCCGAGGCGCGCCTGCGGCACTGTCGGCAGTCCGGGAGGCGCGGGTACTCTGATCTGTACCGGCCATAGGTTCAGAGTTTTCCAGGCCAGGTGTATTTTGTGTATTTTCTGTACGGGCAGCGTTCATGGAACTTGATGCTGCCGGATCAGGAATTGCCGGATTGGCATATGTCAGGTTGTTATCGGGCATAATCGTCCTTCTGCGGAGGCGTATGGCGGCTGATCCGCAGTCTGCCTGCGGCGGCTGCCATTGTGATACGCCGAAACACATATGATTCGTTAAGGTATATATATGCGGAGTTTCAAAAAACGTTACATAATACGGTTGACGGATTCGAAAAACAGGCGTATTCTTGTATTATCATATCGGTACAAAGAGGGTACGGGCACGGAAGCGCTCGTTCGTTATACATTTACATTGGCAAATGTTTTCGGGCGCGAGTATAAATTACGAGGAGGATAAGAGATGTGGGATCTGGATTCCGACAGGCCGATTTATATCCAGCTGGTGGAACAGCTACAGGTGCAGATCGTCTCTGGCAGATTTCAGCCGGGCCAGAAGCTGCCCAGCGTCAGGGAGCTTGCGGCGGCAGCCGCCGTGAATCCCAATACGATGCAGAAGGCTTTTGCCGAGCTGGAGGGCAGCGGCCTGATCATCACCCAGAGCACAAGCGGCAGGACGGTGACGGAGGATTTCGGGCTGATTCAGGATATGAGGAAGAGGATGGCGATGAAGAGGGCAGAGCTGTTCTTTCTGGGGATGAAGGAGCTGGGATATACGGAGGAGGAAGCCGCAGCGCTGCTGAAGGAAGAAGCTTAGGGGCGCAGTGCATCGGAAGATGTATGGCGGCGCTGGAAAAACAGTCTCAAAAAGGAACATGTCCTGAGGGACGCCGGACAAGGAGACAGTGCTGAAACAGGAGATAGAAAATGAATGAGCTGATAGAGATTTCCGGCCTGACAAAGGCCTATGACGCGCAGCATATTGCTGTGAACAATATTTCCCTGACCTTGCCCAGAGGAAAGATCATCGGGCTGCTTGGGCCTAACGGCAGCGGAAAGACGACCCTGATCAAGATGCTCAACGGGCTGCTTACCCCCACTCAGGGTATCATAAGGATCAACGGACAGGATGTGGGGGCGGCCACCAAGGCCCATGTGGCCTACCTGCCTGACAGGACATATCTGGCAGGCGGAAAGCGGATCCGGGAGATATTGGATTATTTCTGTGATTTTTACGCGGATTTTTCCAGAGAGAAGGCTCTCGGCATGCTTCAGAGCCTCCAGATCGATCCGGAAGCCAGAATGAATATCCTTTCAAAGGGTACAAAGGAGAAGGTGCAGCTGATACTGGTCATGAGCCGCAGTGCGGATCTCTATGTGCTGGATGAGCCCATCGCAGGTGTGGATCCTGCCGCCAGAGATTATATTCTGCGCACCATCATCAATAATTATAATCCGCAGGCCTCGGTGATCATATCTACCCATCTGATAGGGGATATCGAGCAGGTGCTGGACGAGGTGATCTTCATGCGCTATGGCTATCTGGTGCTATACACCTCCGTGGACAATATCAGGGCACAGCACGGCAAGTCCGTGGACGCTTATTTCAGGGAGGTGTTCGCATGCTAGGGAAATTGATCAAATATGAATGGAAAAGCGTCTATAAGGCGGGCTGTCTGATTCTGGGGGCGGTGGCGCTGGTCACCTTTCTGGGGTGGCTTGCCTTTCAGTCGCCT
The DNA here is from genome assembly GCA_964018205.1 of uncultured Acetatifactor sp. GTDB lineage: Bacteria > Bacillota > Clostridia > Lachnospirales > Lachnospiraceae > Acetatifactor. The sequence goes on along the minus strand of CAXHOW010000001.1, from coordinate 87,637 downwards.
ATGTGGAGAGATATGGGGGCCGACAGCTTCAGCAGCGGAGTGGCCAGCTGGCTGAATGTGGTCAGCGTGCTCACCCTGACTATGTACGCGATCCTGCTGGTATGCTGCTGTTTCGGCACGGTGATCTATCTGGTGGTGCATTTCTATAGGACGATGTATACGGACGAAGGCTACCTGACCCATACGCTGCCGGTGACGAAGCACCAGATACTGGTGAGCAAGATACTGGTCAGCGGCATCTGGCTGCTGTTAGTGATGCTTTCGGTGTACTTGTCGGTTTTCTTTCTGGGCATGACCATGTTTTCAGCGATTTTTCTGGAATATGATCTGGCTTCTGTATGGAGGGAGATCACGCCGTATATGAATGAGATCTTATATAGTCTGAGTTTTGACATGGACCTGATCGGCATGCTGGTGGTTGGCGGCTTTAAGCTGCTGGTCGCACCCTTTATCACCGTGACCACCCTTTTCGGAGCTGTGTCCATGGGACAGCTTGCTGCCAAGCATAGGGTGCTGATGGCTATCCTGAGCTATATCGGCATCATGATGGCTACCAATATCGTGGATACTCTGATTCAGATGGTCGCAGGGATTGCGATGTATAATAGTATCGGAGTGTACATGACAAGAATGTCAAATTTAGGGTTTATAGTGGATCTGGCAGCGGCAGTGGCCCTATATTTTGTTTCATGGCATGTGACGGACAAGAAACTGAATATGGCATAATACAGCATAGAATCAGCGGTGCTGTGCCAGCTTCTGATTTCATATGCAGTTACTGATCACATGTGTACCAAAGCGCACGAGATTTATGATATAGAATTCTTGCCCTATGACGGAAGATTTGATATAATCGTCATAGGGCATTTGCGGTTAAGCGTTAGAATGCCGGAAGCAGGTGAAGAAATATGCAGATGCAGGAGATCATCAGTCAGATATTGGAGGGCAGCTTTGACTATGAAAAGTGTACCCTCGATTTTTCCTGCGCAAAAATCGAGCTGTCCATAAAAAAAGGGGAGCAGCAGGAGGGAGCCTTTCATATATATGCGCCACAGGGGCTGTTTACCAATGGCATGGTGACCTCCTCCGACTGGAGGATGGAATGTCTGACGGGTGAATTCACCGGCACGGACGAGGAGATACTCTATCGCTTCCACGGCGAGACATTAGAGGAAGGGGATGTTGTAAAAGGGTATTTCAATGTCGTAAGCAACCGGGGGGAATATTATCTGCCCTTTGTGGCTACCGTGGAGTATACGGTGGCGGAATCCTCCATAGGCAGGATCAAGAATCTGTTCCATTTCGCAAATCTGGCGAAAAGCAATTGGCAGGAGGCAGTGAAGCTGTTCTACTCCCCGGAATTTTTAAGCGTGCTGACAGAGAGCGACGGACAGTACGCAGAGGATTACAGGGCACTGTCCGTCTATCCGGGACAGGAACAGAATGTGGAGGAATTCCTGATCAGAGTCAACAAAAAACAGCCCACAGAGTTCCTTACGGAGGAGGAAGAACTGTATGTGGACACAGATGGGCAGGAAGTGACGGAGACCGGGCTGACCGTTATCCGTAACGGCTGGGGCTTTACCAGACTTTATATCGAGTGCAGAGGTGATTTCCTCTTTGTGGAAAAGGAGACGCTGACAGATGACGATTTTCTGGGGAATCGGTGCCGGCTGCCATTGTTCATAGACGGCAGGGCGCTGCATAAGGGAAAGAATCAGGGGCAGGTATGCCTGTATAATTCTTATGTCACGCTGGCGATCTCCGTGACAGTGCAGAGGGGGAAGGCAGCATCGGCGAACATCTGGCGGCTGGAGAAAAAGAGATGCATTTTTCAGCTGATGGTCTCTTATCAGGCGTTTCGGATGAGGAAGATAGGGACTTCCACATGGCTGAAGGAAACAGGGAAGCTGGTGGAAAGGATGGTGGCGGAGGATGAGGACGATGTGGCCGCCAGACTGTTTCAGGCACAGCTCCTGATCACAGAGGAGAGGGTGCATGAGGCGGGGTGGATACTGGATCATGTATCGGACCTGTTTCAGGAAAAGGCGCCTGAGGATGCGCTGCTGGCGTACTATCTCTATCTGACCACACTGGTTCATACGGACGAGGCATATATCCGCAGGGTGTCGGCGGACGTGGAGAAAATCTACCGCCGGAATGATTCGGACTGGCGCGTGGCATGGCTTCTCTTGTATCTTTCGGAGGATTATTATAGATCGGAAAAAAATAAATGGGCCCTTCTGGAAAAGCTTTTCAGGGGGGGATGCACCAGCCCCATTCTGTACATAGAGGCATTGGCGCTGCTGAACGCAGATCCGGCTATATTGCGGAATCTGGACGGATTCGAAAGGCAGGTGCTCTGCTATGGCGCAAAGCAGGGGATCCTGAGGCAGGAGCTGGCGGAGCAGGCCGTGTATCTGGCGGGCAGGGTAAAGGAATATTCCGGCGTGCTTTTCAGAACATTGGAAAGACTGTATGACAAGAGGAAGGATGAAGGGCTTCTGAGGGAGATATGCGCCCTGCTCATCAAGGGCGGTAAGACAGGAGAAAAGTATTCCGGCTGGTACAAGGCGGGGGTGGAGGCCCAGCTGAGGCTGACTAATCTTTATGAGTACTATGTGATGTCCCTGGATCTGGACAAGCCTCAGGTGCTGCCCAAGGCAGTGCTTCTGTATTTTTCCTACCAGAACAATCTGGACTATGCCCGCTGTGCCTATCTCTATGATTATATCTTCCGGAACCAGGACAGGATGAGGGATATCTACGAGGCCAACCAGCCGAGAATGGAGCAGTTTGTGTCGGTTCAGCTCCAGAAGGGGCGTATGTCCAGACATCTGGCGAATCTCTATCAAGGGCTGCTGAAGCCGGGCATGGTGAATGAGCAGACCTGCCGGCCCTTTTCAAAGCTTCTCTTTGCCCACCTGATTCAGGTGGAGGACGACAGGCTGCGGAAGGTGTATGTGTATCAGCCGGGGAATCTGTGTCCCGCGGAATATGTTCTGTCAGGAAAAAAGACGTGGGTATCTCTGTACGGCAGCCGCTATACGGTTGTCTTTGAGGACGCATGGCAGAACCGGTTCATCAGGAGCGTGGAGTACACCATTGAAAAGCTTATGATACCGGGGAGATTCCTCAGGTGGCTGCTCTGCTTTCAGGATGTGGTTCCGGAGCTGGATCTGTACCTTTGCGACAGGGAAAGCAGTCATGAGGGGGACGGCCGGGAGGATATAGCGCGGGCGCTGCGGGTGGCAGAGTCGGACTACGCGGACAGCAGAGTGAAGAGGCAGCTTTACCTGCGCATCCTGCAGTATTATTATGAAAATGACGATTCCCGTTCCATGGACAAGTATCTGGAGAGGATTCCCGTGGGGGAGCTTACCGCAGAGGAGAGGGGTGAGGTTTTCCGCTTTCTGGTGCTGCGGGGCAGGCATGAGCCGGCAGGCCGGTGGCTTGCGGAGTACGGCCCTTATTTTATGGATACGAAGGTTCTGGTGCGCCTTCTGGGTACACTTATGGAGCAGCGCAACATGACAGAGGATCCGGTATTGCTGGCAGCGGCGGAGCATGTCTTCAGGAAGGGAAAATACGATAATATGGTGCTGGAGTATCTGGTTCTGTATTATAGAGGGATGACCAGAAATATGCGGGATATCTGGAAGGCGGCCCGGTCCTTTGATATGGACTGCTATAGGCTCTGTGAGCGGATCCTGATTCAGATGCTGTATTCGGGAGCATTTATAGGGGAAAAGATGGAGATATTCCGTTACTATATTACGCAGGGAGCCAAGCTGGAGGTGGAGGAGGCGTTTCTGGCCCAGTGTTCCTTCGACTATTTTGTGAAGGAGCGTATGATGGAGCAGGAGATTTTCAGCGAGATAAGGCATATGTATCTGCGGGGAGAGCCGGTACAGAAGGTATGCAAGCTGGCATATCTGAAGTATTTTTCTGAAAACAAGGAAAACATCAGCGAGGAGCATGGGCCGCTGGTGGAACTGTTTCTGGAAGAGATGATGGATCAGGGGATATATCTGGAATGTTTCAGGAGATTCACGGAATATCAGGATCCGGCGCAGGAACTTGCTGACAAGGCTATAGTGGAATATCGCTCGGAATCCGGCGCGAGAGTGCGCATCCATTATGCCATCCTCCATGAGAACGGGCAGGCGGAAGAGTACCGCTCGGAATATATGCAGGAGGTCTATGGAGGTGTATGCTTCAAGGCGTTTGTCTTGTTCTTCGGAGAGAGCCTCCAGTATTATATCACGGAGGACAACGGAGGAGAGGAACAGCTGACGGAGAGCGGTACGCTTCAGAAAAGCGATGACAGCGCGGACGGCGAGGAGAGCAGGTATCGTCTGATAAACGATATCGTCATCAGCAGGTCTCTGGAGGACTTTGACACCATGGATAATCTGCTGGAAGAGTATTATAGAAAGGACTTTCTCAACGGCAGGCTCTTTGTTCTGGAATAGTGCGGCAGGAGGATTTGGAGACGGTATGGGACTGTTAAGCGGCGATAAGTTGATAATTGGATATGATCTGGGCTATGAGAATGCCCAGATCAGTTTTTCGGCCGCTCAGGACGGGACAGTCGAGACCTTGTCTCAGGTGGCAGGTGAAGAAAAGTACAATATTCCTACAGCGCTGTGCAAGCGTTACGGCACAAATCAGTGGCTCTATGGCAGAGAAGCGCTCAGGGCTGCCGAGGAGGATCAGGGGGTACTGGTAGAAAATCTGCTTGCGCTTGCGCTTGACGGAGAACCGATCATCGTGGACGGGGAAAGCTTTGACCCGGTGGCGCTGCTTGCATTGTTTTTTAAAAGGAGCATGGGGAGCCTTAAAGCGGCTTCTATGGTGGTCACATGTCCCATGCTGGATCATAGGGCCATAGAAGTGCTGGGGCAGGTAGCAGGGAACGCGGAGCTGAAGACGGACAGAATTTTTTTTCAGGGATACGGAGAAAGCTTCTACAGCTATATGCTCAGACAGCCGGAGGAGCTGTGGCTGCACCAGTCCGTTCTTTTTGCCTATAGAAAGGACTCTGTAAGAATGTACCATCTGGAATGCAATAGAAGAACCAGGCCCATTGTGGTTTTCGTGGAGGAGAAGGAGTATCCTTTTTTCGGATACCCGTTTTCTGCGGAGGTCAGCTATGAGGAGATGGATCAGTCCTTCTGCCGGATTGCGCAGGAAGTCTGCGGCGGCCGGCCGGTAGGCAGCGTCTATCTGATCGGGGAAGGATTCGCGGAGGAGTGGATGAAGGATTCCCTGCGTTTCCTGTGCAGGGGCAGGAGGGTGTTTCAGGGGAATAACCTGTTCAGCAAGGGAGCCTGCCACGGCATGCAGGAGAGGCTTTCGGTCAGTGAGGCGGGGAAGAGCCATGTCTTTCTTGGAAAGGATAAGCTGAAGGCCAATGTGGGCATGGGAATCCTGCGGCAGGGCGAAGAGTCCTATTATGCGCTGCTGGATGCAGGGGTGAACTGGTATGAGGCGGAGCAGACGGTGGAAATCTATATGCAGGGCGGAAATGAGCTTGCCCTGATGATTACCCCGCTGATCCGGAGGAGAAGCCCGGAGAACGAGGGCGGATCCGCAAGCTGCGGCAGGACGGCGGTGATAACGTTGGACGGGCTGCCGCAAGGCCCGGCGAGAATCCGGCTCCGCCTTTTTATGGAATCGGAGGACTGTCTGTCGGTGGAGGCGGAGGACCTTGGCTTCGGACAGTTCAGGATGTCTTCCGGACGAACGTGGAAAGAGACCATAGAAATTTATAAAGCAATGAGATAAAGGAGCAGGACAGAGGATGCGAGTCAGTGTCAGTGTGGGAAGGTACGCACAAAAACCATATCGTGTGCCGGGAGTAGAGATAGACGTCTATTCCATGGAGGAGCTTTGCTACTGTATCAAGGAAAATGCCTATCTTCTGGACACCGGCATCCTGAGCGGCAAGCTGCTGGACTGGATGGAGAAGGAATGCGGGGTGGGTGATCTGGCTAAAAAGCTTCATCCGTTAGTGCATAAGAAGGGGACGCTCAGCGTATTTGCGGCTGCTATCTTAAGATATGTAGCATTCTATGACGAGGAGACGGTATCCGGCACGGCGCAGGTGCTGAAACAGGGAGCGGGTCTGGGGGCCATTGAGAGAAGAAAGAGCCAGATCGACCATCTGGTCAGGAACAAAAGATACAGATCAGGAATCAAGGGGTATGAGGAGCTGCTGGAAAAATGGCATGAGCAGGAGAGCAGAGGCGACGTAATGCCGGCAGTGGGATGTCTGGCAAAAATATGGCATAATAAGGGAGTGGCATTTGCGGGGCTGATGCTGTATGACAGAGCGGCGGAATGTTTCCGGAAGGCCTATGAGCTGGAGCAGAAAGAGGATTATTGCATAGATTATCTTGCCGCAAGGAGAATGGGGCTTTCTGAGGGGGAATATGTGGCATTTGCGGCGGAGCACAAGGAGCTGTACCAGTACACGTTGAGGCTGGAAAAGCAGATGGAGCAGTATGTTCAGGAGTGGGAGACTCAGCCGGACTACTTAAGATTGTACAATAGGCGCGAGACCAGGAACAGCGGCGAAAGACAGAAGTATTATGAGGACAGTGAACGGCTGACAGAAGTCTTGAAGGACAGCTATCGATATTGCCAAAGGAGCGGTGACTGATGGGATTTTGGTCTAACATATTCAGGAAAAAGAAATATCAGGAAGAGGATGCAGAAGATTGGGACAATATAGTCTACGCCAGAGATGATGTGGACTTTCATGAGGAGGAGCAGCGCCGGGGATATATCACCAACTGTCTTGAGCAGGTTGCGGAAGCCACCTATGAGGTGAATCTGCTTAAGGGAGAGTACTCTCTGGTCACGTCCCATCTTACGGACTTGGAGGAGATAGAGGCCCTGCCGAGGGAAGAGAAGGACGCGCTGGGGAATATCGCCGGAAAGCTGGCGACCATGGAGCAGGAGCGGCAGCGGTATCAGAGCAGGAAGAACCGTATGAGCGATGAGGACTATCACCGTATCCGCAAGCAGGAGGATGAGATTCAGGATGGCATCGCCAAGCTGCAGGAATGTGAGGAGTATGGGACAAAGGTCAGACAGGATCTGCAGCGTCTGGACAGAGAGAGGAGCGCCTATGAGTTCCGCAGGCAGGAGCTGGAAGCTTTTCTGAACAATCTCCGGGGAATGGCCATGATCTTCCTCACGGCATTTGTCTTGTGCATGGGGATGCTTCTGGTGCTGCACTTCAGCTTTGACATGGATACACAGATAGGATATCTGCTGGCGGTGGCGGCAGTGGCAGCGGCGGCCATGGTGGTCTGGATGAAGTATAATGACAGCGACAAGGAGCTGCATAGGGTGGAAGTGGCCGCAAACAAGCTGGTGGCCCTGCAGAACAAGGTCAAGATCAGATATGTGAACAATAAGAGTCTGATGGACTATCTCCGTATCAAATATGATACGGAGAGTGCATCGGCGCTGGAGAAGCTCTGGAAGCGGTATCAAGAGGAGAAAGAGGAGCGGAAGGAGTATGAGCAGGCGGAGGCGAAAGCAGAGTATTATCAGAAGCAGCTGCTGGCGAAGCTGTCCAATTACCGTATTTCCGCACCGGGGAAATGGGCCATGCAGCCTGCTGCGCTGCTGGACAAGCGGGAGATGGTGGAGATGCGCCATGAGCTGATACTGCGGAGGCAGAAGCTCCGGGAACAGATGGATTACAACAGAGGAGTTGCGGATACGGCCCGGAAGGAGATCATGGACGTGGCGGAGAAGTATCCGGCATATGCCGAGGAGATCATGAAAATGGTGGATGAATACAAGAGCTATTGACTTCCGGCAATGGGTGGGATATGATATTTTCTGTGAATTTTAAGAGGATCGGCCATGGTCAGGCGTCTGACCATGGGCAGGCGTCTGATCACGGGCAGATGTCCGGCCATGGGTAACGTCTGACTATGGAAAGCTGAATATAAAGGAGAGTATGTATGAGTACAGACAGATATGAGAGCCCTTTGTCCGAGCGTTATGCCAGCAGGGAGATGCAGTATATTTTTTCGCCTGACATGAAGTTCCGAACATGGAGGAGACTGTGGATCGCTCTTGCGGAGACGGAGAAGGAGCTGGGGTTAAGCCAGAACGGGAAGCCGGTTATCACCGATGAGCAGATCGAAGAGCTCAAGGCCCATGCGGAGGATATCAACTATGAGGTGGCGAGAGCCAGAGAACGGGAAGTCCGTCATGACGTGATGAGCCATGTGTACGCCTATGGGCAGCAGTGCCCCAAGGCGGCGGGGATCATCCATCTGGGAGCCACGTCCTGCTATGTGGGGGATAATACGGATATCATCGTCATGAGGGAGGCTCTGCGTCTGGTAAAGAAAAAGCTGGTGAACGTGATAGCCGAGCTGGCCGGATTCGCGTCGAAATACAAGGACCAGCCTACGCTGGCTTTTACCCATTTCCAGCCAGCCCAGCCTACCACGGTAGGAAAGAGGGCCACGCTGTGGCTGCAGGATTTTTATCTGGATCTGCAGGATCTTGACTATGTGACGGAGGGCCTGAAGCTGCTGGGTTCAAAGGGCACCACAGGGACGCAGGCTTCCTTTCTGGAGCTGTTTGACGGGGATCAGGCGACCATCGACAAGATCGATCCTATGATTGCCGCAAAGATGGGATTTACGGAATGCTTCCCGGTATCCGGCCAGACCTATTCCAGAAAGGTGGACACGAGAGTGGCAAACGTGCTGGCAGGCATCGCCGCATCCGCCCACAAGATGAGCAACGACATCCGCCTGCTGCAGCATCTCAAGGAGGTGGAGGAGCCCTTTGAAAAGAGCCAGATCGGCTCCTCTGCCATGGCCTACAAGAGAAATCCCATGAGGAGTGAGAGAATCGCTTCTCTGGCCAGATATGTGATGGTGGACGCCCTGAATCCGGCGATCACCTCCGCCACCCAGTGGTTCGAGAGGACGCTGGATGATTCCGCAAACAAAAGACTGTCCATACCGGAGGGGTTCCTTGCGGTGGACGGGATCCTTGATCTGTGCCTGAATGTGGTGGACGGACTGGTGGTGTATCCCAAGGTCATAGAGAAGCGCCTGCGCAGCGAGCTGCCCTTCATGGCCACGGAGAACATTATGATGGACGCGGTGAAGATGGGCGGAAACAGGCAGGAGCTCCATGAGCGCATCCGGGAGCTTTCCATGGAGGCAGGGCGCAACGTGAAGGTGGAGGGAAAAGAAAACAACCTGCTGGAGCTGATCGCGGCGGATCCTGCCTTCAACATGACGCTGGAGGATCTGCGCAAGACCATGGAGCCGTCCAGATATGTAGGGCGGTCCAAGGAGCAGGTGGAGGCTTTTCTTGAGAATGTGATCCGTCCGCTTCTGGAAGAGAATAAGGAGCTGCTTGGCGTGAAGGCAGAGATCAATGTGTAGCATATGACAGTAAGGGTATATTATGAAAGCCGGAATATGGGCAGGCGAAATGGCAGGATTAGGGAGGAAGAATAACCATGGGTGGTTTTTTTGGAGTGGCAGCCAAGGAGGATTGTGTATTTGACTTGTTTTTTGGGACGGACTATCATTCCCATCTGGGCACCAGACGGGCCGGCATGGCGGTCTATGACAAGAAAGAGGGTTTCGACAGGGCAATCCACAATATTGAGAATGCCCCTTTCCGCACTAAGTTCGACAAGGAAGTAATTAAGATGCGGGGGAGCCTTGGAATCGGGAGCATTTCCGATTTCGAGCCCCAGCCTTTGATCATACGGTCTCATCACGGACCTTATGCCATCGTCACCGTAGGCAGGATCAACAATGCGGACAAGCTGGTGGAGGAGCTTTTTTCAAGCGGCCATACTCATTTCATGGAGATGAGCGGCGGCGATATCAATGCCACGGAGCTGGTGGCGTCCATCATCGATCAGAAGGACAATCTGGTGGAAGGGATCCGCTATGCCCAGCAGGTGATAGAAGGGTCTATGACCATGCTGCTGCTGACGCCAAAGGGCATCTATGCGGCAAGGGACGCACTGGGCAGGACTCCTATCTCCATAGGCAGGAAGGAGGGGGCGTACTGTGTCTCCTTTGAGAGCTTTGCCTATCTGAATCTGGGCTATGTGACGGAGAGGGAGCTGGGACCCGGGGAAATCGCCGTGGTGACTCCTGAGGGGGTACATACGTTGGTGCAGCCTGGAAGGAATATGAAAATATGTGCGTTTTTGTGGGTATACTATGGGTATCCTTCTTCCTCCTACGAGGGCATCAGTGTAGAGAAGATGCGCTACAACTGCGGTACTCTGCTGGCGGACAGGGATGACGTTTCGCCGGATATCGTGGCGGGGGTGCCTGACTCCGGCACCGCCCATGCCATCGGCTATGCCAATAGGTCGGGAATCCCGTTCTCCAGACCCTTCATCAAATATACGCCCACATGGCCCCGCTCTTTTATGCCTGCCATACAGACCCAGAGGGATCTGATCGCCAGAATGAAGCTGATCCCGGTGCAGGATCTGATACAGGACAAGAGCCTTCTGTTGATAGATGATTCCATAGTCAGGGGGACACAGCTGGGGGAGACAACGAAATTCTTGTACCAGAGCGGCGCGAAGGAGGTGCATATCCGTCCGGCATGTCCGCCGCTGCTGTTCGGATGCAAGTATCTGAACTTTTCCCGGTCGGCTTCCGAGATGGATCTTATAGCGAGGCGGGTGCTGAAGGAGATGGAGCAGGAAGGCAGGGAGATCGACCTGAAGTACTATGTGGATCCCGACACGCCGGGGTATGCGGAGATGATAGAGCGTATCGGCAGGAAGCTTAATTTTACCAGTCTGCGGTATCACAGACTGGATGATATGATAGCATCCATAGGAATCAGCAGGGACAAGGTCTGTACTTACTGCTGGAACGGCGCAGAAGAATAATCGGATACGGGTAAGGGGTGTCAGATGTATGCTGAGGTTAATTTATGTGGTGACGGTTTCGCTGCCCTTTGTTGTTTATTATATCTGTAAGGCAAAGGTTATTGAGCGGCGGGGAGAGAGCTTTTCGGAGGAGAGGCGCTACAAGATGGCCCGCAGGTGTATTTCCATCATGATGCACAATGGAAGGATCAGGACGGAAAGCCATGGGCAGGAGCTGCTTCCGAAGGAGGGCGGTTATGTCATGTATTCCAACCATCAGGGGAAATATGATACATTGGGGATCATGATCTCCCATCCCAAGCCCTGCACCATAGTCATGGATGCCTATCGGTCCAAGCTTCCCATCGCAGATTCCTTCATTGATCTGGTTCAGGGGAGCAGGCTGGATAAAAGCGACATGAAGAAGCAGATGAAGACCATCATGAAGATAGCCGATGAGGTAAAGGCAGGACGCAGGTATATTGTCTTTCCGGAGGGAGGATACGACCATAACCATAACGAGCTGCAGGAATTTAAGGCAGGGGCCTTCAAATGTGCCGTCAGGGCGAAGGCGCCGATCGTGCCGGTGGCGCTGATTGATTCTTATAAAGCGTTCGGGGTGAATTCCCTGAGGAAGGTGAGGACACAGGTGTATTTCCTTAATCCTGTTTATTATGAGGACTACAGGGGGATGAAGACGGCGGAGATAGCGGAGATGGTGAAGGGGAGGATTGCGGAGGTTGTGGACAAGTATGCAGGTGGGGGAGCGGCTTGAGGAAGCGGTTCTAGGGACGGCGCCCTGAGCCTGATGCCGCAGCGTTTTAGGCTTTTATTCCCGCAAGGGTCAAATACCCCGCTGCTCTGCAGCGTAGCAATGAAAATGTAATAAAGATCCCCGCTGTTGAGGGCAGATAGTTATATTGCCGTCGATGGCGGGGATTTTTATACATGAGAGTATATTTATGTCTATAAATAAGTTAGAGGGAGGTGCCGGTCAGGAGCTGGTAGGCCTGAAGGTATTTGTCGATGGTCTTTTGGACTACGTCCTGAGGCAGGATCCAGTCGTTGCCGGGATTTGCCTTAAGCCAGTCTCTTGCGAACTGTTTGTCAAAGGAGGGCTGGCCGTGGCCGGGCTCGTATTCGTCGGCAGGCCAGAATCTGGAGCTGTCAGGGGTCAGCATCTCGTCTCCGATCACAATGTTTCCTGCTTCGTCCAGACCGAATTCGAATTTGGTGTCAGCGATGATGATTCCTCTGCTCAGCGCGTATTCGGCGCATTTTTTGTAAAGAGCAAGGGTGTAATCACGGAGCTTTTCGGCATATTCCTGTCCTTTCCCGGGGAAACGCTTCTCCAGATATTCGATGCTCTGTTCAAAGGATATGTTTTCGTCGTGGTCGCCGATCTCTGCCTTTGTGGAGGGGGTGTAGATGGGTTCGGGCAGCTTGTCAGACTCTTTCAGGCCCTCCGGCAGGGTGATGCCGCAGACCGTGCCGTTTTTTTGGTAGCTTGCCCAGCCGCTGCCTGTTATATAGCCACGCACGATGCACTCTACCGGGATCATCTCCAGTTTGCGGCAGAGCATGCTGTTTCCGTCGAACTGTTCCTGACGGAAAAATTCCGGCATATCCTTTACATCCACGGAAATCATGTGGTTGGGCAGGATGTCCTTTGTCATGTCGAACCAGAACCGGGACATCTGGGTCAGCACGGTGCCCTTTTTGTCCACTTTGTTGCCGAGGATCACATCGAAACAGCTGATGCGGTCCGTGGCCACCATGACCAGAGTATCGCCGTTGTCATAAATCTCGCGTACCTTGCCTTCCTTGATAGGCTTAAGCTCTTGAATGCTCATTTTCAAACCTCCTGTTTTAAGTTCCGCATCCGCCCCGTATGCTGGGGATCAATTTTGCTTAGATAGTTTCAAGTGTATTGCATTATAGGGGAAAAATCAAGCATGATTTTTAAAGCAGGTGCATTTTGAAAGGGTGAAACTGCATTTCGGGGTGTGCGGACTTGCTTTCGGGCGGGAGGGAAAGCTATAATGGACATGGCGGGAGGGGCTGGGCGGGCCATAAGGCGCGGGGCTTGTGGGTTGACGGAAGGATGATCGGGGGGAAAGACGGCTGTATGAAGATAACATTGCAGAAGGTGGATTCGGAACAAGAGGAAATCATTATCCGGTATCATCACATGACCCGTGAGATTTCCGATGTGCTTAAGATGCTTTCGGGCAGCGGCGGCAGGCTTGCAGGGACGAAGGAGGACAAGGGGCAGGTCTATTATTTCGTTCCCGGGGAGGCATTTTACTTTGAGAGTGTGGACGGCGTCACCTATGCCTGTCTGGAAAAGGAGGTCTACCGGGTGCGGGAGAAGCTGGAGGAGATTCTATATCAATATGAAGATATAGGCATTGTCAGGTGTGCCAGAACCATGGCGGTGAATCTGTACCGGGTGGAGTGGCTGAAGAGCCAGCCCGGAGGAAGGATTCTTGCGGAGTTGTCCAACGGGGAGAGAATCATGATTTCAAGGAAATATGCCAGGACTCTGCGAGAGCGGCTGAAGTGCGGGGCGGACAGGATGTAAGCGGAGAGAATGAACGGAAGGGCAGGCAGAAGGGGCGGCAGGATAGGAAGGGAACGGATGGTATGAGGAGGGCGCTGGATCAATAATATGGTCGGAAAAGAGGGAGATCGGGAGCGGGAAGATGGGAACAGAAGGAAAGGGACGGCAGGAAAATGAAGTTGGGGGAGCAAGGAGGAAGGAACGGGGCATGAAAAAATTTTGGGTGAGTGAGAGATTCAGAAGGTGCCTGAGCACGGAGATCGGCATTGAATACAAGGCATGTCTGTATTTCTTTGTCCTTCTGTTTTTTTATTCCGTGTACCGTGTGATTACGGGGGTTTACGAGGCCAGCCTGCTTCATATGCTGGAGATGATATGTGCCGCTTACGGCATGGGATACCTGCAGGTGCTGGCGCTGGGCAACTTTGACGAGGCGGAGAGTTTGTCGCCGGGGTGGCTGATTAAGGATCTGCTCTGTTCCGGCCTTTATACAGGGATCGGAATTCTGTGCGGGTGGTTTGGCGGGAGCATTCCTGCAGCCGCGGTCTTTGCGGTGTTCTGTGTATTTATGTTTTTGTGTGCCTATCTGGCCAACAAGCTGAAGCGGGACATCGACACGGAGCAGCTGAACGTGATGCTGCAGGCTTATAAGTACGGGAACAGCAAGGAAGGAGAGACAGAAAATGAGAAATGCCATTGAGATGAGGGAGCTGACCAAAACCTATGGCAAAAGCAGGGGCATAAAGGGGATCAGCCTGACCGTGGAAGAAGGGGACATATTCGGATATCTGGGGCCGAACGGCGCCGGAAAGTCCACTTCCATACGGTGCCTGCTGGGTATGCTCCATGCTGATTCCGGAGAAGCCTATGTACTGGGGTATCAGGTGGGGAGACAGCAGAGGGAGATTCTGAAGAGAGTAGGGTATGTTCCTGCGGAAAGCTTTCTCTATCCCTCCATGAGGGCGGGGGATGTGATTCGCTATGCCGCCAGAATGAGGGGGATGGACTGCTCCGGGGAGGCGGAGAGGCTTTGCTGCAAGCTGGAGGTAGACCGCAGGAAGAGGATCGGCGAGCTGTCTCTGGGCAACCGCAAGAAGATAAGCATCGTATGCGCGCTGCAGCATATGCCGGAACTGATTATATTGGACGAGCCTACTTCAGGGCTGGATCCCCTGATGCAGGAGGTGTTTTTTGACCTGCTGACGGAGCGCAGCAGGGAGGGTGTCACCTGCTTTTTATCCTCTCATGTGCTGCAGGAAGTGAAGCGCTGCTGCAGGCATGTGGGAATCCTGAAGGAGGGCCGGCTGGTGAAGGCGGACAAGGTGGAGAACCTGATAGGAGCCAGCCTGAGGAAGGTAAGGCTGTCCGGCGTGCAGAACGTACCTTCGGTGGCAGGAATGGGGGAAATCGTGAGGGAGGGGGAGTATATTGCTTTTCCTTTCCGGGGAGAGATGGCGGAGCTCCTTCAGGCGCTGCAGGGGCTGGATATAAAGGATATGCTGATCTCGGAGCCCTCTCTGGAGGAGGTCTTCATGCATTTTTATGTCAATGAGAAACAGGAGGGACAGGGATATGGTTCTGGCATGGCAGGAGTTTAAGATCAATCTGAAGATGCTGCTGATCTGGGCATTCTGTGTAGGGGGCTTAAGTCTGGGATGTCTGCTGCTCTATGAGAGCGTGGAGGATTCTATAGACGGGATGGCGGAGATGTATTCCGATATGGGAGCACTGTCTGCGGCGCTGGGGATGGACAAGGTGAGCATAGGGACTCTGGAGGGGTATTATGCCATCGAAATATCCATTATGCTTTCCCTCGGAGGCGCCATGTTTGCCGCAATGCTGGGGGCAGGGCTTTCGGCGAAGGAAGAGGAGGGGCATACCACAGAATTCCTGAATGTCCTTCCGCTGGGGAGAGCCAGGATCCTGATGGAGAAATATACCGCATTTGTGGCATTGACGGCATTGTTCCATATAATCTGCGTCCTGCTGATACTGTGCGGCTTCGGATGGATGGGGAGCCGGCCGGACATAGGGAGCTTTATGAGGTACCATGGAGCGGCATTTTTCATGTGCATAGAGGTGGGGACAGTCTGTTTCCTGCTTTCGGTATGGAGTCGGAAGAAGCCTATGGGGGCAGCCATTGGTCTGGCGGTGCTGCTCTATATGGCGGATCTGATGTGCAGGGTGGTTCCGGCGCTGGAAAGGATAAAGTATGTCACGCCCTTTAGCTACTGCAGCGGGGCGGATGTTTTTGCCGGAGAGACGGCACCTGTCCTGTCGTTGGGAATCGGAGCCGGGGTGACGGCGGCTGCGCTTGCGGCAGCAGTGTGGAAATACAAGAGGAAGGACTTATGAGGGCCAGAAAATAATATATACTTATATGATGCATAAAATTTATTGATTTTACTTATGATATCCGATATAGTATAATAATGCCGTAACCTAAGGGGACAGCTGCGGGCAGGCCTGCAGCGGAAAGTGGAGGAAAAGAAAGAATATTATGGTTAAGGCGATTGTTGGAGCTAACTGGGGTGATGAGGGCAAGGGAAAGATCACCGACATGATGGCTCAGGAAGCAGATATTGTCATAAGATTTCAGGGAGGAGCGAACGCAGGACATACCATTGTGAACGAGTATGGGAAGTTTGCGCTGCATACATTGCCCTCAGGTGTATTTTACAGTCATATCAGCAACGTGATCGGCAATGGGGTGGCGCTGAACATCCCTCTGCTGTTTAAAGAGCTTCAGTCCGTCATGGACAGAAATGTACCTGCGCCCAAGCTGCTGGTGTCGGACAGGGCCCAGATAGTCATGCCCTATCATATCCTGCTGGATCAGTACGAGGAGGAGAGGCTGGGAGGCAGATCCTTCGGTTCCACCAAGTCGGGCATCGCGCCTTTTTATTCAGATAAATACGCCAAGATCGGCTTTCAGGTCAGCGAGCTGTTTGACGAGGAGGTGCTGGAGGAAAAGGCGGCAAGGGTCTGTGAACTCAAAAACGTGCTTTTTGAGCATCTATACCATAAGCCTCCCATTGATCCCAGAGAGCTGCTGGAGGAGCTGCATGGCTATAGGGATATGGTGGCACCCCATGTATGCGATGTCTCCGCCTTTTTGGATCAGGCTCTGAAGGAAGGAAAGACAGTGCTGCTGGAGGGGCAGCTGGGCACACTGAAGGATCCGGATCACGGGATTTATCCCATGGTGACATCATCCTCCACGTTGGCGGCCTTCGGTGCCATCGGCGCAGGCCTTCCTCCCTATGAGATCAAGCAGATCGTCACGGTCTGCAAGGCCTATTCGTCGGCGGTGGGGGCAGGAGCCTTTGTCTCCGAGCTGTTCGGGGATGAGGCGGAGGAGCTTCGCCAAAGAGGAGGCGACGGCGGGGAATATGGCGCTACCACCGGACGGCCAAGAAGAGTCGGCTGGTTTGACTGTGTGGCGTCAAAATACGGCTGTCGTCTGCAGGGAACTACGGATGTGGCTTTCACGGTGCTGGACGTGCTGGGATATCTGGACGAGATTCCGGTCTGTGTGGGCTATGAGATCGAGGGGGAGATTACCACAGACTTCCCTGTGACCAGCAGGCTGTCAAAGGCAAAGCCAGTGTTTGAGAAGCTGCCCGGATGGAAATGTGACATACGGGGTATCCGTAAATATGAGGAACTGCCGGAAAACTGCAGGAAGTATATAGAGTTTATCGAAGACAGGATCGGTTATCCTATTACCATGGTCAGCAACGGGCCGGGCAGGGACGACATTATCTATAGGAAGAGCCCGCTTGCGTAAACAGGCAGGATGAGAATGCGGAGCTGTCGGCAGGACTGACAAAGGACTGGCCTATCGGCTTAAATCGCTTTAAAAGAGCCGCAGGGGCCGGCGGACAGAGAGCGGGTAGGAGGCATGGTCGGCAATTTAGAATATTTTAAGGTGTTTTATTATACGGCGAAGCTGGGAAGCGTTACCAGAGCGGCAGGCGCGCTCTCCATTTCCCAGCCTGCGGTGAGCCAGTCCCTGAAAGCGCTGGAGCAGAGCCTCGGGGTTCTGCTGTTTACCAGAGAGTCCAAAGGGGTGAGGCTCACCGGGGAGGGACAGCTTCTGTACACTTATGTGGAAAAAGGCTATGAGCAGATAGAGCAGGGCGTGGAGAAACTGGAGAAGATGCTGAATCTGGAGCTGGGAGAGGTGCATATCGGTGCCAGCGACATGACGCTGCGGTTCTATCTGCTGCCTTTTTTAGAGGTCTTTCATGAGAGATACCCCAGTATCAAGGTCATTGTGGCAAACGCGCCCACCCCGGAGACGTTAAAGCTCTTGCGGGACGGAAAGATAGACTTCGGCGTGGTCAGTACCCCCTTCGGGACGGAGGAGGATATCCATGAGGAGCCGGTGCGGGAGATTGAGGATGTGTTCGTGGCTGGCAGGCGGTTCATGTCCTACAAGAACAAGATGATGGATTTTCAGGAGCTGGAGCATCTGCCCATGATATTCCTTGGGGGAAACACCAGCACCAGAAGCTATATGGACGCATATCTTTCCGGAAACGGCGTTACGCTGCAGCCGGAGTTCGAGCTGGCTACCAGCGACATGATCGTGCAGTTTGCCCTGCGGAATCTTGGCATCGGCTGTGTGGTCAGAGATTTTGCTCTGGAGGCGCTGGAATCCGGGAGGCTCTTTGAGCTCCGCTTTAATAAGATGATACCGAAAAGGCAGTTTTGTGTTGTCACGAGCAAAACGGCCCCGCTCTCTGCGGCGGCGGGAAAGCTTCTGCAGATCATGGAGGAGGGACAGAAATGATCAGGAACATTGTTTTTGATATAGGGAATGTGTTGACGGATTTTCGCTGGAAGGGATTCCTTCAGGATAAGGGCTTCGATGATGAGACGGCGGAACGTATCGCAAGAGCTTCCGTCATGACGCCTCTCTGGCAGGAGGTTGACAGAGGAGTCTGGGATGAAGAGAAGCTGATAAGGGAGTTCAGCAGGCTGGATCCGGACATGGAGGGTGAGCTGCGGCGGGCTTACGGAAATGTAAAGGGTATGGTAACAAAGAGGGATTATGCCATCCCGTGGCTTCAGAAGCTGAAGAAGAGGGGATACAAGGTGTATTATCTGTCCAATTTTTCCCATAAAGCTTATACGGACTGTCAGGAGGCCCTTGATTTCCTGCCTTATATGGACGGGGGGATCTTGTCCTATCAGGAAAAGATAGTAAAGCCGGAAGAGGAGATCTATCTGCGGCTGCTGTCGAGGTATGGCCTGAAGGCGGAGGAGTGTGTGTTTCTGGATGATACGCAGGAGAATGTGGAGGCGGCCAGAAGACTGGGCTTCAGAGGGATCCGGTTTGAGGCCAGAGAGCAGGCAGAGAGGGAACTGGAGCAGTATCTGGCGTAAAGGGTGAGACTAAGGGAGCCACGGTCTGGGGACAGCGTACCATGCGGCGGATACAAAGCAGAAGGCTCGCATGGGACAGCGGCGTATGCGCAATGACTCAGGAGCGGTGTTAAGCGGCGGCATGGGGCCGCGGCTGGGATGGATGTGGCGAAGAGGCCGGAGTCAGGTTTTTTCGTTGACTTTGTCTTCTTTCACTGGGGCATCTGCCATGGTGTGTTTCCCGGTGAGCTTGCCGTACATCCAGACATAGACCCAGATCAGCAATGGCAGCGCAAAGGTGGCGAAGAGGCTGGCTCTGAACCATACCGCCGAAGCGGAGCTGTCCACGATGGATATCACCAGAGTGGCAATGTAAAGGAGCACGAGCAATGCTATTCCTGCTATGGCCGCTGCTTGTCTGGAGGTGATTTTCTTTGCGGCCTTGCCGCTTTCTTCCTTGTCATTGCGGTTTTTGCTGTTGCTTATGCCGCTGTGTCTGTCTTGGTTGTTTCTGCTGCCGTTATTTGTGGCGGATTTGCTTTCTTTTGTCATGTCAGCCTCGTTTCTGGGTTTTTGATTCCTGCCTGCGGTTATCTGGTCAACGTGGTTGGCCATTCAACGCGGTTGGCCTTTCAGCGCAGTTGGCCCTGTGCCATGCTTAAAGTCGACCTCGGAGCAACCGAAATTCAGGAGATATGTCCAGATTATAACACATTCATAGGACTCTCACAAGTAAATGAGCCTCAATTTTCTCAAAAAGGCTTTCCCCAAGGCAGAAAATCGTATATAATAAGCATTGGGCCAAATACATTGCGACAGGTCGATGAGATGTTTGGCTAAAAAATAGATATGTCGAAAAGTATAAAAGCTTAGGAGGTTGTGATGTTCAATCAACAGTTTGTTTGGCAGGAAAGGTATAGTATCGGCGTGGATATCATCGATAGGGAGCATAAGAAGCTTTTCAGTATTATAAATAAGCTGTTTGCCTATGATGAGAATGATGAGAAGAGCAAGTGGGCATATCAGGAGGGCATCAAGTTCTTTAAGGGCCATGCCATGCAGCACTTTGCGGAGGAGGAGGTCTATATGGCTTCCATTGGCTATGAAGGATATGATGTACATAGGCGCATCCATGACACCTTCCGCAAGAAGACCCTTCCGGAGATTGAGAAGGAGCTGCTGCAGACACAGTATTCTTCGGAGGCGGTCAGGCACTTTCTGGGAGTGTGCGCAGGCTGGCTCATCGGTCATACGCTTACGGAGGATCGGGCGATCGTGGGAAACGCATCCAGCAAGTGGAGTGATCTGCTGCCGGATGAGGAGCAGGTAGCCATGAAGAAGACTATCATCCGCCTGCTTCAGGAGATGTTTCAGCTGGATGCAAGGGTGATCAGCGAGAGCTACGGCGGGGAGAAATTTGGCAAGGGTGTCTATTACCGTATGGTTTACGGATCTGATAAGGGTCAGAAATGGGAATTTTTTCTGGTTTTTGAAGAAAGGCTGATCGTGAACACGGTGGGCAAAATGATGGGATCTGAGTCAGACAAGCTGGACGTGATGATGATGAATGCCACCAGATATACGGCAAGGCAGTTTGTTGAGCGCATTATGTCTCATTTCCCCGATGCGGAACAGCATGAAGTGAAGGAGGAAAACCTTCTGACCTATACACGGTTTGAAACAATGTTTGAACGTCATGCTCCCCAGTGCAGCCTTTTATTTGACACAAGAGAAGGGTATTTCGCCTACTGTATCATGGCACCGCATCTGCTGAAGGATGCGGAAGGGGTATCGATCAAGGCAGAGAATGCCATGGCGGAGATCAGTAAGTACCTGAGTCAGGAGGAGACCAGTATAAAAAAGAAGATACTGATAGTGGATGACTCCGGCGTGGTTCTGCAGGCCATGAAGGAACTGTTTGACAAGGAGTATGAGGTGTCGCTGGCGAAGTCCGGCATTGCGGCCATCAGGGCCATGACCCTGAACAAGCCGGATCTGGTGCTGCTTGATTACGAGATGCCGGTCTGCGACGGCAGGCAGGTTCTTGAGATGATACGTGCCGAGGAGGAGCTGGCAAACATTCCTGTGATTTTCCTTACAGGCACGGTGGATAAGGAACGGATTCAGAAAATTCTCCCCCTGAAGCCGGCAGGTTACTTGCTAAAAACGGCCCGGCCTCAGGAGATTAAAAGCAATATAGACAGTTTCTTTCAGAAAGTCTGGCAGGGCTGAAAGGAAATCAGGTCTTTTATGACCTCTCCCGCCATGATCAGTCCTGCCACGGAGGGGACAAAGGAGGTGCTGCCCGGGATCTGACGCCGTTTTGTGTGTTCCCCGGCAGCATCGGCAGCGCAGCAGGCGGGCATATCGTCTGCTGCGCTGCTGCGGGGGGGAAGGGGCGGTTCCTTTGAATAGACAACCTTCAGCGCTTTGATGCCTCTGTGCTTCAGCTCCCGGCGCATTACCTTGGCAAGAGGGCAGACGGATGTATCGTAGATGTCAGCGACCTGAAAGGCGGTGGGATCCAGCTTGTTCCCGGCACCCATGGAGCTGATGATAGGTGTTCCCATCGCCTCTGCGTTCACCACAAGAGCGATTTTACCGGCCACGGTGTCTATGGCATCGATTATATAATCGTAATCGGAAAAGCAGAACTGATGAGCTGTCTCGGGCAGGTAAAAGGTCTTGTAGGTATGTACCCTTGCGTCAGGATTGATCTCGGCAATCCTTTCGGCGGCAACATCCACCTTATACCGTCCCAGTGTTCTGTGGGTGGCATAGATCTGCCGGTTGATATTGGTCAGACATACCTTGTCGTCATCTATGAGATCGATGGCGCCGATGCCTGACCGTGCCAGCGCTTCCACCGTGTATCCGCCTACTCCTCCGACCCCGAATACGGCCACACGGGAAGCAGAAAGCTTTGTCATGGCATCCCTGCCGAACAGGAGCTCTGTCCTTGTAAATTGCTCTTGCATGAAAGGCACCTCGTTTTTTGTCTCTTAATCTGTAAATTCTGTGGATCTGGCAGGCTATATTATAAGATTGCAGGGGGAGATTGTCAAGAATCCGGAGAGACTTAAAAGTCGGTTCGAGGATTGGCAGGGATTGCCCCGGCGGCTGTTCCGGCGCGGAAAGGTCCGGATGCGGGCAGGGCGGCATAAAAATCCCGGACCTGCACTAAACGCTAAGCCCGGGATAAAAGGGGAGGATAAGGTTCTGGGTTTCAGAACCTAAGTATTATCTTTATCTTTTGTGATATCAAAGGAGGGGGTTCCTTGACATTGAATAGTTTTGCACGGAAATTGATATTTATACATACAAACAGCATTTTCACAAAATTTATTTGAAATTTTTTTGTTGTGTTCAAGGATAATCTGTTATATACTGGTTAAAGCGGCGGAGTTTTCCGGAATTCGCCAGACCAATACCCGGCAGGAGAGCCGGTGCAATAAAAAAGAAGGCGGTGCATCAACATGGCATTATTGGAACAGTGGAGAGAATTGGCTTACGATGAGTCAGCGGGAAAGGACAAGCTGCAGAAGCTCTGGGCCTCTTATTTTCAGGAAGAGAAGGAGATCTATGCCCAGCTTTTGAAGAATCCTGATGAAGCGGTGACGGGAACGGTCAGGGAGCTGGCGGAGAAATATCAGGTGTCCCTCATGACCATGACTGGTTTTCTGGACGGGATCAACGACAGTCTGAAGGATCCGAATCCCATCGAGGAGATGGAGGAGGACACGCAGGTCAGTCTGGGCTTTGAGAAGGAGAGGCTGTACAAAAATATGGTGGCGGCGGATGCCGACTGGCTGTACAATCTGGAGGAGTGGAAGGATATCTTTGACGAGGATACCAGAAAGGCCCTCTATAAGGAGCAGAAGGTTTCCGCAACGATCGTGAAGGAGGCAAAGATATATCCTAACGACCCCTGCCCCTGCGGAAGCGGCAAGAAATATAAAAAATGCTGTGGAAGAGTGTCTAAAGATACATCGAGGTAATATGCGCTGCTGCGATAAACCACTCTATAAGCAGGCAGAGAAAGGGCTCTTTTCGGCAGGAAAGGGTTCTTTTTGGTGAAAATCAAAAGCCGGAGCTGCCCTGTACGGAAGAACGGCGCCTTTTCGGCGGTGGAAGAGTTAAATATTAAGGAGCAGAACAGTGAACATAGCATCATTTTTAGTGCCTAAGGCGGAGGTTGCATACCTGCGCGATGACATGACCCTGCGGCAGGGACTTGAGAAGCTGCGGAGGAGCGGATTTGCTGCTATCCCGGTCATTGACAGAGAGGATAGATACGTGGGAGTGATCAGCGTAGGGGATTTTCTTTGGAATATTCTTGCCTATAACCAGAATCTGGAGGATATCACTCTGAAGAATCTGGAGCATATGACAGTCCGGGATTTCCTGCAGAGCGGGAAGGTAAAGGCGGCATGCATCGACACCGCTATGGAAAACCTGCTGGAGCAGGCAAAAAACCAGAATTTTGTCCCTGTCATTGATGACAGAAGCGTTTTTATCGGGATCGTGACCCGAAGCGATATCATCAAGTATTTCATGGATCGTCACGGAATGGGAGCGAATAAGGAATAGGCAGTAGAAAGATATCATTTTATTTGTACATAGGAAGGGGTATACTAATCATGAAGAAATTGGAGGAATATGTAGTAAGCATACCGGATTTTCCGGAAGAGGGCATTATTTTCCGTGACGTGACCAGTGTGCTGCAGGATGCAGAGGGGCTGCAGCTGGCTGTCGACACCATGCAGGATCTGGTGAAGGATCTGGAGTATGACGTGGTGGTGGGGCCGGAGTCAAGAGGATTCATTTTCGGAACCCCCATTGCTTATAATAATAAAAAGCCATTTGTCCTGATCCGCAAGAAGGGGAAGCTTCCCCGGGAGACGGTATCGGTTTCTTATGATCTGGAATATGGCAAGGCTACCATCGAGATGCATAAGGACAGCATCAAACCGGGGCAGAGGGTGCTGATCGTGGATGACCTGATCGCTACGGGAGGCACCACTGAGGCCATGATAAAGCTTGTGGAGGAGCTTGGAGGCAAGGTAGTAGGCGTGGTAGTGCTGATGGAGCTGGCGGGACTCAAAGGCAGGGAGAAGATTGCGGGCTATCGTCTTGAGTCAGCGATCTGCTATCCCGGGAAATAAAATTTCGAGGGAAATATTCCTTTGGAAATAAGCATATGGACTGGACTATAGGCAGGAAGGCGCGGGTTATTTATGGCAGAAGAGAAGATTGAGGACATTTTTGATGATGGCAAGATGAGTGATTCCCACGAATTTGTAAATCCTGAGGACCTGTATCAGGAGCTTATTCGGTGTGTGCGTAAATATCATCCGAGCGACGACATATCCATGATTGAGAAGGCGTACAATACGGCGGAGGATGCCCACAAGAATCAGTTCCGCAAGTCCGGGGAGCCTTATATCATCCATCCTCTGAACGTGGCCATCATTCTTGCGGAGCTGGAGCTGGACAAGG
Source organism: uncultured Acetatifactor sp. (assembly GCA_964018205.1). Classification (GTDB taxonomy): domain Bacteria; phylum Bacillota; class Clostridia; order Lachnospirales; family Lachnospiraceae; genus Acetatifactor. The sequence continues at coordinate 63,296 of CAXHOW010000001.1, read as the reverse complement.
AGACCATTATTGCGGGAATCCTTCATGATGTGGTGGAGGACACCATCATGACGGAGGAGGATCTGACCAGAGAATTCGGCGCGGATGTGGCGCTTCTGGTGGACGGCGTCACCAAGCTGGAGAAAATCCCTCTTTCCGCAGGAGCTGACCAGCCTGATGCCAAGCTGGAGATGCAGGCAGAGAACCTGCGCAAGATGTTCCTTGCCATGGCAAAGGATATCAGAGTGATACTGATCAAGCTGGCTGACAGGCTGCACAATATGCGTACCCTGCAGTACAAGACCCCGGAGAGCCGCCAGCGCATTGCCAAGGAGACTCTTGAGATCTACTGTCCCATTGCCCAGAGGCTGGGTATCAGCAAGATCAAGATTGAGCTGGATGATCTGTCACTGAAATATCTGGAGCCGGATGTATACTATGATCTTGTAGATAAAATTTCCGTGCGAAAGAGCGAGAGGGAAAAATACATCCAGAACATCGTGGACGAGGTCAGCGAGCATATCAAGAAGGCCGGCATCACCGCAAAGATCGACGGAAGGGTGAAGCATTTTTTCAGTATCTATAAAAAGATGAAGAATCAGGAAAAGACGCTGGATCAGATCTATGATCTTTTTGCAGTGCGGATCATCGTGGAATCCGTCAAGGACTGCTATGCGGCACTGGGAGTCATCCATGAGATGTATAAGCCCATCCCCGGCAGGTTCAAGGATTATATCGCCATGCCTAAGCCTAATATGTACCAGTCTCTGCACACCACGCTGATCGGATCCTCCGGTCAGCCCTTCGAGATACAGATCCGTACCTTTGAGATGCACAAGGCTGCGGAGTACGGCATTGCGGCCCACTGGAAATACAAGGAGGCCTCTGACGGCAAGAAGGTGGCGGCTCAGGAGGAGGAGAAGCTGGTGTGGCTGCGCCAGATCCTGGAGTGGCAGAGGGATATGTCGGATAATAGGGAGTTCATGAACCTGCTGAAGAACGATCTGGATCTGTTCTCCGACAGTGTGTACTGCTTCACACCCTCCGGGGAGGTAAAGAACCTGCCTGCAGGCTCCACCACCATTGATTTTGCCTATAGTATCCATTCGGCAGTGGGAAACAGAATGGTGGGGGCCAGAGTCAACGGCAAGCTGGTAACCATCGATTATGAGATCAAGAACGGTGACCGCATCGAGATCATCACCTCCCAGAATTCCAAGGGACCCAGCCGTGACTGGCTCAATGTGGTTAAAAGCACTCAGGCCAAGAACAAGATCAATCAGTGGTTCAAGAATGAACTGAAGGAAGACAATATCATCAAGGGAAAGGAACTGCTGAACATTTACTGCAAGACCAAGTCCATTAATCTTTCCAATCTGATGAAGCAGGATTATATGGGAGCGGTCATGAGAAAGTACGGGTTCAGGGACTGGGATTCCGTGCTTGCGGCCATCGGCCACGGAGCGCTGAAGGAGGGCCAGATCGTCAACCGGATGCAGGAGCTTTATGACAAGGAGCATAAAGCGGCTATGACCAATGAAGAGGTTCTGGCGAGCATCGCAGAGGCTTCTGCCGCCACCGTTGCAAAGCCCGCTTCCATGAAGGCCAAGAGCGGCATCGTGGTGAGAGGGATAGCGGATCTGTCGGTGCGTTTTTCCAAATGCTGTTCTCCTGTGCCGGGAGATGAGATCGTAGGCTTCGTCACCAGAGGGCGGGGGATATCCATCCACCGCACGGACTGTGTGAATATGATGAACCTGCCGGAGATAGAGAGGGCAAGGATCATTGATGCGGAATGGCAGGCGCCGGAGAACGCCTTGGAGAAGTACGTGGCGGAAATAGAGATTTATGCCAATAACCGTAACGGCCTGCTGGCAGACATTTCTAAGACATTGACGGAGAAGAATATCAACATTCTCTCCATGAATACCAGAATCAGCCGGCAGGGACTGGCTACCTTGCAGACGGCCTTTGAGGTGGAGAGCAGGGAGGAGCTTAACAGAGTGATCGAGCGGATCCGGGCCATAGACAGCGTGGTGGACATTGAGCGGAGTACGGGATAACGCTGCGGCGCATGTCAGTGAAGGCAGAGCAGAAGATACCCTTCCTGAGCAGGAAGATATGTAGAGAGAACTTGGACGCAGGGATGGAGGGCGTGATATGGGAGAGCTGAAGATCGGACGTATGGTGCTGGGTGTATGCCAGACCAATTGTTATTTTGTGTATCGTGAGGGGGAGTCGGATGCTATTGTGGCGGATCCTGCGGATAAAGGAGAAAACATCTATGCCGCATTGAAGCGCAACGGCTTCCGGGTGGCAGGGATTCTGCTGACCCATGGGCATTTTGACCATATCTGGGGGCTGGACGGGCTGCGGGACGCTGTATGTGCCGCGGCAGAGGCGGACGGATCGGAGCCGGTGAAGGCCTATGCCTGCGAGGCGGAGCGGCAGCTGCTGAAGGATACGGGAATGAATGTGTCGGCTCAGGCAGGCAGGCCCTGCAGCACTTATGCGGACGTGTACGTAACGGACGGACAGGAGATCACGCTGGCAGGGATGACCTGCAAGGTAATTGCCACACCCGGGCATACCGCCGGGGGATGCTGCTATTATTTTGAGGAAGCCGGGATCCTTCTGGCCGGGGATACCTTGTTTGCGGAGTCGGTAGGAAGAACAGATTTCCCTACGGGATCCATGGGGACGCTGGTGCGTTCCATCAAGGAGAAGCTTTTTGTCCTGCCGGAAGATACAAGGGTCTATCCCGGACACGGGGAGAGCACGACTATCGGACATGAGAAAGAACATAATCCTTTCTGTGTGTGAAGACATGGTTTTTGTGGCTCACGGCTTCTTTAGGCCGCAGGGCAGGACAGCGGGAAGGGTATTTGGAACTGCAGGGAGAGCTGCCGCATTGAGGGGAATGAGAACCTGATGGGGCGGCTTTTTGCATCCGCGGCCACGGGGGACGGCGCAGGGTGTGCGGAATGAAGAGAGCACAGATGCATATATGGTGCAGGCGTAATGGTGTAAGATGCGGACAGCGATGGTTATGGTACAGGTGCAGACGGTATAGGGCGCAGACGGCATAGGATGCGGACGGTGTCATGGAGAGAGCGCGGGAGGAACGCAGGATGCTTGTGATTGAGCTGGACAGAGAAAATCTTGAATATGATGTACATTCTCTGGTGCAGGCCTTTTATCCTGAAGAGCAGGTGAGGGTGCTGATTCCGGAGAGCAGCGTGGAAAAGAGGGCGGAGCTTGAGAGCAAGGTTCGCATATGGGTGGTCATGGACGGGAACGGTGCGACAGTGAGGATCGACGGAAGGGATTATTTCTGGGAAGGTCCTGCTGCCGGGGGAAAGGATTTTGTTGGCGTGGAAGAGGGCGCTGCTGCCGGAATGGAGGGCGCTGATCTCAGGAAGAAAGGACAGCCCCAGCAGAATGCATCTGAAGAGGAGAGGAAGCGCTTCAAGGACGGATTTAAGAGATTTCTCTATCAGACCCTCTGTCAGGTGACGGGGAAAAATCTTCCCTGGGGGAGCCTTACGGGCATACGTCCCACCAAGATCGCATATCAGATGCTGGAGCAGGGAAAGGGCCGGGAGGAGATCACGGCATATTATAGGGATAAGTATTTCGTCAGTCAGGAAAAGGCTGATCTTTCCGTGGACATCGCGGAAAGAGAGAGGACGCTTCTTGCGGAGCTCGGGAGGGGGAAGGATACCGAGACCCATAGAGATGCTTTGAGCCAGATTTATGATTCCGATGACAGCGCAAGCTGCCGCCTTGGATACAGCCATGGGTATAGCCAAAGCTATAGCCTTTATATTGGCATCCCCTTCTGCCCTACCACATGCTTATACTGCTCTTTTACTTCCTTCCCTATAGGAGGGTATCGCAAAAGTGTGGATCAATATGTAGACTGCCTTATCAGGGAGATGGAATATGTGGCCGGACAGCAGGAGGGCAGACGGCTTGACTGCGTCTATATCGGCGGAGGCACTCCGACCACGCTGGAGGCAGAGCAGCTGGACAGACTGCTGACGGCCCTGCGCCGGAAATTCGATTTTTCAGATATTAAAGAATTTACCGTAGAGGCGGGCAGGGCGGACAGCATTACCGAGGAGAAGCTGAAGGCGCTGCACCGTCATGGCGTGGGCCGGATTTCCGTAAATCCCCAGACCATGAATCAGAGGACATTGGACATCATCGGCAGAAAGGCGACCGTGGAGCAGGTGGAGGAAGCCTATGGGCTGGCCAGAAGAGTGGGATTCGACAATATCAACATGGATCTGATACTGGGGCTGCCCGGGGAACTGGAGGAGGATGTGCGCCGCACCATTGACAGAGTAGTGGAGATGGCGCCGGACAGCCTTACCGTGCATTCCCTTGCAGTGAAGCGGGCATCGGGCTTAAACCGTATGATTCAGGAGAAGGGCATGCCCATGCTGCACAACACGGAAGAAACAATGCGGATAGCGGAGGAAGGCGCAAGATGTCTGGGGCTGGTGCCTTATTATCTCTACCGCCAGAAGAATATGTCCGGGAATTTTGAGAATGTGGGCTATGCGAAAGAGGGGAAGCTGGGACTGTATAATATCCTTATTATGGAGGAAGTGCAGACCATAATAGCCTGCGGAGCCGGGAGCATATCAAAGCGGGTGTACCCCGACGGGCGCATCGAACGGTGTGAGAACGTGAAGGATGTTTCCCGATATATCGAGAGAATCGGGGAAATGATAGAAAGAAAGCGTGTGTTATTTACTGACTGAACTTCAAAATTCAGATAAAAAATGTTGGGTATTATGTGGGCTTTAGGTACATCATAATTTTCAACTATAAATGAGCAAATTTAGAAAATTGCACAATGAGTTTTTATGCTATCAAAGCCAAAACCTCCTCAAAAAGGACATGCCTTGCCCCACACTGATAGATGAAACGGAGCCGCTCTTCTTGAATATGGCCATAAATGTAAGCATAGCCATCTTCGAAAGACATGGTTTCACCGCAGCCAGTACACGCAAGCAGATGAGCCAGCGACATCAGCAGCCAGTACCTCCTGATTCCTTGTGATGAGCGAACCTGGTACCTGTCAAACGCCAGTTTGTTCTTTGTCTGGCGGAAGAACACCTCCACCGGCCACCGTTCCACATATATGTCCAGGATTTCCCGGGTACCCAGAGAAGCATCAGTGCTGATGAAAACCCGCAGGGCTTTGGGTACATGGAACGCGTCTTTCGGATAACTGATCAGAACCACTGCGTTTTCAATGCCGTTGAGGCTCCCTTCATACCGATAGACATAATAGCTCCTGCTGCCAACGGTCACGAGGCTGACAGCGGCATCTGTCTTCCGTAAATGGAGGGCAAACTCACTTACCTTCTGCTTTATGCCGCAGGGGTACAGTACCCGGTTTGTTTTCAGTGCGCCAATGGTATAGAAGCCCTTTTTGATAAAGGCGTCCATGATGTCACCGCATGTATACCAGCTGTCGCAGAGAAAATAAGATACAACCGGCGGTACGGGCAGTCCATCCGCAATGTCCTGTACGATCTTCACCTTTGATCTGGACTTGTCGTACATGACGATGGCATAATTAAGGACGATGCCGTTGCAGGAGAGCATAACAGCCACGGCCTGATGCCCATAGTCCTGCTTCCCCTTGAGGTGGGACTGATGGAAATACGCGTCTTCAATCGGATGCAGAGCCCGTGACGAAGGCTTTGTCTTGGAGGAGATGGTATCATCCACAATGCAGAACACAGGCTTTCCGGACTGCCGTGCTTCCTGATAGATGAACTGGATGACGGTGCTCTTTAGTATGTCTTCCAGTTTGGTGTCATCCCATTTCCCTTTATTAAGGAAATGGGCAACCGTGGTACGGTGGCAGGGGCTGTATTTTTCAAAATCGACAGTCTTTCCATGATACCCGAGAGAAAAGCAGGATATCAGTATGGCCATGATGTGCTTCATGACTGTCTGGGGAAAGACGCGGCATAAATTTAATTTTTTAAA
>CAXHOW010000001.1:56326-57258 GCA_964018205.1 uncultured Acetatifactor sp. | reverse complement strand
GACATCATCCTTTGCAGGTTATTGTTTTTTGGACAAGAATCAACTTTGGTAAAATTTCAAATTTGCTCATTTATAGTTAAAAACATACATTTTGACAGAAAAAATTGTTAAACTTTTTTGTAATAAATTTGACGAAATAACGGGTGTTGATGTCAAACCTTTTTGTAACTGAACACATGGAATAGATTTCTGAAAAGAGAAGGGTAGCAAAAGATATACGGCTTGCTGGATGGCCGCCATATGGCAGTATCCGGCAAGCTGTAGTTTGTAATTACATTTCAAGGGGAGACACTTTTTGGAGGCCAAAATGTTCATCCAACATTTCCAGGTAATCAGAATCTATCCTGTCATAGGGATAGGCGAGGAATACGGTCTTCCCGAGAATCCTGCTCTGTCCGATATGTATATCCATCTGGGACAGGAGATCCATGCCGATGAGGATGTTGCCGGTCCTGTCGTAACTGACCTTTACAGTGTTCTTTTTGAGGCAGATTCCCCCAAAGTCGATTTCCAGGGATTCATGCTGGAAGGTCACTGACTGGAGTTCCATGTATTTCCCGGTCCTGAATTTCTCCTTGTCCGATTCCCGTTTTTCCTTTGAGTCATTGACGCCGAAAGAGATTTCTTTTTTGATGGCAGGGTCGGCACTGTCCGCCTGTTTCATCTGCTGGGCCTTTGCATTTGAAATACCGAGTTTCCTAACGGGTATGGATGTGTAGGGACACCCGGTATCTATCTTGACGTTTATATTTTCGATTTCTGTGATTCCAAGGCTTTTGATCGTGAGGTTTACGTCGGCCCGTATCTCGTTGCGCTGGTTCAGCTCAAGCAGGATGAATTTATTCTTCATAGTACATATCCCCCTCCAGTTCGAGGCTGTCGTTATACACGGGACACACGATATTCCCCTGGGCATATAATTTATCGGATTC
>CAXHOW010000001.1:52874-56316 GCA_964018205.1 uncultured Acetatifactor sp. | reverse complement strand
ATATCCCCCTCCAGTTCGAGGCTGTCGTTATACACGGGACACACGATATTCCCCTGGGCATATAATTTATCGGATTCGGCATTTGTCTCCTGGCCGATGAACTGTACCGTATATCCATCGGAATCCTTGTTCTTTACAAGCAGAATCCATATGTCATATATGTTGCTGAGCTGGTTCTTGTCCTTGATTTCCATGCCGATGTATAGGTCGTTTATTGTAAGCTTGCGTTCTGCTATTTCCATAGAATTCGCTCCTTTCCTTTGGGTTTAGATTATGGGACAGAATGTAAATTGTGTTGTTCAAAACGAATTACGGCCGTTCTGCCTCTCTTGTTTACCTTTATTATATCCGGTTTCACATGAAAAGTACATTGGAAATTTGCTTTCCCGTTGAATTGTGCGCCAGATGGAAAGAATTGAATAATCTCTGCTTCCCAAAATTCAGCTATACTTTTTTTATGAGATAGCGTATAATGGAGTCAGCGACAAAATCGGAATATGGAGAATGAAAATATACAGACAATCATTGTAGTATTAAATCCGGGAGAACTTGAAAATGCTGATATGGATTTGAGATATTCTGAATCAGACCGTATTGAGGAAGTATCAGGTTCTTTGATACAAAGTAACTTTTAGACTTTATAGACACAGAGGATGGAGAGTCTGGCCCGTTAATGGGTATTTGGTTAGAAACTGAAAATGCAAGCGAAAATTGGCATATCGTGAGTGAATTGTTTCGAAGTGAAAAATTTGCTTGTTTTTCCTAAGCAATAATTCCCATTTATCAGAAAACTAAACAGAGCGGAAAATCTGAATTTATAGTGTATTCGCTACTCTGGACCAGAACGGCCTGGCTCAGACCTGTGTGATCGACCCCGCTCACTGTATCCATTGCGGCAACTGTTTCCGCATTTGCCCGGTGAAAGCCGTGGAAAAGCTGGGCTGAACAGGAGATCCCTATGAACCGACTGGAACAAATACAACGTTTGAACCGATTTCTGCTGGATGAGATGCCGGAATATTGCGTGCAGGCCGCACAATTTCCACCAGAGGAAACCGCCCAACGCCGCCTGCTCCGCAGTCTGATGAATGTACGGCCTCCCATACCTCTGGATCAAACATTTCTTGCCGATCAGGATGCACTGCTGTCTGCGGAGCAGGAAGAACGGGGCGTGGTGGATGGATCGGAAATCCCGTCTATCGCCGCCTATCCTCAAATTTCCATCTGGCAGGGGGACATTACCCGTTTGCAGGTGGATGCAATCGTAGACGCTGACAACTCCGCCCTGCTGGGCTGTTTCTGTCCCTGCCACGGTTGCATTGATAACGCCATCCATTCGGCGGCGGGCCTCCAGCTTCGAGACGAGTGCAATCAAATCATGCAGGCCCAGGGCCACCCAGAACCAGCAGGCCGCGCCAAGCTGACAAAGGGATATAACCTTCCTGCTCAGTATGTTCTCCATACAGTCGGCCCCATTGTTCAAGGCTGCGTTACCAAGCATGACAGAGAAGAACTGGCATCCTGCTACCGCTCTTGTCTGGAACTGGCAGCAAGGCATGGTCTAAAAAGCGTGGCGTTTCTGCTGCATCTCTACCGGAGAATTTCATTTTCCAAATCAAGAAGCAGCTGAAATTGCCGTGAAAAATGTCACTGATTTTCTCCGGCAGAATATTTCCATCAAGAAGGTGATTTTCAATGTTTTCAAGGATACTGACGCGGAAATCTACCGTCGTCTGCTCGGACCAGATCGAGCGGCTGAAGCTGGCGATTGAGGAATGCGATGCCGTAGTAATCGGAGCGGGGGCAGGACTGTCTACCTCTGCGGGGCTGACTTATTCCGGGGAGCGGTTTGAGAAAAACTTCGGGGACTTCAAGGAGAAGTACGGCATCCGGGATATGTACTCTGGGGGGTTCTATCCCTTTGAATCACAGGAGGAATATTGGGCATGGTGGAGCCGCCATATCATGGTGAACCGTTATGAACGCGCCCCGAAACCTGTCTATGACAGTCTGCGAAAGCTGGTCGAGAGCAAAGATTATTTTGTTCTTACCACCAATGTGGATCATCAATTCCAGCTTGCGGGATTTGACAAGAAGCGGCTGTTCTATACCCAAGGGGACTACGGCCTGTGGCAATGCTCCGACCCTTGCCATCAGCGCACCTATGACAATGAGGAACTTGTTCGCCGGATGTGGGCAGAACAGCGGGATATGAAGATTCCCTCGGAACTGGTTCCCCGCTGTCCTGTCTGCGGAAAGCCTATGACTATGAATCTGCGCTGTGATGACACTTTTGTACAGGATGATGGTTGGTACGCTGCGGCACAGCGGTATGAAGACTTTTTGCGGCGGTACGATGGGCTACGGGTGGTTTTTCTGGAATTGGGCGTGGGCGGCAATACACCTATGATTATCAAATGCCCGTTCTGGAAGTACACCTTAGAGAACCCAAACGCGCTCTATGCCTGCGTCAACTTTCAGGAGGCATTTGCCCCAAAGGAAATCGAGGCCCGGTCTATATGTATTAAAAGTGATATTGGAGCTATAAATGAGCAAATTTGAAATTTTACCAAAGTTACTAAAAATGGCTTAAAACTAAAGACATCACGCCTCTGCGGGTGTATACTGTTTCTGCTAAGAAATACAATAACCTGCAAAGGATGATGTCTTATGGAAAACAGTATATACCATTCAAGGCTGCTTTACAACTGCTTTAAAAAATTAAATTTATGCCGCGTCTTTCCCCAGACAGTCATGAAGCACATCATGGCCATACTGATATCCTGCTTTTCTCTCGGGTATCATGGAAAGACTGTCGATTTTGAAAAATACAGCCCCTGCCACCGTACCACGGTTGCCCATTTCCTTAATAAAGGGAAATGGGATGACACCAAACTGGAAGACATACTAAAGAGCACCGTCATCCAGTTCATCTATCAGGAAGCACGGCAGTCCGGAAAGCCTGTGTTCTGCATTGTGGATGATACCATCTCCTCCAAGACAAAGCCTTCGTCACGGGCTCTGCATCCGATTGAAGACGCGTATTTCCATCAGTCCCACCTCAAGGGGAAGCAGGACTATGGGCATCAGGCCGTGGCTGTTATGCTCTCCTGCAACGGCATCGTCCTTAATTATGCCATCGTCATGTACGACAAGTCCAGATCAAAGGTGAAGATCGTACAGGACATTGCGGATGGACTGCCCGTACCGCCGGTTGTATCTTATTTTCTCTGCGACAGCTGGTATACATGCGGTGACATCATGGACGCCTTTATCAAAAAGGGCTTCTATACCATTGGCGCACTGAAAACAAACCGGGTACTGTACCCCTGCGGCATAAAGCAGAAGGTAAGTGAGTTTGCCCTCCATTTACGGAAGACAGATGCCGCTGTCAGCCTCGTGACCGTTGGCAGCAGGAGCTATTATGTCTATCGGTATGAAG
>CAXHOW010000001.1:37179-52502 GCA_964018205.1 uncultured Acetatifactor sp. | reverse complement strand
ATGTCCTTTTTGAGGAGGTTTTGGCTTTGATAGCATAAAAACTCATTGTGCAATTTTCTTAATTTGCTCATTTATAGATTGGAGATTTCTTAAAGAACCATTTTTAAGAGCAAGGAGGCATCGTTTTGTATGGTGTCTCCTTTGCGTTTTTTACAATCCAGAAATCTCACATTTCCCCTTACTGTTATAAGGCTGTGGTCGGAGTGTGAAAATTCTGCAAACAGTTTTCTATCCTATTGACAAAAGCAAGGTATAAGAGGTATACTTGAAATTGAGTTAGTGGCTGCTAATACAAAGCGGCTGCATTTTTTAGAGATACGAGTTAGTTTACACTAACTAAAGTCAGGAAAGCAAGGAGGGGGTTTTATGGTGAAGATTACAGTGGGTATAGAGGGGATGGCCTGCGGTATGTGCGAGGCGCACATCAACGAAGCTGTGAGAAATGCCTTTCGGGTAAAAAAGGTAACAAGCTCACATACAAAGAAACAGACAGTCATTCTTGCGGAGAAGGACATCTCGGAGCAGGAACTTAAAGATGTGGTGGCAAAAGCGGGATACGATGCCGTATCCGTAAGCAGTGAGCCGTATGAGAAGAAAGGACTGTTTGGGAGGTGATGCCATGCAGACGGAAGTATTTCAGGGCACCCTGATACCGTTCCTTGGGACAACGCTTGGCTCTGCTTGTGTGCGGCGGGTTTTGTGGTTTCGCCCCTGCCATGAAGTGGTTCTGCCGTCAGAGTGGGAAATCCAAGTTTTCTGATAAGGACATTTCTTCCATGAAAGTCACGGAGCGGCTAAAGGCTGCTGACAGGAATCCCTATTCGTGGAATATGGAGTTTTATTCTTATCCGGACGGCAGCGGTTATGAAGCCCGCTTTACCGCCTGCGGCATCTGCACCTTGATGCGAGAGCTGGGGCTGTACGACCTTGTCCCTGCCATGTGCCAGCTGGATCATACCATAAGCGAGGCGGGCGGTGCATCGGACTTCGTCCGGGAGTATACACTGGCTTCCGGCGGGTCGTATTGTGACTGCGGATACAAAAAGAAGCAGAAGAAAATTTAAATGAAGTATGGAGGTGCAGCAAAATATGCTTGTAACGCTGGTCTTGTCGCTGGCTTTGATGGCGACGTTGTTTCTCATGATATTTGCGGCTGTGGCGCTGGTGCAGGACAGGCGGCTTTTTAAGTCTGCGCCAAAGGATTTACAGGCAGCGGCTTTCGAGCATGAAGACCCTTTTCGTGGCGCAAGGGCAATCGGGTGAGTGCTTTTGGCAATTGCCGTATTGCTGTTTCCGGCGGCGTTTCTGTATGGTGCATGGGACGGGCTCCGGCATGATTTTTCCTTTTGGCAGTTTGCGGGCCGGTTTTTGGCTATGCTGTACCTGATGAAAGCGTTTGACATTATTTTTCTGAACTGGTTCCTGCTTACAAAGTCACATTTTTACCGGCATTATTATCCGGAAACGGAAGGGTGTGCAGGGTATCATCAGTTTGGTTTCAACTGTAAAGAGCAGTTTATCCGTATTATTGTGTATCCTTTTATTGCATTAGCGGCGGCGTGGGTATGCACATTACTTTGAAGGGAGCTTCTTATGGATGAGTACATATGGCTGTTCCCGATCATTTTTATTTTCCATGACTTGGAGGAAGTGATCGGCTTTGGGAGCTGGCTGAGTATACACATATGGAGATTTTCAGGCTGTTGTGGCTTGGCGGTTTCATTGCCTGCACAATGCATTTTCCCGTGAACCTGCGGGCACTGCAGGATAAGTTCTGCGGCAGCATTTATCCTTATGTGGTGCATGGAGCAGATTCGATTGAACATATCTTTGGGGAACTGTACGCGGTGCCGGAAAAGATCAAGCTTTTATGATGTGTCTTCCGGAGGGATTTCCATCGGCGGCGTGGATATCCGGGAAATGCCCCTTGCACAGCTTTACGGCATTGTCAGCTTTGTGGCGCAGGATAATTTCCTGTTCCGCTGCTCCATCAAGGAAAATATCCGCATAGGAAATCCGGACGCAAGTGATGAGCAGGTGTTTGCAGCGGCAAGGGCGGCGCATCCATGCAGAGCATGAGGGAGGCGGCCAGAGAGAACCGTGATATCCGTCTGAAGATAGAATATGGGTTTATCCCGTCAAACTGCGGACACCTTCTTGCACTGAAAACCGCATCTGTATTTCTGGCTGCGCATCAAATACTCTGATACGGATAGTGGCGGCATATGAAAGAACCAAAAGCAGCGATCTGTATCAGGCTGTCTCTGGCGGATGAAGATATCAGGGACCCCAAGAGCGAGAGCAACAGCATTTCAGCGCAGAGAGCGCTTCTGACAAGGCATATAGAGGAATTGCTGCGGGGATTGGAATACAGTATCACGGAGTTTTGTGATGACGGATATTTCGGAGTTGGTTTTTGCAGGCCGGGGGCATAGGCATTGATTGAGGCGGCAAAAAACGGGAATACTGGGAACGCTGTTCCGGAGCCGTGCGAAGTGCGGGATGGATACCGATAAGAAACGGGTGGAGCAGCCCAGAGAGAAGTGGATTGTAATAGACGGACAGTATGAGGAGCTTGTCTCCCAGAAGGTTTTTAAGAGGACGAATGATAACCTTTTGGGGCTTGACGTGAGCGGACGGAAGACAAGCAGGAGGAATCTTTTCTTTGTCTGCGGGCACTGTGGGAAGGGCCCGCGGTTTTCCGCATTTTTTAACGATAGGGATTTAAGGCAGCCTATTTTTATTTCCCCATTCACACATTCCATCAAGAATTGGTATTAAGGACTTTCCGCGCTCAGTTAGACTGTATTCGACTTTTGGTGGAATCTGAGGATATTCTTTGCGATGAACAAGTTGATCTGCTTCCAGCTCCTTCAAAGTGGAACTGAGGGTTTTAAAGGAAATCTCTCCAATATATTTTTTCATTTCATTGAATCGGACAATACCAAATTCCATCAGCGTGTAAAGAATCGTCATTTTATATTTTCCGTTGATAAGTGATAAAGTATAGCTGAAGCCAGTGTCATTTAAGCATTCTTTCGATATACAGCGTTGGTTCATTTTTACACTCTCCTTCAGGTAAGTATATAACGTATATGTTAGTATCGCACTTGAAGGTGCGTACTTGTTTTCTGTTTCATTCTCGTTATAATTATAATATCAACAGCAGGAAAAGTCAATCTTGCAGGTAAACTATAAATAGATGGGCAATTCCTTATTGGCTGTAAGGGGTATTAACCATAAATATATTGTAGTAGAGGAGGAATCATTTTATGAGTAAGAAAATCGTTGTTATAACAGGGAGTCCACGCAAAAACGGGAACAGCTTTGCCATGACGGATGCGTTCATCAAGGCGGCAGAGGGGAAAGGGCATACCATTATCCGTTTTGATGCAGCTATGAAGAAAGTAGGTGGATGCCGTGCCTGTGAGACCTGTTTCTCTACAGGGAAAGCTTGTACCTTTGATGATGACTTTAATACGATAGCGCCGGCAATTCTGGAAGCGGATGCAATCGTGTTTACCATGCCGGTTTACTGGTATTCTATCCCAGCGCAGATCAAGGGTGTCATTGACCGTATTTTCTCTCTGGTTGTCGGCGGTAAGGATATTGCCGGCAAAGAATGTGCGTTGATCACCTGCTGTGAGGAAGATGATATGTCCGTCATGGATGGAGTCCGCATACCAGTTGAGCGTATGTGCGCTTTGAATAAATGGAAGATGGTCGGCGAGGTCTTAATTCCCGGTGTGCTGAATGTTGGAGATATTGACAAGACAGATGGTTGTAAAAAAGCAGCGGCTTTGGCTGATGCAATCTAAGGAGGCCCATATGGGTAAGAAAATTGTTGTTTTAAACGGGAGTCCCCGGAAGAATGGGAATACCGCAGCATTGGCTGCAGAATTTACCAGAGGTGCGGAAGAAGCAGGGAATACAGTGACAGAATTCTTCCTTGATAGCATGGATATCCATGGCTGCAAAGGCTGCTTTGGCGGCCATAGCAGCAGGGAGTGCCCTTGTGTCCAGAAGGACGATATGAACAAAATATATCCGGCAGTTAAAGAATCCGAAGTGGTCGTGCTTGCTACACCGCTGTATTACTGGACTATGAGCGGACAGATCCGAACGACCATTGACCGCCTGTTTGCGCTGGAAGAAGGTGATGGGAATCTCCTCAGGGGAAATAATAGGGCGTCTGCACTGCTGATGGCGGCTGAGGGAAATGGATTTGAGGATGTTCTTCTTTATTATGAGCATTTGATGGAACACCTGAGATGGAAAAATCTTGGCCATGTTCTTGCCGGAAGGAATGGGCATGTGGGAGATATTGAAGGGAAGCCGGAGCTTCAAAAGGCTTATGAACTGGGAAAATCAATTGGATAAATCACAGAAAGGAGGATTCTGCGGTTTGATTTTTTTCGCTTTTTGAGCTTTTGCCGGCTACGGGAGCTGCTCTGTTTTCTGAATTTGTATCTCCTTTTAACGATAGAGTACTCTCGGAAACTCAGGGCTGATAGCCTGCTTGCCGTACTTGCAGCCTGCACTCCGGATGTTGAAGGGGAGGACAGCGGATAGCAAATAGAGAGAAAGCGGAGGACTTTCGTCCTCCGCTTTTCCGGCTTTATCGTTGGTGTCTTGACCGATCAGGTGATTCCCAGCCCTGCACTGGCATATCCGACGATGGTATTGAGCAGTGTCAGCCCGCTTGCGGATGCGGAAAGCACCAGCATCAGTCTGGTTCGGGCCGTGACGGGGATGCTGAGCCCCGTGAGGGAGCCGTTCAGCAGCGTTCCGATGGAGATAACCCCGGTAAGGGAAGGGGTAAGATTGATCAGCGTTCCGGCAATCGGCGTAAATACGTTGTTCGGCGTTGCGGACTGGTATATCTGCGCAGTTACCACGACAGTGGATCCAATCAGGGAAAGCGCTGCTGTCGTGCTGAAGAAAGCGCTGAATGAAGTGATCGTCCCGGCACGGGGAACCTGAAACGCGAAGTTGGAAAGGGTTCCGCTGGCATTGGTGATATCTATCGTGGCACCAAGGGCAGTAATCCCTTGTGCGCTGCTTCCGAAGCCTATGAAAGCGGGGAGTCCTACAAGTCCGCCTGCGATTGTTGTCAGCGTGACGGGAAGGCCGGATGCAAAGGGAATGATGGCACCAGTACCGTTCGCGCCGGTAGGCCCGTCCGCGCCGGTAGGCCCGGTGGCGCCGGTATCACCAGGGCAGCCCTTCGGCCCTTGCGGCCCGATTGGTCCGGTTACGCCTTGTATACCCTGAGGGCCGGTCACACCCTGAGGTCCCATTGGTCCTGTGGCGCCGGTAGGGCCGGTTATCCCGGGGATGCCTCTGGGGCCCTGAGGACCCATGTCGCCCTGAGGGCCCACAGGGCCGGCCGGGCCGGTGTTTCCGATGGGCCCTATGGGTCCCATGTCACCTTTAGGCCCTTCGCAGCCGGGATCGCCCTTCGGGCCGATATCGCCTCTGACGCCCTGAACACCCTGAATATCCTGAGGGCCCGCGTAGCCTCTGGGGCCCTGAGGGCCTCTGGGTCCCGTGTTTCCAGTAGGCCCGACGGGGCCGGTATTTCCTCTGGGGCCTCTTGCACCCGGTTCGCCGGGGATGCCCTGAGGACCCATGGGCCCCTGCTCGCCCCTGTCACCTTTTGGACCGGGACAGCCGGGATCCCCTTTCATGCCCTGAGGCCCCTGAGGCCCCTGATCCCCTTTGGGCCCTGCAGGGCCCTGCTCGCAGCAAGGGTGGCAGTATTGGCTGTTGCCGTAATTTTGTCCGCAGTTACATAAATTGTTCTGGTTCATGCAAACACATCCTTTTGATTGATTGTCAAAGGCTATTAGACGAGAGACTGCATCTGTCCGGATCAGTGGCATGGATCTTTCGCCGAACGGCCTTTGTAATAAATAATATATGAATAATCCGCATTTTTGCTACATATAATAGTAAGTTAGTTTCTTGTCACAGGCAGATAAGGTACTGTGACAGATTATTGCATTGCGAATAAAACAATTCATAATTACGATATACTTTCGAAATACCGTTTATTGTAGAGATAAGCTTTGGAACAAGACTTGAACGAACCGGCCATTTCGTTGTATTCCCTCGCTTTTTCTGTGTCCCCCAATCTGTCATAGCACACGCACAGCTGTAGCGTTGGAATATAGTCATAGCAGTCCGGCAGGACGAACCCTCCCGTCCGGTCGTTCCGTTCCCGGGTCAATGCGGTCTCGAACCAATAGACTGCATTCCGATAGTTTCCGCATTTCAGGAAATGATTTCCGATATCGCAGCACAGCTCCGCCCGGGGCGTGTCGAAGCTGAGGCTGCGCAGCAGTACCAGAAGGGCATCGTTGTTTCTGCCCAGCCTATAATAGCAGTCAGCGCAGACTGTGCAGGCTTCTATCTTGTTTTCCGCCCAGCCGTCTGGGAGATTCAGGAACTTTTCAAAGACTGCTGCGGCTTCATTGTATTGTCGGTGGTAATACAGCTCGCGCCCGTAATAGTACAGCTGGCGGGGATCCAGAGCTTTTCCGCTTTCCATCATCCGGCGGTATATCCGCAGGTTCCTGTCGGGGTCTCCGGGACCCTCTTTTTTGTGGGAAATCGCCACATCGGAGTAGAGAATGTTCCCGGCGGGAGATATTACTTCGTGGACTTCCCCCACCCAGCGGTATTCTGGCACGTTTCTGATCAGGCGCTCCCGATAGTAGGAGAATACAGGGTTTCCCGTCTCGTCAAAGGCGGTGTTGTATTTCATCATCACCATATCGGTATCAGGGGACAGGGATTGTTTCAGATGAAGAAATTTTTCCCGCTCCGTGGGCTGGAGCACATCATCGGCGTCCAGCCACATACAGTATTCCATGGAGGCTTTGGAAAAGGAAGCGTTTCTGGCGGCGGCGAAATCATCCGTCCACGGATGCTGGTATATCTTTTCGGTGAATTTTGCCGCAATTTCCATAGTTCTATCCGAAGAGCCGGTGTCCACGATGATGATTTCGTCCACAAGTCCGTTTATGCTGTCCAGACAGCGGGCCAAAGTTTTTTCTTCGTTTTTTACGATCATACAGAGACTGATTGTTGCCATAAGTCAGAACCTCGTTTCTTTCTTTCCGCAGGCAATAGGAGCAGCTGTGTTTTTGCAGCCGGTGAATGCCGCGGGATAGGGCCCTGGTGCAGTGCAGATGGTGTGCTCTGCGGCGGGGCGATTGACTGGTTTCGTGCCGCCCGTAAGGCGTGGAATGCTGCGGGGCCAGCGTACCTGCTTTATCTGCACAGCTTCTGTACCGTCATGTTCATGCTGGCGATGGAAGCAGGTTCGGAGCAGCGCCATAGGAAGGACAGTGGTGAGGCATCGGTTATTTCGGCGATGAAAAATCGGGACAGTTCGATTCTCTCATGCCGTTTCCTGAAGGCGGCATATCCCATGTAGGCGGTCTGCGCGCAGCCGTTGAACACAGGCGTGAGTTTTGCGGAGCCGGGCGCCTTCAGTTCTACGGATGCGTAATAGTAGATTGCATAGAAGCCGGGGGTCAGGGTGACGGAATGGCTGCCTTTCGGGGAAATGTTTCCGGTGGGATCCGGAATATGGGGCCGGAGAGGAATGGCAGCGCTTTCGGGCATGGTAAATCGTGTATCGGAGAAAGCGGCAAAGATGCTGCCCTGGGGATAGCCGGGCGGTCCTGACGGCCCTCGTAAGCCCTGCTCTCCACGGGGCCCCTGAGGGCCCGTGACACCCTGTGGGCCCTGGGGTCCTGTAACGCCCTGAGGGCCGGGCTCGCCCTGATCTCCGGGACAGCCTGGGGGGCCGGGTTCCCCTCTGGGCCCCATAGGTCCCATTGGCCCCATTGGCCCCATAGGTCCCATAGGTCCCATTGGCCCCATTGGCCCTATAGGCCCCATAGGTCCTACAAGTCCCGCAGATTCTACGGTCTCCGCAGTCCCCATACTCCTTGCGGCTCCCATGGTTTCTGCAGTCCCCATGGTCTCTGCGGGCCCTCTGGGGCCCGGTTGGCCGGAGGGCATTCCGGCCCTGTTCTGGCAGTACATATTGTTCCTATTATAATAATTCAATTAAGTCCACCTATCTGCTCGCTTTTTGCCATGCATAAAATCCGTTTTCAGCCTGCTGCGGGCAGAATCTATCTTTTTTTCCATATCATTATATGAAGGAAGGGTGAAAAATGTCGAAATTGCAGAGCAGAGGCAAAAAATCAATGGTTGAATGAAACCAGACGAGCCATATTTGAGTTTTCAGAGCGACAGTGGGAAATATAAGGTACTGTATAAAAATCTTTGCTACAGGGAAACCGAAAAGCGAAACATTTTGCTGCACTTTGAGATATCTGCCCTGCTTTTAGCGAAGCCCCAGTCTGCCTGCCCACACCGGAGTTTTGTGGTCAATATGTCCTATGTAAAAGGGGTGGAGGGGTTAGAGCTTGTTATGACTTCAGGAAAGCGTATTCCTGTCAGTCAGCCGAAACGTAGGGGAATAATAAATGTGGAGTAATAAATGTAGTAGAAATGGGGGAAGGATAATGGGAAAGAAAATAAGTTTCATTTTAGCAGTGGCATTTATTTTAACGCTGGCAGGATGCAGCAGTCAGGGAAACACAGAAAAAGAGACAGAAGTGAATTCGGCGGTACAGGGGAAGGATAACGAGACAGAAGAACCGGATTTTACGGAACCTGCGCCATATTATGGAACATTGAGTTCCGTTATGGGTGAGGAAGAAGGAGAAATAGGAGCAACGGATCCGCCCCCGACAGCGGATCAGATTGAGGATGCAAAGCAGGCTGCCCTTGCCTATTATGAAGATACGGTTTTTTCCGTAAATTCAATAGAGTATTTTGAAGGAGAACTGCCTTATGGAGATATGGAAGGCTGTTGTAATTTTACTGTGAATGTGAGCAAGAACGGCATTGTGCAGGAGCCGGACCGCACCATCAGCCTGCAGCCGGGTCAGGATGGCTGGAAGGTTGTGAACGAGGGTTATTAGAGGTATGCGGTGAAGCTAACGTTGGGTATTAGCGAAGGGCTGAGTCTTGACGAGATCAATGCAGAGCTTGCAAAATCAGAGCGGGAATGGCATTAGAGGGAAATAAACCGTTGTGTGTATTTTGCACAAAATAATGGGTTAGTAAGCCCTAACAAATTGGTTAGTATGATGAAACTGCGGTTAGCAATAAAAATTGCATTGACAAAGACCGCTCAGCGTCATATTATAATATATGGTTAGTGAATGCTAACCTTTATTTAGCACTAGGGGTTAGTAAAGACTAATACATATTCCAAAGAAGGTGAACGCATGATGCCGCTTACACTGGCAGAAGTAGGAGAGGAAAATATTATCAGGAAAATCGGAGGGAAGCAGGAAGTCAAAGCCCATCTGGAGAACCTCGGTTTTGTTGTGGGAGGGGCGGTTACGGTAGTCAGTGCCATCGGGGGCAATGTCATCGTGAACGTAAAGGATTCCCGTATCGCAGTCAGCAGAGAGATGGCGCAGAAGATCATGGTCTGAGCGAGCTGAATACGGCAAGAGCCAGATTCTATTATTAAAATCACACACAAGGAAAGGAGCATGGCTATCAAAATGAAAACACTGAAAGAATCAAAAGTCGGGGATACCGTCAAGGTTGTGAAGCTTCACGGCGAGGGAGCGGTCAAACGCCGGATCATGGATATGGGGCTGACAAAGGGCGTGGATGTGCAGATCCGTAAGGTGGCACCTTTAGGAGATCCGATCGAAGTGACTGTCCGCGGTTATGAGCTTTCCATCAGGAAAGCGGACGCGGAAATGATCGAGGTCGAAGGCGCGTAAGGAATCGGGGAGTCATCCCCTTTATTTTCAGACCGACGGTTAGGTATAACTAATAGAAGAAGGAGAGAAAAATATGAGTATGCGAATTGCCCTTGCGGGTAACCCCAACTGTGGAAAGACGACGCTGTTCAATGCCTTGACCGGCTCTAACCAGTTCGTCGGAAACTGGCCGGGGGTTACGGTAGAAAAAAAGGAAGGGAAATTAAAAAAGCACGAAGGTGTAACTATTACTGACCTTCCTGGTATCTATTCCCTTTCTCCCTATACACTGGAGGAAGTGGTGGCAAGAAACTATCTGATCAGGGAACGTCCTGATGCGATCTTGAACATCATTGACGGTACGAATCTGGAGAGGAATCTCTATCTGACCACGCAGCTCACCGAGCTTGGCATCCCGGTTGTCGTAGCCATCAACATGATGGATGTAGTGGAGAAAAACGGTGACAAGATCAATACGGCAGAGCTGTCGAGGGTGTTAGGCTGCAAAGTGATAGAAATCTCCGCCCTGAAAGGAAAAGGTATCATGGAAGCCGCGGAGGCGGCAATCGACGCAGCAAAGAACGGAAAGACGGTTCCGCTGCACACGTTTTCCGGAACAGTGGAACATGCCCTTGCACACATCGAGGAGGCTGCGGTACACGGACTGCCGGAAGAACAGCAGCGCTGGTATGCCATCAAGCTGTTTGAGCGGGACGACAAGGTGCTGGAGCAGCTGAAGCTGGCCGAGTCCGTTCTTTCTCATATCGAAACGGACATCAAGGCAGCCGAGGAGGAGATGGATGACGATGCGGAATCCATTATCACCAACGAGCGGTATATTTATATCGGAAGCATCATCAAAGGGTGCTTAAAGAAAAAATCCGCGGGAAAGCTGACCAATTCCGACAAAATCGATAGGATTGTAACAAACCGTTTTCTGGGGCTTCCGATTTTTGCAGTCATCATGTTCCTTGTGTATTACATATCCATGGTGACGGTAGGCTCTGCTGCCACGGATTGGGCAAATGACGGATTGTTTGGTGACGGATGGCATCTGCTCGGTATCGGTTCGGGGGATTATGAAGAGGCAGCCGGAGAGTATGGCGACGCGGCACTGATCGTGGACGGTTATGACGCTTATGTGGAAGAAAACGGTGCGGCCCCTATAGGCGACTTCCCTTATGAGGTGGCGGATGAGGAAACACTGGAGGTAACGGTGGAAACAGCATCCCTTGCGGATTACGAGGATGCGCTTGCGGTGATGGAACAGTATGGCGACGAGCCTGACCCGGCGGATTACGGGGTGTGGGTACCCGGTATCCCGGTACTTGTGGGGAACGGACTTGAGGCTGTGGGAGCTGCAGACTGGCTTGCAGGGCTTATCAATGATGGTATTGTGGCCGGCGTGGGCGCGGTTCTGGGATTTGTGCCCCAGATGCTGGTTCTGTTCCTGCTCCTTGCCTTCCTTGAGGCGTGCGGCTATATGGCACGTATCGCTTTCGTGCTGGATCGTATTTTCCGCAAGTTCGGACTGTCAGGCAAATCCTTTATCCCGATGCTCATCGGTACAGGCTGCGGCATTCCGGGCATCATGGCATCAAGAACAATTGAGAATGAGCGTGACCGCCGTATGACGATCATGACGACCACTTTTATTCCCTGCGGTGCGAAGGTGCCTTTTATCTCCATGGTGGCCGGCGCGATTTTCGGCGGTTCCGCATGGGTGGCAACAAGCGCGTATTTTGTAGGTATGGCAGCGATCATTGTTTCCGGCATCATGTTAAAGAAAACAAAGATGTTCTCCGGCGAACCGGCGCCTTTTGTCATGGAGCTTCCGGCTTACCATATGCCTACGGCGGGCAATGTGCTGCGTTCCATGTGGGAACGTGGATGGTCTTTCATTAAGAAGGCAGGTACCATTATCCTGCTTTCTACGATCGTGATCTGGTTTACGACTTACTTTGGATTTACTTCGGAAGGGTTCCGGATGCTTGCCGAAGAGGAAATGGATCAGTCGCTCCTTGCAGCGATCGGCGGTGGGATCGCATGGATTTTCATACCGCTCGGCTGGGGGGACTGGCAGGCAGCGGTGGCGTCTATTACCGGTCTTGTGGCAAAAGAAAATATCGTCGGGACGATGGGCATCCTCTATCTCGGCGGATGGCCTGAGATTGCAGAGAACTTCAGCATGGTAGCGGGATATTCCTTCCTTGTATTCAACCTTCTGTGCGCGCCCTGCTTTGCGGCGATCGGCGCGATCAAGCGGGAGATGAACAATGCGAAATGGACGTGGTTCGCGATCGGCTATCAGTGTGGGTTAGCCTATGTGGTGGCACTGATGGTTTACCAGATCGGTTCGGTGTTCACGGGAAACCTGAATGTCATCGGTCTGCTGGCAGCCATCGTCATCCTCGGCGGTATGATCTATATGCTGTTCAGACCTTATAAAGAGGCGACAAAGCTGACTACAAAAATGAAAATGAAAACAGCAAAATAAGAGCTTTGAGGGATTCTGATGATTACATGGATTATAGAAAATATGGCGACAATCATCATCAGCGTGGTTTTGATTATTATGGTGGCGGCTGTCATTACTGGTATGGTACGCAATAGGAGAAAAGGGAAAACATCCTGTGGCTGCGGGTGTGCAGGCTGTGCCATGAACGGCGCCTGCCATCCGGGCAAAGACTCACATTAGAGAATGCCCCAAGCGGGCATTCTCCGATTAAATTCATAAAAAGGGTATAATAAATTTTATCAGCGGCCACTGGAAAGTGTGCCGCATTTTTTGAAAAGTGGGCATTGAAGGGATGGCGTGCGGGATGCCTGTGGCGCACATCAATGAGACAGCGCAGAAGCCATGTATAGAAAAGCGGAAGTGGGGACGATGGAGGGAATGGCAGGAGGTGACAGGCCGTGTGTTTCATGAATCGTAAAAAAGGAAAATCGGGAGAAATTTTGACATAGAAAAACAAGTCGGAAGGAGGAGCAGATTTGAAACAGAAAAAATCAGTGGAAGACTACCTGAAAACGATATACATTCTTTCCCGGAAAAAGGATGTGCATGGGGCGGATATAGCAAAGGCAATCGGTGTTTCACGGCCTACGGTCTGCGTGTCCTTGAAGGCTCTGGAAGAGGAAGGATACATTATAATGGATGAAGCGCATGAAGTTCATCTGACAGAGAATGGGATGCGGATCGCAAAAGAAACCTTCGAGCGGCACGATACGCTCTGCCGGCTTTTGACGAGACTCGGCGTGGATGAAAAAACGGCGGCGTCAGATGCCTGTGAAATGGAACATGCCGTCAGTGCAGAAAGCTATCATGCGCTGAAAGCGCTTGTAGCGGAGGGAAACGGAGGGGCATAGGCTTATTATGATGATCAATAAAAGGCTGATCGGAACAGTCAGCGAAAGCAAAAAATACATAGCAATGCATCGGGGTAGGGCTGGGAGCTTTAGGGGCGGTTCTTCCGCTTCTGCCCTCTTTCCCGTTTCTGCTGCTGGCAGCGTTTTGTTTTGCGAGAAGCTCAGAGAGGTTACACAGCTGGTTTACAGGGACGAAGCTGTATAAGAACAATCTGGAAAGCTATGTAAAAGGAAATGGAATGACGAGGAAGACCAAGGTTAAGATCATGGTGACGGTGACAGTCCTCATGTCGGTTGGCTTCATCATGATGGATCAGGTTCCGGTAGGCAGGGCTGTCCTTGCCTGCGTATGGGTATTCCATATCCTATATTTTATTTTCGGGGTGAAGACGTTAAAAGCCGATCCTTGTCGAACCCATGTACCCAGTCGGAGCGCAGATAGTAGATCAGGTAGATCACCGAGCTGATGCCCCAGGTCAGAGGGTAAGCCCAGTAGATATATCCGATTTCCCCCGTCAGCTGCATCACGGTGATGATGTAAGCAATCCGGATCACGCACCAGACCGACAGCATGACGCACATTGGCACAAAGGCCTTGCCTGCACCCCGGCAGACAGCGGCCACGGAGTGGGAGAATGCGAGCAGACAGTAGAACAATGCGGCGGTACGGGCCTGACGGACGCCGAGCTCTATGACTCCGGGAGTCTGGTCGAACAGCGCGATGAGCCGGGGAGCAAAAACATAGCAGCATACGCCTATGAGCTCAGCCAGAAGCATGGCGGCAAGGATGCTGAAGCGGGCGCCTTTTTTGGCCCTGTCGTACTGCTTTGCTCCCAGATTCTGGCTGATAAAGGTGGTGCTTGCCATATTGAAGCTGGTGATGGGCAGAAAGGCAAAGCCCTCGATCTTGGCGTGGGTGCCATAGGCTGCCATAGCCAGCTTTCCGAAGGAATTGATCTGGGACTGCACGATCACATTGGCGAAAGCGATGACAGAATTCTGAATGCCGGAGGGCAGTCCGTAACGTATGATTTCAATAAGCATATCTTTCTCGAAGCGGATCTTTTTCCATTCCACGGTAAAGATATTACCTTTTTTCAGCAGATGGATCATGCAGAGCACCACGCTGGCAGCCTGAGAGATGACCGTGGCCAGGGCCGCTGACCAGACCCCCTGATGGAACACTGCCAGAAGCAGCAGATCCAGCACGATATTGAGCAGGGAGGAGAAAATCAGGTAGTACAGCGGTCTGCGGCTGTCCCCCAGCGCATTCATGATGCTTCGGCAGATATTGTACAAGGACAGGGCAAGTCCCCCCAGAAAATAGTAACGGAAATATTCTACTGCTTCAGGCATTACCTCGGGATCCGTCTGCATCCACCGCAGGAAGGTGGGGGTGAGGGCCACGCCCACTACTGTGAGGATCACGCCGCTGGCGATGCCGAAAGCCAGTACCGTATGGATGCCCCGGGAGACCTGAGTCTCGTCGCCTGCCCCGAAATACCTTGAGATCACCACGCCGGCACCCATGGAGGTACCCATGAAAAAGCTGATCAGCAGGAAAATCAGCGTTCCTGACGAGGTCACTGCAGCCAGCGCGTTTGTGCCGAGATAATGGCCTACGATCAGGGCATCGGCAGTGTTGTAGAGCTGCTGGAAGACTTGGCTTAAGAATATGGGCAGGGCAAATCCGATCATCAGGGAATACGGATTGCCTTGGGTCATGTCTTTGGTATGAGAAGAATTCTTATGGCCGGAATGATTATGTATCTGTAGATTAATGTGCATCATGATGTCCTCTTTTATGTCTAAATTTGGTATATGCGCTCTTTTGCGATTCTATTTTTAAGTGTATCCGCTGTATCCCGTTATGTCAACATCTAAACTGAAGTCCATGAAAATCTCAGGAGAGAGGACTCGGGGATATCAGCATGATTGAGTGACCTGCAGATTCGTGCTTTTCGCTGAAAGGGCATGATATAGTGGACGATTTCCTGATTTCTATTGACAGGGATAACGAAAAAATATATTATACTATAAATGAGCAAATTTAGAAAATTGCACAATGAGTTTTTATGCTATCAAAGCCAAAACCTCCTCAAAAAGGACATGCCTTGCCCCACACTGATAGATGAAACGGAG
>CAXHOW010000001.1:31472-36064 GCA_964018205.1 uncultured Acetatifactor sp. | reverse complement strand
GACATCATCCTTTGCAGGTTATTGTTTTTTGGACAAGAATCAACTTTGGTAAAATTTCAAATTTGCTCATTTATAGTATTATATATGAAGTTTGTTGTATATCCTTTTTGCAGGCAATGAGCCGTAAAGTATGCCGGCAGGGGGGATCGGAATGCGGAGAACGAGATATCGGAAGGAGAGAGACTATGGCTCTTAGTAAGAAGCCTACGACAGGAATGCGGGATATCCTGCCGGAGGAGATGAAGATTCGGGATTATGTGATCAGCGTCATTAAAGATACTTACGGAAAATTCGGGTTCAGCTCCATCGAGACGCCTTGTGTGGAGAACATTGCCAATCTGACCAACAAGCAGGGGGGCGACAATGAGAAGCTGATCTTCAAGATCCTGAAGCGGGGCGAGAAGCTGAACGTGGCGGATGCCCTGACGGAGGAGGAAGTGGTGGACGGGGGGCTGCGGTATGATCTGACCGTGCCGCTGGTACGCTATTATTCCGGCCATGCCGCACAGCTGCCGACTCCTTTCAAGGCACTGCAGATGGGGAATGTATGGAGGGCGGACAGACCCCAGCGGGGACGTTTCCGCCAGTTTATGCAGTGCGACATCGATATTCTGGGGGAGCCCTCCAATCTGGCGGAGATCGAATTGATTCTGGCTACCACGACCACTCTGGGGCGGCTGGGCTTCAAGGGTTTTGAGATCCGCATCAATGACAGGCGGATTCTGAAGGCAATGGCAGCCTACAGCGGTTTCCGGGAAGAGGATTACGATAAAGTATTTGTTGTTCTGGACAAGATGGACAAGATCGGTCTGGAGGGGGTTGAGGCGGAGCTGATGGAGGACGGTTATGACGCTGACTGTGTAAAGAGATATCTGGAGCTTTACCGAAATCTGAACCAGACGGAGAACGGCGTGGCCTGTCTGGCCGGGACGCTGAAGGAGGTGCTGGAGACTTCCGTGACAGAGGGACTGCAGGAGATCATGGACAGTGTCAGCGCAACCAGAACGGCGGAATTTAAGATGGTGTTTGACCCTACGCTGGTGCGGGGAATGTCTTATTATACCGGGACAATCTTTGAAATCGCGATTCCGGAATTCGGCGGCAGCTGCGGAGGCGGAGGAAGGTATGACAAGATGGTAGGGAAGTTTACCGGAAACGACGTGCCGGCCTGCGGCTTTTCCATTGGCTTCGAGCGCATCATCCTGCTGCTTACGGAGAGCGGCTTCAAGGTGCCGGAGAGCCCGGCGAAGGTGGCGTACCTGATAGAGAAAGGCGTGGGCGGGCAGGCGCTGTGCGATGTGATCGCCAAGGCGCAGGCGGACAGAGAGAAGGGCGCGCAGGTGCTTGTGGTCAGGATGAACAAGAACAAGAGGTTCCAGAAGGAGCAGCTGACGGCCGAGGGCTATGAGGAGTTTGTGGAAGTTTATAAAGAAGCGCTGAAGCAGTGATGGGCATAGAGCAGTGATAAGCATAGAGCAGTGATAAGCATAAAGGTAATAAGCATAGAAGTGATAAGCATATAAGAAAAGACCCTATGAGGGGCAGGAAAAGAGGAAACAGTATGGCAGAGTCGATGAAGGGTTTAAAGAGGACATACCGCTGCGGCGAGCTTTCCGCAGCAAACATAGGGGAGAATGTCACCGTCATGGGATGGGTGCAGAAGCAGCGCAACAAGGGCGGCATCATCTTTGTGGATCTGCGGGACAGAGCGGGCATCCTGCAGGTGATTTTTGAGGAGGCCGACTGCGGGCAGGAGAATTTTGCCAAGGCGGAGAAGCTGCGCAGCGAGTTTGTAGTGGCGGTAGTGGGCAGAGTGGAGAAACGTTCCGGGGCAGTGAATGAAAATCTGGCCACCGGGGAGATCGAGGTCAGGGCTGCCCAGATACGCATCCTGTCCGAGGCGGAGACACCGCCTTTTCCCATCGAGGCTGATTCCAAGACTAAGGAGGAGCTGCGCCTGAAGTATCGTTATCTGGATCTGCGCAGACCTGATCTGCAGAGGAATCTGATGCTGCGCAGCAGGATGACAGCGGCAGTCCATGCCTTTCTGAAGGAGGAAGGCTTTCTGGAGGTGGAGACGCCTATCCTGAACAAGTCCACGCCGGAGGGGGCAAGGGATTATCTGGTGCCCAGCCGCATCCATCACGGCTGTTTCTATGCCCTTCCCCAGTCCCCGCAGATTTTCAAGCAGCTTTTGATGTGTTCGGGATATGACAGGTATTTCCAGATCGCAAGGTGCTTCAGGGATGAGGATCTCAGGGCGGACAGACAGCCGGAATTTACCCAGATCGATATGGAGATGTCCTTCGTGGATATGGAGGATGTGATCGATGTCACCGAGAGGATGGTGGCAAGGGTCTGCAGGGAGGCTGTAGGTCTGGAGGTGCCGCTGCCCATCAAAAGGATGACATGGCATGAGGCAATGAACCGTTTCGGCTCCGACAAGCCTGACACCCGCTTCGGCATGGAGCTGGTGGATGTGTCAGAGACCGTGGAGGGCTGCGGCTTCGGCGTGTTCACTGGCGCGCTGGAGGCAGGCGGCAGCGTCAGGGGCATCAATGTAAAGGGGCAGGCCGAGATGCCGAGAAAGAAGATAGACGCTCTGGCGGAGTTCGCAAAGGGCTACGGTGTGAAGGGGCTGGCCTATCTGGCAGTCCTGCCGGACGGCAGCTATAAATCATCCTTTGCGAAATTCATGACCGAAGAGGAGCTGAAAAATCTTGTGGAGGCCATGGATGGACAGCCGGGAGACCTGCTTCTCTTTGCGGCGGACAAGCTGAAGCTGGTCTGGTCCGTGCTGGGGGCCCTGCGGGTGGAGCTGGCAAAGCAGCTGGGAATGCTGGATGATAATGTATACAATTTCCTATGGGTGACGGAGTTCCCTCAGTTTGAGTGGAGCGACGAGGAGGAGCGGTATGTGGCCATGCACCATCCCTTCACCATGCCTATGGAGGAGGATCTGGAGCTGCTGGAGACCGAGCCGGGAAAGGTGCGGGCGAAGGCTTATGATATCGTGGTAAACGGCATGGAGCTGGGCGGCGGCAGCGTGAGGATATTCCAGAGCGATGTGCAGGAGAGGATGTTTGAGGCCCTTGGGTTTACCAAGGAAAAGGCCTACGAGCAGTTCGGATTCCTGATGGATGCGTTCAAGTACGGAGTGCCGCCCCACGCAGGGCTGGCCATCGGTCTGGAGCGCTTTGTGATGCAGCTGGCCCAGACGGACAATATCCGTGACGTGATCGCCTTCCCTAAGATTAAGGATGCCTCCTGTCTGATGTCCGAAGCGCCGGGGACTGTGGACGAGAAGCAGCTTGAGGAGCTGCATCTGCGTATTACGGAATAGGCGGATCGGCGGAGAAAAGCCTGCCGGAAGTACAATAAGACAGTAGGAAACCGGGCAATAAGCATCAAGATGATAAGCAGTAAGATAATGAAGCATGAGAAAGGGGGAAGGGTCTTGCGGCGGTATCTGCTTTCCATAAAAGAACTGCTCCCCGCAATGCCTGCTTTTATCTCAGAAGAAACGCTGCTGACAAAAGCCTTTAGCAGAGTGGATGCTCATAGACGGGAGAGAGCCGCCCGCATGAAGCCGGGCAGGGGGCAGGCGGCCTCTCTTGGAGCCGGGCTGCTGCTGCAGCTGGCAGTGGGGGAGGCTTTAAGAACGGCGCAGGATATGCCAGAGGAGCGACAGTGTTCAGCGGACATCCGGTATAGGAGCCTGGGGGACTGCCTGCAATCGGCGGACATCCGGCATAGGAGCCCGGAGGACAAAAGCAGCGTACAGCAGGGCCTTTGCGAAATGGCATACAGCATGGATCAGTACAGCGTAAGCAGCCTGCTGGCGCGACTGGATGTCATGTCCTTCCTCCCGCTCCGTTATAGATATGGCAGCAGCGGAAAGCCTTATCTGCAGGATTATCCTTTTTATTTCAGCTTGTCCCATTCCGGCGACTATGTGTTCTGTGTCTTGTCAGGACAAGAGGTAGGGGCGGATATTCAGCAGCATCGGAAATGTGATACAAGGAGGCTGGCGGAGAGGTTTTTCTCAAAGCAGGAAAAGGCCTATCTGGAGCAGGCATGGCAGAGAAACTGTGGCGGGGAGGATCCGTTTTTTTACCTATGGGCCAGAAAGGAAGCGTTCGGCAAGCTGACTGGAGGAGGAATCGGGGATACGGCAGGAGTCAATATGCTGCCCGGAGAGGAAGAGATCCCGGAGGGAAGGCGTCTGGTCTGGGAGGAGATATCAGGAATACAAGGATACAGCATTGCCTCCTGCAGCTATGAAAAATAATCAGAACTGATAATAATGAAGCCTGATAATAACTAAAATTGATAATAACCTGAATCCGTGAACTTGACCTCAAATTAAAACCGGATGGAATTATCCGGTAAAAACATAGGCGGCATGCCTCATTTTTGTGTAGTAATGCCTATTGTTCTATAAAAATGGCATCAATTCACAAGCCCCGTTCCTATAGGGACGAGAATGACAGATATCCTGTTGTCATCCGGGTTAGAGGGCAAAATATTCAAATGCATAATACACATGCCGGAAGACATCGCGCCAGACATTGCTTTTTCCTAAGCCTATG
>CAXHOW010000001.1:0-30095 GCA_964018205.1 uncultured Acetatifactor sp. | reverse complement strand
ACTATAAAACAAGCAACAAACACCGAAAATATGCGGTGTTTGGAAAACAATTTGTAACGAGGTTCACGGATTCAGGAATAATGAAAACTGATAATATTAAAAATCGATAATAACAAAACTGATAATATCGAAAACTGCATCAGAAATAATATTCATTAGGAGTATCGAGACATGAAAAGACTGATGAAATATTTAAGCGACTATAAAAAGGAATCCATCTTAGCTCCGCTCTTTAAGCTTCTGGAGGCCTTTTTTGAGTTGCTGGTGCCTCTGGTGATGGCCAGCATCATTGATGAGGGGATCGGAGATCTGATAAATGCGGACAGGGGACATATCGTGAGGATGGGGCTGTGTCTGCTGACCTTGGCGGTGGTGGGGCTGGTATCCTCCATCACAGCACAGTTCTTTGCAGCAAAGGCGGCAGTGGGCTTTTCTGCGAAGCTGCGTCAGGCCTTGTTCGATCATATCCAGAGCTTGAACTTTACCAATATAGACAAGGCGGGAACCTCTACCATGATAACCCGCATGACCAGCGATATCAATCAGGTACAGTCCGGCGTGAACATGGTGCTGCGGCTGTTTCTCCGTTCGCCCATCATTGTGTTCGGAGCCATGATCATGGCATTCACTATCGACATAAAAAGTGCGTTGATCTTTGTGGTGGCGATTCCGCTGCTGGCGGTGGTGGTGTTCGGCATCATGATGTGGACCATGCCCTTGTACAAGAAGGTGCAGGCAGGGCTGGACAAGGTGCTGGGCATTACAAGGGAAAACCTTACGGGTGTCAGGGTCATCCGGGCTTTCCATAAAGAGGAGGAAGAGGAGGGGAGATTCCGGGATTATACGGAGGCGCTTGCCCGCAGCCAGATTTTTGTGGGTAAGATCAGCGCAGTCATGAATCCGGTGACCTATGTGATCGTAAAC
This sequence comes from uncultured Acetatifactor sp., assembly GCA_964018205.1. Taxonomy (GTDB): domain Bacteria; phylum Bacillota; class Clostridia; order Lachnospirales; family Lachnospiraceae; genus Acetatifactor. Next base: position 29,171 of record CAXHOW010000001.1, on the reverse strand, counting down.
GGCGCTATCATCGCTCTGATCTATACCGGGGCGATACAGGTCAATGTGGGAAACTTAAGTCAGGGAGAAGTGGTAGCCATCATCAATTATATGTCCCAGATACTGGTGGAGCTGGTGAAGCTGGCGAACCTGATCGTCACCATCACTAAGGCGCTGGCCTGCGCCGACCGTGTAGCCGGGGTGTTCGACATTCAGAACGAGCAGTGGCAGATAGGCACTGCGGATGAAAGTGTGGAGCAGTCAGTGCCTTACCTGCAGTTCGACCATGTATCCCTGACGTATTCCGGTGCGGGCGCGCCTACCCTGCATGAGATCGACTTCACCGTAAACAAGGGGGAGACCGTGGGTGTCATCGGCGGCACCGGTTCCGGCAAGACGTCCCTTGTGAACCTGATCCCCGGATTCTATCCGGCCACGGAAGGAACCCTGCGGCTGAATGGCCGGGATATCCGCCGGATGCCTGAGGAGGAGCTGCGGGGCCTGGTGGGGGTGGTGCCCCAGAAGGCAGTACTTTTCAAGGGAACCATACGCAGCAATCTCCTTTGGGGCAAGCCGGATGCCACCGAGGATGAGATGTGGCAGGCCATCGACAGGGCTCAGGCCAGAGAGGTAGTGGAGGGAAAGCAGGGCGGGCTGGATGCAGAGATCGCCCAGAACGGAAAAAACCTTTCCGGCGGCCAGAGACAGAGGCTGACTATCGCCAGAGCCTTGGTGCGAAAGCCGGAGATATTGATTCTGGACGACAGCGCATCTGCTTTGGATTATGCCACGGATGCCAGACTCCGGGAGGCGCTGCGCAGGCTGGAGGGTGACATCACCACCTTTATCGTGTCCCAGAGGGCTTCTTCCATCCTTCATGCGGACAAGATCATCGTTATGGACGACGGATCGGTAGCGGGCATGGGGACGCATGAGGAGCTGCTGAAAAACTGCGGCGTTTATCAGGAAATCTATTATTCCCAGTATCCCGAGGAGCGGCCGAAAGCGCAGAAGGAGGCTTCGGGAAGCATAGCAGGGGAAGGAGGCAGATGAGATGGCGGCGGACAAGACGGCAAATTCGGGAAACAAGAAGGAACGGAAAAGCTCGGGACAGATGGACGCTCTGAGGCAGGTCTTAAGATATATCCGCAGATACTGGCTGATGGTGGGATTTTCCCTGGTGCTTGCAGCCCTGACGGTGGTGCTGACTTTATATGTTCCCATCCTCACGGGGAATGCGGTAGATCTGCTGGTGGGGAAAGACGCAGTGAACTTTGCGGGAGTCTTCTCTATTATGAAGAAGATAGGCATCGCCATGGTCATCACGGCAGTAGCCCAGTGGCTGATGAACACCTGCAACAATCATATTACCTACCATGTGGTGAAGGATATCAGAGAGGATGCCTTCCATAGGCTGGGACAGCTGCCTCTGAAATATCTGGATGCCCATGCCTACGGGGATATCGTAAGCCGGGTGGTGGCGGATGTGGATACCTTTGCGGACGGCCTGCTCATGGGATTCACCCAGCTTTTCACCGGAGTGCTGACCATAGGAGGCACGCTTATATTCATGCTGGTCACCAATGTGCCTATAGCGCTGGTGGTGGTGTGCATCACGCCGGTCTCCTTTCTGGTGGCCAGGTTCATAGCTACGAGGACCTTTTCCATGTTCAAGCTGCAGTCGGAGACCAGGGGGGAGCAGACATCCCTTATCGAGGAGATGATCGGAAACCAGAAGATCGTGAAGACCTTTTCCCGGGAGAAGGCTGTCAGGGAGCAGTTTGCCGGGATCAACGGCAGGCTGGAGAAATGCTCCCTGAAGGCGATTTTTTTCTCCTCTATCACAAATCCGGCAACCCGCTTCGTGAACAGCCTTGTATATGCAGGGGTAGGGATATTCGGGGCTTTCGTGGCCATCCGGGGAGGCATCAGCGTGGGGCAGCTGTCCTGCTTTTTGAGCTATGCCAACCAGTATACCAAGCCCTTCAACGAGATTTCAGGTGTAGTGACGGAGCTGCAGAACGCTCTGGCCTGTGCCGCCAGGATATTTGCCTTGATCGACGAGGAGCCTCAGGTTCCTGACAAGGAGGGAGCGAGGGTGCTGACGGACGCGCAGGGGAACGTGGCGCTGGAAAAAGTGCATTTCAGTTATGTGCCTGACAGGAAGCTGATAGAGGACTTCAACCTGAATGTGAAGCCGGGACAGCGGGTGGCCATTGTGGGGCCTACTGGCTGCGGCAAGACCACGGTGATCAATCTGCTGATGCGGTTCTATGACGTGGACAGCGGAGCCATAAAGGTAGACGACACGGATATCCGGGACATTACCAGAGGGAGCCTCAGGACCAGCTACGGCATGGTGCTGCAGGAGACATGGCTGAGAGCAGGCACCATCAGGGACAATATCCGCATGGGCAGGCCGGAGGCGACCGAGGAAGAGGTGGTTCAGGCGGCGAAGGAGGCCCATGCCCACAGCTTTATTAAAAGGCTTCCCAAGGGATATGATACCGTGATCACGGAGGACGGGGGCAGCCTGTCTCAGGGGCAGAAGCAGCTGCTCTGCATCGCAAGGGTGATGCTCTGCCTGCCGCCTATGCTGATACTGGATGAGGCTACATCCTCCATCGATACCCGGACGGAGCTAAAGATACAGAATGCCTTTGCGAGGATGATGGAGGGCAGGACCAGCTTCATCGTGGCCCATAGGCTCTCTACCATCAGGGAGGCGGACATTATTCTGGTGATGAGGGACGGCAATATCATAGAGCAGGGGAACCATGAGATGTTGCTGGCCCGGAACGGTTTCTATGCAACGCTGTATAATTCTCAGTTTGCGGGATGACCATAAACAGACTTTTGGCCGATTCGTGACATATCCGTTAAGAAAGATTTATGTTGAGCCGATATAATCTGTAAGCTGTTTTTGTATACAATAAACCGGATCAGTGAGGTGCAGGACGCACGGAGATCCGAATCCCGGCAGGATTGCAGATAGCCGAGGGCATATAGGCTTTCCCTTGGCTTTGCAGGTGCCGGAAGGAAAAAGGAGGGAACCGTCATGAGGGTACAGAACAACATAACCGTCTTTACAGGAGACACACAGAATAATGCGCAGGCGGACAAGACAAAGAACGAAAATAACGCCGCACAGGACGGACGGAACAAAACCATATACGCAGGGAACTTTTTAAAGGGGCTATCTCTGCGGGACAGCATACAGCAGAGAAGGGAGCAGGCTCAGGAGCGTGCCCTGAAGATCGTGGGTGATGCGTGGAACGGCGATAGGGAGATAGACAAGGAGATCGACAGGAGCAAGGAGCGTATAAAGGAGCTGAAGGAATCCTATAAGGAGCTGCAGGATATGCGCAGTGCCATGAAACCTGAGGAGGAAGAGTACAAGCAGGAGCAGACTGTATTTACAGAGGACCCGGAGGAAGCCGAATTCATGGAGAAGGCGTATATAGCCAAGATGTTTCCCTGGGCGGAGGTGGAGTTCACGGAAGAAGAGGCGAAGCGTGTGGAGGAGATGGATGTTGATCAGGTCGCCGAGTATATGAACAACCGCATGGAAGCCAAGACAGCCGCATGGCAGCCCGCAGGTACAGGGAGTGCGAAGGACGAGATCAGTCGTCTCATGTACGAGCTGGGCAGGGAAATTCAGATAGAGAACGCAGTCATCCGCGGAATCCGGGGCGAGAAGCGCAAAAACCATACCATGGTGGACGCCCAGAAGCAGGCGGAGGACGTGATGGCAGCTTCCAGGGATGAAATCATGGGTATGGTCATGGAGGATGCGAAGGAGCATATCGACGAGGAACAGGAGAAGAAGGAGCAGGAAGCAGAGGCCATCAAGGAGAAAAAAGAGGAGCAGGAGGAGCTTCTGGAGGAACGCAAGGAACGTGAAGAGGAGCAGGAGGAGCTTATAGAGGATATGCCCATTGAGGAGGCGGCTGATCTGAAGAACCTTCAGGCGGAGATCCGGCAGGAGGTTCAGAATATCGTAAACAAGATGCATCTGGTGGCCGAGGATATCAAGGGTGCCGTGGTGGATACTAATCTGTGAGGAATAAGCCGGGCTTTTACAGGAAATCCGTATCTGCAGGATTCTTATGCTGCGGAGCGTGAAATTAAAGGAAATGGGGACGGACCTTCCACATATCTTATAAGGAGATATGTGGGGGTCTTATTTTTATGGCATTGGTGGTGATCGACCCGGGACATGGCGGAGCCAATCCCGGTGCGGTATATGGCGACAGAAGAGAAAAGGACGATGTGCTTGCGCTTTCCATGGCAGTGGGCGGTATTCTGGAGAGAAACGGCGTGGATGTATATTATACCAGAACATCGGACATCTACGAATCTCCGGTTCAGAAGGTGGAGGAGGGCAATGCGGCGGGCGGAGACTTTTTTTTATCTCTCCATCGCAACTCCAGTCCTTATCCGAACCAGTATGCCGGAGTGGAGTCCCTTGTGTACAGCCGTTATGGAGAGGCGGCGAGGCTGGCGGAAAATATCAATGTCCGGCTGGAGCAGCTGGGCTTTGAAAATCAGGGGGTCAATGAGCGGAGGGATCTGGCGGTGCTGAACAGGAACCGGATGCCGGCGGTGCTGCTGGAGGTGGGATTCATCAACACGGATACGGACAATAGGCTGTTTGACGAACGGTTCAATGATATCGCGCAGGCCATCGCGGACGGAATCCTTGCTACCATCTGGAGCGTCTGATGGGAAAAGCTGCAGTCTTAACTAGAGAGGCGGTCTTCTGGTGCGTCTTAGGTCTTGCCCTGATAAATGCCGGAATCTTCGGCGGCAGGAACGGGGCAGGAGAGGAGGCTGTGCAGGATATGCTGACAGAACAGACAGTAAAGCTAAGCCCCGGGCAGATTTCGGGGGACCAGAGTGAGGAAAGCTGTTCCGGCGGACTTTCCGGTTTTATCAGAATAGCAGGCAGCACTTCCATGGAGGAGTTGACTGATGCTCTGGCGGAGGCGTTTATGGATAAGTATCCTGAGGTGACCGTCACAGTGGAGTTTGTGGGCTCAAGCGCCGGGGCGGAGGCGGTCCTAAACGGCAGCGCAGACATAGGGAATCTGTCCCGGAACGTCAGCCCGGAGGAAGCGGCCCAGGGGCTGATAGGAAATACCGTGGCAGACTGCGGTATCGCAATATGCGTGGATCCCTTCAATCTTGTCACGGACCTTACAAAAGAGCAGCTCAGGGATATCTATACGGGCAGGATCAGGTACTGGAAGGACGTGGGCGGAGATGACCTGCCTATTGTGGTGGTGGGGCGGGAGGCAGGCTCAGGGACGAGAGAGGCCTTTGAGGAGCTGCTGGGGCTGGAGGATAAATGCGCCTATGCCAATGAGATGGACAGTACAGGTGCTGTCATGGCCCGGGTGGCGCGCACACCGGGCGCCATCGGCTATCTCTCCTTTGAGACTGTGAACGATATGGTCCGCACGGTGAAGCTGGAGGGAACAGAGCCTGCCATATCCGGCGTCAAGGCAGGGGAGTATGCGCTGGTCAGTCCCTACATAATGGCAACGAAGGGGGAAATAGCCCTCCAGTCTCCGCTGGTGCAGGCGTGGTTCTTGTTCGTTTACAGCAGGGAGGGGCAGGAGATCGTGGAGACTATTCTGGCACCGGCTGCGGACTGACGTGACGGCCGGAGAAACATTTATCTTAGGAGAAAGTAATCTTATGGAAATCGCGGAATCCGCATACATAGAAAATAAAGGCAAAAGAACCACAAGCAACAGCAGGTTCGGAAAAGATGGCGGACGGATGCTGGTATCGGAAATTACCGACAGAGCTGGAAGACAGCTTACGGGTATGTCCGTCATGGGAAAGGAAAAGAGGCTGTCTGCAGATACGGCAGCAAGGGGCATATTTCTGCTCTGCGCCCTCATCTCCGTTCTGGCTGTGGGGGCCATTGCCCTCTATATCATTGTCAGCGGCACTCCGGCGCTGGGAAAGGCAGGCCTGAAGGAAATGCTGTTCGGGACAGTCTGGAGACCTGCTGCCAGTGAGCCCCGATTCGGAATCCTCTACATGATCCTGACCTCCGCCATAGGTACGCTTCTGGCTGTCTTCATAGGCATGCCCATAGGCGTTCTGACCGCAGTGTTTCTGGTGGAGATATCGGGAGCGGGAGCTGCAGGGGCGGTGAGGGCTGCGGTGGAGCTGCTGGCGGGGATTCCCTCCGTCATTTACGGGCTGCTGGGGAGCTACCTGCTGAATCCTCTGATGTATAAGCTGGAAAGATGGCTGTTTGCAGGTTCCCCCAGCCATCAGTTCACCGGGGGAGCGAATCTTCTTTCCGCCTCGCTGGTGCTTGCAGTCATGATCCTGCCCACAGTCATCAGTGTCAGTGAGACGGCCATCCGAAGAGTATCTGCGGACATCAGGGCAGTCTCCTTTGCGCTGGGGGCTACCCGGGTGCAGACGATCTTTCGGGTGATCCTGCCGGCGGCAAGGTCAGGAATTGTCACCGCCGGGATTCTGGGGCTGGGGAGAGCCATGGGGGAGGCAACGGCCATCCTGCTGGTGGCGGGAAACAGCGTCAATCTCCCCCTCCCTTTCCGTTCCGTGCGTTTCCTCACCACCACGGTGGTCAGCGAAATGGGATATGCGCAGGGAGTCCATAGGCAGGCTCTGTTTGCGATCGGGCTGGTGCTGTTTCTATTTATCATGCTGGTCAATATGCTGATAAACAAAAAGATTCAGGAAGGGGGATGACAACAGCATGAGCAGTATATTGCTGTACCGAAAGAGAAAGCCCGGAGAGCTTTTTGTACTGGCCGCTATTTACGGGGCGGCATATTTTTCGTTATTCCTGCTGCTTGGAATCATAGGGTACGTGTTTTTCAAAGGCTTCCGGAGACTGGACTTAAGCTTCTTTACCTCTGTCACCAGCTCGCTGAAGGGCACGGTGGGGATTGCGGGCAGTCTGGTCAACACCTTGTACATAATCATAATTGCATTGTCCGTATCGGTGCCTCTGGGGGTGGGAGCGGCCGTGTTCCTGAACGAATATGCCAGACAAAGCAGGCTGACAAGGCTGATCGAGCTTGCCATGGCTACGTTGTCCGGAATCCCCTCCGTGATTTTCGGGCTGTTCGGCATGGTATTTTTCGGAGACGTTCTGGGACTGGGGTACTCCTTGCTAAACGGCGGCCTGACACTGGCGCTGGCGGTTCTGCCCCTGATCGTGAAAAATACCTATGAAGCCCTTCGGGCTGTGCCGGAGAGCTTCCGCAGCGGCGCATTGGGAATGGGGGCCACAAAATGGTATATGATACGGACAGTCCTGCTGCCTTGTGCCCGTCCGGGGATCCTGACCGGGGTGACGCTGGCAGTGGGGCGCATCGTGGGGGAGTCGGCGGCCCTTCTGTTCACGGCGGGAAGCGTCAGGAACCTGCCGAAAACAGGAGGCGGAATCGGGGAGACTGCGGCAGCACTCTGGCATAAGGTATTTACCTCCGGCGGAACCCTCACCATAGAGCTGTATCTGCAGGTACAGAAAGGGGAGTTCGGTACCGCCTTCGCCGTCAGCTGTGTGCTGATCATCATTGTGCTGGTGGTGAATCTATTGCTGCGAACCGCCGGAAAGGGCACCGGCGGAAAGTAAGGGAGTCGGCATGAAAAGAGGCAAGATATCAGTGGCTTCCCTGAACCTTTATTATGGGGGAAAGCATATACTGAAAAACGTAAATCTGGAAATCAGGGAAAATGCCGTCACTGCGCTGATCGGTCCCAGCGGATGCGGCAAATCCACTTTTCTGAAATGCATCAACCGGATGAATGATCTGGTGGAGGGGACGAGGATAGAGGGGCGTCTGCTTCTCGACGGGGAAAACATTTATGACAGGAGAGTAGATACGGTGCGGCTCCGCAAAAAGGTAGGCATGGTATTCCAGCAGCCCAGTCCGTTTCCCATGAGCATCTATGACAATGTGGCCTATGGGCCGAGGCTCCATGGAACGAAGCGAGGGACCGAGCTGGACGGGAGGGTGGAAGAGGCGCTGAAAGCCGCCGCTGTCTATGAAGAGGTAAAGAACCAGCTTGATAAGCCGGCGCTGGGGCTTTCCGGCGGGCAGCAGCAGCGGATCTGCATCGCAAGGACGCTGGCGGTGGAACCGGAGGTGCTGCTGATGGACGAACCTACATCCGCGCTGGATCCGGTATCCACATTAAAGATCGAAGAACTGATATGCCGCCTGAAGCAGAAGTATACTTTGGTAGTGGTGACACACAATATGCAGCAGGCGGCAAGAATATCGGAAGAAACGGCTCTGTTTCTGGCCGGTGAGATAGTGGAATCCGGCCCTTCGGAGGATATTTTCCGCAGACCGAAGGACCGTAGGACTTTTGATTATATCAACGGCCGTTTCGGCTGAAAGCCTGGCTATTCACTCTTTGGGGCATCCTCCGATGCCGCGTCCTCCTCTTGGACAGGTTTTTCCGGCAGTGTCATCAGGACCTTTACGATACGGGTCTGGTCGATGCCCTGGACCTTCAGCCGTATGCCGTCCGGCAGGGAGACCTCCTCGTTATCTTCCGGCAGGCTGTTCAGACATTCAATGATTATTCCTCCTATGGAATCATAGTCCTCACTGTCCAGTTCCGTGCCCAGTGCATCATTGATGTCATCCAGCTTCATGCTGCCTTCTACCAGATAGGTGCGTTCGTCGATCTTTTTGATCAGCTCCTTTTCGTCTGCGTCATACTCGTCCCGGATTTCCCCTACGATTTCCTCAAGCAGGTCTTCCAGAGTGATCATGCCTACGGTTGCGCCGTACTCATTCAGCACAAAAGTGACGCTGGTGGTCTTTTCCCGGAGCTCATAGAGGAGATCCGCCACCTTTTTGAATTCATATGTATAATGAGCGTTACGGAGAATGGACTTGATGTGAAATTCCGTCCCGTGCTCCGTAAGGATAAAGTCCTTGATGTTGATGAAGCCTACGATATTGTCCTGATCCTCCTGATAGACGGGGAGGCGGGTATACATGGAGTCCCGGAATATGGCCAGAACCTCCTCATATGTGCTGTTGATATCCGCAGTCACCATATTGATTCTCGGTATCATGATATCCTTGGCCCTTGCGTCTGAGAAATCGAACACATTGTAGATGATCTCCTTTTCTTCGGTTTCGATGACGCCGTCTTCATGGCTTACGTCCACGTAAGTCCGCAGCTCCGCCTCCGTCATGGTGGTGATCTTTTTGCTGGGATCGATGTGAAGTATGCGCAGGATGCCGTTTGCGGTCTTATCCACTACAAAGATGACAGGTGTCATAAGCTGCATCAGGCCGTAAATGATTCCGCTGTAGGCCAGAGAGATTTTCTCGGAGGATATCATTGCCCATGTTTTGGGGACGATTTCGCCGAAAAGCAGGATTACGATAGTCAGGGTACCGGTAGCGATGCCAACCGGCAGACTGATACGCATGGCGAGAGTAGTGGCCAGAGATGAGGCCGACAGGTTCACCACATTGTTGCCGATGAGGATAGCGCTGAGCATCTTACTGTAATTTTCCAGTATCTTGTTGACTCTTGCGGCGCGCTTGCTGCCTTCCTCCTCTAACGTGCGCAGACGTATGCGGTTGACAGTACTGAAAGCTGTCTCTGCCGAGGAAAAAAAGCAGGACAGTAAAATAAGTAAAACAAGAACTAAAAGCTGTAGGGCACCTGGAACGTCCAAAAAAGTTCACTCCTTTTGTTTTATATTTTGTATACGCTGCAAAGCGTACATTGCAAATAAATATACTATATCAGGCAAGCGGTTGTCAAGTTCCGTGTCTCTTGCGCATATGATTTAATAAAAAGTTAATACACTGCTGGGGCATGAGCGCACCTGATGAAAGGAGGCTCCGGGCAAGGAGCGGCAGGCGGATTTTCAGATATGCCTCAAAAGAGCATAGGGAGGGCGACATGAAAAAAATGGAACGGACAAAAGAAACATCAGGGACACCCGTGGCGTTTTTGCTAAGGAGTCTCCTTTTTTCGTACATACTTACGGTGCTGATGCTGGGAGTGCTGGCATTCCTGCTGTATAAGCTGGGGCTGGGGGAAAAGACGGTGAGCATCGCGGTCATCGTGATCTATGTGGCTGCCACATTCTTAGGCGGCCTCGCAGCGGGAAAGGGGATGCAGAGCCGGAGGTTTCTGTGGGGGCTTCTGCTGGGCGGCGCTTATTTTGTCATACTGACCGCCGTTTCCCTGATCGTTGGCAAGGGAAGCATCCAGATGGGCAGTTCCTTCTTTACGACTCTGGTGCTGTGCGCAGGCGGAGGGATGCTGGGAGGGATGTTCAGCTGAAGGGCGGCAGGTTTTGTCCCGCACGGAGCCGGATACGGACAAAAGAGAACATCTGCTGCCTTATCCGGCTCCGTTTCAGGCTGCGGAATGAACGCAGGGAAAGCGGGAGCTGAACTAAAATAAAATCGCTTTAGGCGGAAAAAACTCTTTTCCTAATCAGGCTTTTATGATATACTACATAAAGTTTGTTGTCGTTGACCCTTGTGTCTGTATGCGTAAGGGCGGCAAAAGCGACATATGCAGGAGTGTTTTACGGGTTAGGACAAGCGGCGGATCTCTTCGCTGCTTAAGCTTTGTACAACATAAAGTACCATGGCGGCAGGGGCCGTCATGAAAGAAAGGAAGAGAGGAAATGAGTAAGAACAAAGCGATAGCGGTGCTGCTCTGTGTCCTTGTGCTTCTTGCCGGAGTGACCTATGTAGACATTTTCGGCGTGAATGCGGAAGGGGACGGAAGCGCATCGGATGTAAAACTTGGCCTTGACCTGGCAGGGGGCGTCAGCATCACTTATCAGGTGGTGGGGGAGGAAAATCCCAGCTCCACCGACATGAGCGACACCATCGCGAAGCTCCAGAAGCGCGTAGAGGGCTACAGCACGGAAGCGATCGTGTATCAGGAGGGTTCCAATAGAATCAACATCGAGATTCCCGGTGTCAGCGACGCCAATGCCATCCTGCAGGAGCTGGGCAGGCCCGGCGCACTGTATTTCATCTCCCAGACGGATTCGCAGGGAAACCTGAACTATTCCCAGCAGTCGGTGCTGAATGCCGACGGCACGTATGGTTATACTTATGTGCTGAACAAGTCCATCGACGAGCTGCTGGAGGACGGGTCTATACTGGTGCAGGGCACGGACGTGAAGGACGCAAGGGCAGGCACCATCAATGAGACGCTGGGAACCGTGAACGCGGTGTTCCTGACCATGACCGATGAAGGAAGGGAAAAGTTCGCTCAGGCTACCCAGAATGCCTATAGCAAGGGAGAGTCCCTTGCCATATATTATGACGGAAGCATTATCAGCGCGCCCGGCGTGAATGTGGTCATCACCGACGGCAGCGCCCAGATTTCTCCCATGGAGTCCTTTGAGAGAGCGGAGAATCTGGCCTCCACCATCCGCATCGGCGGCCTGAGGCTGGAGCTGGAGGAGCTTCACTCCAAGGTAGTGGGGGCACAGCTGGGTGTGGAAGCCATTGACACCAGCCTGAAGGCCGGCGTCATCGGTCTGGGCATTGTGGCGGTGTTCATGATCGCGGTTTATCTGCTGCCCGGCGTGGCATCGGTCATCGGCCTGCTTGTGTATGTGGCGCTGGTGATCCTGCTGCTGAACGGCTTTGATATGACACTGACTTTGCCGGGGGTGGCAGGCATCATCCTTTCCATCGGCATGGCAGTGGATGCGAACGTGATCATCTTTGCCCGTATCCGCGAGGAGCTTGCCGCAGGCAAGACAGTCCGGAATGCCATAAAGATCGGCTTTGACAAGGCTCTGTCAGCCATTGTGGACGGAAACATCACTACCCTGATCGCGGCGGGTGTCCTGCTCCTGCTGGGCCCCGGCACTGTGAAGGGCTTTGCCCAGACTCTGGCGCTGGGCATCGTGCTTTCCATGTTCACGGCGCTGGTGGTGACAAGATATGTGCTGAATGCGCTCTATAGTCTGGGACTGAAGAGCGAGAAGCTTTACGGTGTGGGAAAGGAGCATAAGGTGCTGGATTTCCTTTCCAAGAAAGGGATTTTCTTTGGAATTTCTGCAGCGCTGATCGTGGCCGGTTTTGTGGTGATGGGCGTGAACAAGGCGGGCAGCGGAGACGCACTGAATTACAGCCTTGAGTTCAAGGGAGGGACGGCTACCACGGTGACCTTCAACGAGGCCATGACGCTGGAAAGGGCCAATGCGGAGGTGGCGCCCCTCATTGAGGAGATCACCGGAGGCGCGGTGCAGATCCAGACGGTGCAGGATTCTAATGAGGTGATCTTTAAGACAGGTACCCTTAATGTGGAGCAGAGGGAAGCGGTCAACCAGATGCTGGTGGATAACTTCGGAGTGGACGAGAAGCTGGTGACATCGGAGACCATCAGCTCTACCATCAGCAATGAGATGAAGACCGATACGATACTTTCGGTGGTAGTAGCTATCATATGTATGCTGATCTACATCAGGATCCGCTTCAGCGATATCCGCTTCGGCATCAGCAGTATCATCGCGCTGCTCCATGACGTGCTGGTGGTGCTGGCGTTCTATGCGGCGGCAAGGATTTCCGTCAGCAATACCTTTGTGGCATGTATGCTGACCATCGTGGGCTATTCCATCAATGCCACCATCGTTATCTTTGACCGTGTCAGAGAAAACATGGGCACCATGACCCACAAGGACGACCTGAAGGAGGTTGTGAACAAGAGCATCACCCAGACCATGAGCAGAAGTATCTTCACCTCTCTGACTACCTTTATCATGGTGGCGGTGCTGTATGTGCTGGGAGTCACCAGCATCAAGGATTTTGCCCTGCCCCTGATGGTGGGCATCATCTGCGGCACGTACTCCTCCATCTGTCTGGCAGGGAGCATATGGTATGTCTTCCGTATTAAGTTTGCGCCCAAGAAGGAGAGCTGACCGGGATGGCAGACGGTTTCGGCATGGCAGACGGATATAGACTGTGAATTGGCTGTATCGCTGAAGAATCGGATGAAACGGATACCTCGCAGCATGGTTGCTGCGGGGTATCCGGCTTTTAGAGAAAAATATCGTATAAAGCGGAAAAAAAATAGAAAAACGAGGGATACTGTATCTAAGCGCGGTTACAGCCGGAAGGCAAACATTGTATTGACTTCATAGGAAATAGATGGTAAGATAACCCGCAGAAGAATGCGGGCGGTTTTGGCGCGGATGGATTCTGCAGCCGGTTCTGCCGCTGTTTTTGTGTGGGCGGAGAAGACAGTATACAAAAGCCCGCGGACATTTAGAAACAACACGGTAACAATAGTATACAGGGATGTTCCCAGAAGGAATAAAAGCTTATGTGTGGAGTATGCGGATTCATAGAAGGTAGAATCAAGACGGAAAACAAGGGCGGGGAGACTGCCGGAGCGCCTGAAAAGGAAGGAGGGTCCAGAGAGCGGATTCTGGAAAAGATGATGGAGGCTATATACCACCGGGGGCCGGACGACGGAAAGCACTGGATGTCGGAAACGGCGGCGCTGGGATTCAGGAGGCTCAGCATCATCGATCTGGAGGGCAGCGTACAGCCCATGCTGAACGAGACAGAGGACAAGGTGCTCCTTTTTAACGGGGAGATCTATAATTATAAGGAGCTGCGCAGGGAGCTGCTGGAAGCAGGGCATATATTCAAGACACAAGGGGATTCTGAGGTGCTGCTCCACGGCTACGAGGAATGGGGGGAGCGCCTGCCGGAGCGCCTGCGCGGAATGTATGCCTTTGTGGTATGGGACGAGAAGGAGCAGCAGCTTTATGCTGCAAGGGATAATTTCGGGATCAAGCCCTTTTTTTATACTCTGAGCGGAGACACCTTCATTTTTTCGTCGGAGATCAAGGGGATCCTGCCTCATCCTGCCTATGAGAAAAGACTGAACGAGGAGGCTCTGGAGCAATATCTTTCCTTTCAGTATTCTGCGCTGGAGGAGACCTTTTTTCAGGGAATCTGCCAGCTTAAGCCCGGGCATTTCCTGAAATACAAGAGGGGAGGCAAGCCAGAGCTGAGACGGTATTTTGTGCCCAAGCTGAAGCCGGAGCCGCTGAAGAAATCAAGCTCCGAAAAGGAGACGGAGTGGATTCAGCGTCTCGACGAGACCGTATCGGAGTCCGTGGACGCCCATATGGTGGCGGACGTGGAAATCGGAACCTTTCTGTCGGGGGGCGTGGATTCTGCCCTGATCGCAAAGGAGTTTTCCGGCTCAAAGGCTTTCACGGTGGGCTTTGATTATGGATCGCAGAAGTTCAATGAGATCCCGCTTGCCAGAGAGCTGGCGGAGGAGCTTAAGCTGGAGCACAGCGGCAAGGAGATTTCGGAGGAGGAATTCTGGGAGGCTGTGCCAAAGGTGCTGTATCATCTGGACGAGCCCTCGGGGGATCCTTCTGCGGTAGCGCTGTACTTTGTGGCCAGAGAGGCGGCGAAGAAGGTGAAGGTGGTAGTGTCCGGGGAAGGCGCGGACGAGTTTTTCGGGGGCTACCGCATTTACTGTGAGCCGAATTCCCTGCGCCGCTACCAGATGCTGCCCGGCTTCCTGCGCAGAGGCATCGCAAGGCTGGCAGCGCGTCTGCCGAAGATAAAGGGGCGCAGCTTCCTGATCCGGGGCAGCCTGCCGGTGGAGCAGAGATTCATCGGAAACGCCAACCTTTTTACAGAGCAGGAGAGGAAAAAGCTGCTGAAGTCACCCACCAAGGCTGTTTCTCCAAAGGAGCTGCTGGCAGCAGATTATGAGGACACAAAAGGGCTGGATGATGCCAGCCGTATGCAGTATATCGACCTGCTCCACTGGCTGCCGGGCGATATCCTCCAGAAGGCTGACCGCATGAGCATGGCTCATTCGCTGGAATCCAGAGTTCCTTATCTGGATAGGGAGGTCTTTGAGACCGCAAGGAGACTGCCTGCCGGATATAAGCAGAACGGGCAGATTTCCAAGTATATGTTCCGGGAGATGACCAGACGGCACCTGCCTGAGGCCAGCGCGGCCCGCAAGAAGCTGGGCTTCCCTGTTCCGCTGGAGACATTCCTGCTGTCGCCCATGGGAACAAAAGCGCTGGACAGGGCCTTTTCCTCAGAAGCTGCGGAAAAGTACTTCAACAAGGATGCGCTGGAGGAGCTGCGCAGGGGCTGCGGCAGCGGTCGGGGAAACACCAATAGGAAGGTCTGGGCGGTGTATGCGTTCCTTACATGGCATGAGGTTTATTTTGGCGTGCAGTGAACCAAGCCGTTATATTGGAGGATAAAGAACCGCTGGTTGAAAAAGTAAAACGATTTATCCTTTGACCTGACCCCAATATTGAGATGCTTTGGGCGCTGGCAGATTTATTTGAATGTACCATTGACGAGCTGGTGGGGAGGACGGTGGCTCCTGTGGAGCGGCTGGGGGTGTATGATGACGATAAGCTGCGCCTTATGACGGTGGCAAAGGATCTGCTGAGATGTTCGGAAATCAGCAGGGAATACATTGCCTCTTATATCGGAATGGAATATCGTGAAAGAATTGGGAATAAGAGCATAAATATTGAACTGCAGTGCACGAGAAGTGAAATCATCGAAAAACACAAGGATAAAGGGCTGTATTCATATGCGACAGACCTGATGGAGGTTTTTGGCGATGCGGGAGATTTTGAGACGCAGGTCATTCTGCGGAATTTGGATAATGATACCTTGACCAAGGCGCTGTGCGGCGCGTTCGGCAGAGTGGTGACAAGGTTTCTGTCCAATCTCTCGGACAGGATGTTGTATCTGGTAAGCGAAGATATGGAGCGATGGCAGGGGACGGAAGAGGAGATCCTTGCGGCTCAGCGGAAGGTGCTGGAGGTGGGGAGCTTTTGCGTGGCGCCATGGATCAGCTGCTGTACACATAAATTATATCTTGACTTCATATTGATTAATTGATAGACTGTATACGGTGTTTTTGGCAGAAGGCCTGCGGCAGGGGCTTTCTGTCTTAATACATACAGACAAAAAACGGATTTCAACGGTTTGCAGCCGGAGAATATATACTTGCGATCAGAAACATTTACCGATGTAAATGTATAACGAAAGACCGCCAGCCGTAATTTTGCCATAAGCGATTTGGTAAATTCTGGCGGTCTTGAGTATAGAGCTTGAGATAAGGAGAAAGAATATGGGTCAGGTTTTGGAGATTGCAGACAGGTTCTGCCTTGACGGCAGGGCAGTCAGCGCAGAGAATTATGGAGGAGGCCATATCAACGACACTTTTCTGCTGAAGACAGATGCAGGACGCAGCTACATACTGCAGGGAATCAATACCTCTGTGTTTAAAAACGCGGAGGCGCTGATGGATAATGTGATTTCGGTGACAGACTTTTTAAAAAAGAAGATCATCAGCACGGGGGGAGATCCCCTGAGAGAGACTTTGAATGTAGTTATGACCAGAGACGGAAAGACCCTGTACAAGGACGGCGGCTCCTGCTGGCGTGTCTACACCTTCATAGATGGGACGGTCACCTACCAGACCTGCGAGAATAAGGAGCAGTTTTATGCAAGCGCCTGCGCATTCGGGCGTTTCCAGAAGCTGCTGGCGGATTTTCCGGCGGACACGCTGTACGAGTCAATTCCGAATTTTCACAATACAAAGTCCCGTTACCTTGATTTTGAGGCGGCAGTGGAGAAGGATGTCTGCGGCAGGGCGTCCTCTGTTCAGAAGGAAATTGCTTTCGTGAAGGAACGCAGGGAGTTTGCCGCCACGCTGGTGGATATGCAGGAGAGAGGGGAGCTGCCCTTAAGGGTCACCCACAATGACACAAAGCTGAACAATGTCCTGTTTGATGAAAAGACAAGGCTTCCTCTCGCAGTGGTAGATCTGGATACTGTCATGCCCGGCCTCTCTATAAACGATTTCGGGGACAGCATACGGTTCGGAGCCACCTATGCGGCGGAGGATGAGCAGGATCTTGGCAAGGTAAACTTTGAGATCGAGCTGTTTGACTGTTATACAAAGGGATTTCTGGGAGAATGCGGGGCGCTGCTGACGGAGAATGAGAAAAAGATGCTTCCCGTAGGTGCCATGATGATGACCTTCGAATGCGGTATGCGCTTCCTCACCGATCATCTGAACGGGGATACCTATTTCAAGATTCACCGCAAAAATCATAATCTTGACCGCTGCCGTACCCAGTTCAAGCTGGTCAGCGACATGGAGAGATCCAGGGAGCAGATGGACGAGGTGGTAAGGAAATACTGCTGAGGGTGAAAGGGGCGGAAAATCGTCCTTGAAATCTTGACAGTCCTATGTTATAGTGAGAATGTTTATTTCAGAATACAAGGAGGTTATGTGATATGAAGCACATTAAGACTTTGGCTACCAGAAATCTGAAGGAGTCCATGAAAAAGGGAGGCTGCGGAGAGTGCCAGACTTCCTGCCAGTCCGCCTGCAAGACTTCCTGCACCGTCGGCAACCAGAAGTGTGAAAAGGTAAAATAAGTACATAGGCGCAGGCTATAGTCAGGAGCAGGCAGCGATGTTTCGCTGCCTGTGTTTCGTGGGAGATTTTTATTTGGCTTTCGTCAGGGGGGTATGAAATGATACATCAATATAAAAACAATGGATATAATATCGTACTGGATGTGAACAGCGGCTCGGTTCATGTAGTGGATGATCTGGTCTATGGTCTGATCCCGCTGGTGGAACCGATCGTAGAAGAGAGCAGAAGGAGCAGCGCCTCCGTGGAGGCTGAGTCTGTCAAGGCTGCTGTTCTGGACATGATACATGGCTGTGTCTCCGGCAAGGAGGTTCCGGAAAGTATTCGGTATGCAGGGGATGCCCTTGTCGGAGAGGCCGCGGAGGAGATACTTGAGCTGGAGGCCGGCGGCCAGCTTTTTGCCCCCGATATTTATGAAAACTATGTCTTTGATTTTAAAAAGAGACAGACGGTGGTGAAGGCGCTCTGCCTCCATATTGCACATGACTGCAATCTGGCCTGCAGATACTGCTTTGCGGAGGAGGGAGAATACCACGGAAAACGTGCCCTGATGAGCTTTGAGGTGGGAAAGAAGGCGCTGGACTTTCTGGTGGCGAATTCCGGGAACCGCATAAATCTTGAGGTGGATTTTTTCGGCGGGGAACCGCTGATGAACTGGGACGTGGTGAAGCGTCTTGTGGAGTACGGCAGGAGTCTGGAGCAGCCTAACAACAAGAGGTTCCGCTTTACGCTCACTACCAACGGTGTGCTCTTGAATGATGAGATACTGGAATTTGCCAACCGGGAGATGTCGAATATCGTTCTGAGCATCGACGGGCGAAAAGAGATCCATGACAAGATGCGCCCTTTCCGGGGCGGACAAGGGAGCTATGACCTTATCGTGCCCAAGTTTCTCAGGGTGGCAGAGAGCAGGGGGCAGATGAATTATTATGTGAGGGGTACTTTTACCCACAATAACACGGACTTTTCACAGGATGTGCTGCATCTGGCGGATCTGGGCTTTCAGCAGATATCCGTGGAGCCGGTGGTCGCAGGCCCGGAAGCGGATTATGCCATCAGGGAGGAGGATCTTCCGAAGCTGAAGGAGGAGTATGACAAGCTGGCGGCGGAGATGCTGAAGCGGAGGAAGGAGGGGAAGGGCTTTAATTTCTTCCACTTCATGATTGATCTGGAGGGAGGTCCCTGCGTCGCCAAAAGGCTTTCCGGATGCGGCTCGGGGACGGAGTATCTGGCCGTGACTCCATGGGGGGATCTGTATCCCTGCCACCAGTTCGTAGGAAACGAAAAATTCCTTATGGGCAATGTAGAGGAGGGAATCCTCAGGGAGGATATCCGGGATCAGTTCAAGTGCTGCAATGTCTATGCCAAGGAAAAGTGCAAGGACTGCTTCGCCCGGTTTTACTGCAGCGGGGGATGCGCAGCCAATGCCTACAATTTCCACGGGGATATCAACGCAGCCTATGACGTGGGCTGTGAGCTGGAGAGGAAGAGAGTGGAATGCGCCATCATGCTGAAGGCGGCAGAAAGCGATATGTGATGACTGAGATGACTTTTTCGCTTTTTTCATAAAATAGTCTTGTCTTTTTCTGGTATTTATGGTAGCATTGATTTTGGTTAGGAAGGCAGAGAGGATTGTTCTGCATTAGGAGGTGTAGAGTTGGGAGCATTAAGGATTATTCTGACTATCGTTTTTATAATTGTCTGTATAGCGCTTGTCGCGCTGGTATTGATGCAGGAGGGAAAGTCAGCAGGCTTAGGCGCCATCAGCGGGGCGGCGGAAACCTACTGGGGCAAGAATAAAGGACGTTCCATGGAAGGGCTTCTGGTAAAGCTTACCAAGATCATGGCCGTGCTGTTCATGGTTCTTGCGGCCGTGCTGAATCTGAATGTATTATAGTGGTATGTTAAGAAGACACTCTTGCCGGCAGCGAGGGTGTCTTTTGTTTTCAGGATATACTGCAGACCGCCAGAATTTACAGTGGTGCCTCCGGGAAAGTACTTGGCTGGCGGTCTGCAGTCGGGTTGCACTGCAAATTTAACCGGTGTGCAGTATATTTTGAGGCCAGAGAGACTGGGCGCAGTGAAGGGGGCGGCACTGAAAATGCCGGACGGTCAGGATGACGGGAAGAGGGCATTGAAGATGTTGTTGGTTCGGCAGAGCGGAAGGACGGCGCGTCTTTCCGGACATAACGGGATGATCTGACAAGGGAGGCATATGGAAAGAGACAGATTGGAACAGACAGAAAAAAAGACGCTGGAGGCAAGGAAAAAGGTGATCTGCGATCTGGTGCGTGACCCGGTTTATGTGCCTATGAAGGAAAAGGAGCTGGCAGGGTTCCTTCAGGTGGCCAAGGAGGACAGAGGGGAGCTGCGACGGATCCTGCAGGAGCTTCTGGCGGAGGGAAAGCTGACGCTTACCCCGAAGGGGAAATATGTGAAGGCGGGAGGAAACCTGCTTACGGGAACCTTCATCGGCAATGCGAAGGGATTCGGCTTTGTGGAGATAGAAGGAAGAGAAGAGGACCTCTATATCCCGGAGGACAAGACAGGCGGGGCATTCCACAAAGACACGGTAGAGGTTGCGCTTCTGCCCGAGGTCTCAGGCAGGCGGCAGGAGGCACAGGTGGTAAGAATCATCGCCAGAGGCACGACGCAGGTAGTGGGAACCTATCAGCGCTCCCGGGAAAATTACGGCTTTGTGGTTCCTGACAATGTCAGACTGGGTCAGGATCTCTTTATTCCCAAGGAGCGTTCCAAGGGAGCCATGGGCGGCCACAAGGTAGTGGCGGAAATCACGGATTACGGGGACGGAAGAAAGAGCCCCGAGGGCAGGATCGTGGAGATTCTGGGACATGTCAATGATCCCGGTGTGGACATAATGTCCATTGTGCGGGGATATGAGCTGCCGGTTGAATTTTCGGAAAAGATCATGAATCAGGTAGAGCGGGTCTCTCAGGCAGTGTCCGAAGCGGACATGGCAGGCAGGAGGGATCTGCGGGATGTCGTCATGGTGACCATAGACGGGGAAGACGCAAAGGATCTGGACGACGCGGTCAGCGTTTCCTTTGACGGGGAGAAGTACCGGCTGGGGGTTCACATCGCAGACGTTACGAATTATGTGCAGGAGAATTCTGCCCTTGACAGGGAGGCGCTGAAGCGGGGAACCAGCGTCTATCTGGTGGACAGGGTGATTCCCATGCTGCCCCATGCCCTTTCCAACGGCATCTGTTCCCTGAACGAAGGGGAGGACAGGCTTGCGCTGAGCTGTCTGATGACCATCGACGGAAGCGGAACCATAATCGATTATGATATCTGTGAGTCGGTGATCAGGGTCAATAAGAGAATGAGCTATACGGTCGTAAAGGAGCTGCTGGAGGACGAAAACGCTGATGATACACAGTACGAAGAGCTGGTTCCCATGTTCAGGGAGATGGCGGATCTGGCAAAGCTTCTCCGGGCCAAGCGGAGAAAGAGGGGGTCCATCGATTTTGATTTTCCGGAGTGCAAGATATTTCTCGATAGGGAGGGACATCCTCTGGATATAAAGCCTTATGAGAGAAACGTGGCAACGGACATCATAGAAGATTTCATGCTGGCGGCCAATGAGACCGTGGCGCAGCATTTTTACTGGATGGAGATGCCATTTGTGTACCGTGTCCATGATGTGCCCGACGGGGAGCGGATCCGGAAGCTTACCGCTTTCATCAACAATTTCGGATATTATATGAAAGCCGTGGGCAGGACGGGGCAGAAGACCTCCGGGGACGAAGTGCATCCCAAGGAGATACAAAAGCTCTTGGCAAAGGTTGCCGGAACCCCTGAGGAGGCTATGATCAGCAGGCTGGCTCTTCGGAGCATGAAGCAGGCGAAGTACAGCGTGGAGTGCAGCGGGCATTTCGGGCTGGCCTGCCAGTTTTACTGTCATTTCACCTCTCCTATCAGGAGATATCCTGACCTGCAGATTCATAGAATTATCAAGGAGCAGCTCAGGGGGAGGATGAACGAGGAGCGGATGAGCCATTACCGCGGTATCCTGCCGGAGGTGGCAAAGCATTCTTCGGAGACGGAGCGCCGTGCGGACGAAGCGGAGCGGGAGACAGATAAGCTTAAGAAGGTGGAGTACATGGAGGAGCGGCTGGGGGAGACCTATGAGGGCGTGATTTCCGGGATCACCAGCTGGGGCATTTATGTAGAGCTGCCCAATACCGTGGAGGGTATGGTGCATGTATCAAAGCTGCCCGGAGACTATTTTTATTATAATGAGAGCGCCTGCGAAATGGTGGGCCAGGCTACCGGGAAGAGCTATAAGCTGGGGATGCCGGTAAAAATCGTGGTGGAGGCCTGCGACAGATTCAATAGGAGCATCGATTTCGGAATAGCACGGGGCGCTGATGAACCGGAATAGGAGGTTTTTATGCCAAAAAGAGAAGAGCAGAAGCTGGTGGCCAATAATAAGAAGGCATACCATGACTATTTCATAGACGAGACCTATGAGGCAGGGGTGGCTCTCCACGGCACGGAGGTCAAGTCCCTGCGCATGGGAAAATGCAGCATCAAAGAGTCCTTTATTCGGATAGAGAACGGGGAGGTATTTGTCTACGGCATGCATATAAGTCCCTATGAAAAGGGGAATATATTCAACAAGGATCCGCTGCGGGTGAAAAAGCTCCTGATGCATAGGGCCGAGATCAACAAGCTTGCGGGAAAGGTGGCGGAGAAGGGATTCACGCTGGTTCCGCTGCAGGTCTATTTCAAAGACGGCAGAGCCAAGGTGGAGATCGGTCTGGCCCGGGGCAAAAAGCTCTATGACAAGCGTCAGGATATTGCAAGGAAAGATCAGCGTAGGGAGACACAGAGGGAATTCAAGGTTCAGAACCTATGAATAAATATTAAATTTTGATTAGGAATGATTTCTGGCGGTTGACATTTTCCCCGAAAATGAATATACTGAAAATGCAGGAATTGTCGGCAGGGATTTTCCGCCCCGGCAGGGAGGAAAAGGAATCGCCGCTTTGGCTGAACAAGGGGTAGTCAAGGTTTCGACAGGGGTCTTGCAGCTGGAGAAGCTATCCGTTGCGAAACGTTAATCGCGCTGCGGATCATGTCCGCAATTAAACTAAACGCTGAAGATAATTATCAGTACGCACTTGCAGCTTAATCGGCTGTGAGTGACGCCGCCTGAGGCGGCTTGTCCGCTCCGGGGCACCCACACTCTGGAAACCGGGCATCGACGATGTGGGAAACGACGTATGTTAAGCTTTGCGCATACGGGCGTATCATGAAGCTACTGAATCCGGCAGGTTGTCCGTTTCCTGACGGAGGAGGGAACAGGCCGCAGAGAGTGCGGCCAGGATAACGGACTATGATAGTAGAAGGACAGGGAATGGGCTTTTGGACATGGGTTCGACTCCCATCTACTCCATCAGGAGATCTGGCAATCATGCGGATCTGCGGGCGCTCTTAAAAAGAGCGCCGCCGCAGATGCAGCGTCTACACTTTAAACATAAGGCATGCCTGAGGCGGCATACTTTTTGTTTCTCTGAAGGAACCCAACATACATCAAATCATCTGAAAGGAGCATAGTAAAATGACTTTGACGAACGACGATATACAAAAGATAGGTCAGCTGTTCGACACAAGACTGAAGCCGCTTGAGGATAAGATAGAGAGAACGAGGGAGGAGCTTCAGAGCGGGCTGGGGAAGGTGGAAGACGAGCTTCAGGAGGTGAAGGCCGATGTCCGGAACCTGCAGGAAGGATTCCGCAAGATGCAGGGTGAGCTCCATGAAGTGCAGGACGAGCTTCAGGAGGTGAAGGCTGATGTCCGGAACCTGCAGGAAGGATTCCACAAGATGCAGGGTGAGCTTCAGGAGGTGAAGTTTAAGGTAACAAAGATCGACATATATGTGGAGAGCGAGATCCGTGTCAACATCCAGCGTGTTGCGGAAGGGCATCTTGACTTGTCAAGGAAGCTGAATGACTGCATCGGGCTCTCGAATGAGGTGAAAGCCAGACAAGAGATCCAAGATGTCTATCTCAATATGCATGAGGCTAAATTAAAAGCAATGTAAAGTATATATCAAAACAGAAAATACAGAACAAGAATGCTTGAAAATAATGTATTTTCGGCATTCTTTTCTTTTCCATGGTTCATAAATCCAAGGACTGCTGCAAAGACGGCGGCAGAAACAGTCGGCAATGGCGGTGCGCAGGGAGGTTTCAGATGGAGACAGATAAAGAAGCAATGGCGGTGGGAGGATATCTTTTCTTTACGGAGAAGGATGCCCGGCTTGCCAGAGCGGAGGAACAGAAAATAAAGTATCTGGAGGAGCGGATAGATTATGATTCTCCGGAGAGCATACGCTATGTATACGAGGAATCGATTCATGAGAGGGTTTTCAAGACTCCTGTGGGGCTGCAGTACCTGAAGCGTCAGCAGGAATATCTCAAAAGCCAGCCGGATATGGAGCCGAACAGTGTGATGGATATCCCTCTGTATACAGCCTTCAGCAGGGAAATCAGGGAGCATGCGAATCCCGCCCATGCAAAGGTGATAGTTTCCGGCAAGAAAGATAAGCAGAAGGCTGCGTTTACAGTCTCGGTAATCCTGAATGTGATGCTGGTGCTGGCCATTCTTTCCATGTTCTATATTTCCTTTGTGAGTGACCAGCCTAATATCGTCAATTATGAGCGTGTACTCACGGACAGATATGCCGCATGGGAACAGGAGCTGACGGAGCGGGAGCAGACAGTGCGGGAAAAAGAGAGGGAACTTAACATTCAACCGTGATTCAGGGAAGGGCAGATGGGATGAGCAGTTTAAAAATACTTGTAGTGGATGATGAAAGCAGGATGCGTAAGCTGGTTCGGGATTTTCTGGTAAAGAGCGGTTATGAGGTGCTGGAGGCAGGCGACGGCGAAGAGGCGCTGGATGTTTTTTTTGCCCAGAAGGAGATTGCTCTGATCGTATTGGATGTTATGATGCCGAAGAGGGACGGCTGGCAGGTATGCCGGGAGATCAGGGAATATTCCAAGGTACCTATCATCATGCTGACAGCAAGGGCGGAGGAGCAGGATGAGCTGCAGGGTTTCCAGCTGGGGGTGGACGAATATATCGCAAAGCCATTCAGCCCCAAGATCCTCGTGGCCCGCATCGAGGCCATACTCCGGCGCACCAATCAGGGGGCAGGGGGCAAGACATTAAGCTGCAGCGGGATAGAGCTGGACAAAACCGCCCATCAGGTCTTGATCGACGGGAAGAGTGTGGAGCTGAGCTATAAGGAATTTGAGCTTCTGGCCTACTTCATGGAAAACAAGGGAATTGCCCTTTCCAGAGAAAAGATACTGAACAATGTGTGGAATTATGATTATTTCGGTGATGCCCGCACTATTGACACCCATGTGAAAAAGCTCCGCAGCAAAATGGGAGAGAAAGGCGAGCTCATCAAAACTATCTGGGGCATGGGCTACAAACTGGAAGATGACAAGTAATGGGAAGCCCATGCACCATGGGCATGGGCTACAAACTGGAAGATGACAAGTAATGAAAAGCCCATGCACTATGGGCATGGGCTAAAAGCTGGAGGCAGAATGAGGCATTCTATCAGAAGGCAGTTTGCGTTGATTTTTATCGGTCTGATGGCGGGAAGCATTCTTTTGTGCTGGTTCCTTAATACTATGTTTCTGGAAGAGTACTACATCAGAAGCAAGACCAAGGTGATCATGGATGCCTATCAGACCATCAGCCTTTCGGCCAACAGCGCAAGCTACAGCACAAATGAGTTTGAGGAGAAGCTGAACGATATCTGCGGCGTATATAATATTACAGTGTATGTGATGGACTCCAACTCCAGCGCCCAGTATGTATCCCGGAACGGAGGATGGGAGCTGCGGAACCGCTTGTTCGGGTATCTGTTCGGGCAGCCCTCCGATGTCAGGAGAGTGATTGAGGAGAGCAGGGATTATGTGGTACAGACAGTGCAGGTGTCGGGGGAAGAGTATGTGGAAATGTACGGCAGGCTGAGCAGCGGCATTTCTTTCATCATGCAGACCCCTATTGAAAGCATCCGGGAAAGCGTGAAGGTGGCGAATCAGTTTCTGGGATATGTGGGGATTTTTGCAACAATGGCAGGAGGGGTCATCATCTGGATCATTTCCAGAAAGATAACGGCACCTATTCTGGAGCTGAACCGTATATCGGAAAAGATGGTGCATCTTGACTTTGAGGCCAAATACAGCGGAGGCGCCAGCGGAGAGATAGATCTGCTGGGGAAAAATATCAATACACTTTCGGAATCCCTGGAAGAATCTATTTCTGAGCTGAAGACCGCAAACAACGAGCTGCAGAAGGACATTGAGAAGAAAGAACAGATCGATGAGATGCGCAAGGAATTCCTCGCCAATGTCTCTCATGAGCTGAAGACTCCCATTGCACTGATACAGGGTTATGCGGAGGGGCTTTCAGAAGGGATAAACGATGATCCCGAGAGCAGAAGCTTTTACTGCGAGGTCATCATGGACGAGGCGGCAAAGATGAACAATATGGTAAAAAGACTGCTGACTCTCAACCAGCTGGAATCCGGAAACGAGCCGGTGACGATGGAGCGCTTTGACATAGTTTCACTGGTGTCAAACTATATCCAATCTGCCGGCATTCTCACTAAGCAGAACGGCATACAAGTCTGTATGGAGGAGCGTGGCCCTATCTATGTATGGGGAGACGAATACAAGGTAGAGGAAGTTATAATGAATTATTTTTCCAACGCGGTGAACCATTGCGGCGGAGAAAAGAAGATCATATTATCTTTTAACGAAAGAAAAGACAAGGTGAAAATAGGTGTGTTCAACACCGGAAGCCCCATTCCTGAGGAATCCCTCCCCCACCTATGGGAAAAATTCTACAAGGTGGACAAAGCGAGAACCAGAGAGTACGGGGGAAGCGGTGTGGGGCTGTCTATCGTCAAAGCAATCATGGAGTCCATGAACCAGAATTATGGAGTAGAGAATTACAGCAATGGAGTACTGTTCTGGATTGAACTGGAGAATGCCGGTTTAAAGACGGAACCATCTGGAATAGGCTGTAAGAAGGGGTCTGGAAGAAAAACACCCTGACAGAGATCTGAAACTTCAGCATTGAAATGCCTTGAAGTGCGGGAACGGGCCCAGAATAGGAGGAATATGAGGACGGAAGAAGGAATGCGCACGAAAGTGCTGCTGGTAGGGCTCGATACGGGAAAGGAGCGGGATTTCGACCATTCCATGGAGGAGCTGAAGAGTCTGACGGAAGCGGCATACAAGGAAGTCGTCGGAGTCATTGTACAGCGTATGGGGGAAGTGAACAAAGCATTCTATATCGGCGCGGGGAAGGTGGCGGAGGTCAAGGAATATGCAGGCCAATGCGGAGCGGAGGAGGTCATCTTTGACAATGCGCTGTCCCCGTCGCAGATGAGAAATCTGGGGAAGGAGCTGGAGCTGCCGGTCTCGGACAGGACGAATCTGATTCTGGATATTTTTGCAATCAGAGCAAAGACCAAAGAAGCGAAGATGCAGGTGGAGGCCGCAAGGCTGCAGTATATCCTGCCCAGACTGGTAGGAATGCGGGAAAGCTTAAGCCGTCAGGGAGGGACGGGCGGCAGTATGAGCAACAGAGGTGCCGGCGAGACAAAGCTGGAGCTGGACAGACGTAAGATTGAGCATCGGATCAGTGAACTGAAAAAGGATCTGGACGATCTGTCTCAGGTAAGAGAGACCATGCGGAAAAAGCGCATTCAGTCCAGAATTCCCAAAGTGGCGCTGATCGGCTATACAAACGCAGGAAAATCTACCATTATGAACCACATGGTTGACAGATACGGCGAAAACAAGGATAAGACGGTCTTGGAGGAAGATATGCTTTTTGCTACGCTGGATACCAGTGTGCGGTGCATTCAGCCGGAGCAAGAGGGGGTTCAGGACAACAAGCCCTTTTTTCTGACGGATACGGTGGGTTTTATTGATAAGCTGCCCCATGGCCTGATAAAGGCGTTCCGGTCTACACTGGATGAAGTAAAATATGCGGATCTGCTGGTGGAGGTAGTGGATTTTTCCGATGAACATTATAGGCAGCATATGGATGTGACGGCGGAAACAATAAAGGAGCTCGGAGCGGGAGACATCCCCCGGATCGTGGTGTACAACAAGGCGGATAAATGCGCAATGGAGAGACTGCCTAGAGTGAGAGAAGGACAGATATACATGGCAGCGGCACACGACTGCGGACTGGAGGAGCTGGTGTCCCTGATAAAGGAGGCGGTCTATCAGCATCAGGTGGAGACGGAATTTCTGTTTCCCTATGACAAGGGCGGCATAGCGTCTTATTTCATGGAGAATGCCACCGTGCTGAAGCAGGAGTATCGGAATGAAGGAATATTCATGAAAGTAAGCTGTCATAGAAGTGACGCTGATAAATATCAGGAATATCAGAAAATGTCAGATGGATTTTAGGGCTTGCCTGCCGTGTAAATATGTTGTATTATCATAATGTATGAGGTTTATGACAGCGGAAAACTTGTACCATGGTTTTCCGGCAGGAGCAGAAGAGGTGTGAAAATGAGGACTACAACAAAAAAGCGAAACAGAGTAGCGGGACTGCTGGCGGGCACATTGCTGGCAGTTTGTCTCACTGGCTGTGCCGTGAACCAGATTCCCGATATGTCAGATGAACAGCTGGACGTGATGAAAAACTACGTATCCGCGACCATGATGAAATATAATATGGGGCGAAAAAGCCGGCTGGTGGATCTGTCCAGATATTCCGATACGGGGACGGTTCCGGATACAGGATCCGATCTGCCTCAGGGAATGGATCCGGTAGATGATACGCCGGTTGTCAATGAGCCGTCGACAGACCGGCCGAACACATCGGGAGAAGGGACATCTTATCGTCTGGAAGAAGTATTGGAGCTTCCGGAAGGGGTGACGATTACTTTTCTGGGACAGGAGACACATGAATTTTATCCGGATGACGATGATGATGGTGCATTTGTCGTAAATGCATCCATAGGGAAAAAGCTCTTGGTCATGCATTTTTCGCTGGCAAACGGCAGCGGGCAGGATCAGGATATTGATCTGCGTCTTCCCGAAGTCACATACCGCGTTACGATAAACAAAGAGATTACCCATAGGGCCATGACGACGATGCTGCTTAATGACATGCTTGACTTTTCCGACACCCTGAAGGCAGGCGACAGTACGGATGTGGCGCTGGTCTTTGAGGTGGATGAGAGTATGGAAGGGAATATCAATACGATCAGTATCGGAGTGAAAAAGGAATCCGAAGTGTACCGGTTTGATATTCTGTAGGTATTCTGAGGGCAGAAAGGCGGAATTATCCAAGAGGATGGCCTTGCTGAGAAAAAAATGTAAAAAAATGTAAATTTCTTGTTGACAAGGTCAATTCTTGGTGCTATACTAAATTCTGCTGTCGGGGAAATGAGTACGACAGCAGAAATCTTGAGCAGGTCAGAATTGATCAGATAAGATAATGCTTGATGAGCTGCAAAAGATTTAAAAAAAGCTGTTGACAAATCAGAGCGGATGTGGTATCTTAAGGAAGTTGCCGCTGATGACAGCGAAACGGAATGCCGCATCGGAAGATGCGGGTGCACCTTGACAAACAAACAGTAATGCAACCCTGAAAATTCCACAAGAAGGGCGCCAAGCGCCCGGAGAGATTTTCAG